>JAYSEY010000010.1:0-27939 GCA_041913605.1 Permianibacter sp.
ATGGCGTTGGTTACATTTGTTTGATTTGGCAGGGAATTTTGTGGGGATCCGCCAAGGTCAGACACGATTTCCCTATGCCGAACGCTCATCCAGTCCTCCGACAAAGTCTCGCCGTCCTTCTCCGGACACCTGTCAGAGCCGGGAATCACCCAAGCATTTTCGACACTGCTCGAACTCTGACAAGCAAAGAAGGCAGCGTCTCCGCTGCCTTCTTTGCTTCATGCCGACGTTTCAGTGTGCGCGCTTGCGACGCAGTGCCACCAGCACCAGCAACAGTCCTATGGCCGCTGCAGCGCCACCGCCACCGCCGCCGCCGGATTTTGCCGGCGCTGTGATGCTGAAACTGATGCTGATCGGCTGGCTGTCGGCAATGCCGTCGCTGGCCACCAGGGTCACCGCGTCGCTGCCTGTTGACGACGCGTTCGCCTGATAGCTGAACGAACCATTGGCATTGACGGTAAACGTGCCTTTGGTGGCTGCCGTGGTGACGCGGTAGCTAAGCGGATCGCTATCGGCATCCACTGCCTGCACGCTTCCCGAAACACTCTGACCAGCGGTCACGGACAGGCTGGAGCCAGCGCCTGCCACCGGTGTGGTGTTGGTACGAACAATGTCGACTTTGGCCGGATCGGAGTTCAGATAGCCATTGCTGACCGTGTAGTACAGCGTATCGGCATCAAGACTGTTGCCGGACGGTGTATAGGTCAGTCGCGTCCCTTCTACTGCAGCACTGCCCTTGCCCGGATTGACCGATACGGTCGCCGTTAGCGTCAGTGACGGATTCGGGTTTTGTACCGGCAAATCCACGGATGAGGCGGTGCGCCAATGCGTACTCAGTTGAAGTGGTAGTGCGATCGGTTTGCGGACCTCGCCCACCCAAGCCAGACGGGACAATTTGGAGCCGCCGAGGTAGATGCTACGCCCCCCCTCATCCCCAAAAGTCGCCACTGAGTGTTGAGAAAACACGTATGACGATAGCTGCTTGGCAATCCAAGTGGATGCGCGTGTTTCCGCGTCATACAGCACCGACTGGGTGCCACAAATCACTAACAGTTCATTGCTGCTCACAGCACTTATCGTCGCTGGAATACTTGCGCAAGCCGTCAGCAGTTTGGTCCACCCGACCCCGTCGCTGTTGAGCACAAGCAAATCACCGCTCTGGTTTGCCGCAAGCAGTTCCTCGTGTCCATCAGCATCTACGTCAAAGTTCAACAACTGTTGCGTCTGGTAAGGAGATGCCTCCAATGTCTGCTCAATGACCAAGTCGGCGTTGCGACGGCCAAGGCGGAGAATTCGCCGTTGCCCATCTGCATGGGCGTTCGCATACAATTCTGTTTTTCCATCCCGATCCCGGTCGACACTAGCGAAATTGAATACCCAACGCAGGTCAGGATTGTCTTCATTTGCTGCCAGCGTTTCGCCACTGCGCAAATCGCGCACGAGTATGCCGTTACCATCGCTGATCACCAGATCCGCTCTCTGATCGCCGTTCAAATCATGAAGCTTGAATACCAGCCCATTCGGTGTATTCGGCCTCAGTATCTGAGTAAGGTATCGTCCAGTTCTGATGTCGACGACAAACAAAACCAGCTGATTGTCCTTTCTTGCGATTACATTGACTTCGTCCCGACCATCGCCGTCATTGTCATGTGCGAAGACGGCATACGCCACGTTTCTGTTGTTATCAAACGGAAACAGCTCAATTCGCCATTTGTCAGACAGATCACCCGTGCTCAATGCAGAAAGAAATCTCCCTGTTCCGGGATTGTCATGAGACTCACCGGAAAGACTGAAGAGCGTATCCCCGCTTTCATCACGCGCCAATGCCAGCGCGGTGAATGCACTCCCGGCGTCAGTGCTGTCCCACACGCGTCGCCCATCCACAATGTCAATACCGGTCCATTGAACGCCAGAGCCGCCCACGGTTCTGGGGCCCATCATGTCTCGCATGCCGTCACCATTGACATCAAAGGCAACAAACCAATCCTGCACACGATCAGCCGGAACAGGCACAGACAACACACTACCGGTTTTTCCATCAATGCCGACGACGGAGCGAGACCATGGAGTGATCAGCAGTAAATCATTTCCGCCATCCGCGTTCCAATCAACCTCACCAGCAAACTTGGTGTCAAAGCTGCTGAGTTCCTGCGTCCAGCGAACTGACGCCGATTTGAAGTCCAGCAAAGCAACCTTGTGTCGGGAACCATCACTGAACCGCCACAGATATTCGTGTACACCATCACTGTTGATATCCGTGCGCCAGTGGCCGTCACCAAGCGAGCACGTCCCATCAAGAGTGATTGTTGATTTGGGCACCCAAGTGCCGGCATCGTGCTGCAACGCATTTATCCGACACTTGTGCGGATACGGAGTTGAATAGTCTGTTTCGTAAGCCAATGTAGACAGCTTCCCACTCGCAACAAAACTGCCGATTTCGTTGTGCCGACCACTGGCAACAATTGATTTTGTGGAAAGATCTGCCGTTGACAGGACGTGGATGGCATTTCGTACGCTCACCAGCAACGAGCCACTTCCGGAATCGTTGAAGTCAGAAAACGTGATCGAACCAGAAGTGGTGGCGAACCCCTCGCGCTTGGCCACAATTTTCATGGTATCGAGGTCAACAAGACTCAGGGACTCTGAACCGGTTATGGCCAACGCGCGGCCATGCTCATCACGAAACACCGAATGTAGCGGGCCCTCAATGGTTTCTGATTGACGAACCAGCCGCAACTCGGCCTTTTCTGCCTGCCATTGCATCACCGACAGATGCTGTACACCTGAGATATAGGTGTAACTAAGCCCCACAAGCTCGTCGATACCATCCCGATTGATGTCAATTTTCAATGCACCGCCCTGGTTGATACTACCAATCAGTCCGCGCTCATGAGTGATGGTCCAGACATCCGGCTCCGATATCGTCTGTCGCAACTCGGTACTGATGGCATTTTTTGACGGAGCATTCTGTCGTGCTGATTGTGCGTCCTGCCTAGATGCCGCCACCGGCGCCATCAGCGTTAGTAACGCGGCCGCAGCAGCGGCAACAGCCAAATATTGCATTCCTGTCTCCCGGATTGAACAGCGCAGCAAACTCCATGTGTCCGTGCGCGCGGCGAGTCTAGAGAAAGTGCCAATGAATTTGAACCGGATTTGTGACGAATTCGGTTTGTATAGGTTTGTACGCGATTCTGTATCGAACTGTCTCAATCAAATCCGAAAGCTGGAAACGTCGAATCAGTAAAATGGCGGATCAGGAAACTAGACCATCTCCTGCGGATCCACATCGACACTCCATCTTGCTTTGCGCGCTTCCGGCCAGGTTTCTGCCTGTTGCAGCAGCGGTGTCAGCAGTTGCTGGATGAGGCCGCGGCGGTCGCTTTCGATGAGCAGTTGAAAGCGGTAACGGCCGGCGCGCAGGGCTTGCGGGGCGGCGACGGGGCCGTAGCTGTCGATGGCGTGATCAGTTTGTTGTGTGCGCAGCAGATCGCGGAATTTGCGCAGCAATGTTTGCGCGTGTTGTCCGTCGGCGGATTCGGCGCGTAGCAGAACGTGACTGCGATGCGGTGGCAGCCAGTGGGCTTCGCGGTCGGCAAGCGCGGCATCGGCCCAGGCGCGATAACCTTCGCGCACCAGTTTTTGCAGCAGCACGTGTTCCGGCTGGTGTGTCTGCAACAACACTTCTCCGGCGCGTGTGCCGCGACCGGCACGACCGGCCACTTGCGTGATCAGTTGTGCCAGCCGTTCCGGCGCGCGGAAATCGGTGGCAAAAAAAGCGCCGTCCACGTCGATGAGCGCCGCCAGTGTCACGTCGGGAAAATCGTGACCTTTGGCGAGCATCTGCGTGCCGAGCAAAATTTTGTAGCGCCCGGCACGGATGGCATCGACCCAGCGTTGCATGCTCTCGCGGCCACGCGTGGTGTCGCGATCAATGCGCGCCACCGGCGCATCGGGAAAATGTTTGTTCAGCGCGTCTTCGATGCGCTCGGTGCCCTGACCAAGTGGCACGAAGCGTGTCGAGCGGCATTGCGGGCAGTGTGCCGGTACGGCTTTTTCAGACAGGCAGTGATGACAGCGCAGGCGTTTGATTTTCTGGTGCAGCGTGTAACGGATATCGCAGCGCGGACAGTCGGCAACCCAGCCGCAGTCGTGGCACATCAGGGTCGGTGCGTAACCGCGCCGGTTCAGAAACAGCAGCACCTGACCCTGTTGTTGCAAATGCGCGGCAATTTTTTTCAGCAGCGCCGGTGACAAGCCTTCATCCATTGCTTGCTGACGCACATCGATGAGATGCACCGGCGGCAGCACGCTGGCGTTGGCACGCGCCGGCAGCTGCAAGGCGGTGTAGCGGCCGAGCGCAACATTGCGCAGCGTTTCCAGTGACGGTGTCGCCGAGCCGAGCACCACCGGTATGTTTTCGATTTGCGCGCGGCGCACGGCCAGATCGCGGGCGTGATAGCGGAAACCTTCCTGCTGTTTGAATGACAGATCGTGTTCTTCATCGACGATCAGCAAACCCGGTTGCGGCAGTGACACAAACAACGCCGAGCGCGTACCCAGCACGACACCGGCGCGCCCGCTGCGCGCTGCTTCCCAGCCCTGCCAGCGCTGGCGATCCGTGAGTGCCGAGTGCAGCACCACCACATCGTCGCCAAAGCGTTCACGGAAACGCGCTTCCGTTTGCGGTGTGAGACCGATTTCCGGGATCAGCACCAGCGCCTGACGGTGCTGCGCGCGCACGGCTGCGATCAGCTCGAGATACACCTCGGTTTTGCCGGAGCCGGTGACGCCTTCAAGCAGGAACGGCGCGAAACCGGCCGCGCTGCGCGTACCGGTTTGCATTACCTTGCACACCAGATCCACCGCTGCTTGTTGCGCACTGTTCAGCGGCCATTTGCTTTCGCCGACGCGCGGCGTGACGCGTGAATGGCTGTCGTCCGCGTAGGCGGTGGCCAGTGTGTAACGTTCAATCCAGCCACGTTTTGCCAGCGTGCGCAGCAGCGCCGGGTCATATCCGGTGGCGACCAGTTCGGCCTGCAGCAATCCGGTTTCGCTGCTGCGCAATTGTTGCAGCAGGGCGCGCTGGCGCGGTGCGCGCTTCAGCTGCGCCGGATCAGCATCGCGGCCGGCGTCGGTGACACGCCAGGCCGGCAGTTGTTCGCCGCGCGGTGCATCGCCATCGCGCAGCAACACCGGAAACGCCGCGCTCAGCACATCGCCGAGCGGATGCAGGTAGTACTGCGCGGCAAAAGCCAGCAACTCCAGCATGCTGGTGCTGATCAGCGATGCACTGTCGGGCAGGTCGAGAATGTCGAGCAGTTTGTCGGCCGGCTGATCGCTTTGCGTGACCACGTCCCAGAGCACGCCCGTCAGTTCGCGCCGGCCAAACGGCACGCGCACGCGCATGCCGCGTTGCAGGTGGCGATCGGCAAACGCGGCGGGCACGCGGTAGTCGAACAGGCGACGCAGCGGCACCGGTAAGGCCAGACGCAGGATGACAGGGCGAGAAGTGTTCATGATGATGGTGGCGATGCGGGTTCCCGGTTTTTGACGACAGTGTCGTACATGCGGCGTACGTTTATTGCTGAGTCTGTCGAGGCATCCGGAAGCGCGGATTTTCTGCTGACGCCTGTGCACAGACCCGGGTTCGGCGGCGTGCCGTTTCATCCATCGACAGGCTCAGGAGGAACGGAATTCCACTGGCTTGCTGAACGCGGATACACGCGTTCGACTACACGGCATTTACCGGTACACATCCACACCTTTGCCGGCACTCAAACCACTGCGAAGCGCGCGCGTACGTTGTCACCGTCGCGCCAGAAACTGCGCAGCACGTTTTCACTGATGAGCTCGCTGGTGCCGCGCCAGCGCACCAGCCACAGGGTATCGCCGAGCAGTTCGGCCTTGCTGCGTTCGATCAGGATCAGTGTGTCGTCGCGGCGCCGCGTGTCGCACAGCACGACGCCCGGTTCGCAGATCGGTGCACGCGGTTTGCCGAGGGCAATGTCCACGGCCAGCAGGCTGTCGGGCGTGACGCGCTGGCCGGTCTGATCGCGGGCTTTCAGTTCGTCAACATGCAGCCATTCGAGTGCGCTGATCTCTTCGGCCTGTGCCTGCACTTCATGATGCCGCGCGCGCGGCCAGTGACAGACGTAGATGCGCCCCCAGGCGCGGCCGCCGTCTTCGCCTTGTGTGTAGAAATCATCGAGCACGGTCAGCGGTGCGCGGATGCCGAGTTCTTCCTGCAGTTCGCGCTCGGCGCTCAGCGCATAGCTTTCACCGCTGGTGACCACGCCACCGGCGGCGGCATCGAGCCAGCCGGGGCAATAATCCTTGGCCAGCGAACGGTGCTGCACACACAGTCGCTGTTCGTCATCAAACACCAGTATGTACGTGGCGCGATGGGCGAGTTTGTGGGCACGCATTTCCCGGCGAGTGACCGTGGCGACCGGACGGTTCCAGTCATCAACAATCAGCACCGGTTCGCTGGCACTCATGAACTGCTGCGCTCGCGCCGTGCCTGTTGCAATGCGCGACTGATGCAGGCCTGCATCTGATCCGGCTCGGCGAGATGTTCATACACGTCGGCGAGCAGCAACCAGACGTCAGCGGCCGGTTCAGTCTTGATCAGATCGTTCAGATAGCGCTGCGCCTTGATCCATTGCTGGGCGCGCACCGCGAGGCGGCCGAGTGTCCACAGCATGGCGGCATCGGCGCTGCGTTTTTCCAGCCATTTTTCGGCCGTAGTCAGTTGCGCACGCGCATCGCGACCGGGGATCTCGCCGTAGAAACGGATCAGATCCTTGTGCTGGTTGTCTTCGAGCACACCGCGACACAAACGCTCGGCTTCGTGACCGGCGCCGGCGGCGATCAGGCCGCGCGCGTAGGTGATAAACGTCGGTACATCGCGACGCGCCGGACGCGTGGCGCTTTTCCAGATCTCGCGCAGTTTCGGCTGATCACCGCTGGCCTGTTTCAGGCGCGCGCGCAGGATCTCGCCTTCCAGTCTTTGCAGCCGCGCCGGTGGCAGTACGGCGAATTTCTGCAAGCGCGGCAGCAGGCGCGCCAGCGCTTCCCATTCACCCAGCCGGCGCTGCACGTGTTGCAGCAGTTTCAGTGCCGGCGCGTGACGTGGCGCCAGCCGATCCAGTTGCAGCAGCACACCGTGCGCCAGTTCGTAATGACCGCTGCGCAAATGCAGACGCGCTTCGGTCAGGCCAACAGCGATGTCGGCATCCGGCGTGCTGATGTGCGCCTGTTGCAGATGCTGATCGCGGCGCTCGATGGCGCCCAGTTCCTGCGCCGCCATCGCCGCCGCCAGATAGTTCACCACTGGCGAATCGGAGCGCTTCGCCGCCGCGGTCAGCAAGGCTTCGGCGTCGCTCCAGCGGCCTTCGAAAATGGCCCGCACGCCTTGCAGCGTTTGTTCGCGTGCCTTGCGCCGGCGCTTGCCACGGGTGAACAGGCGGATGTGATCGTTGGCGGTGCCGGCGACGCCGATAAATCCACCGATGAACAGCAGGGCCAGCGCCAGCAATGCGCTCAGCGCCAGCGCCAGTGACAGGCGCAATTCCACCGTGACATCGCCGTAACCGATCATCACGAAGCCGGGCAGGCTGGCGATCCACGGACCGCCAATCGCGCCGATGACAAATGCAGCCAGAAACAGCCAGCGTGATTTCACTTGCCGGACTCCCTGCCTGCCTCGCCGGCGTTTTTCACCGGTGTCGCCGGCATCACCGGCAGCGGCGCCGCGACACGCAGCAGCGCCGAATCGAGTTTGATGTCGGCCGGCACGGCGACGTTTTGCGTGGCCATGTCACGCAGCCGGGTTTGCAGCGCGTCGACGGCCGGGCCGCCGTTCAGGCCGGCGTGCAGCAGATGCTGGGCGCGCGCCAGCGCCGATTGATACCAGCCCTGATCGTGCCGGAGTGCTGCCAGTTGCGCTTCCGACAGCGCGACGCCGATGGCGAGCGTGAACTGGCGGAAATTGGCCTCATCGGGCGGCGCGGTAACCGGCTCGGCATGACGACGGACCAGAAACCAGTCGCCGCTGTAGCGTTTCCAGGTGGCGGCGAAACTGCCCAGCCAGGAGGTGTCGCTGCGACTGGCCGCCGGTGCGGCGCCGTCGGCCTCGGCCAGCAACACCGGCGCCAGCGGTTGCAGCTGGCTGACCTGTTGCTGGATGCCGGCCAGTTGCTCGGCAAGGGCGCGGACATCGGCCAGTTGCAGGGCATTGAGGCGACCGCGTTCGCGGGCCAGATCGCGGCGCAGCTGCGCAAAGCTGCTGTCGCGGCCACCGGCCAGTTCCAGATCGGCCGACTCCAGCAATTGCAGCGCGGCGGCGACGTCCTGGGTCAGCGCCAGCCGCTGGTTGGCCTGCAGCAGCAGGTATTGCGCCGCATGCAGGCGCTGGGCATCGGCGAAGCGTTCGGCGCCGCCGGCGAATTGCGCGCGCAGGTTGTCGTGCGCGGTTTGCAGGTTGTCGAGCCGGTTTTGCAGCGCCCGCTGGGCATCTTCGTCGCGTGCCTGACGCGCTTCCCAGCCGCGCTGCAGATCGCTGAGCGCCTGTTGCTGGGCGGTCTGGGTCTGCTGCAATTCCTGATAGCGCGCGTGTTGCAGATAGAGGCCGCTGCCGGCGACGCCGAGCAGCACCACGGCGATGATCAGCGGCAGCGGACTGCGCGCGGCCGGCGTGGCGACGGGAGCAGGGGGAGCGGAATAGGGCGCGGGCACGTCGTTACGATCCATGGGCGATCCTTTCTGGGTCGCAAAGCCGCCGGCGGCGCGCCGGGCAAGCCTCAACGCTGGCGCAGGGCGCGCTGGCAGGCGGCAAACAGTTTGTCTTCGTCGGCACCGGCGGCGATGTGCACGCGCGGGAATTCGCGCGTGGCAAATTCGCCGATGCGCTCTCCTGCGGTGACCACCACGACCTGCCGGCGCAAGTGGCCGGGGATTATTGCACAAAGCTGGCTCAGCGCTTCGCCGCTGGTGATCAGGATCACGCCGCCATCGCGGGCAAATTCCAGCAGGCCCTGCGCGGTTTCGCGCACCGGCGGCAGCCGTTCATAGACTTCGTAATAGCGCACGTCGGCACCGCGTGAACGCAGTTGTTCGGCCAGTACCGGCCGGCCGGTATTGCCGCGCACGATGCGGATGCGCAAGCCCTCGACCTGCTGCAGGGCGTCCATCGCCAGCAGGCCTTCGGTGTTCTCGATCAGCGGGTAGCGCGCGCCTGGCCAGCCGAGAAATTCCAGCAGCTCGGCGGTGGCGCGACCGACGGCATAGAGCGGTTTCGCCGACCAGCGTTCCGGCAATTGCGGCCGGCCGTGTTCGACGGCGGCTGGCGACGTAAAGATGAGCAGATCCGGTTCGTCTTCGGTGGCGATGGGCGGCAGCGTGCGCGGCTCGATGCGCAGCAACGGCCACATTTCCACCGCCGCGCCGATACCGCGCAAGCGTTCGGCCAGCCCTTCGCCACGACCGGCCGGCCGGGTCAGGGCGACACGCTGGCGCAGCGGCGGATAGGCCTGACCGCGCTGCAGGTTGAGCGCCATTCAGCCGTCGGCCAGCACGCCGGCAACAATGCCGGCCGCGCCCTGAGCCAGCAGTTGTTCGGCCACCTGCAGGCCGAGCACCTCCGGATCGGCGACGCCGCCCCGGGCTTCGGCCAGCAGCAGCGCGCGGCCGTCGGGCCAGCCGATGCGGCCGCGCAGCCACAGCTGCTCGCCCTGACGTTCGGCATAGGCGGCGATGGGCACCTGACAGCCGCCCATCAGACGGGCGTTCATGGCCCGTTCGGCGCGCACGCAGAGCGCGGTGTCGCGATGGTGCAGCGGCGCCAGCAGGGCATTGATGCGGGCATCGTCGCGACGGCATTCGATGCCGACCGCGCCCTGGCCGGCGGCCGGCAGCGAGGCGGACAGATCCAGCGCTGCGCGGATGCGCGCACCCAGCCCCAGCCGCTTCAGGCCGGCGACCGCCAGCACGATGGCGTCGTACTGGCCGGCGTCGAGCTTGCCGAGCCGGGTGCCGACATTGCCGCGCAGATCGTCGATGACCAGATCCGGGCGCAGCCGGGCCAGATGGCAGCGACGCCGCAGTGAGCTGGTGCCCACTTTTGCGCCCTGCGGCAGGGCATCGAGGCTGTCGTAGTGATTGGAGACAAAGGCGTCGCGGGCGTCTTCGCGCGGGCAGATGGCCGCCAGATGCAGGCCGTCGGGGAAATCGACCGGCACGTCCTTCATCGAATGCACGGCCAGATCGGCATCGCCGGCGAGCATGGCGTTTTCCAGTTCCTTGACGAACAGGCCCTTGCCGCCCACTTTCGCCAGCGGCGCGTCGAGGATGCGGTCGCCCTGGGTGGTGAAGCCGACCAGCTCGACCTGCAGGCCGGGATGGTGGCGTTGCAGCTCGGCCTTGACGTACTCGGCCTGCCAGAGCGCGAGCGGCGATTTGCGGGTGGCGATGCGGACAACGGACATGGACAACAACCGGGACAACGAAACGAGGCAGGCATTGTAGGGGATACGCCGGCGCGGCGGTTTGATCGCCAGCCGGGCCGGAGCGCAGGTTCGCAGCACGCAGCCGGCGGCGAACAGCGGCCAAGGGGTCGGCTACACTGCCACCCCGGCTGAACCCGCCGCCCCGATCACCATAGCGAAGTGTCCGGGATCGCCTGCCGTCCTGATCCCCCTGTCACCGGAAGCCGCCGCCCGTGCGCCAGCATTCACCCGCATTTGATGTCATCGTCATCGGCGCCGGCGCCGCCGGCATGTTTGCCGCGTTCACCGCCGGCCAGCGCGGCCGGCGCGTGCTGCTGATCGATCACAGCAACCAGATCGGCGAGAAGATCCGCATCTCCGGCGGTGGCCGCTGCAACTTCACCAACCTGCACGCCAGCCCGGCCAACTACCTGTCGCAGAATCCGCATTTCTGCCGCTCGGCACTGGCCCGCTACACGCCGCAGGATTTCCTGCAGCTGATCCGCAAACACGGCATCCGCTACCACGAGAAAACCCTCGGCCAATTGTTCTGCGATGACAGCGCCCAACAAATCATCGACCTGCTGATCGATGAATGCCGCGATGCCGGCGTGCAGTGGAGCACCGACACGCGCGTCGAAACCGTGAACAAAACCGGCGAGCATTTTGCGCTGCAGACCACGCGCGGACGCTTTTCGGCAGCGTCACTGATCGTCGCCACCGGCGGCTTGTCGATACCGCAAATCGGCGCCACGGGCTTTGGCTACGAACTGGCGCGCCAGTTTGGTTTGCGCGTGGTGGATACCGCGCCGGCACTGGTGCCGCTGACCTTTCCGGCCGCGCAATGGCAACAGTACGCCGAACTGTCCGGCATCGCCGTCGATGCCGACGTGCGCTGCGGAAAAAACGCTTTCCGCGAAGCGATCCTTATTACGCATCGTGGCGTCAGTGGTCCGGCAATCCTGCAGATCTCCTCGTACTGGAAACCCGGTCAGACACTGAGCATCGATCTGCTGCCCCACTGCGATTTCGCCAGCGAACTCGCCGCCCGCAGCAGCAGCGAACAACTGCTCGCCAACGCGCTCGGTGAACACCTGCCGAAACGCTTCGCCCAGCTCTGGTGCGATGAACGTGCCAGCAACAAACCGCTGAAACAATTCAGCAGCAAAGCCCTGCAACAGATCGCGCAGGAACTGCATCACTGGCAGGTGCAACCGGCCGGCACCGTCGGCTACAAGAAAGCCGAAGTGACACTCGGCGGCGTTGACACCCGTGACCTGTCCTCAAAAACCATGATGGCCAATGCCGTACCCGGATTGTTTTTCATCGGCGAAGTCGTCGATGTCACCGGCTGGCTCGGCGGCTACAACTTCCAGTGGGCCTGGGCTTCGGCACACGCCGCCGGCAACGCCGCCTGAAAAAGCAAAAAAACCGCCAAGTGCAGGTCGGGTTTCGGCTTCGCCTCTCCCCATCCTGCGCAATGGAGAATTTCCAGCTGCAGGCCGTAGGATGGGTAGAGCGCAGCGAAACCCATCGGCGTAAAGCGTTGCTGCCAGAAATTAAACATCCTCGCGACACCACTTCCGGCACACAACACACCCGCAAAAAAACTCCGCCCCCCTGATCCCATGACTTCCGGCACTGCCCTTCACGCAGTGCAGCAGTGAATATCACCGCCAGCCGCGAACACGGTGTTGCGCCCCGTCCCGCTGTGGCATGTTGCCCACGCGCGGCGTGGGGCTGTCGTCCGCGTCGTTCCCGCGATGACCCTGGCTGCTGCCATCGGCATCGCTTCCGCCGCACAAGGAGGTTACATGTCTGCTGCACATTCCCGTTTCCGCACCGCACACCGGTCACGGATCATGCTGATTGCTCTGGCGCTGATCGGCACGCTGTTGTCCATGCCAGTGTTATCCATGCAATCACCGGCGCGCGCGGCAACCAGCGCCACGGAAGCTGCACCGGCCGACACCGCCGGCGCGCGCGATCGTCCGCTGATCAGCGTCGAACATCGTGTGCATCATTTGCGCTCAACCGTGTTGAATGAAGATCGGCGCGTACTGGTGCGGGTGCCGGCGTCCTATGCCGGCAGCAACGCCCGCTATCCGGTGGTGTATTTGCTCGATGGTCATGAGCCCTTGCTCAGTCATGTGCCCGGCCAGCTCGATGCCTTGAGCGCCAACGGCGCGGCGCCGGAAATGATTCTGGTCAGTATTGCCAACATTGATCGCTGGCGCGATTTCACGCCGACCCGCATCGCTGCACGGCCCAACACCGGCGGCGCCGAAGCGTTTCTCGATTTCATCGAAAAAGAATTGCAGCCCTACATCGAGCGCAATTACCGCATACAGCCGTACCGGATATTTCTCGGCCATTCACTCGGCGGCTTGCTGGTGACGCACAGCCTGCTGAACCGTCCGCACCTGTTTCAGGCCCATGTCGCGGCCAGTCCGGTGCTGCACTGGGACAATCAGAAATGGCTGAATCAAGCCGGCGAACGTCTGACCAAATTGCCGGCCAATTTGCCGCGCGTTTATTTTGCCGCGCTCGGCGACGAGGCCGCATATCAGGAGGCGTTTCGAAATTTCGGAAAATTGCTGGCCGCGCAGGCACCCGCGTCACTGCAACATCGCATGCGTGAACTGGAAACCGAAGATCACGGCAGTATTCCGGTGCCGGCATTTCATCTGGGCCTGCGCCAGATATGGTCCGGCTGGGTGCCCGCCGAACTCACCAGTCTTGACGCGCTGGACGCACATTACCGCACCCTGTCCGCGCGCTACGGCTACACCGTGCCGATGCCGGAAAACCTCGTCAACCTGCTCGGCTACCGGCTGTTGGCAGCCAAACGGCTGACCGATGCGATCGCCGCATTTGAACGCAACGCGGCGCTGTACCCGGATTCAGCCAATGTCCACGACAGCCTCGGTGAAGCGCTGGAGCAGGATAATCAGCTGGCACGCGCCCGCGAACACTTCCAGCGCGCCATCGACCTCGCCGGAAAAGCCGGCGATCACAATCTTCAGGAAATTTTCCGCAGCCATTTGGCACGCGTCGACGCCCGCCTGCAAAACAAAGCCGGCAGCTGATCAGCGCGCACGGCACAGGCCGTTCACACAAGGGCCGGCCTGTGCAACAACATCAATCCAAAGCAAAAAATGTGCGCGGCGCTACGGCGTAGGATGGGTAGAGCGCAGCGAAACCCATCGGCGTAAAGCGTTGCGGCCAGGCAAAAGCATTTCGCTCACCTGCAATCAAATTTCACACCGACAAATCGCCCCGCACACAATCGCCTGTTCGAATATTGAAACGATGGGTTTCGGCTTTGCCTCTACCCATCCTACGAGCAAGCGGCCAAATCCGGCAGCGTACTCACTGCACGGCCATGGCCGGCTCTTGCGCGACGTCGATGCGGTTGCGGCCGTCGCGTTTGGCGCGGTAGAGCGCGGCGTCGGCGGCGGCGATGAGTTCATCGCGGTTGCGGCCGTGCAGCGGGAACACGGCGACACCGGCGGACAGGGTGGACTGCAGGCGCACGTCGCCGTGGGTGGCGCTGATCTCGGCGAAGCAGCGGCGCCAGACTTCGGCGCGGATGCAGGCATCGTTGAGCGTCATGTGCGGCAATACGACGATGAATTCCTCGCCACCGTAACGACAGAGAATGTCGCCGGCGCGGGTTTGCTGGCGCAGCACCGTGGCCAGCGCTTTCAGCACTTCATCACCGGCCGGATGGCCGTGGGTGTCGTTGATCTGTTTGAAGTGATCGACATCGATCATGACCAGAGCCAGTGATTCGCCAGCGCGCTGGGCCTGCGCCAGTTCCAGTGGCAGGGCTTCATCGAGATAGCGACGGTTGAACAGGCCGGTCAGGCTGTCGCGGAGCGCCTGTTCGCGCAGCGTATCCTGCAGGGTTTCGATTTGTTCGAGACGGGCGCGTAGTTGCTGGTTGACGGCCTGCAGGGTTTTGCGTGCCTGCACGCGTTCGCTGATCTCGCGGGTCACGCCATGCAGGGCCTGTGGGTCGCCACGTTCATTGGTGATCAGGGTGATGCTGACTTCCACCGGAATGTGCCGGCCATCCTTGTGTCGCTGTTCGAGTTCCAGCAGCAGATGCGGATCATTGCGTTCCCCCTGACGCCAGCGTTGCAGCAAGTCGCGCGCGGCGGCGCGGGCACGGTGTTCGGATTCGGCCGTGAGCGAGGCACCGAGCGGTGCGGCCATGACTTCTTCCGGCGTGTAGCCACGCAGCGGCAGCACCGAGGGACTGACATAGACATAACGCTGGCTGGCCAGATCCAGCACCCAGATCACATCGTTGCTGTGTTCGGCGAGCAAACGGTATTGCTCTTCGCGGGCTTGCAAACGGGCGTTCAGGTGCGCGAAACGGATCGCGACCATGGCCACCAGAAACAGTGCAGCAGCACTGCCACCGATCACCAGCAACCACCAGCGCGGCAGTTGCGGCGCACGTTCGTCGTAGAGAAATCCTTCCAGCGACATGTCGGCCGGCATCATGCCCAAACCGGCATAGACGCCGGCGATATGTTGCCAGCGCCCGGCGTGCATGCGGCCGATCTCCAGCAGTTGCGCCTGCATCAGGTGCTCCATCGCCTGGGCTTCAAACAGCAGGTGTTCACGCGAGCGATGCGGCGCATATTTCTGCCGGATCAGATCAGCCATTTCCTGCTGGTGTGCCATCGCGTATTGCCAGCCTTTCAGACTGGCGGCGCGAAACGCGCGCACACGTTCCGGCTGCGCCTGCCAGACGGATTCACGCGTGAACAGATTGTCGCCGTAGAAATCGATGCCGGCGGCGCGCGGAGTGAACAAGACAAAGGGCAGGCGCGCTTCACGCAGCAGATACACCTCGTCGGTCAGATACACCGACATGGCGGCGACATCGCCGCGCAGCAGGGCGTCAACACCCAGATCGTGATCGACACGCTGGATCTGATCGACCACCCCTTCCTGTTGAAGATAGCCGAGCAGTTCGGCGGCCTGCGGTTCAAGCATGACGCTCTGGCCGGCAAGCTCATGGACAAAGCTGGCGCGATCTTCGCGTGCCGCAAGACTGAACGCCGAGTGCTGCAGGATCACCGCCAGCACCATGACCGGCTCGCCGCGACCGCGATAGATCAGCAAATCGGAATTGCCGACGGCAAAGTCAGCACGACCGTCCAGCACTTCGCGCACCACATCGAGTCCGGGGCGCGCTTCGCGCAATTCCACTTCCAGCCCGGCGTCGCGGTAATAGCCCTGCTCGATGGCCGCGTAGTAACCGGCGAACTGGAATTGATGCGTCCATTTCAGCTGCAACACCACTTTGTCGGCCGCGGCGGCTGTGGTCAGCATCAGCAGGTTGGCGATCAGCAGGGGGGCCAGATAGCAGACAGCGGCGCGCCGGCCCGCGCGCGCCAGAGCGGACGGAAGCGGAAACGACAGCAGACGGGACAGCCATCGGCGCAGCATGGGCGGGAACCCGGACAGAAGTGGTGATCAGGTATAGCCGAGCGACACCGGGCCGGCCAGAGATCCGGCCGGCGGCGCGCGGAAATTCACAGGTGTTTGACCCGCGCGCGGACGTCGGGCAAATGCCGGCGCGAGATCTCCAGCCGATCGCTGATGCCGTTGCGGAACGCGACCACGGTGCGACCGAGCGCGTCGCGCTCCAGCGCGGCAATCGCCGACAGCGCCACCAGCGCATTGCGGTGGATGCGCACAAAGCGGTCGCCGAATTCCTGTTCCAGATCTTTCAGCGATTCTTCGATCAGCACTTCGCCGTGCAGGTGACGCACGGTGATGTATTTCTGGTCGGCCTGGAAATACAGCACTTCGCTGACCGGCACCAGTACGACATTGCCGCGCACGCGGGCGCTGATGTACTGGCGCGCCGCCGGTGCATGGGCATCGCGGCCGATGGCCAGCAACTGCCCCGGATTCAGCCGCTGGGCCAGCTGCAGGGTTTCAGCGAGTTTTTCCTTGCGCACCGGTTTCAGCAAATAGCCGATGGCGTGCACGTCAAAGGCTTCCAGCGCGTATTCGTCATATGCCGTGGTGAAAATGATTGCCGGCGGCGATTCCAGACGCGACAAATGCCGCGCCGCTTCAATGCCGTCCATGCCCGGCATGCGCACGTCGAGCAGCACCACATCGGGATGCAGTTCAGCAGCCATCTGCACGGCGCTGGCGCCGTCTGCCGCTTCGCCCGTTACCTGCAGGGCCAGACCGCTTTCCTCGCACAAGCGGCGCAGGCGTTCGCGGGCAAGAGTTTCGTCATCGACGATCAGCAGCTTCATGAATCCCTGTCCCCTGATCTGTGTATGGGCCCGAGCCGGTTCCGTGTCGTATGGTGCAATCGTGAGGCGTCGGTGCACCCGTTTTCTGTTCTGTACGTTGTGTTGCGCGCAGCATGTATCAGACGTTGCGCGCAGCGTGTGCCGGAGCTCAGCCAGCCGGCGCCGGAATGCGCATGCGCGCGACAAAGCGTTCCTGTTCAACCCCCAGTTCGACACCGGCCGCTTCACCGAACAGCATGCGCAGGCGTTCGCGGATATTGCCCAGCGCCACACCGTGACCGGCGCGCGAACGGCCGGGCGCCGGCAGCGGATTATCCACGCTGATCAGCAGATTGCCAGCCTCGATGCGGGCATCAATGCGCACCTCGCCACCTTCCGGTCGCGGCTGTATGCCGTGATAGACGGCGTTTTCCACCAGCGGCTGCAAGGACAGCAGCGGCAGGCGAAAATCCCTGGCTGCCTCGCTGCACTGCCAGTGCACGCGCAAACGCGCGCCCAGACGCAGTTGCTCAATGGCCAGATAGCGTTCGCAGAGCGCCATTTCTTCGGCCAGCGGCACCAGCGTGTCGCGCACGCCGAGGCTGGCGCGAAACAGCTCGGACAGATCTTCTATCGCCTGTTCGGCACGCGCCGGATCGGAGCGGGTCAGGCTGGCGATGGTGTTCATCGAATTGAACAGGAAATGCGGATGAATGCGCGCCTGCAGCGCGGCCACGCGCGCTTCGGCGGCGCTGCGGATGCGGTTGCGGTATTCCTGTTGCAGATAGAAATAGCGCAGCAGCACGGCGGCGATGATGCCGGCGATGGCAAGATTGTTCAGCAGCATGCTGCGACCGAACGGTTGCGTATCATTGAGCGGCGCGCTGAGCAGTGAAAACAGCGCCGTGACCGCGAGGATCAGCGCATAGCTGATGGTCGCCGCCCAGAACACCGGCCGGCGCGCCAGCCAGGGGCGCAGTTTGCACAGCAGCGCCGCACTCGACACTGCCACCCATTGCACGAACAGCGACGTGAGGCCCAGCCGCAACCACAGATTGCCGCTGGCCGGCGGCGCCAGCGTCAGCACCAGCGCCAGCAATTCGGCCGCCAGAATGACCATGAACGCGACGCGCACATCGCAGAAATCCGGCAGGAAACTCGGCTGCACGCGCAGTGCTTCGTCCTGCCACCAGCGCCGCCAGGCCGAGCGCGCCGACAACGGCGGCGATGACGGAGTGCGGGTGGCGGGATCGGGTGAGGCGTGCATGCGGTGGCCGTGTCGTCTGGTTGATGTACCGTCGAGGTACCGGTTGTTGTGGCACTGGTTGTAGTGGTACTGGTTGTTGTGACAGTGATCGTTGTGGCGCTGATCGTTGTGATGCCGATTATGTGCTGCAGGTTTTTGTCTGTGTGGCGCCGCGTCGTGCGCTGCCCTCTCTTCCGTGTCGAGTACCGGCCGCCGGCTGATCGGCGGACGCGGGCCGGCACAGTGTTGACTGCACACTGCGCGCCGGCAAGTCCGGCACGCGCCAAAACCGGCAGAAGTGCGCAGCCGCCGGACCAGTGGTGCGGCGGGCGCGCGCAACACGGTACAGGCCGGCGAACGCTGCAGCGCACATGCCCGTGCGCACAGGCCAGTGCTCACATGCCAGAGTACACATGCCAGAGCACAACGGCCGGCGCGCACGCCCGCACAAGGCTGCGCAGTGCTGCATCCTGCCGCTACACTGGAGCACCGCTCCCGATGCCGTCTTCCCATGTCCGAAACCTCCGCCGCCGGCACCAGTGAACTGGATCGCAAACAACTGCTGCAGTTGCGCAAGCGTTTCCAGACCCTGAGCCGCGCGCGTCTGGAGCGCCTGCGCAGCATCACCCGCGATCGCGAGCGCGATCTGGTCGACGTGCTGCCGCTGCTGTTTCACGTCAACCACGCGCTGCTGCCCGGCTGGATCAATGCCGAAACGCCGTGCAGCATTGTCGATTACACACCGACCCAGACCGCGCTGCAGGCGGCACACAAACTGGCGCGCAGCTTCACGCACGAAAAACGCGCCGCGATGCGCCACGACATACTCGGCCTCTACCTGATGGGTTCGGCCGGCACGCTCGGCCAGAGCGGCGATTCCGATCTCGATGTCTGGGTCGTGGTGCGCGACGCTCTCGACCCCGCGGCGCGCGCGCAACTGCAGCGCAAGTGCGAACGCATCATGGCCTTTGCCGGCGAGCAGGGTTGCAGCCTGCATTGCTATTTGATGAGCGAAAACAGTTTCCGCAGCGGCGATCTCGGCAGCCTGTCCGACGAGCACAGCGGCAGCACCCAGCGCTGGCTGTTGCTCGACGAGTTTTACCGCACCAGTGTCTGGCTGGCCGGACGGTTTCCGCTCTGGTGGCTGATCCCGCCGGAGCCGCATCTCGATTACGCGCAATACGCCCAGCGTTTGCTGGTGCAGCGCTTCGTCAAGCCGGTCGATTACCTTGACTTCGGTGCCGTGCCGGTGATCCCGCCGGAAGAATTTTTTTCCGGCGCCGTCTGGCAGCTCTACAAGGCCATTGATTCGCCGTACAAGTCGGTGCTGAAACTGTTGCTGATGGAAGCCTATGCGCAGTCGGTACCGCCGCTGCCGCCGCTGTCGCAACTGTTCAAGCAGTCGGTGTACGACGGTCAGGACGATGTCGATGCGCTCGACCCGTATGGCCTGATGTACGCGACGGTGGAAAATTATCTGCAGACGCGCGGCGAACACGCGCGCCTGGAATTGTTGCGCCGCTGCCTGTACCTGAAAGCCGATGAAAAAGTGTCCCGCGGTGGCAGCAACTGGCAGCGCGAACGCCTGCGTGCACTGAGCAGCGGCTGGGGCTGGGATCAGAAACAGTGGCGCGATCTCGATGCCCGGCGCAGCTGGCGTTACGAACGTGTCGCCAGTGAACAGCGCGAGCTGGTCAATGAATTGTCGGCCAGCTATCGCGCGCTGTCGGCCTATGCCCGGCTGCACGCGACGCTGGCGCAAATCAACCAGCAGGAACTGACCGTACTCGGCCGCAAACTTTATGCGGCGCTGGAACGCCGCGCCGGCAAAATTGAAGTGCTGCAAAACACGGCCGCCTATGATCTGGCCGAGCCGGTGCTGGTGCTGCGCGGTCCCGACGACGCCGGCATCTGGTCGCTGCACCGCGATGTTGATCGCAACGGCAACGACACGCCGCCGCTGCGCCGCGCCCAGGATGCCGTGACGCTGATGATCTGGGCCCAGGCCAATCGCCTGCACACGCGTCAGACGCGCTGCAAAGTGGCGCCCGGATCAGCGCTGACGCTGGCCGACTGGCAGGCGATCAGCCGTTACATCGACGAGTGGCTGCCACGGCCGCTGCCGGTGCCGGACGATCAGGATTTGCAGGAAGCGGTGACGCTGACGCGCGCGCTGTTGCTGATCAATGTCGGTGTCGATCCGATGGCGGAGCGCACGCAAAAAGGCATCCATCTGGTCAGCAGCCGCATCGATGCGCTGGCCTATGGCACGCAGCGGGAAAATCTTGTCCAGCGTCTGCACCTGATCTGGCTGAACAGCTGGGGCGAGCTGTGCGTGCAGCGTTTTGACCGGCACATCTGCATGGCCGATCTGCTGATGGTGCTGCACCAGCAACTCGGCGAACGCGCACTGCTACCGCCGATCAGCGTGCAATGTTTTTCCGGTCCGCGTTCCGGCTCCATCGTCCGTCGCGTCACCGACATTCTCGATCAGTTTCTCGGCTCGGCGCGCCAGTTTGCCCGCTACAACCCGACCCGCTACATCCTGCGCATCGGCGACGGTTATCAGGTCTGCCTGCTCGACGGCATGCGCGGCGATCGCATCGACTGCAGCGATTTTGCCGCCCTGCTCGACGTGCTCGCCCAGCCACTGCCCGCCGCCACCGAACTGGTGTTCGATCCGCTCGCGGTTGATGACGCGCCGCTGGAATTGATTTACCAGCAACGTCGCCAGGGCACGCTGCAATTGTTTTTCCGCGTCGAGACTGATCGCGTCGATTTGTTTCTGCTCGATGAAAGCGACGCGCTTTGTGTGGCCCAGCAGCCCTATCACGATCTGGAATCACTGCTGCGACCGTGGTGCACTTTTCTCAGCAATGTCAGCGCCCGTGTGCAGGCACTGCGCGGCGCTTCGGCCTTGCCGGAGCCGGAGTTGTACGAGATTGTCCGGCCGCGCGCCGGTGAAGTGGCGCATTTGCGCCGGCTGATGCTGCCCGACAACTGGTTGCCGGCGCGGCATTACACGGTAACCGCGCGAGCGCGGTTGGAACACGGCGCGCTCGCCGATTTGACCCTCACCTGCGACGACACCGATTACGCCGAATGGGAATGGGGCACGGCGCTGTACGCGCAAGTGATGCGCAGCATTCTTGCCCAGCGTCGCCGGCGCGAACGCTATCCCTGCTATCTCACCGATCTGGTGCTCGACGAAACCAGCGCCGAATTGTCCTGCGCGCATTTCATGCGCTTCAAACTGCAACTGGAAGAACAGTTGAACGCAGCGCTGGATACGGTGCGCGATGACGTTTTGCAGGCGACGGTCGTTCATGACAACAGCAACAGCCATGACAACCAGACAGCCGACACCGATGCGGCGGACAAGTCTTCCACATGAATCGTGATCTGCTGCTGGCGCTCGACAACGGCACGCAAAGCCTGCGCGCGCTGCTGTTCGACGCGCGGGGAAAGCGCCTCGCACGCAGCGCCGTGGCGCTGCATTACCAGCGCGCCGATGCGCGCAGTTGCGAACTGGCGCCGGAGTTTTTCTGGCAGGCGGCATGCACCGCCCTGCAACAGCTCTGGCGCGAAAATCCCGGCGCGCGGGATCGCGTCGCGGCCGTGGCGGTCACCACCCAGCGCGCCACGGTGATCGCGCTCGACGCCGATGATCAGCCGGTGCATCCGGCGATCATCTGGATGGATCAGCGCCGCGCCACGCAGGCCCCTTCGCTCGGGCCGCTGTGGGACAGTGCGCTGGCGCTGCTCGGTGCGCGCGACATCGTGCGCGGCTTCCAGCGCGACTGCGAAGCGCAATGGTTGCGCGAGCAACAGCCGCAGGCCTATGCGCGCATCCGCCGTTACGGCCTGCTGTCGGCTTATCTGAACTGGCAGCTGACCGGCGACTGGGTGGACGCCAGCGCTGCGCAGGTCGGCTATCTGCCTTTCGATTTCCGCCGTCAGCAATGGGCGCCGCCGGGCTGGTCGCGCGATGCCTGGAAGTGGCGCGCCTGCCCGATTGCCCCCGAGTGGCTGCCGCGACTGCTGCCGGCCAACAGCGTGCTCGGCCAGATCAGCGCCCGCGCCGCCGCGCAAACCGGTTTGCCGGCCGGCCTGCCGGTGATCGCCGCCGGCGCCGACAAGGCCTGCGAAGTGCTCGGCTCGGGCTGCCTGACGGCGGAACACGCCTGCCTGTCCTACGGCACCACCGCCACGGTCAATGTCTCGGGCCGGCGCTACTTCGAACCGGCGCGGCTGCTGCCGTCCTATCCGGCCGCCGCACCCGGCCATTACACCGCCGAGTTCCAGATTTATCGCGGCTACTGGCTGGTGTCCTGGTTCAAGGAACAGTTCGGCTTCCCGGAACAGGATCGCGCCCGCGATGAGGGCGGCGTGCCGGAACAGTTTTTCGATCAGCTGGCGCTGTCGGTGCCGGCCGGCGCCGACGGTCTGGTGCTGCAGCCCTACTGGAGTCCCGGCGTGCGCGATCCCGGCCCGGAAGCGCGCGGCGCGGTGATCGGCTGGCACGACGGCCACACCCGCGCCCATCTCTACCGCGCCATACTCGAAGGCATTGCCTACGGTCTGCGTCAGGGACTGGAAGGCATGGAGCGGCGCGCCGGCCTGAGGGTGCCGGTGCTGCGCGTATCCGGCGGCGGCGCCCAGAGCGATGCCGCCCTGCAGCTCACTGCCGACATCTTCAACCGCCCGGCCGAGCGGCCGGAAGAAACCGAAACCTCCGGCCTCGGCGCAGCGATCTGTGCCGCCGTCGGCCTCGGCTGGCATGACAGCAGCGCCAGCGCCATCGCCGCCATGTGTCGCACCGGCCGGGTATTCACGCCGCAGCCGGCGACCGCCGCGCGCTATGAGCATCTCTACCGTCAGGTTTACCTGCCGCTGTACCGGCGCCTGCAACCGCTGTACCGGGCACTGGAACAGACGCGCTGACCGGCGACCGCCTGCGCAAGGCAAAGCCCTTCAGGCACGGCGTTCTGCTTTACCGGGTGAAGGCGTTTTCGTTGGTCCTGCCTGTCGACGGATGGTGAGCGGGGACAAACACATCGACGATCAGAGCGCCGTTCTGTCCTTCGACAGGCTCAGGACGAACGGGAACAGGACAGGGCAGGGAAACAACGGCCGGGGACCGGGCACCCTGCGCTTGCGCGGCACACTCCTCACTCCGCCCGAACTACCCGCCACTCTCGTTCCGTTCGTCCTGAGCCTGTCGAAGGATGAAGCGGCGCACCCGGGCAGCAACAGCGATGTGCAGGGCGAGCGGACCTTGCTCATCTGACCGGGCGCTGGAACAGACGCGCTGACCGGCGGTTTTGTGAACGCCATCACGCTGCGCCATACTCGCGGCAACGGTTCCAGTCCGGGCTCTGATCCCGGATGCTGATCCCGGTTTCGTGTTCCGGTTTCAGGCTGCATTCCCGGCAGCTGTTCCGCACCAGCAAGGATGTCGTGATGGCCGAACTTCCCCAGCGCCGGCTGCAACCCGGCGAACACCTGTTCAGCGAAGGCGACGCCGCCGATTGCGCTTATGTGATCGAAGACGGCGAGATTGAAGTGCTGGCCACCCAGGCCGGCATTACCCGCTGCGTGGCCGTGGTCGGCCCCGGCAATCTGCTTGGCGAAATGGCCATGCTCGACGACGCGCCGCGTTCGGCGACGGCGCGTGCGCGCACCGGCGTGCGCCTGTCGGTGATCGAACGCCGGCAGCTCGCGTCGCGCCTGCAGGGCGCTGATCCGGTGCTGCGCCTGCTGCTCAACGTGCTGCTCAACCGCATGCGCAACACCCTGCAGGGCAGCGTCAGCAGCAACTTCGTCAGCGACTGGCAGGCGCCGGATCAGCAAACCGTCCTCGAACGCATCAAGCTGGAAAACGAGCTGAAAGCCGCGCTCGGTGCCGGCGAGATCCAGGTCTGGCTGCAACCGATCGCCGGCATGAACACGCGCGTGGTGCGCGGCTTCGAAAGTCTGGTGCGCTGGCAGCATCCGACCCGGGGCATGGTCCGCCCGGACCACTTCATTTCTGTCGCCGAAGAAAGCGGCATCATCGTGCCGCTGGGCCGCTTCATCCTGCGCGAAGCCTGCCGGCTGGCGCTGCTGCTCGACGCGCAACCGAACCGCGCCGGCGTGCAGGGCCAGGGCGCCTTCATCAGCGTCAATGTTTCGACCGGCCAGTTTGAAGACCCGGAATTCCTGCCGGTGCTGGCCGACATCCTGCGCGAAACCGGCCTGCCGCCGCGCCGGCTGAAACTGGAGATCACCGAGAGCGTGCTCGGCGATGCCGACGCCGCGCGCGCCTGGATCGACGCGGTGAAAGCGCTCGGCGTGCGCGTTGCGCTCGATGATTTCGGCACCGGCTATTCGTCACTGAGTTATCTGCACGCGTTTTCCATCGACACGCTGAAAATCGATCAGAGCTTCGTCCGCCGCCTGCTGCACGATCCACGCAGCGAACAGATCGTGCTCGCCATCATCAAGCTGTCGCACGCACTGGGGCTGGAGATCATCGCCGAAGGCGTGGAAACCGAAGATCACTTCCAGAAACTCGCCGGCATGGGCTGCCAGTACGCCCAGGGCTATCTCATTGAACGCCCGCAGCCGATTGCCCACTGGCTGAATCTGGGCAGCTGAAACCGGATCGCTGAAACCCGCTCGCTGAATCCGGCCAGCACCCCGCCCCGAACCGCATCCCCTCCCGAACGCTGACCGCCGCCGCCCCGGCGGCGGCGCGGCGCACCTGCGCGCCGATCTGGCCCGACGTGTATGCAGCGCTAATGCCAAATTACCATTGCCCTAATGAGTAAACGGCATATCGATATGTTGATCCGGCATGGCCGCCGGCCTTATCGTCGCTCCCCATCGCAAACAGCTGATTTTTCTCAACATGCACTCCTCCGCCAGCGACATTTACCTTGACGCCAACGCCACCACGCCGACCCTGCGCGCCGCCATCGACGCCGCCTGCTGCACCATGCAGGACCAGTTCGGCAACCCGAGCAGCTCGCACTGCGCCGGCCTGCGCGCCAAGGCGATGATGGAAGCCGCGCGCGCCAATGCCCGCACGGCACTGGGCGCCGGCAGCGGCAGCCGCATCATCTTTACCAGCGGCGCCACCGAAGCGATCCAGACCGCGGTGTTGTCGGCGCTGACCGCGCACATGGCCAAGGGCGACAGCGAACGCAATCTGCTGCTCTACGGCGCCACCGAACACAAGGCGGTGCCGGAAGCGCTCAAGCACTGGAACAAACTGCTGCACGCCGGCTGCGAAGTGATGGCCATTCCGGTCGACAGCAAAGGCCGCCACGATCTCGATTTCCTCACCCGTCACGCGCCGCGCGCGGTGCTGGTGTGCACCATGGCGGTGAACAACGAAACCGGCGTCATTTCCGATCTGCCAGCCATTGAAACCATTCTGCGCGTGCATCCCGATGCGCTCTGGCTGGTCGATGGTGTGCAGGCGCTCGGCAAACAGCATCTGGCGCTGGCCGACACGCGCATCGATTACTTCCCGCTCAGCGGTCACAAGCTGTATGCACCGAAAGGCATCGGCATGTTGTATGTGCGCGACAACGCGCCGTACACGCCGCTGACTGCTGGCGGCGGCCAGGAATCGGGCCTGCGTTCCGGCACCGAGAACATGGCCGGCATTGCCGGATTCGGCGCCATTCTTGCCGAGCTGGTGACACCGACCGGCGCGTTCTGCAGCACCGAAGCGCTGTACCGTTATCGCGAGCGTCTGGTCAATGCACTGCAGCGCGCCTTTCCGGGATTGGTGTTCAATTCACCGTTCGATGTCGCGGTGCCGACCACGATCAATTTCTCGGTGCCGGGTTTCGCCAGCAAGGAATTGCTCGATCTGTTTGACGCCGCCGGCATGCGCGTCAGCTCCGGCTCGGCCTGCGGTTCCGGCAAGGCCACACGCTCGTATGTGCTCGATGCCATGGGCGTCGACGCCTGGCGCAGCGAATCGGCGGTGCGGCTGAGTTTCGGCCGCGTCTGGACCGATGCCGATTGCGACGCTGCCTGCACGCGCATTGTCGAAGCCGGCAACGCCCTGCGCGACAATTGCCTGCTTTCGGAATCAGCGCTGCATCGCAGTGATTTCGACGGCGTCGTGCAAATGAAATTTGACGGCGCCTGCACTTTCCTCATCGTTGATCGCGAAAACGCCCGCTGCGCCATCATCGATCCGGTGGCGGAACTCGGTGAACGACTGGTGCGTTACATCCGCTGTCAGGGCCTGCAGGTGGTCGGCGTGCTCGACACGCATTCGCACGCCGATCACGCGTCGTCGCGCGGTGAATTGTTCAAGGCGCTGCGCGAACAATGGCTGTCACCGGAACTGGCAGTTGATCCGCTCGGCTGGCCGCAGGCCGCCAACGGCGAAGCCATTGAAGCGCTGGAACTCGGCCACTACTGGCTGGAACGTCTGCACACGCCCGGCCACACCGCCGACAGCACCAGCTATCTGCTGTTTGATCGCCGCCAGCCCGAGCGCGTGCGTCAAGTATTTGTTGGCGACACCGTGTTGATGGGCGGCCTCGGCCGCACCAATTTCGAATCGTCCTCGGCCGCCGCGCTGTATCAATCGCTGCAAACGCTGGCCAGCGTGGTCGGCAGTCGCGCACTGCTGTGTCCGGCGCACGATTACAACCACCAGTTCGCCACCACACTGGCATCGGAAGCCGCTGACAATCCGTTGCTGGCCGGCGTGCTGGCGGCAACGCCGATTGATGTCTCGGCGTTTGTGCGCGCCAAGGCACTGGTCGACAGCGAGCTGTGCGATGTCGCCGGCGCCACACTGATGTGCGGTGCGTTGCGCTGCCATTCCGATCCGGATATTTCCGCACTGGAATTCAACGCCGACGGACTGCGCGCCTTTCTTGCCCGTCATCCGGAAGCCATCATCGTTGATGTGCGCGAAGGCTATGAAGGTGTGCTCGGTGCAACGCTGGAAAAACTGCCCGACGTCGCCACCCGTTCCGTACCGCTCAGCCGCCTCGCCGATGCGCTGCCGGAATGGTTGGCACACGCCGACAAACCGCTGGTGTTTTTCTGCCGCAGCGGCAACCGTTCACTGCTCGCCGCGCGCTGCCTGCGTCGCCTCGGCCATGAACAGGCCTTCCATCTGCGCGGCGGACTGGCGCTGTTTGAATGACAGATCGGTACCCCGCTGCGCTGCAAGGCCGGGAGTGGCTACAAGGCGCCGGAAAATCCGTTCGTCCCGATCGTGCTGTACGAGACACTGCCCATTCCGTTCGTCCTGAGCTTGTCGAAGGACAGAACGGCGCACGGACTGCGATTCGCAAACCGGAACAAACTGTTCGTGTTGAGTCCGTGGTACGAGCCTCGGCTCATTCCGTTCGTCCTGAGCCCGTCGAAGGACAGAACGGCGCACGAACCGCAGTTCGCAAACCGGAACAAGCCGTTCGTGTTGAGTCCGTGGTACGAGCCTCAGCTAATCCCGTTCGTCCTGAGCCCGTCGAAGGACAGAACGGCGCACGGACAGCGATTCGCAAACCGGAACAAGCCGTTCATGTTGAGTCCGTGGTACGAGCCTCAGCTAATCCCGTTCGTCCTGAGCCCGTCGAAGGACAGAACGGCGCACGGACAGCGATTCGCAAACCGAAACATCCCGTTCATGCAACGTCCGTTGCACAAGACGCAACCCATTCCGTTCGTCCTGAGCCCGTCGAAGGACAGAACGGCGCACGGACAGCGATTCGCAAACCGAAACATCCCGTTCATGCAACGTCCGTTGCACAAGACGCAACCCATTCCGTTCGTCCTGAGCTTGTCGAAGGACTGAACGGCGCACGGACCGCAATTCGCAAACCGGAACATCCCGTTCGTGCAGCGTCCGTTGCACAGGACGCAACCCATTCCGTTCGTCCTGAGCTTGTCGAAGGACCGAACGGCGCACGAA
>JAYSEY010000010.1:28039-181940 GCA_041913605.1 Permianibacter sp.
GACGCAACCCATTCCGTTCGTCCTGAGCTTGTCGAAGGACCGAACGGCGCACGAACCGCAATTCGCAAACAGAAACATCCCGTTCATATCACCCTTCGACAAGCTCAGGGCGAACGGGATATCCCTGTTTGGCCGCACCCGGAATCCCGCCGGCCCGACAACGCCGTTTTTTTGATTCACCACGTAGCACACCGCCATGTTTGAACTGGCGCTGCTGTTGTCAGCATTGATGGGTGGCGTACTCGGACTGGTCGGTGGCGGCGGATCGCTGCTCGCCGTGCCGATTCTGGTTTACGTCGCCGGTGTTGCGCCGCTGGAAGCCACTGGCGGCGGTCTGGTGATCGTCGGCCTGTCCGCATTCTGGGGCACGCTCACCTGTTTGCGTCGCGGCCTGCTGCGCATCAAACCCTTGCTGCTGTTTGCGCTGGCCTCCGTCTGCGCCGTGGCACTGGCGCGCGGCGTATTGCTGCCGCTGATCCCTGATCCGGTTCTGCACAGCCCGGTGTTCACGCTGTCACTCGGCAAAGCGCTGATGCTGATGTTTGCGCTGCTGCTGATCACCGCCGCCTGGCGTTTGTGGCAACCGCAACAAATCAGCGAAGCACAAGCTTCCGTGCCGCGCGTGCTGCTCGCCGGTGCCGGCACCGGCGCACTCACCGGACTGATCGGCGCCGGCGGCGGCTTCCTGATCGTCCCGGCGCTGATGCTCGGCGCACGCCTGCCACTGGCCAATGCCGTTGCCGGATCACTGGCCGTGATCAGCGTCAATTGCGCCATCGGCGTATTCATCAGCCAGCACACCGGCCACCTGCCAGCCTTCTCCGTGTTGCTGCCCGTAACCCTCGCCGCACTGCTCGGCATGAGCATCGGCCTCTACTTCGCCCCCCGCGTCCCGGCGCGCCGCCTGCAACGCGGCTTCGCTGTACTCATGCTGCTGATCGCGCTGGCAATACTGGTGCAGGAAGTGTGGCCGCTGGTTCGTTAGAGCGGCGCGGGAATTTGGCTTGTTGTTAGTGACTTCTTCGTATTGAGCTTTGGGAGGAAGAGTCTATTCATTCGGCAGTGATGGAAAATGGAAGGTTTGACCGCACGAAGTTTTTTAAGGTCCAACAAAGCTCCATACGATTCGGAGCGAAGCATCATTCGTGCGCGGCTACCTGAACCGACACCCTTGTCACGCTATACAGTTTTACGACTTCGCCGGTAGCTTGCGCCGGACTGAACAATGCGAGATTGATGCCGTCACTAACAGAACTTCTATAGACGACACCATCAAAACCACATTTCTTAATAAATTCGCATAGGTACTGGCTCGGAATATAGTCAATCGCCGCCCCTGCTGGCTGAACCGGTCGCGTCAACTCTTCACCCAGGCGCTCAAGGAAAGGTAAATCAGCACGCAATTGGCCGACCTCACTTGCATCAGCCAAGATAAAAGGGGAAACGAGTTTGCGCGGATTGCGTAAATCCACGGCCTTTATCTCTGGAATCGAAAAATCAGCGACGCAAGCAAACTCACCGGTATGAGGTCTAATCTCAGCTACAGCCGTATCGGGCTGCGAGCCCAAATAAAGGTAGGGTATGCCAGCTGGATTGGCTCTGCCATGTGATGAACGTCGATTCGGCGGCGCCCCCATTTGATCGACTGGAAAAACAGCCTCGTCAGTGCGGATTCGCGCGCGATACCATTTCCGAGGCAATTCCTGAGCTATCAACATGTCGAACAGTTGATGCAGATGATCCAGGTCAATGGTGGCATCAAAAAACCAGCGATTGCCATACATCATCTCGTCACGCTGCCTGTCCCATTTCACGAGCCCTGCGCTGATATCAATTGCCGACGGTGAAAAAGGTCTTCGGACGATCTCTCCGTCATCAAGAATTTCGCCGAGAAGGTCTTTAGCATTGGCGATGCCCATACGCTGGTGCGTAAAAAGCTGCCAATCTTCCTTCATCCATTCGACCAGCAATTTGCCTCTTTCATTTGGCTCGTAAACATTTACCAGTAGTTCAAAATAGTCTGCGAGCGCACCAGGTTCAACGAGCTGAGTATCGGCAGTGCCGCAGAAATCGCATGTCCCAATACGAGGCATAAGCGAAGGGAAAATTCGAACGCGTAGTTGGCGGTCGTCGAAGCATTCCGGACAACAAAACCGTTTTGCCATGCTACAGACTCATTCGAAGTATGCAGCAAGCGTCTCGATGTGATGTTTCATCGATAGCTTTTTGACATAGCCAAGACCAGGAAAATGTCCCTTAGCGTGGAGGTTCCTGAACTCCTCGACCGCTTCGCTTTCAAGGGCGTGTGAAGATTCGCGGTCCAACTTATCTATCAGCTTCGCCAATGCCTGAGCGAACTTGCCGGCGGGATCGGTTGGGGTGTCATTTGTAGTCGATACGAAATGATAGATGTACATCACGTCGTCGGCATCGGGGTCAATAAAAGTCAGGTGAATTGCAACAGCATAGGCTGGGCCGCCGCCATCGGAGTACACGTCGCCGACCGTCAAAAAGTCACCGAACCCATCCATTCCAAGATCGCTCTGGAAGGTCAAATGCAGCTCGGAAAACTCTTCAACTGGAACACTAGCGAAGTCGGCACTTTTTTTGCGCGTCTTGAATCCGTCGCGAATCAAAATTCGAGTACCTTTCTCGAAATGTTTGCGATAAAGCGTATTGGCATGATCTTCTATGAAGATGTTTGTGACGCCGGAAATGTCGTCCCCCAGCGCGACTGCCAAGGCCTTAGGCGTCGTGAATCCCGCATGGATTAGAACAGGGCGATGACCGACATGCTGGTTCCAACAAGCCATTGCCGCGTCAACGGTCATGTCACTACGCAGAAGGATACCGGCGGAAATATTGTCAGAACCGCTAAAATCACCTTGCAGGAGGCTTGTAATGTTTCCCCCATCCGCCTGATGATCTCCGTGATAAGGATTAACAATAAGGATTGCACGCCCACCAGCTTCAATCAGTGCGCTCAAGGTTTTTTTTAGTCCACCAAGTGACTCACGAACCGGCTCAATTACAGGTGTGAATTTTTTTTTTGCAAGTAGCGACGCCATCTCGCGGACCGCAATGAGCTCAAATTGTTTTCCACGGAAATAGGGATAGTACATACGTCGGTCATCTCCAGGTCATGGTCAAGCGCAGCGGTGTTGCCATGGCGTTAATCAATTTCGAGTGCTCAGACCTGTGCACCGATACTGACAACGCTGCTGCACGCAAGGATTTAGGCAGGCGATTAACAAAATCGTAAAGCGACGAAAGATCACGAGTTCTTTTGAGTGTCCGAACCATCTCTGTATGTAAAGGAGCCGGATCGAGTTTGGCGAAGATGTCACGCATCTTGGAGTGCATCTGCGTATTCGCAACCTGTGGCACCGATACACCCATCGCTTGCAAGATTGCGACGCTCTCAGCCATGCGCAGCGACTCGAACACAGTTACAGGACAAATTCTTGTTGGGCAGTCTAAAGCCTCACGCACCGACATAATCCGGTAACGCTTCGAAAGGCACATCACCCCTACATCATCAGGAATTAAGCCTAGTACGTTTTCAATGTGGTCCTCACTTGCAATCACATTGACACTGGCGAAAACTCGTTTGTAGTTGTCGACTTGGTTTACAAGTCGCGCAAGAGAATCGCGTTCAGACTTAATCTCATAGACGGTTGCAGTGCCATTCAGGATAACGATATCTGCCTTGCAGCTACCAATCCGAAACTCACTGAGCATCGAGGCCGTACGGAGGGAGTGCGTCCCCATCAAAACCTTCTGGGTGATCGCTGCCCGATAGATGTATTCATCGCGGTGCCCTGATACTTTCAGAGTCTCAAATGCTGAATCGAAGGCATCCCCAACCGTAGCACATTGGTCAAGACGGCCATCCAGACTTGTCTGCTCAAGCAGTCTACGAAACAGGCCTGACTGGCCCTTCTTTGCCATTTCACGAAAAACTGCAGCGGAGAAAAGCCGAGTCAAAGCGGAGAGCTGCGCTGAGCTGAGAGTCATCATTTCCTCACCTCAACCTCAAATTTGCTGCGCCATCATTGCCCAGCGGCCCTCCGAGGGTCAAGCGGCACCCTAAGGGCCAAGCCCTTCATTGTTCCATTTCAGTTGAATATATGGGCCTTCGCCTGCCCCTCACTCCGTCAAATCAACGCCGCATCCAGCAGCAACTGCGTGAACGCGCGGCGCAGATAAAACCCACGCGGCAAGGTCTGGATGCGGGTGCCTTCGGGACCGATGGCGTCGGTGCGCACTTGCCGGTTGGCGCCTTTGGGGCGCAGTTGCAGGACGTCGCCGTGGTGCGCGGAGATGTGTTCCACTTCGCCGAGGGCGATGCGTTCGGCGTGTTCTTCGTAGTCGGCGCGCAGTTGCGCAAGCTGCGTTGCGTCGGGTTGCCAGAGAAAGGCATGGCCGATGCGCCGTTCGCCGAGGGTCAGGCGATCATCATCTTCCACCGGCAACCAGAGCACGCGCTGCAACTTGGCGCGCACCAGTGAGCGCAAAATTTTGGTGTCAGGCCTTACATTTTCCATCACACCCGAATGTATAGATGCATGTGATCCTGTCCCCGGAGTCTGTCAACTGTGTAACTGCCGCTCGCTATTGCAGCGCGACTAGCGGCACACCCCTAAAAAAGTCCATCAAATCAACGCCGCATCCAGCAATGACTGCGTGAACGCGCGGCGCAAATAGAAACCACGCGGCAGGGTCTGGATGCGGATGCCGTCGGGACCGATGGCCTCGGTGCGCACTTGCCGGTTGGCGCCTTTGGGGCGCAGTTGCAGGACGTCGCCGTGGTGCGCGGAGATGTGTTCCACTTCGCCGAGGGCGATGCGTTCGGCGTGTTCTTCGTAGTCGGCGCGCAGTTGCGCAAGCTGCGTTGCGTCGGGTTGCCAGAGAAAGGCATGGCCGATGCGCCGTTCGCCGAGGGTCAGGCGATCATCATCTTCCACCGGCAACCAGAGCACGCGCTGCAATTTGGCGCGCACCAGTGAGTGTTCCCAGTGCGGCAAGCCGCCGCGCGACAATTGCGCCACGCAAACAAAAGTGGATTCGCGCACCTGCCCGGCGCTGCTCACCGGCAGGGTTTTCAGCTCAACGCCCAGTTCGGGAAAATCCGGTTCCGGTTTGCTGCCGGCTTCGGCGCCGAGCGCGTGCTCCAGCAATTGGCCGAGCCAGCCTTTTTCGCGGCGCAGATCGGCCGGCACGCTGAAACCCAATTCGCTGGCGATGTCCTGCACCCGGCGACCGGCCAGCGCCACTGCCCGCGCCTGCAGTTGCGCGACGCCGGCCTCACGCGCGGCGTGATCGCGCTCTTGCGATGGCGCGGCGTCGTTCACTGCCACTCCAGAATCGGCCAGTTTTCCTGTTCGGCGATGGCGCGCAGTTGCGGGTCGGGCGTGACGGCGTGCGGATGCGTGGCAACGCGCAGCAGCGGCAGATCATTGTGTGAATCGCTGTAGAAATAGCTGCCGGCCAGTTCATGACCGTGCGCGGCGCAAAAGCGCTGCACGTGTTCGATTTTGCCTTCGCGGAAGCAGGCGATGCCGTCGAGTTCGCCGGTGAAATGATCGTTGTGCACGGCCGGTTCCGAAGCCAGCAGATCAGTAATGCCGAGCACGTCGGCGGCGGCCTGGGCGACGAAACGGTTGGTGGCGGTGACAATCACCACGCGATGTCCCTTCGCGCGATGGGCGGCGATGTGTTGCACGGCATCGCGGCGCAATGCCGGCGCCACATGGCTGTCGGCAAACGCGGCGCGCAGCGCCAGCCATTCCAGACGATGACGGCCGCGCAGCGGGCCCAGCACCAGCGATGCGAACGCGGCAATGTCTAGTCGGCCGGCGCGGTAATCGGCGAAATGGCGATCTTTTTCCTGCTGGTAGCCGGCATCCACCAGCCCGCGCTGGCCCAGGAAATCGCCCCAGAGCTGATCGCTGTCGCCGGACAGCAGCGTGTGATCGAGATCGAAAAGCGCCAGGGTCATGTTGCGGTTACCACGGAATTTGGCCGGCGATTATACAGGCGCGTTCCGCGCCGGCCGCTGACGTGGCGCGAACCGGCGCGCCCCTTTCCTTGCCGGGGACGGATCGCTGTGGAAGAATCGGCCGCAAGTATCCCTCGGCGCCAAGGCCGAACCACATGATTGACGCGGATGGTTTTCGCGCCAATGTGGGCATCGTCATCTGCAATCGCGAAGGGCAGGTCTTCTGGGCCCGTCGCAAGGGCCACGATTCGTGGCAGTTTCCGCAGGGCGGCATCAATCCGGGTGAAAGTCCCGAGCAGGCCCTGTACCGCGAACTGCACGAGGAAACCGGCCTGACCCGCAATGACGTGCGCATGATTGGTTGTACCCGTGACTGGTTGCGCTACCGTTTACCCTCCCGCTACATGCGCCATGACAGCAAGCCGCTGTGCGTTGGCCAGAAGCAACGCTGGTTTTTGCTGCTGCTCACCGGCAACGAGGAGGCGGTGGATTTCAACGCCACCAATCACCCGGAATTTGATGGCTGGATGTGGGTGAATTACTGGTATCCGGTGCGTCAGGTTATTGCCTTCAAGCGCGAGGTGTATCGCGCGGCGATGGGCGAATTGCTGCCGTTCATGGCCCAGGTGGTGAAGCAGGGCGGTCCGCCGCCGGCCGAACGCAGCGGCGAAGGCCGGCGCGAAGATCGCGAGCGCGAACGCGGCGGTCGTGGCCGCCGGCGGCGACGCTGAGTGCTCAGACAGGTTCATGCCATTAAGCAAAAGGGCCCACGCGGGCCCTTTTGTTTTTGCGCCGTTTTGACGCGGGGGCGTGCTGAACCAGCCCTTTCCTGAACCAGTCCCCTGACACCCCGCGCGCTTAGGCTCTTTGTTTCCCGTCCAGCCGACCCGACCAACACCCGGTGCCGGCTGTGGGGCCGGATTTATCCGGCCGCGAAACGCGTCGGTGCTGCCTGACGCCAGTGAGCGTGAACAGTGACTTGGCCGAATGAATTCGGCCCCACAGTGATCGGGGAGGGTCTGTCGCGGTCAGCGCGCGAATGCCTTCTGACGCAACAGATCTTCAGGCACAACGGACCTTCAGGCACAGCAGACTTTCAGCGCCGGCGCACGACGCGCGAAGGGATGCGCCGCTGCCGGCGTCGTGGTCACTGTCGCCAAGTCCGGCTGCGGACGCTGGCGCTCGCGGCTCAACTCTTCCAGCGTGCGCGGCGACAGGTAGCCGCGGAAGGCGAGTTCATCGATGGCCTGATGCTGGAAGGCCTGAACCAGTTGTTGCAGAAAAGCGTTCATCTCGGGCTCCTTGCGCGGCACCTGCCGGCAGTGGACGGAGCGGGCCGGTTCCGCTCTGGGCATGTCCGGCAAACGGCGACAGTGTCCACCCGCTTCTTGCGGAAGTTAATCCTGCTGATATTCACATCACTGTTTCCAAAACGGTGCTGATCGCCGCCTTTCGCCGGCGTAAGCTGGCGCCCTCCCGTCGCATGAACCAGCCGGAAAAAGGAGACGCGGCGATGGCGCTCACCGAGCGTTTGTCGGACATGGCCATCTTCGCCAAGGTGGTCGAGGCAGCGAGTTTTTCCAGCGCCGCGCGCGAGCTGGATTTGTCGAAAGCGGCGGTCAGCAAGGCGGTGGCCCGGCTGGAAGCGCATCTGGCGGTGCGGCTGCTGAACCGCACCACGCGCAAGCTGACGCCGACCGAAGCCGGCATGGCGTTTCACGCTTATTGCCGTCAGGTTGTCACCCAGGCCGAGGAGGCCGAACAGCATCTCGGCCAGCTGCAGTCGGCGCCGCGCGGCACGCTGCGCCTCGGCGTGCCGCTGTCCTTCGGGCTGTCACAGATCACCCGGCTGCTGCCCGGTTTTCAGGCGCGGTTTCCGGAAGTCGAGATCGAGCTGATCTTCGTTGACGGCACGCTGGACATGGTCGCCGATGCTTTCGATCTGGCCATCGAAGTCGGCGAGCCGGCCGATTCCAGTCTGGTGGCCCGGCGGCTGACCACGTCGCGTCAGGTGATCGTCGCCAGTCCCGACTATCTGGCGCGCAACGGCGCGCCGGCCACGCCCACCGATCTGGCCCGTCATCCCTGTCTGCAATCGTCCTGCGCCATCGGCGGTCGCTGGGAGTTTGTCGGTCATGGCCGCGCCGAATCGGTGTACGTGTCGGGACCGTTTCGCAGCAATTTCCTGCTCGGCCTGCGCGAAGCGGTGCTCGCCGGTCAGGGCATTGCCCGCATGCCGAGTTTCTGTGTCGCCGAAGATCTGGCCAGCGGCCGGCTGAAATGCCTGCTCGCCGACTGGACGCACAAACCGGAAGGCGTGTACGCGCTGTATCCGCACCGCAAACACCTGCCGGCGAAAGTCAAAGCAGCAGTTGATTATTTCGTTTCGGCTTTTGGTGAGAAGCCTTACTGGGACGACGTGCTCTGCAATGCGCAGTGCCATGGCTGATCACGCAAGCCCGCGCGCCGATGCGAAAAAAAAACGGAGGTACACGGACATGATCAGTTTGTGTTTTTCCCGCCCGCTGTCGGCGCAGATTTCCCTGCTCAATTTCCTTTCCCACCCGCACCGGACCAGACTCCGCAACACGGAGCAGCAACGGATGCCCGGACCGGCACGTCACCGGTCCGCGACGGCGCCAGACGCCGTCGTCACACCGACGCAAGGGAGCACAGACAATGAAAGCCAATGATGTCATCGAACTGCTGCTGCTGGCAGCGATCTGGGGATCGTCATTCCTGTTCATGCGCGTCGCCGCGCCGGAGTTTGGTCCGGTGCCGCTGATCGCCTTCCGGGTCGGCATTGCAACGGTTTTCCTGCTGGCGATTCTCGCCTGGCGACGCGGCTTGTCCGGCATGCGCGGCAAGGCTGGTCACCTGACCGTGATCGGCGCCATCAATTCGGCGATTCCGTTTTCGCTGTTCGCATTTGCCACGCTGCACCTGACCGCCGGCTTCACTGCCGTGCTCAATGCCAGCGTGCCGTTGTTCGGCGCCATCGTGGCCTATTTCTGGCTGAAAGACCGGCTCACCACTGCCCGCGTGCTCGGTCTGGTGATCGGTTTTATCGGCGTGATCGTGCTGGTCTGGGGAAAAATTTCTTTCAGGGATGGTGGCAGCGGCTGGGCCATACTCGCGGCACTCGGCGCATCGTTCTCTTACGGCATTGCCGCCAATTACACCAAGCGTTTTCTCAACGGTGTCGATCCGTTTGCGATTGCCACCGGCAGCCAGATTTCGGCGACGCTGTTGCTGCTGCCGCTGGCGGTATTGTTCTGGCCGGAGCAGATGCCGTCGCTGAAAAGCTGGCTCAGCGTACTGGTGCTGGGCATCGCCTGCACCGGCATTGCCTACATCCTGTTTTTCCGCCTGATCGCCCATGTCGGTCCGGCCAAGGCGGTCGCCGTCACCTATCTGCTGCCGGTGTTCGGCATGCTCTGGGGCACGCTGTTTCTCGACGAGATCATCAGCCACAACATGATCGCCGGATGTCTGGTGATCCTGCTCGGCACGGCGCTGGCCACCGGCATCCTGAAATGGAAAAACAAGGCGCCGGTCCCGGCGTCACAACAGGCCTGATACGGCACGAACAAGGCATCGCTCATGAAACTCGAAGTCCAGATCGTCAATGCTTTCATCGATGGCGAACACGGCGGCAATCCGGCCGGCGTGGTGCTCGATGCCGATGCGCTGACGCGCGAACAGAAGCTGCACATTGCCGGACAGGTTGGCCTGTCCGAGACGGCGTTTGTGTCCGCATCGGCGCGCGCAACATACAAGCTGGAATTTTTCACACCGACGCGCCAGATCGCGCATTGCGGTCATGCAACGGTGGCGACCTTTTCCTTGTTGCGGCAGCTCGGCCGGGTCGGCGAAGGGCAGTGCACCAAGGAAACCATCGACGGCAATCGCGACATTTTTGTCGACGGTGACATGGCGTTCATGGAGCAGCGCGCGCCGCGTTACACGCCGGTGCCTGCCGATTCGCCGCTCGGCAAACGGGCGCTGGCCGCGCTCGGTCTGAGGCCGGAACAACTGCTGGCCGGACAGGCGCTACAGCTGGTGAATACCGGCAATTCGTTTCTGCTGCTGCCGCTGCGTGATGAACAAAGCCTGCGCGAATTGCAGACCGACATGGACGCCATCGCCGCGATCAGTGACGAGCTGGATTTGATCGGCTTTTATCCGTTTTCGTTGAGCACCCGGCAAGCGGGCCGCCATGCCGGTGCGCGCATGTTCGCGCCGCGCTACGGCATCAACGAGGAAGCCGGCACCGGCATGGCCGCCGGACCGCTGGCCTGTCTGCTTCATGATCAACTCGGCGTCAAAACGCCGGCGATCTTTATCGAACAGGGCTGGCTGATGCCGCAGCCTTCGCCGAGCGTGATCCACACCCGGCTCGACCTCGTCGATGGCAGAATCGTCCGGCTGATGGCCGGCGGTACCGCGCGCGCACTGTCGTCGATATCGGTCACGCTCTGAGCGGGAATGTCCGGCCAGCAAACGCCATTCCGATTCACACGACCGGGCAGCCGCCATGAACATTCCAATCAGCGATCCGCGTTTTGACAATCCGCTCTGGGCGACACTCGGCGACGCGCACCGTCAGGTCGCGCGCGGTGATGAAAACGCCCGTCGTTACGATGCGGCAGTGCTGCCTTTTGTTGCCGTGCCGGATGCCGGTGAATGCAGCGCGGCGGCAATTGAAGCGCTGTGCAGCCGCGGCGACGAGATCTATCTGGTCGGCGTCTATCCGCCGCTGACGCCTGCCTGGCAGTTGCTGCATCAGGCCGATGTCGCCCAGCTGGTCTACCCGGCGGATCAGGCGCCGGATGCCGGCCGACTTGCGGCCCCAGCAAACGGCGATCTGCCGATACAGGTAAAAGAGCTGGGCGAAGCGGAGCAGGCCGACATGCTGGCGCTCACCGCGGTCGCCTATCCGGGCTTTTTCCGCGCCGGCACCTGGCGGCTCGGCGAGTTTTACGGGCTCTATGTCGACGGCGAGCTGCGCGCCATGGCCGGCACCCGCATGCAGTTCGCCCCCTGGCACGAGCTGACCACCATCTGCACCCACCCGGACCATACCGGCCGTGGCTATTCGCGGCTGCTGGTCAGCGGCCTTGTCGCCCGCCTGCTGGCCAGCGGCCGCCGGCCCTTCCTGCATGTCGAATCCGACAACCACCACGCCATCGGCCTCTACCAGCGCTGGGGCTTTGTCCCGAACCGGGTGCTGAAAATGCAGAAACGGCGCCGTCTCTGAGGCTGCCTGGCGGATTGCTGACGTAGCGGCCCGGCCCCCTGAAATGCTCTAATACCGGCCCCGCACGGCGCCCGCCGCGCGGGGCTTTTTTCCTGACGGCGCGCGCTCGTGCGCCGTTCCCCGCCGGTTTGTTCACGCAGGTTTTTCACGGTCATGAAAGAGATTGTCGAAGCGCAGGTTGCCGGTGCCCTCCAGGCACTGGCCGGTCAGGGTGTGCTGACGGTACCGGATACGGTGCGCTACACCGTCGAACGCACCCGCGACAAGGCGCACGGCGATTTCGCCTGCAATGTCGCCATGGTGCTCGGCAAGGCCGCCGGCCTGAAACCACGCGAACTGGCGGAAAAACTCATCGCCGCTTTCCCGGCCAGCGACGCGGTCACCAAGGTCGAGATCGCCGGTCCCGGCTTCCTGAATTTCTTCCTCGCCGAAGGCCACCAGTTCGCCGTCGTCAAGGCCGTGCTCAATGACTTCAACGGGTTTGCCCGGCCGGACATCGGCAAGGGCGAGCGCGTGCTGATCGAATTCGTCTCCGCCAATCCCACCGGTCCGATGCACGTCGGTCACGGTCGCGGCGCCGCCTACGGTTCGGCGCTGGCCAATGTCATGTCCGCCACCGGTTACAAGGTCGAGCGCGAGTACTACATCAACGACGCCGGTCGTCAGGCCGATGTGCTCACTGTCAGCCTGTGGATGCGTTATCTGGAACTGCTCGGCGAACCGGCTCGCGTGCCATCACGCGCGTATCCGGGCGAGTACGTGAAAACCTGTGCGCAGAATCTGCTCGCCGCGCACGGCGAAACATTCCGCGTCGCCTATGCCAGCGTCGCGGCCGGTCTGCCGGCCGATCCGGATGGCGAAGGCGATGCCATCAAGGCGCAGAAAGAAGCCCATCTTGATGCCCTGATCGCGCGCGCCAAACAATTGCTCGGCGCGCATTACCGCACCGTGCAGGATTTCGGTCTGGCCGAACAACTGGCCGCCATCCGTGCGACGCTGGATCAGTTCAGCGTGCATTTCGATCGCTGGTTCTCCGAGCGCTCGCTGACCCAAGACGGCACGGTGGAACGCACGCTGGCGCGCTTGCGCGAAAAAGGCCGCGTCTACGAAAAAGACGGCGCGCTGTGGCTGAAAACCGAAGACATGGGCGACGAAAAAGATCGCGTGCTGATCAAGGCCGACGGCGCCTACACCTATCTGACCCCGGACGTGGCCTATCACCTCGACAAACTGGATCGCGGTTACGACACGCTGATCGATGTCTGGGGCGCCGATCACCACGGCTACATCGCGCGCATGCGCGCCGCCATCGACGCGCTGACCGGCAAGGGCGATCAGTTCCATGTCGCGCTGGTGCAGTTCGTCACCCTGTCCTCGGGTCGCATGGGCAAGCGCAGCGGCAACTTCGTCACGCTGAAAGATCTGATCGACGAAACCGGCGCCGACGCCACGCGTTTCTTCTACCTGACCCGTTCACCGGATCAGCATCTGGAATTCGACATCGATCTGGCGCGTTCGCAGTCGAACGAAAACCCCGTGTATTACATCCAGTATGCGCACGCACGCATCTGCTCGGTGTTCCGTCAGGCCGGCGAAAAAGGTTTTGTCCACGACAACGCAGCCGGCCTCGGCGCACTGGCGCAGTTGCCGGAAGAACAGGCCAGCGCGGTCGCTACCCGTCTGGCGCAATATCCGGAATTGCTGATCGCTGCCGCGCGCAACCGCGCGCCGCACACGCTCACGCACTACCTGCGCGATCTCGCCAATGATTTCCACAGCTGGTACAACGCCCAGGCGTTTCTGGTTGAGGAAGACGCCTTGCGCAACGCCCGCCTGACCCTGTGTCTGGCGACACGTGCCGTGATCGCGGATGGCCTGAACATGCTCGGCGTCAGCGCGCCGGACCAGATGTAAGGCGAGCCGCAACATGGCACAGCGCGATTACGCAAAAAGCTCACGCGGCGGTGGCAAACCGGCGGCCAAATCCGGCGGTGGGTCGCCGGTCTGGCGCGCCTTTGTTGTCGGCGCATTTGTCGGCCTGGTCGGTGGCGGCATCGGCGCCTGGCAATTGCGCGGCCTGCTGCAGCCGGCCGGCAACAGTGCCGAACCGCTGAACGCCAGCGGTGACGTACGCTCGGCCCGCGACGTGGAAGATCAGACGCCGGTGAAAGGCGGCGACAAAACCGCCGGCAAAGACAGCAGCAAGGCCGGCAGCGCAAAAGACGGCAGCAACGAAAAATACAAATCGCTGCCCGTCGATCCGCAAACCCAGGCGGAATGGACGCTGGAAGAAATCCTCGAAGAAAAAACCGTCGCCGTGCCCAAGGAAGTGGAACACGCTGCCGCCCAGCCGGAAGTCAACAAGAGTTATGTGCTGGCCTGCGCCAGTCTGAGTTCGCAGGAAAAAGCCGAAACGGAAAAAGCCCGCATCGCGCTGCAATCGGGTTTGCAGGCGCAAGTGCGCACGCTGCAAAACAAGGACGGCAAAACGCTCTACCGCGTTCAGCTCGGGCCCTACAACGGCAAACGTGAAGCGGAACGCGACAAACTGAAACTCGAGCAGAGCGGCGTCAATTCCTGCCGCATCTGGGGAGTGTGATCCCATGACAACCATAGTCTCCGTCCGCCGGGGCGACAGCGTAGTGATCGGCGGTGATGGCCAGGTCAGTCTCGGCAACACGGTAATGAAAGGTAACGCGCGCAAAGTGCGGCGCCTGTACGGCGGCAAAGTCATCGCCGGATTCGCCGGCGGCACGGCCGATGCGTTCACGCTGTTCGAGCGTTTCGAACAGAAACTCGAACAGCACGGCGGTCGCCTGCAACGCGCGGCAGTGGAGCTGGCCAAGGACTGGCGCACCGAACGCTCACTGCGCCGGCTGGAAGCATTGCTGGCGGTGGCGGATCGCGAGCACTCGCTGATCATCACCGGCAACGGCGATGTCGTGGAACCGGAAATGAGCCTGATCGCCATCGGTTCCGGCGGCCCCTTTGCCCAGGCGGCGGCGAAAGCGCTGCTGGAAAACACCCAGCTCAGCGCCCGCGAAATTGTCGAGAAGGCCTTGAACATCGCCGGCGACATCTGCATTTACACCAACCACAACCAGACCATCGAAGAATTGCCGACGCTGTGAAGGCGGAAAATGGCAGGTGATGCGTAGGATGGGTAGAGGCGCAAGCCGAAACCCATCGGCGTAAAGCGGTGAGGCTCAATGGTGATCCGTTCGTAAGCCGATGAAAACCGCAACGTGTTTTTCCATCCGGCCGCAACGCCTCACGCCGATGGGTTTGCGCGCTGCGCGCTCCTACCCATCCTACGCTCACTCCTGATTTTGTTTACTTGCAGCGCCGCGAAAGCATTTCTTTCTTTCCGTATCCGAGGTCAGCATGTCCGACACTCTGCCCACCATGACGCCGCGTGAAATTGTTCACGAACTCGACAAGCACATCGTCGGCCAGCAGGACGCGAAGCGCGCCGTGGCCATTGCCCTGCGCAATCGCTGGCGCCGGCAGAATGTTGCGGCGGAATTGCGCAACGAGATCACGCCCAAGAACATCCTGATGATCGGTCCGACCGGTGTCGGCAAAACCGAGATTGCACGCCGGCTGGCCAAACTCGCCAACGCGCCGTTCATCAAGGTTGAGGCAACGAAATTCACCGAGGTCGGTTACGTCGGCAAGGATGTCGACACCATCATCCGCGATCTGGTGGAAGTGTCGGTCAAGCTGGTGCGTGAACAGTCGGTGGCGAAAGTCAAACATCGCGCCGAGGAAGCCGCCGAGGAGCGGGTGCTGGACGTGCTGCTGCCGCCGCCACGCAATTTTGAGGAATCGGCGCGCGAAGACAGTCATGCGCGCACCGTGTTCCGGAAAAAACTGCGCAGCGGCGAACTGGATGATCGCGAGATCGAAATCAATGTCGCCGGCCCGAACATGAACGTCGAGATCATGTCGCCGCCGGGCATGGAAGACATGAGCAGCCAGTTGCAAAACCTGTTCTCGCAGTTGTCGCCGGGCAAAACCCAAACCCGCAAACTGAAGATCAGCGATGCGCTGAAACTGCTCGCCGAGGAAGAAGCCGAGAAGCTGGTCAAGCCGGAAGAACTGAAGCAGCAGGCCGTGCAGGCCGCCGAACAGAACGGCATTGTGTTCATTGACGAGATCGACAAGGTGGCGCGGCGCAGTGAATATGCCGGCGCCGATGTGTCGCGCGAAGGCGTGCAACGCGATCTGCTGCCGCTGATCGAGGGCTGCACGGTCAGCACCAAACACGGCATGATCCGCACTGATCACATCCTGTTCATTGCCAGCGGCGCGTTTTCGTTTGCCAAGCCTTCGGATCTGATCCCGGAATTGCAGGGCCGTTTGCCGATTCGTGTCGAGCTGAAAGCGCTGACCGTTGACGATTTCGTGCGCATACTCAGCGAGCCGGATGCGGCGTTGACCAAGCAATACGCCGCACTGCTGGCCACTGAAGGCGTGCAACTGACTTTTACCGACAGCGGTATCCGTCGCCTCGCCGAGATCGCGTTTTCGGTCAACGAAAGCACCGAAAACATTGGCGCCCGGCGCCTGCATACGGTGATGGAGCGACTGCTGGAAGAAGTGTCGTTTGATGGCAAGGCCGGTGAATTGGTCATCGACGCCGCCTATGTCGACAAACAGCTCGGTACGCTGGCGGCCGATGAAGATCTGAGCCGTTACATTCTCTGATGGCCGCATGATGCAGACACCGGACGCCGCCCTGCAATTGTCCGCCCCCGGTAGCTCGGCCTGGCTGTTTACCGGCGGCGTCACGCTGTTTGTTTTGCTGGTGCTGAGTTTCTCGCTGCTCGCCAGCTGGCGCCGGCAACAATGGAAGAGTTTCGCCATTGGATTGGCGTTTGGCAGCGGTCTGCTGGCATTTCTCGGTCTGGTGTTCAGCAGCAGTTTTGATCGCGAGGTGCAGCTGGTGGACGCCGGTTTGCGCATTCGTGCAGCCGGTGATTTCTACGATGAAACATTTGATCGGCAACTGCTGCACGGCGCGCAGATCCGCATTCTGGCGCGCGACGAACTGGACACGCGCCAACCGACTTATCGGCGCAACGGCATTGGTCTGCCGGGTCTGGCCGGCGGCTGGTATCGCTGCGCCGACAAACGCAATGCCTTTGTCGTGCGCGGCGGTGGTGAGCGCTATGTGCTGATCGAAACCGCGCAGGCGCGGCTGCTGCTCGACATGCAGGAGCCGGAACAGTTTGTCAGCCGCCTGCAGTCACATTTGCAGCGGCAGCGCTGATTTTGCGGCGCCACTTGATTGCAGCAGAACGCCGGAGCCGGACCAGAGCCACACCAGAGCCACACCAGAGCCAAACAACATGGCCGCGCCTGCGCGGTCCCGCAGCATCACACTGAACAGGGCGCACACATGATCCCGGAACAGATCGTCCTGCATACCCTTTCGCGGCAACTGGAGCTGGTATTCGCCGGCCAGCACTACCGCCTCGATGCCGAATACCTGCGCGTGCATTCACCGAGCGCCGAAGTGCGCGGTCACGGAGCCGACATTCCCAAACTTGTCACCGGCAAGGAAATGGTCGGTATCCGCGCGCTGGAGCCGGTGGGTCACTACGCGCTGAAAATCATCTTCGACGACGGCCACGATTCCGGTCTGTACAGCTGGGCGTACCTGCACGAACTGGCAACCCGGCACGCAGAAAATTGGGCCGCTTACCTGGCCCGTCTCGAACAGGAAGGCGGCCGCCGCCAGTCCGCGATCATTGCCACGTTCAAGGAGTTGTGAGCCATTCACTGAACAGCATCCCTGCGGGTGTGCATCAAAGCGCAGCGCTGGCTGTTCAGGATTCCGGCTCGCGTTGGCTACGAAGCCTGCAGACGTATCACTACGAGCAGGTCCGCGTTCGTGACGTTTTTTTTCGCGCAGCAGGAGTTTCGTTCGCTCCGGGATGCCATGTTGCCTATCAAGCGGAACCGAATGTTTTGGCAGCGGTGCGCCGTCCTGTCCTTCGTCAGGCTCAGGACGAACGGAAGTTTTATGGTGCGGTGGCGAAGGAAACGGCAATTCCCGAAGTCGCCTGATTCACAAGCACGCACGTTTGGAAACTGGACTGTCCCAGTTCCGTTCGCCCTGAGCTTGTCGAAGGGTGAGCGGCGAGCGGAGCTGAGTGTTTTGGCAGCGGCGCGCCGTCCTGTCCTTCGAGGGGCTCAGGACGAACGGAAGATTCAGGGTGCGGTGGCAGCGGAAACGGCAATTTCAGATTTCGCCGCATTCGCAACCGCGCACGCCTGAAAGCTGAACCCGCTCCGTTTCCGTTCGCCCTGAGCCTGTCGAAGGGTGAACGGCGCGCACGCTCAGGATTGGCGCAACTGAAATTGTTTCATTGCTGTGTTGCTGATGCGCGCCAAAACCCGGCAAAACCGCACAGCATGCGCACGACTGCGACACTTTGCCGCACCCGGTTTGACGCCGCGCAAATTTCACGCGCGTAGAATGCCGGCTCGCGTTGATCGAACGCGAATTCTCCGGGGTGTCAGCCATGGATGCTGTCCTGCTGTCCCGTCTGCAGATGGCGTTTACGCTGTCTTATCACATTCTCTTTCCCACCCTGACCATCGGTCTCGCCTGGTTTCTGGTTGCCCTTGAAGGACTGTGGCTGAAGCGCCGCGATGATCGCCTGCTGCGCCTCTATCGTTTCTGGAGCAAAGTGTTTGCGCTGACCTTCGGCATGGGCGTGGTCTCGGGCGTGGTGTTGAGTTACGAATTCGGCACCAATTTCGCGCCGTTCATGGCCGCGACCGGCAATGTCATCGGCCCGCTGATGGCCTACGAAGTGATGTCGGCGTTTTTTCTCGAAGCCGGTTTTCTCGGTGTGATGCTGTTCGGCTGGGGGCGCGTGCCGCCGTGGCTGCATTTCTTTGCAACGCTGATGGTGGCGCTGGGCACGCTGGCCTCGGCGTTCTGGATTCTGGCCGCCAATTCCTGGATGCAGACACCGGCAGGCACGATCTGGAACGGCAGTCAGTTCATTGTCGAAGACTGGTGGGCGGTGGTATTCAATCCGTCTTTTCCGTATCGCTTCAGCCACATGCTGGCGGCCAGTTTTCTCACGGCCGCATTTGTCGTGATGGGCGTTTCGGCCTGGCAATGGCGCCGCGATGCGCAGGTCAACGCGCCGGTGAAAACCGCGCTCAAACTGGCGCTGCTGATGGCGCTGATCGTTGCGCCTTTGCAGGTGCTGCTCGGTGATCTGCATGGCCTGCAGGTGCGCCGTGATCAGCCGATCAAGGTCGCGGCCATGGAAGGGCTCTGGGAAACGCAACGCGGTGCGCCGCTGTTGTTGTTTGCCTGGCCGGACATGACGGCGGAGCGCAATCATTTCGAGATCGGCATTCCACGTCTCGCCAGCCTGATTCTTACCCACGATGCCGATGGTGAATTGCAGGGCCTGCAATCGGTATCGCGTGCGGATCGGCCGAATGTGCCGGTGGTGTTCTGGTCGTTCCGGGTGATGGTCGGTTGCGGCTTGCTGATGCTGGGCTTTGCGCTCTGGGGCGGCGTGCAGTGGCTGCGCAAACGTTTGTTGTCTGCGCGAAACTGGCTGCGTATTGCACCGTGGCTGACTCCACTCGGCCTGATCGCCACGCTCGCCGGCTGGTGGGTGGCGGAGGTCGGCCGGCAGCCCTGGGTGGTGCACGGATTCATGCGCACCCGCGATGCCGCCAGCGTGCTGCCGGCTGAACGCGTGCTCGAATCGCTGCTGGTGTTCGGGCTCGCTTACGCGCTGCTGTTCGGCCTGTATCTGTTCTATCTGCTGCGGGTGATTCGCAAGGGTTTGCCGGATCTGCCGGTGACGCCGCTGTTGCCGCGTTCCACTGCCGTCACCGTGGAGAACTGAATCATGTTCGCTGCACTCGATCTGCCGCTGATCACGTTCTTTGTGCTCGGCTTCGCCGTGTTCATGTACACGCTGATGGACGGTTTTGATCTCGGGATCGGCATCGTCCTGCCGCTGCAACGCGACGCCGCTGCGCGCGATCAGATGATCAATGCCATCGCGCCGGTGTGGGACGGCAACGAAACCTGGCTGGTGATGGGCGGTGTGCTGCTGATGGCCGGTTTTCCGCAAGCCTTTGCCACGCTGCTGCCGGCGCTGTATGTGCCGGTGGTGCTGATGCTGCTCGGTCTGCTTTGTCGCGGTGTGGCGTTTGAATTCCGCTTCAAGACCACGCGCGGACGCGCCGCCTGGGATCTGGCTTTTGCCGGCGGTTCGGCGCTGGCGGCATTCAGTCAGGGGCTGATGCTGGCGACACTCATCGCCGGCAAATTGCCCACCGACGGCAGCCTGCAGGTGTCGATCTTTTCGCTGCTGGTCGCGCTCGGACTGATGGCCGCGTATGTGCTGCTCGGCCTGTCCTTCCTGCATGGCAAGGGCGATCCGGCGCTGAACCACTGGTGCGCGCGGCTTGGCCGGCGCGCGTTGATCGGCGTCGCGCTGTTTCTGGCGCTGATCAGTCTGTGGACGCCACTGCTGCATGCCCATGTCGCGCAGCGCTGGTTTGCTGCCGGCACTTTCATCTGGCTGTGGCCGCTGCCGCTGCTCACCGTGCTGCTGCTGCGGGCGATTGATCTGGGCTTCCGGCGCGGTCATCCGCTGCTGCCGTTCCGCGCCTGCATCGGCGTGTTCCTGCTCGGCTTCGCCGGCCTGACCGTGTCGCTGTTTCCCTGGCTGGTGCCGCAGCAACTCGACCTCTGGCAAGCCGCCGCCCACCCGCGCTCGCTGGCCTTCATGCTGGTCGGCGTCGTGCTGCTGATGCCGGTGATCCTCGGCTACACGTGGTGGAGCTACCGGGTGTTTGCCGGCCGGGTGCAGGGCGGCTACCACTGAGCCGGCCGGTCCACAGAAGACCATTCACGCCCCCTCTTGACAGTTTTGACACGGCACAACATCATGCATTGCATTACATAGCTTGATGTATGACAAGGCTACACAGTGGACAACGACGATCTGCAGGAGAAGTGGCAGAGCCAGTTGCGCAAGGGCGCGCTGGAGCTGGTGATTCTGGCCTCGCTGCGCGGCCGGCCGGTGTACGGGCTGGAACTGCTGCGGCATCTGCAAGGCTTTCCGACCACCGCCATCACCGAAGGCACGCTCTACCCGCTGCTCGACCGCCTCAAGCGCGAGGAGCTGGTCAGCGCCAACTGGGTGCAGGAGGGCGAAACCCGGCCACGCAAGTACTACCAGCTGACGCCCGGCGGTGAACAGAAACTGGCAGCGCTGGTGCAGGCCTGGCGGCAGTCGGTGACCGACATCAATGCCCTGCTGGCACTCCCGGCCGATCCCGGGCCGGTCCAACCCGATCAAGGAGACTGACGTGATCGACCGTCAACCGATCCGAACCTACCTGCGCGCCTTCATCGCCCATCTGGGCTCGCTGGAGCGCCATGACCGCGAGGAACTGATCCGCGAGATCGAAGGCCATCTGCACGACGTGGTTGATCAGGCCGAAGCTCGCGGCGACGACCTCGACGTTGCCGCCCTGCTCGACGGTTTCGGTCCGCCGGAAGCGCTGGCGGCGCAGTACGTGGCGCATATTCGCACCGGCGCACCACCGCCGGCCGGTTTCCGCGTCATTCAGCGCGTCCGTCTTGGCGTCACCCGCGGGCTGTATTACTCGGTCGGCGCCTCCGGTTTTGCACTGGCACTGGCACTGCTCTGGCTGGCGCTGGCAAAACTTTTTGATCCGCAAACCGTGGGTATGTGGGCCTCGCCGGACGGCAATTCCTTCGCGCTGACCTGGTCGGGATCACCGTATGCGCAGGGCGAAGAATTGCTCGGCTACGGACTGGTGCCAATCGCCCTGCTCGCGGCCCTGTGGTGCGGCGAGCTGACCCGCCGCGTGCTGCGGGTATTGCGTCGCAGTCTGGCCTGAATACTGCTGCTCCGGCGCCGACTGCTCCGCTGCCGGTAGCAGCAGGCGCCGGCCTTTCCCTTCATCCCGTATCCGAACCACTTGCGTAACGCGATGCCGTCGCCACGGCCCGCTTCCGCTCGTCCGCGAAAAAGGAGCGTTCCGCATGAAAACCGCATTGACCTGGCTGGGACATTTTCTCGCCGTGCTGCTGTTGCTGATCCCGGTCGCTGCCGGCATCGCGCTCTGGTCCGGTGCCGATTTTTATTACGGCGACAACACCGATGAATACGCCATTGGCGACGAAGGTCCGCATGTGTTCCGGCACGGTGATCAGTGGCGGGTGCAGGTGATCCGTGGCCAGCGCGACAGCGGCTTTCGGGTGGAGGAAACGTGGCACGCGCAGGGCGATACATTTCCGCTCACGGTCAACGTGCCACTCGATGGCAGCCGCTTCACGCTGCGCGCCAGGGGCGAATTCATTACACCGCCAGTCCGTTACCAGGACAGCGGCGCGGTACTGGCTGTTTCCGACATCGAAGGCAATTACCGCGCCTTCCGTGATTTCCTGCTGCGGGCCGGCGTTATCGACGCGGATCTGAACTGGATCTTCGGCAACGGCCATCTGGTGCTGGTCGGCGATTTTGTTGATCGCGGTGCATCGGTTACGCAAGTGCTGTGGCTGATCTACAAACTTGAGCAGGACGCCGTCACACACGGCGGCCGTGTGCACTACATCCTCGGCAATCACGAGATCAAAAACCTGCAGGGCAATTTTCTGGCCGCGCACGATTTGTACAGTAGCGTCGCGGCAGTGCTCGGTCGTCCGCAAGCAGAATTGTTTGGTGACGCCGCATTTCTCGGCCGCTGGTTGATGAGCAAGAACACGGCGGAAGTGATCAACGGGGTGCTGTTCGTGCACGGCGGCCTGCATCCGCAACTCGCCGATTCGTCCTGGACGCTGGAAGACATCAATCGGATTGTCCGCGCGCAATACCGGCAGGCCTGGTTTCCGCGCGACCCGGCCGGCAGCGACGATCTGCTGCTGCATCCGAAAACCGGCCCGTCGTGGTATCGCGGCTATTTCCGCGACGATTTGAGCGTCAAGCAGGTGCGGCAAACACTGGCGAAATTTTCGGTCCGCGCCGTGGTGGTCGGCCATACGTTGCAGAGCGAAGTGCAGGCCTTGTTCGACAACACTGTCTACGCCATCGATGTCCGTCACCCCTGGGATCACCGCACCGGCATCCCGCCGCGGCGCTCCGAAGGTCTGTGGCTGGAAGACGGTAAATTCGCGCGGGTGCGGGAAAACGGCAGTCGCGAGGCGTTGTGATCGCGAGGACAAGCGTTCACAAGTGCCAACAATCGCGCAACGCGGTTGCAGGCGATGATCGCTGCGGCCGCACAGGCGCGTGGGCCTTCGCAGCGCAGGCGTTGCAGTTCTGCTTTCCGATCCAGCAGCGAAGGTTCGGAAAGCAGCGACACATGACAGGACGTGTTGCGGATGGGCGAGATCGGCGTTTCCGGTCAGGTAAGCAACGCCCCATCGCGCCAAGAATTTTATTCGCGTTCCCTTTCCTCTCAGTGCTGTTTTGATGCCCGTTCCGGATCGGCGCGGGTCCAGAGCAACTCGCGAATCTTCTCGTCGCGCAACAACAAGCCACCCCACATGAAGACGGCGAGATAGATGCTGAACAACACGTGGCTGAACAGCGGATTGCCGACACGGATCTGCGTGGCCATGGCGCCGCCAAACACGGCCATCATCAGGACTGCGCCAACAACATTCGTACGTGGCATCAGGTAAAGCACGACGCACGCCAGTTCAATCAGGCCGATCAGCAGGGTGTATCCGTCGGGCCAGCCGAGTGCACGCAATGATTCGTCGGCAACCGCAGCGCCCACCAGTTTGGGAGCAATCGATGCAATCAGCATGAATGCGACAAAGATGCCGCTCAGCATCCGGCCCAACACGCGTTGTTTGTCATTGGTCATTTCTTTTCTCCGGTTGTTTTGTTGAGTGGAGTTTTCTGCTGCGGCGTTTTCTTCTGCATGGAGAGCGCGTGAACAACCAGCGCATTGGCGTGACCATGGCCAAGCTGGTGCGTGCTCTTTAGCCACTCGACCAGCTCCATGTGTTTTTTTCCCGTCTGGGCATTGATCAGCGTCAGCCAGTCGGCAATCGGCCGACCGTATTTCTGCTCGATGGACGGAAAGTAAGATGCCGGGCCCTTGACTGGCGGCGTGGCGGATGCAGCGGTTTCACGTTTGCCGGACACGATGTCCTCCTTGTTTGAAACAGACACAACACGGGTTCCCGGCCGGGCGCCCGTCAACTTTTTTTGATCAGGTCGCGCTGACCATGGAGCGCAGTTCAATGCCATTGCCTTCGTTGTCACGCAGATACAGCGAGGCGCCCTCACCGCTCGCGCCGTAGCGCGTGCGGATGTCGCTGCTCGGCACGCCGTGGTTGAGGAGATGCTGCTGGAGTTGTTCGATGCTGAGATTGGCGATGCTCAGGCAGAAATGATCGAGATTGTGGCCATCGCGAGCGGGACCACGGCCGCCACCGTGTCCGAGCGGCCCCTCGACGCTGATCAGGTCGATCAGCACGCTGCCGGCACGCAGGTGAATCATGCCCAGCTCGTCGCGGCGCCGGTCGATTCGGCAGCCCAGTACACCGGTGTAAAACTGCGCGCTCTGCTCCAGCCCGTGTACCCGCAGCACCAGGTGATCAAGGGCGGCGATGATCGGAGAGGCGGTAAGGGACATTGCGGAGTTCCTGTTGCCGATTTATCTTGCTGCTAAGATAAACGACAATATCTTTCCGTCAAGATAAATATCTTACTGGCGAGATAAAAGGAGTCCCGATGACCGATGAAGCCGCTGATCACGTGGAGCGACGCCGCCTGCAATGGGCCCGGGAGTTGCCGGGCGTCGATACGCGAGGCATGGCTGTGCTCGGCCGGGCACGCTGGATCGCGCTGGCGGCAAGACCGCCTATCGAAGCGGTGTTCAGTCGTCACGGGGTCGATACCGGCGAGTTCGATGTCCTGACCACGCTGATGCGCGCCGGCCCGCCCTACCAGTTGCGTCCCACCGAGCTGTTTCAGTCGCTGATGATCACCTCGGGCGGGCTGACCAGCCGCTTGGCCAAGCTGGAGAAAGCCGGGTTGGTCGAACGCCCACCCAGCCCTTCCGATGCCCGGAGTCTGCCAGTCCGTCTGACGGCCGCCGGCAGAGCGCTCACGGAATCGGCATTTGTGGAAGACATGGCGGTGGAAGCCGGCTTGCTTGAGGACCTGACACCGGAGGAGTTCGAGATGCTGGACAGGTTGTTGAGCAAACTCGCCAAGTCGATAGAGAGCAAGCTTGGCTGAATGCAGTGCTTCGCAGCTGCAGCAAGCTGCGGGTCAGCGGACTGCTATCAGCATTGCGCGCCACCAGCAGGGGGCTCATGCCAAGTGGCAAGCATCGGACTCTGGTCGGAGAACTGCTGCGGCCACACCTGTCGGTGTTTTCTTCAGGCAGGATTCATGCTCCCGCTGGCATGGTGTGCGCTGACGCCCTCCGTCCCGATGATGTGGAAGCTGTCTGCCGTGCTGCTGCGCCTTGTATCCCTGCTGATGTTGCTGACCGCGCTTTGCGGGGCTGGCGTGTGGGCGCAGGATCTGCCGCTGCGCTGGCAGCGTGCCAACAGTGCCAGCGAGGCTTCGGCGGCCAGCATCGCCGCACTGGCGAAATGGCATGGCAAGCGCGTGGCGCGCAGTTGCGACGTGCTCAACTACCTCGGCCAGCGCCGGCGCACGCCGGAGACGGATTGCTGCCAGGGCGGGCAGTGCATCAGCAGTTTCGACGACGCCGATGTCCAGGGCCTGATGCTGCGCCAGTTCGGGCTGCAGGCCCGGCGGCTGGTGCGGCCGCTGGGCGGCGACGAGATCGCCCGCCAGATCGACGCCCGCCAACCGGTACTGGCGCATGTGGCCAGCCCGGACGGCGCCCGCTTCGTGCTCATCACCGGCATCAGTGCCGACAACCGCGTGACGCTGGTCGACCCGCTGCACGGCCAGCTGCTGTTCAGCCTCGACGAGCTGCGCGGCCAGCATCCCGGCTATGAATGGCGGTCCACGGTGCTGGTCGGCGCCGGTGACGATCCGGCCCGCCTGCTCGACGGCGGCGGCGGTGTCTGCCGGGTCGAGCGCTTCCGCGAACGCTACCCGGAGCGCGACTGGCAGTGGTTCGAACAGAACCGCACCTGCTATCGCTTCCGCTGCGAAGCCGGCGACTGCGTCTGCACCCGCTGGTATCAGGACAATTTCTGGCGCTCGGCGCCGAAATGGCGCGAGCACTGGGTCGAGCGCGAGATCTGCCAGTAGACGGGCCGCGCCGCATACCGGCACCTGCCAACGGCCACACCTGCCGGCTGCCGTCACTGCCAACTGCCGCACAACAACTGGACTAGACTCGAAACTTCCTTCCTGTTGCCGTGGGCTTGCGCATGGTTGTCTGGCGCGCCGGATGGCTGGTCCTGATGCTGCTCTGTGCCGCCCACGCGGCCGGCGCCGCCGAGCGTCTGCTGACCCGGCCGGTGGCTGAATCCGGGCGCACGCAATTCCCCTATTTCGCCTTTCACGCCGGCCGTGACGGCCTGCTCTGGTTCAGCCGCGCCGACGGTGTGCAGCTGTTCGACGGCGAACAGTTCATCGCCCTCAACTCGGTGCTGACGGGGGGCGACACCGCTCCCGGCCTGATGTTCACGCTCAGCGCCGACGCCGATGACCAGATCTGGATGGCCGGCAGTGACGGCGCCCTGTTCGCCTTCGATCCGCGCCAGCGGCGGCTGACCGATCACAGCGCCGCGCTGCTGGGCAAGGGACCGGGGCCGGGCCGTCTGCTGCAGAGCCTCTGGCTGGACGAGCGCTACCTGTTGCTGCTCAGTGACAGCCAGCTGCTGGCCTTCGACCGCCAGCAACCGGGCAGCAGCCGTCTGCTGTTGCCGCCCGGCCGGCACAGCGCCCGCGGCCGTTTGCTGCGCATCGGCGCCCAGGGCTGGCTGCTGCAGGCCGATGGCAGCCTGCACCGCATCTATCGCGACGACAACGGACTGCACCTGACGCCGGTGCGCAGCGGCCTGCTGACGGCTGCACAGACACCGGACGGGCGGTTGCTGCTGCTCGATCAGCAGGGACAGCTGTTCCTGCACGACGGCCGGCTGGAAGCGGCGCTGGGCGTGAAGCTGGATCTGGCCGCCGACGAGGTGGTGGTCGATCTGAAGTTTCGCAACGCCGGTCAGGCGCTGCTGCAGACCCTGCACCGTCTCTACCAGCTGGAGCTGACCACGCCGGCCAGCGCCCGGGCGGTCGAGGTTGGCGCGGACCAGCAGGCGCTGGCCATCAACAGTCTGACCCTGCTCGGCGCCAGCGCCGGCGGTGATTTCTGGTTCAGCTACAACGACGGCCAGCTGCTGCGCCTGCCGGACAGCAGCCCGGCCCGCCTGCTGGTCGGCGACGGCAGCAGCAATCTGGTCAGCGGGCTGGCGCCCACCACCGGCGACGCGGTGCTGGTCGCCATCGGCGGCAAGCTGATGCACTTCCAGCCGCAGACCGCCAGCCTGACCGCGCTGGCCGGCGACGATCCGCGCCGGCCCGGCTTCCCGCTGCTGCGCCTGCAGGCGCAGGGCCGCGATCACTTCTGGCTGATGGGCGAGTACCAGCTGCAACAGGTGCGCGACGGCCATGCCGGTCCGCTGCACGATCTGCGGCCGGCCGCCGGCGCCATGTCGCGACCGGTGGCGGTGCAGGACACCGGCACGGCGCTGATGGTGGCGACGCTCAATGCCGGCCTGCTGCGGGTGGCCGCCGACGGCAGCATGCTGGCCGATCCGGTCGCCGCCGCCGGCGTCACCGGCATCGCCGCGCTGGGCGACCGGCACCTGCTGATGTACGGACTGGGGCTGGGCCTGCAGCTGTTCGATACCGCCGGCCGGGCGCTGGCGACACGGTCGCCGCCGCTGCCCACGCGGGAGATCTTTTCCCACCAGTACGACAGCAACCAGCAACTCTGGCTGCTGACCGGCGACGGCATGCTGCAGGTGACGCTGGCACCCGGTGGCCAGTTGCAGGTCGAGCCCCATGTCACGGCCGGCAACGGTGAGCGCCATGCCATGTTCTGCTGGCTGGAACTGGAGCATGGCCAGTTCTTCGCGGCCACCAGCCGCGGCCTGTTCCGCTACCAGCCGGCGACGCGACGGCTGACGCCGCTGCCCCGGCATCCGGTACTGGAACTGCCGGCCGCGCCCGACGCCTGCATGCGCCTGCTCGATGGCCGCATCCTGCTCGGCACCCGCGCCGGTCTGGTGGTGCTCGACCCGGTGCCGCCGCCAGCCGACGCGCGCCAGCTGGTGTTGCGCAGCATCGAGCAGGGTGATCAGCAGCAACAGCTGTTCGATACCCGCCTGCCGGCGGCGATTGAAACGCCCTACGCACGCCGCTACCTGAACCTGCGCTTCGCGGTGCTGCCGGTTGCCGATCCGCAGCAGCTGCGTTACCAGTTCGCGCTCGACGGCCTGCCCTGGCAGGACTACGGCCGGCGCAGCGAGATCCAGCTCGGTCAGGTCGATGTCGGCCGGCACCGGCTGCAGGTCCGGGCGCTGGCCGCCGACGGCAGCTGGCAGACCGCCGCGCTGACCGTGCCGTTCACGGTGCAGCCGCCGTTCTGGCGCCATCCACTGGCCTACACGCTCTACGCCCTGCTGCTGGCCGGCCTGCTGATCCAGGGCTGGCGCATCCAGCGCTGGAAAGTGCGCACCCTGAAACGCCACGTCAGCGCCCTGCAGGCCAGCGAGCAGCGCCTGCTGTCGGCGCTCTGGGCCTCGCGCAACAGCTACTGGGAGCTGGATGTCAGCCAGGCGGTCTGGCAGCGCTCGGCGCTGGATTTCCTCGACCATCCGCCCAGCCGCTATGCCCGTACCGGGCGCGATGATCTGCAGCCGCTGGTGCACCCGGCCGACTGGCCGCGCGTGCAGGCGCACTGGCAAAGCCTGCTCGATGCCGCCTGCCCCGATGCCTTCGAGATCGCGTACCGGCTGCAGGACCACGGCGGCGAATGGCACTGGGTGCAGGAACGCGGCCGTATCGTCCGCCGCAATGCCAGCCACCGGCCACAGGCCTATGCCGGCACGCTCCACGACATCCACGCCCAGAAACTGCTGGAGCAGGAACTGCGCGAGTTTGGCGAGGAGCTGGAACTGCGGGTGACGGTGCGCACCCGCGAACTGCAGGCGGTCAATCGCGAGCTGGAGGCGTTCACCGCCAGCGTGACCCACGATCTGAAAGCGCCGCTGCGGCGCATGAATGCCTTTCTCGACCTGCTGCACGAGGAACACGGCAGTGAGCTGACCGGGGGCGCCGCCACGCTGCTAGAACGGGCGCGCGCCCAGGGCCTGCAGATGCGCCAGTTGATCGACGATTTGCTGCGGCTGGCGACGCTGTCTCGTCAGGGCCTGAAAATGGAAAGCGTCGATCTGTCGGCGCTGGCGCAGGAGCTGTGCGAACAACTGGCGCCGCAGTACCGGCACACGCACTACCGCATCGACATCGCGCCCGGCATGCAGGTGCAGGCCGATGCCGGCCTGATGCGCGCGCTGCTGCAAAACCTGATCGACAACGCACTCAAGTACAGCCAGTACGTCGCCCAGCCGCAGATCAGCATCGGCACCCAGCAGGTCGGCGCCTGCCTCGCCTATGTGGTCCGCGACAACGGCGCCGGCTTCGAACGCCAGAGCGCCGGCGAGCTGTTCGGCATGTTCCGCCGCTACCACAGCGGCCCGCAATTCGCCGGCACCGGCGTCGGCCTGAGCACCGCGCGACGCATCGTCGAGCGCCACCACGGCGAGATCTGGCTGGACAGCAGCCCCGGTCAGGGCACGCGCGCCAGCTTCACCCTCAACTGCCATTGCCGGCACGAGGCGCCGGCGAGTGCCGGGCCGGTGGCGGACGCTGCGCCGGTCCAGAACGGCGGTGCCGGATAGCCCGGACGGCGTGGCCAAAAATTAACCAACGCCGGACGGTGCACCCTGCTAGAATGCGCGGCCTTTTTTTCCGCCGCCGGCGTCCTGCCGGCGACAAACCCGCAAATTCCGGTGACTCTCGTGCTCGACAAGCTTCGCAACATCGCCATCATTGCCCACGTTGACCATGGCAAGACCACACTCGTGGACAAGCTCCTGCAGCAATCCGGCACCTTCGGTGAACGTGCCGCCATCCAGGAGCGGGTGATGGACTCGAATGCTCTCGAAAAAGAGCGCGGCATCACCATCCTGGCCAAGAACACTGCCATCCGCTGGAACGACTACCGCATCAACATCGTCGACACGCCCGGACACGCCGATTTCGGCGGTGAAGTCGAACGCATCCTGTCGATGGTCGATTCGGTGCTGCTGGTTGTTGATGCTGTGGACGGCCCGATGCCGCAAACGCGTTTCGTCACCCAGAAAGCCTTCAAGCACGGTTTGAAGCCAATCGTTGTCGTCAACAAAGTTGATCGTCCGGGTGCGCGTCCGCACTGGGTCATTGATCAGGTGTTCGATCTGTTTGATCGCCTCGGCGCCAACGACGAACAACTCGATTTCCCGGTGGTGTACGCCTCGGCACTTGGCGGTTATGCCGGCCTGGATGCCGATGTCCGCGACGGCGACATGACACCGCTCTACGAAGCCATCGTCCGTCACGTGGCACCGCCGAAAGTCAATGTCGATGGCCCGCTGCAAATGCAGGTGTCGCAGCTGGATTATTCGAGCTACGTCGGCGCCATCGCCATCGGTCGCATCACGCGCGGCAAAGTGCGTCGCAACCAGCCGGTCACGGTGATCGGCCGCGACGGCAAAACCTACAACGGCCGCATCAACCAGGTGCTCGGCTACATGGGTCTGGAACGCAACGAAGTCGAAGAAGCCACCGCTGGCGATATCGTTGCCATCACCGGCATCGAAGCACCGCAGATCTCCGACACCATCTGCGCGCAGGATTGCGTGGAAGCGCTGCCACCGCTGGCCGTTGACGAGCCGACCGTGACCATGACCTTCCAGGTCAACACCTCGCCCTTCGCCGGCCGTGACGGCAAATTTGTCACCTCGCGCCAGATCGGTGATCGCCTGCAACGCGAGCTGGTGCACAACGTCGCACTGCGCGTTGAAGAAACCGATGACCCGGACAAATTCCGCGTCTCGGGCCGTGGCGAACTGCACCTTGGCATTCTCATTGAAACCATGCGCCGCGAAGGGTTTGAACTCGGCGTGTCGCGTCCGGAAGTGATTTTCAAAATGGTCGATGGCGTGCGCCACGAGCCCTACGAAACGCTGACCGTTGACGTCGAAGAAGAACACCAGGGCACGGTGATGGAAAAACTCGGCAGCCGTGCCGGCATGATGGAAAACATGGTGCCGGACGGCAAAGGTCGTGTGCGTCTCGATTACATGATCCCGGCGCGCGGCCTGATCGGTTTCCAGACTGAATTCATGACCGCCACACGCGGCACCGGCCTTATCTATCATTCGTTCAGCCATTACGGTCCGGCCGCCGGCAGCGGTATCGCCAAGCGCGTCAACGGCGTGATGATCGCCAACGAAATGGGCAAGGCTGTCGCTTATGCGCTGTTCAACCTGCAGGAACGCGGCCGCCTGTTCATCGAACACGGCACCGAAGTCTATGAAGGCATGGTCTGCGGCATTCACTCGCGCGATTCGGATCTGGTCATCAACCCGATGAAGGCCAAGCAGCTGACCAACATCCGCTCCGCTGGCGCCGACGAAAAACTGATCCTGACGCCGCCGATCAAATACTCGCTGGAACAGGCACTGGAATTCATCGAAGACGATGAGCTGGTCGAAGTGACGCCGAAAGCGATCCGCGTGCGCAAGAAACTGCTGCAGGAACACGAACGCAAGCGCGCTTCGCGCAGCGCTGACTGAGCGCCGATTGAGCGCTGACTGATCATTTCTTGCTGTGACAAAACCCCGCCCGCGTGCGGGGTTTTGTTTTTCTTCAACGCCGACTGCATGCCGCTGGGGATGGTGTCCACCGGACATTGCACGCATCCATTCCCCCGCCCGTGCAATTCCCGGCCGGGGCCAGGTTTGCCAAGCCCGCCGTTAGCGGCAAGAATGCCGTTCACACCGGCAGCGGTCGCACGGACATCGCGTCGCCTGCCGTCCCCGCCTGACTCCGACAAGGATCTCACCATGCGTTTCGCCCTTCCGCTGGCAACTGCCCTGCTGCTGGCACCGCTGTCCGCCATTCAAGCTGCCGAATTGCCGCGCAGCAAAGCCGCTGCCGACGCCGCGGTGTATTTCATCAGTCCGAAAGAGGGCGAGGTCATCAAGGGCGCCGTGACCGTGCGCATGGGTTTGCGCGGCATGGGCGTGGCGCCGGCCGGCATCGACAAGGACAACACTGGTCATCATCACCTGCTGATCAATCTCGACACGCTGCCGGACATGGGCCAACCGCTGCCGGCGACCGATCAGATCCGGCACTTCGGTGGCGGCCAGACCGAAACCGTGCTGCAGCTGCCCAAGGGCAAGCACACGCTGCAACTGCTGCTCGGCGACAAACTGCATATCCCGCACGCGACGCCGGTCGTGTCGGAAAAAATCACCATCACCGTGGAGTGAGCATGCGCACATCGTTTACTGCAGCGGCACGCGCCGCGCTGGCGGTTGGCCTCGCCGCCGGGCTGGTATCGGGTCTGGCGGCCTGCACGGCCAAGGACGTGGCGGTGAATTCGGCGGCGCTGTCGCGCATGCTGTTCGGCTACATCCCGCCGCCCGAGCAAACCACGGTGCTGCAGGAGCTGACCCGCGAGTACGACCGCTGCGTCGCCGACAAGGGCGATGAAGTGGGCTGCCGCCAGATCGCCTACGACATGGTGCGCAAGGTCAAGGGCATGGACCGTCAGCCGCTGCCGCCCGGCGTGGTCATCATCCGCGAGGAAAACGGCACTGTGATCCGCGAAGTGCCGGTCCCGCCTGCTGCGCAGAACCCGACACCGCCGGCCGAACAGAAGTAGGCACGGCGGGTGCGTCGACACGGCCGGCGCGACCATCCGCACGCTGCTGCCGGCCGGGAGGCGCGTTTGCGCGGGGTCAATAACCTTACTCAGCGAAGGGGAATAATGGCGCTCATCCAACCCGCCTCCCAAGGATGCACGCCATGCTCAAACTCCTGTTCGGCAGTGATATCGGTGTTCTCAGCCTGTTGACCATCGCCGGAGCGCTGATCATTCCGCTGGTGGTCGCCTGGTTTCTCTGGAAGCACGTCCGCGACGGCAAGTAAGTCCCCGGCAGGCGACCGGCCCGCGCGCTGACAAATCGGGCCGGTCGGCGCTGCAGATGACAGCGCGCCGGCGGTGGCTGTGCAAGAATTGCCGTCGGTCCGGCCGCGTCTGCGCCGCCGGCAACGACTTGCCTGCACGGAGGCCGCCATGCTCGATCTGTTTCCCGACATCCGCCCCTATGACGAAGGGCGCCTCGACGTCGGCGACGGCCATACGCTGTATTACGAACAGTGCGGCGACCCTGACGGCGTACCGGTGCTGGTGCTGCACGGCGGACCCGGTGCCGGCTGCCAGCCGGTGCAGCGGCGCTTCTTCGATCCGCGTCATTTCCGCATCATCCTGCTCGATCAGCGCGGCGCCGGCCGTTCGACACCGCACGCCGATCTGCGTGAAAACCACACCGCCAAGCTGATCGCCGACATCGAGACACTGCGCCAGCATCTCGGCGTAACGCAATGGCTGCTGTTCGGCGGCTCGTTCGGCGCCACGCTGGCGCTGCTCTACGCCCGCCAGTATCCGCAGCACAGCAGCGCGCTGATCCTGCGCGGCATTTTCCTCGCACGGCGTCAGGACATTGCCTGGTATTTCGGTGGCGGTGTCGCGCAGATTTATCCCGATGCCTGGACCGAATTGCTGCGCCACCTGCCCGATGGCGAACGTCACGAACCGCTGGCGGCGTTTCACCGCCGCCTGACCGGCAGCGACGAGATCGCACGCGCCGGTGCCGCCCGCGCCTGGAACCAGTACGCGGCGCGCATCCGATCCCTGCACGACAACAATCACCAGCGCGAGCAATACCACGATGCCCATCGCGCGCTGTCGATTGCCCGCATCGCCTGCCACTACGCGCAGCACGATTATTTTCTCGCCGGCAATGAAGTGCTCGACGCTGCACAGGCGCTCGGGGATCTGCCCGGCATTCTGGTGCACGGCCGCTACGACATCGTCAGCCCGCTGGCCGCGGCCTGGGAAGTGCAGCGCCGCTGGCAGGGCAGCGAACTGCGCATCGTGCGCGGCTCCGGCCATGTCTCCACCGAACCCGCCACCGTCGATGCGTTGATCCGCGCCGTGCGCGACATGCACCGGCTGATCACCGGCATGGCACCGGAAACGGCGTAAACGCGGCACGCACAAAACGAAAAAAAATCGGCAAAAAAAACGCCGCTGTTCGCGGCGCTTTTTTTCCTCCGGCTGGTTCACATGCCGAACCAGCGGCCCAGATAACCTTCGTACCACAAGCCGCCGGCAATCACGGCAAACAGCAGGAAAATGATCCAGCCCCAGGGCGCGCCGGCTTCGGCATACGGATCGCTGTGACTGCGCTCGCTGCCTGCCGGCAACTGCGCGTTCTGGGTCAGCGCGCGGCCAAACGCAATGGTCAGTTTTGCCCGCGTGTTCACTGCCCAGCCGTTGGCATCGAGCAGCGGGCCGAGATTGCGCGCGCGCAGTTTGAACCAGGCCATGATCATCGCCGGGCCGGAGATCACCAGTAGCAGGCCGGCCAGCGCCAGTGGCATCTGCCACCAGACCAGCGACAGGAAACCGGCAACGATGCTGGCAATGGCCGTGCCGATGGCGCCGATGGCCAGACCGATGGCAGCGAAAATGCCGGCGAATTTGGCGACATCAAACGGCGCCGGCGCGGCGGCCGGTTTTTCCGCCGCGTCCACTTTTGCTGCCGTAGCCGTAACGCCGCCGGCGGCTTTTTCTTCCACGGCCTTGTCGCGCGCCGCGGCCATTTTCTGCGCCTGATCGCCGATCAGTTTTGCCACCCGGCGATACGGCGTCCAGAACGCTTCCTTGACGCTGATCGGGTTCTCGATGATTTTCGTCACCGTCGCGTCCCAGTCACGCCCTTCGCGATCGAAAAACACGCCGTTGCGACCCACCATCAGATTGCCGGAGGTGCCGGCGGTAACGGCGGCGACAATGGACACTTTTTCGCTGCTGCCCTGACGCGTGCAATCGCAATACACCAGATAGGCGCCGCTGTGAGCGGCCAGCGCGGCATGCTTGCCGGCGTCACCGACTTTCAGCACCAGTTCGCAGGCGCGGCCGTCGATGTACAGCGTGCCAAACTGGAACATCGCCTTGTCGCGACGGGTGTAGAAATCAGCAAAGCTGACCATGTTGTTGAGCAGCGATTTCAGATGGCGCACGTAACGCACCAGCTTGTCGACGCTGTCCATGGCATCGGCTTCCGACTTGACGGCGAGATCGGCATCAATCAACGCCCGCACCGCCGCTTGCGCGTCGTCGCTGATCAATGCCGGCAACACGGCGGCGTCGATTTTTTTCACCGCCACATCCGGCTCGGCGCTGCGCCAGGCGCGATAGGCCGCAAAGCGTGCCTGCACCGCGAGCCAGTCTTCAACACCGAGTTCGGCGCGCACGCCGAGCAGCGGCGTCACCACATGCTGCACGAAAGCGGCGATTTCACTTTGCCAGCCGGGATTGATGCCGCTGTTCAGCGGCAGGCTGGCGGTGGCGCTGATCCGGGCCAGCGGCAGGCGGCGCAATTGTTCATTCGCCGACGACAACGTCAGCGCCGCCAGGGCGATGAAATCTTCATCGCGACCATTCATCGCAGCCGAGGCGCGGGCATCGAATCCGGCCAGCCGGCAGCGCGTGAAATAGTCGTCGATTTTTTCGCTGACGGCGGCGAGTGCCGCTTCCGCCGCAGCAGTGTGTTCGCCGAGCGGCAATTGCGCACTGTCGGTGCCGGACTGCTGCCAGCTCAGCCATTGCTGCGCCTGATCGACAAATGCCTGCAAGCCGTCAGCGCTGATGCCCGGCTCACCGCTGCGATCGGTCACGGCGCCCTGCGTGTCGATCACCGCCTGGATCAGCGCTTTCGCGGCGTCGTTGCCGGCCATCGCCAGCGGTACGATGCCGTCGCCATTCGGCTCTGCGGGCGGGAACATGCGCGCGCGATCAGCGGTGTCGGCTTCACTGAGTGTGGGCCGGCCGCTGGCACCGAGATTGCGCAACAGCTGTTCGGCGGCGCGTTTCAATTGCCGGCCTTCGTCATCGCTGTCGTTGATGTCAGCGAGCGCCAGCTCGCCGGCGTCCAGCAAGGGCTGTGGCGTTTTCAGCCGCGCGCAGGCCCAGTCGACTGCGCTGCGCAGTTCCGGCACACGGATGCGGCCGTCGTGATCGCTGTCGACATGCGCCAGCGTGCGCGCATCAAACACCACACCGCTGAGCGGGCAACTGAGTGCTGCCCACAGCTTGGCATCCAGCGCATCGAGATGCTGCCAGTCTTCGGCGCGATCCAGTTGCACCTGATCGAACCCGCCGGAGCGGAAAAATCGCCAGTGATGATCCGAATTGCCTGCGCGCATGGGCTGTCCTTGTGGCGGAGGAAAATGAGCGGCACAGCGCTGGCACCGCCGTGACGGCGGACGCGGGGCTGTGACGAATTGCGACCGGCAGGTGCTGCCGGCTGAAGAGCGGATTACTGCAGACGCGAGCTGACGTAGTTTTCAAAACCGCGACCGATACGCTGGCCGCGATCGCTGCACAGCGCATTGCCGGCTTCGCTGTTCTGGCAACTGACTTCAAGCACGATCTGGAAACCGGTTTTTTCCGGCACTTTCGAAAACGCCAGCGCCAGATCGCGCTCGGTCATCGGTTTGCCGGTGAGGATCAGCGTGTCGGTGACAATCTCGATCGAGCGTGTGCCGTTTTCGCGCGCATACAGCTGGGCGAGTTGCCAGATTTTGCTGCACTGACCGGTGTCGGTGCAGCCCATGATCCAGGTGTTGCCGCTGCTAAGGCGGCCTTCGTCGTCGCGCTGGTTGAGCACGCGCTGGGCCTGCAGCTCCTTGAAGCGGACGATGTCGTTCTTGAAGCGCTCGGCGATTTTTTCTTTTTCGCGGGTCTGGGCATCAACAAAAGCGCGGTTGTCGCCAATCTGGCGCTGCGATTCCTTGATGTCCTTGATGAGTTCCGCCGGCATGGCCTGACCGCGCCGCTCGTAATCCGCGGCGTGGCGCTGCATTTCTTCCAGCTGGGTAGTGAGCAGGTTGTTCTGGCCGCTACGGATGCTGATCTGCACGTCGAGCGCGGCCAGCTGCGTGTCGCGGGCGCGCATGATGTCTTCGACGGTGGTGAACTGGCGCATCAGTTCGCGATCATGGCGAATTTGCGCCTGACGGGCGCGCTCGTCGGCCTCCTGCTGGGCCTTGAGTTTTTTCTGTTCGGCGCGTTCGGCGGCGGTCAGCATCGGCGGCACCGTTTCCAGCACCGCGCCGTATTCGTTGACCACCTGATATCCGCGCGGCACGACATCGGGCGGCAAGTGATCCTTGATCACCATGGCACCGTTGTTGTCGCGATATTTGTACAGCGTGCGCCGGCCGGCTTTGCTGTCGGCGGCGAAGGAGGCAGCGGCGACCGTGGTCAGCACAGTCGCCAGCAGCAGGACGGATAACTTAGCTGTAAACGCCATACTGTCGCCGATAGTCCTCAATGGCGGCGGCGTGCGAACGGAACGCCGGCGCGTCGTTGAGGAAGCTTATCAGATCGCGCAGACGGACAATCGGCGTCACGCTGATGCCATATTCGCGCTCGATTTCCTGAATGGCCGACAGCTCGCCGTTACCGCGTTCCTCGCGATCCAGCGCCACCACCACGCCGGCTGCTTCGGCACCGTGACGGGCCAGCAACTGCATGGTTTCGCGGATGGCGGTGCCGGCGGTGATCACGTCGTCGATGATCAGCACGCGTCCGGTCAGCGGCGCGCCGACAATATCGCCACCTTCGCCATGCGCCTTGGCTTCCTTGCGGTTGAACGCCCAGGGGCGGTCGAAATTGTGCTGTTCGGCGAGCGCAATGGACGTGGCCGAGACCAGCGGAATGCCCTTGTAGGCCGGTCCGAACAGGACGTCGCAATCCAGCCGCGCGGCCATGATGGCCTGGGCGTAGAAACGGCCGAGACGGGCCAGATCGCGGCCGCGCTGGAACAGCCCGGCGTTGAAGAAATACGGGCTCTTGCGACCGGACTTGAGTTCGAACTCGCCAAATTTCAGGACCTGGCGCGACAGGGCGAACTCGATGAATTCACGTTGGAAAGGGTACATGGACACCGACGGGGAAGGACACGGGACAACGACCTCTATGATAGCCTGCGGCGCCCGACTTCACGAAATGGTGCTCCGGTGTTTCGCGTCTGTTCCGCAAACGTCAACGGCCTGCGTTCGGCCGCCAAGAAGGGCTTTTTTGACTGGCTGGCCAGGGCCAACCTCGATGTCGTCTGCGTCCAGGAGCTGAAGGCCCAAGATCACCAGCTCGATGACGCGCTGTTCCAGCCGGCCGGCTATCACCGTTTCCTGTTTCCGGCCCAGCGCCCCGGCTACAGCGGCGTCGGCCTGTACACGCGGCACAAACCGCTGACGGTCCGCACCGGCCTCGGCTTCGGCCAGGCCGACACCGAGGGTCGCTATGTCGAGGTCGATCTCGGCAAGGTGCGCGTCGCGTCGCTGTACCTGCCGTCCGGCTCCTCCGGCCCGGAACGCCAGATCGCCAAGGACGAGTTCCTTGAACTGTATTTGCCGATCCTGAAACAGCAGGTGAAAGAAGCGAAACCGCTGATCATCTGTGGCGATTTCAACATCGCGCACAAGGAAATCGATCTGAAGAACTGGAAATCGAACCAGAAAAATTCCGGTTTCCTGCCGCACGAGCGCGCCTGGCTGGACAGCGTTTACGGCGAGCTGGGATTTGTCGATGCCTTCCGCGTCGTCGATCAGCGCGCCGAGCAATACACCTGGTGGAGCAACCGCGGCCAGGCCTGGGCCAAGAACGTCGGCTGGCGCATTGATTACCACGTCATCTCACCGGCCCTGAAAAGCAGCGTCAAACACGCAGAAATCTACAAGGACGAGCGCTTCTCCGATCACGCACCGCTGATCATCGAATACGACCTGCAACCGGCCTGATCGCCGGCACGAAAGCCCTGGCCATTTTTCATCCGGCCTGTTCTCGCTGCTGTGCAGCAGGAATTGTGGAAATACTGCGCAGCCCGCTCCCGCACGCCGCACTGCATGTTACGGTCGCGGCGCCAGCCGGCACCCTCCGGTGCCGGCCGCTAGGGAGAAATCAGAAAATGAGAATCACCGCCACGGCTCTGGCTCTGGGCCTGTTCAGCTCGGCCCTGCTGGCCAGCCCGGTCGAGCCGGTTGATCACGAAATGATCAACCGCATCCGTCACGAAGCCTTCCACAATTCGCAAGTGATGGCGACCATGACCCACCTGACCGAAAAAATCGGTCCGCGCCTGACCAACTCGCCGCAGATGATCGCCGCCAATGAGTGGACGAAAAAACAGCTCGCTGACTGGGGCCTGAGCAATGCCCGCACCGAAGCGTTCGGTCCGTTCGGTCGCGGCTGGACGTTCAGCGAATCGAGCATCGAAATGCTGGCGCCGCGCGCGCTGCCGCTGCACGCCATTCCGCGTGCCTGGACACCGGGCACCAACGGCACGGTCGAAGGCGAAGCAGTGGCCCTGCAACTGAAAACCAAAGCCGATCTGGAAAAACACAAGGGCACGCTGAAAGGCAAGATCCTGTTTATCAGCGACGCGCGTGAATACAAGCCGGCCACCGAAGCCGACTGGCAGCGTTACGACGAAAAAGATCTGCACGAGCTGCTCGACTTTCCGGTGCCGAAAGATCGCAAGCCGGCCGACCGCAAGGCAGCGCTGGAGCGCTTCCAGAAAGAAGACGGTTTTGCCAAAGAGCTGAACAAATTCCTTGTTGAGGAAGGTGCACTGGCGACGGTGGCGATCAGCGGCTGGGACAACGGCATCATCCGCACCGCCGGCGGCGGGTCACGAAAGGCGGATGAATCGCCCGGCGTCACCGGCCTGACCATGACCTCGGTGCATTACAACCAGGTGATGCGCGCGCTGGATCGCAAGGAAACCGTGCGCCTGCGCCTGAATGTTGATTCACGTTTCACCACCGACAAGGACGAGATGGCGCACAACACGCTGGCGGATCTGCCCGGCGTCGGCGCCAAGAAAAATGAAATCGTCATGATCGGTGCTCACCTTGATTCCTGGCATTCGGGCACCGGCGCCGCCGACAACGCGGCCGGCGTCGCGGTGATGATGGAAGCGATGCGCATCCTGAAAACCCTGAACGTGAAACCGAAACGCACCATCCGCATCGGTCTGTGGAGCGGCGAAGAACAGGGCCTGCTCGGTTCGGCGGCGTATGTGAAAGATCATCTGGCCAGCTACCCGGAGCCGACCGATCCGGAACAGAAAAAGCTGCCGCAATGGCTGCGTGACGATCAGGGCGAGCTGGAGAAAAAACCGGATCACGCCACCTTCGCCGCCTATTTCAACTACGACAACGGTGGCGGCAAGATCCGTGGCATTTACACCCAGGAAAATGCCGCCGTCTCGCCGATCTTCAAAGCCTGGCTGGAACCGCTGGCCGATGTCGGTGCCAGCACCGTCACCAACCGCAACACCGGCGGTACCGATCACCAGTCCTTTGATCGCGTCGGCCTGCCCGGCTTCCAGTTCGTGCAGGACAAACTCGACTACAGCACGCACGTGCACCACAGTCATCTCGACACGCTGGATCACATCGTGCCGGAAGATCTGAAGCAGGCGGCGGCGGTGGTTGCCACCTTTGCTTACCACGCCGCGATGCGCGACGAAAAACTGCCGCGCAATCCGCTGCGGAAAACCAACTGAGTCCGGCGCTGCGGCCTTCGGGCCGCAGCGTTCAGGAGCACTGATCAGGACCAGTGATCAGCAACAACAGCAAGACATGACACGCCGCCGGCAATTGCCGGCGGCGTTTTTTTTGGCAACACTTGCCGGTATCGCCTGAACGGGGCCACGCCGCCATGTCCGTCGACAATTCTGCTGGTCATTCTGCCGTGCTCCCTGCAGCCCTGCCCGACGATTCCGGTTTGCCGCCGGGCACGCCGGTACCGGCCAATCATCTCGATGCCCTGATCCGCCAGACCCGTCAGCATCATGTGCAACTGTCGGCGCTGGCGGACCGCAAGGCCGGCATGTTGCTGACCCTGTCATCCGTGGTCGCCACCATCGCCCTGCCGCAGCTGACGCATCCGCAATTCAAGTACGCCATCGGCACGCTGATGGTCGCCTGCCTGATCACGCTGCTGCTGGCCTGCTATGTGGTGATGCCGAAGCTGAGCCTGAAACCGCGCGACAAACGCGATGGCAATCCACTGTTCTTCGCCGATTTTCATCATCTGAGTTTTGAACAGTATCGCGCCGACATGCACCGTATCCTCAATGATCCGGAGCAGATCTATGACGTGCAGATCAAGGAGATCTGGCAGCTCGGCCAGTATCTGGCGAAGAAAAAATATCGCGTGCTGCGTTACGCCTATCTCGCCTTCCTGAGCGGCTTCCTGATCGCCGGCGTCGAGATCCTGATTGGCCTTTATGCGTTCGGCTGAGCGCCGGGCAAACGGAAATGGCCGGTGATCGGCCAGGCACGCAGCACATCTTCTTCCTGCACACCGGCACCGATGTTGTGGATGATGAGCGGTTCGCCGCGGGCGTTGCGCTTGTCCGAGGCGATACCGATATGCGGCAGGCCGTTGTCCAGCCGCCAGCTGATGATGTCACCGCTGCGCACATCCTGCCGATCAGGGCTTTGCCAGGCCTGACGCCGGAACCAGGTTTCCAGATTTGGCACGCGCCGGTGATCGATATTGCGATCCGGTTTTGCCAATCCCCACAGCGGCGGATAAGCGCTGAAGGCGCGTCGCATGTCCTCATGCACACGCTGTTGCAGATCCATGCCCTGACGACGCAAGGCGCGGATCAGTACATCGGTGCAGACACCGCGATCCGGCGCCACATCGCCGCCGGGATAGTCGAGCCGGACATAACGGCCGTCGTAGCGGCGCGTGACACCGATTTGCGCGCGCGCATCGGCCACCAATTGCTGCGCCGACAACGCGACAACAGCGCCGCTTGCTGGTGCCGGTTCTGATGTGGCCGATTCTGATGCGGCCGGTTCTGCCGCTGGCGCTGGTTGCAGCGCCTGTACGGCGCCCAGCAACAGGGCACCGTACAGCATGGCTTGTTCGCGCAGCGTGATCATTGCAGCCGGCGATCGCGGCTTAAAGCACGTCGAGAATGGCTTCGGCGCTGGACACCTTGAATTCGCGCGGCTGTTCGACAGCGACATGGGTGATCACGCCCTGGTCGATGATCAGCGCAAAGCGGCGCGAACGCAGGCCCATGCCGTGCGCGCTCGCATCCATGTCGAGACCGAGTGCCTTGCTGAATTCACCGTTGCCATCGGCCAGCATCAGCAGCTGTTCGGCATTGCTGGCCTCACCCCAGGCTTTCATCACGAACGCGTCATTGACCGCCATGCAAACAATCCTGTCGACGCCTTTGGCGCGGATGGCATCGGCGTGCACGACAAAACCCGGCAGATGCGCCTGCGAGCAGGTCGGCGTAAACGCGCCCGGCACGGCGAACAGCACCACTTTGCCCTGACCGAGCAGATCCTGTGTGCTGACCGCTTGCGGACCTTTTTCACCAAAGATCTGTACGGTGGCATTCGGCAGTTTGTCGCCAACCTGAATCATGATGGTTCTCCTTGCTGATCTGAACGTGCGCACGGCGCACAGTGAAATTCCCGACCTTGATACGCGAGGCGCGCCAACGGGATCAGACGTCGTTGTCGCAGCTGTTGTCGCTGACGTTGTCGCGGTTGCTGTCGCCCGATGCCGCCGCGACGATGCGGGCAACGCGCAGAAAATCATCCAGCGTCAGCACTTCGGGACGCAGGCCGTTGTCGATGCCGGCGGTGACAAACTGTTCGGCGCTGACGCGTTCTTTCCAGACATTGCGCAGGGTTTTGCGCCGTGCGCTGAAAGCGGCGGCCACCAGTTGCGCGAACACGGTTTCCTGATCCGGTGTCAGCAGTCGCTGCGCACGCGGCATCAGGCGGACGATGGCGGAATGCACTTTCGGCGCCGGCCGGAACGCCCCCGGCGGCACGTTGAACAAATGACTCGGTTCACAGTAGTACTGCACCATCACCGACAGGCGACCATAGGCGTCGTCGTCGGCTGCTGCGGTCATGCGTTCGACCACTTCTTTTTGCAGCATGAACAGCATGTCGCTGATCACCGGCAGATGATCAAACAGGTGGAACAGCAGTGGTGTGGAAATGTTGTACGGCAGGTTGCCGTACACGCGCAGCCGGCGTCCGGCCGCGAGCGCCGTGAAATCGGTTTTCAGCACGTCCTGATTGATGATGTGCAACGCGCCCTGTGTGCCGACATCGCGTTCGAGGATCGGGATCACGTCGCGATCCAGTTCGATGGCGGTGAGCGTTTTGCAGCGCTGGATCACCGGCAGGGTCAGCGCGCCAAGACCGGGACCGATCTCGACCAGATGCTCGCCCGGCTGCGGATTGAGTGCCCGGACGATGTTGTCGATGATGTTGCGATCGTGCAGGAAGTTCTGCCCGAAACGTTTGCGTGCCCGATGTTCCATTGCGTTTCCGTTGGCGATGTTCTGTTCAGCGTGATGCGAAGTTCTGGTGAACGTACCGCGATGTACTGTTGCGTTTACGTGCTGCGGTGCTGCGCGTGTCGTAACCGGCGTGTCGTAGCCGGATTGTCGTGATCCAGAGTGTCGTGCACGGGCGTCAGCAGCGGCGGCTGGCCAGCATCTGCAGCGCGATTTCCAGTGCGTAAAACAGCGAACCGGGATCGGCGCGGCCGCTGCCGGCCAGATCCAGCGCCGTGCCGTGATCGACCGAGCTGCGGATGAATGGCAGGCCGAGCGTGATGTTGACACTGCGGTGAAAGCCCAGCGTCTTCAGCACCGGCAGGCCCTGATCATGGTACATGGCGAGATAGGCGTCGAATCGCGCGCGTTTGTCCGGTGTGAACGCCGTGTCGGCTGACAGCGGGCCGACCAGTTCGGCACCGGCGCCGGCCAGTTCCTGCAACAGCGGCGCGATCAGATCAATTTCCTCGCGGCCCATGTGGCCACCTTCGCCGGCGTGCGGATTCAGGCCGAGCACGGCGATGCGCGGCCGGGCGATGGCGAACTGTTGCTGCAAGCCCCTGATGAGCAGCATCAGCGTGCTGTGCAGACGGTCACGGGTCAGCGCCGCCGGCACATCCTTGAGCGGCAGGTGCGTGGTGGCGAGCGCGACACGCAAACCTTCACAGGCGAGCAGCATCAGCACCGGCAAGGGTGCATCGGCGCCGCCGGCCGCGGCGGCAAAAAATTCCGTGTGCCCGGAGAACGCGGTGCCGGCGTCATTGATCACGCCCTTGTGCACCGGCGCGGTGACGATGGCATCGATGTCGCCGGCCAGCGCGGCGTCGGTGGCCATCTGCAATTGTTGCAACACCATGCCGGCGTTGCGTGCATCGAGCACACCGCTTTGCGCGCGAACCGCGCAGGCGATATCGATCACCGGCAGTTCACCGGCGCGATTGGCAGCGCGCTGGCGCAGGGCCTGCACATTCGCCAGCCGCAGGATGCGCGGCGGCGACGGCAACAGACGCGCGGCGAGTTGTTCCAGTTGCGCGGCATCGGCGAGCACCGCAAACGCGCAGGGCCAGTCCTGTGCCGCCAGTTGCAGGCACAGCTCGGGACCGACACCGGCCGGTTCGCCACTGGTGATCAACAATCGCGGGCAATGCGTCATGGTCAGCAGTTTTCCGTGAGGGACGATGTCGGGAGCGGAGTCAGGCAACTGTCCGGCACAAAGGTGCCAGACAAAACCACACTCCGGTTTGCACAGCACTGCATCCGCTGCATGCTCTCGCCCCGGCCCGCTCCCGCGCAAGGCGAGGGAGACAAGGTTCGCTTCGTGGCGAACGTAACTGACACGCCGCTCCGGGAGAGAAAGCCAGTCATTGCTCTGTTACAAGTGCGGCGACAGGCCGTGCTGTCAGCGACAGCGAAGCGGAAATCTGTGCAGCCGGCGTGAACGTCTGTACCGGCAAAAACAAAGGCGGTGCCAGCACCGCCTTTGTCATGCTGTCGCGGAAATGCGCTCAGCCTTTTTTCTTGTCGTCGAGCAGGATGCGCACATAGGCCTCGTCGCGCAGTTCGCGCACCCAGGCTTCGACTTCCTCGTCGTATTTGCGGTTTTGCAACAGGCGGTAAGCCTGGTTGCGTTTCGCCTCGTCGGTCTGATCGTCGTCACGGCGGCCCAGCAGCTGCATCACGTGCCAGCCGAATTGCGAGCGGAACACCTCCGAGACTTCGTTGTCGGCGAGTTTTTCCAGCGTGCTTTCAAACTCGGGGACGAATTTGCCTGGGTTGGCCCAGCCCAGATCACCACCGAGATTGGCGGAACCCGGATCATCGGAATGCGCTTTTGCCAGCGCAGCGAAATCACCGCCCTTGATGATCTGCTCGCGCAGTTCGCTGATGAATTTCTTCGCCTGCTCTTCGGTGCGGATCTGCGACGGCTTGATCAGGATGTGCCGGGCGTGGCTCTGGCGCACCACCACGCGTTCGGCGCCGCGGCTGTCATAGAGTTTCAGGATGTGCAGACCGGATGCCGAACGCAGCGGCTCGGACACGTCGGCCGGTTTCAATGCCTTGACCGCCGGCGCGAACAGCGACGGCAACTGGTTCAGGGTTTTCCAGCCGAAGTCACCGCCCTGCAGCGCATCCTGGGCCGCCGAATGGCGCACCGCCATTTCGGCAAAATCGGCACCGCTGCGCAGTTGTCTGACGATGTCGTCAGCGAGTGCCGATGCCTGCTGCACATCCTGCGGCGAGGCCGATTCGGCGATCGGGATCAGGATGTGGCCGAGGCGGTAGGAAATGCGCTCGGCACCTTCACTGTCCATGGCCTTGAGCATGGAATCCACTTCCTGCTCGCTGATGAAGATGCGCCGGCTGACCTGCGCCTGACGCAGGCGGCTGACCATCACTTCATTGCGGATGTCGTCGCGGAAAATTTCGAAATTGATGCCGTCGGCAGCGAGCTGCAGGCGGAACTGTTCGAGCGAGACTTTGTTCTCGTTGGCGATGTTCTCGATGATGCCGGCCAGTTCCTGATCGGACACCCGGACACCGGCACGGCGCGCGTGTTGCAGTTGCACGGCATCGACGATCAGGCGCTCCAGCACCTGCTCGCGCAGCACCTCGTCGGGCGGCATGCGCACACCGCGCCGCGACAGATCCTGGCGCACGGTGGCGACGCGGCGATCCAGCTCGCTCTTCAGCACCACGTCGTCATCGACCAGCGCCACCGCCTCGTCGAGTTTGTCGGCCGCCGGCAGCGACTGCCAGGGCATCGCCAGCACGCACAGCATGGCCAGCAAGGTACGCATTTTCATCGTGGACTCAACCTGTCTTGGTAACCCTGAATGCTTTCTGTCAGCAGCGTGCGCAGATTGCTCGCGCCCACGCCCATCAAGCCTTTGAATACAAACTGCACATAAATGCCACTGTCGAATTCGCGGCCGCCGGGACGCGGAAAGCCGTCCTCGTCGAGCTCGGCGTTCAGATAACGCCGGCCGACCACGCGCAGCGCCCAGCAACAGGATTCGTACTCGACGCCGAACAGTGCTTCCAGCGTTTCGTCCTTGGTGCGGTCATTCTGCCAGCGACCGACCAGATTCCAGCGCTCGCCGACCGGCCAGGCAAAGGAGAAATCGACCTGTTCGGTGGTTTCGCCGCGGTAATCGCGATAGCGGTGCTCGGCATTGACCACGCGCCGGTCGTCCGGTTCATAGGACAGGCCGAAACTGCTGCGCAGGGTTTCCCGGGCTTTCTCGTCGTAGGCCAGCTGCGAGCGCAGTTCCCAGTCGTCGCGGACGCGCAGCGCGGCGTCGAAATAAAGCGGTGACAGGCGCTGGTCGCGCACCGGGTCGCTGGCCAGCAGGCCGACCCGGCGGTCGGCGAAATAGCGCGCCTGGGCGAGGCCGAGACGCAGCCGTTCTTCGCCGCCGTCGGCGCTGATGAAGCGCGAGCTGACGCCGACGCTGAGCTGGCGGGTGTCGCCAACCCGGTCGCCGCCGATGAAGCGGTTGTCGCGGAACAGCGCGCCCATGGTTTCGGTCGGTTCGGTGGTGTCGAACAGCGGCAGCTGCGACTGGTCGCGGTACGGCGCGTAAAGGTAGTAGAGGCGCGGTTCGAGCGTTTGTACCCAGTCGCGGCGGAAGCCGGTGATGTCGCGCTCGAAATACAGGCCGCCATCGACGCTGTACACCGGCAGGCTGCGCTCGATGCGCCGCTCGGCATCGCTGCCGGTGGCGGCCAGCCGGTACTCGGTGTGCCGGTATTTGGCGCTCGGGGTCAGATAGCCCCAGACCCATTCCAGCGGCAGGCGCAGCCAGGGCGCGGCATCGACGCGGTCGGCCTCCGCCAGCAGCGGGTGGGCAAAGCGCGTGGCGCTGCCGGCCAGACCGAATTCAAGGCCGTCCTGCCAGAACGGGTAATCGCCGCGGAAGCGGATCTCGGGCAGCTTCTGGTAAGGCTCGACCGGCGTGTGCAGGACCTGGGCGCGGTACGCCTCGGCCGACAGCTGCCAGTGGTCGCTGTGGTAGTTCAGGCGTGCCGAACGCGGCAGGGTCTGCAGGTTGGCCAGCGTGATGCTGGAGCCGAGATCGTGGAAGTAGTCGTCGTCGCTGACGCCCGAGGCATCGACGCTGGCGCTCAGGTTACGGCTCAGTCGCGCCTGCTGGCGCAGCGCGTACTGCCAGCGCCGGGTCGGTTCGCCGCTGGCCTGATCGCTGTCGTCGGGCAGCAGGTCGGCATTGAACTCGCTGTAGCTGCTGGCACCGAGGTAGCGGAATTCGCTGCCGACCATCAGGCCGCGCTGCTGGATCCAGCGCGGACGCAGCGTGGCGTCGTAGTGTTCGGCCAGATTCAGGTAATACGGCACAGTCAGATCGATGCCGTTGTCGCGCGAGTTGGAGATGTCCGGCGCCAGCACGCCGGAGCGCCGGCGCTCGTCGATCGGGAAGGTGATGTAGGGCAGGTAGAACACCGGCACGCCACCAAGGTCGATGCGCGTGTCCCAGGCCTCGCCCCAGCCCTCTTCGCGGTCCAGCCGCAGTCGCCCGGCGTACATCCACCAGGCTTCGTCATTGACCGGACAGGAGGTGAAGCTGCCGTCATGCAGCTCGATGACGCCGCCGCGGCTGGCGTCGATGTGCTCGGCCAGACCGCGCAGGCCGCGGTCGGTGAGCCGGTACTGGACGTCGGTGATGCGCGCCTGGCCGCTGGCGCTGTCGGCTTCCAGCGTCGCGCCGCTCATTTCCAGCGCCGGGTCGCTGATGCTGATGTTGCCGGTGGCGAAGACGCGCTCGGTGGCGTCGCTGAGCCGGGCTTCATCGGCGCGGATGGTGCGGTTGCCCTGGCGGATGCGGACATTGCCGATCAGCGTCTGGACGCCGTCGGCTTTCTCGCTGCTGTCGGCGTCGGAGATGACGTCTTCGGCGGACCAGTCGCGGCTGGCATAGGCCGACGGCCGCAGCGGTCGCGGCACCGGACAGCCGCTGGCGGACAGTTGCAGGTCCGGGCGGTTGATCAACGAAGGTTTGGCGGTGGCGTCGGCATCCAGCACCGGCGGCGGGGCCGTCTCCGCAACCGGTTCAGCAGCCAGCACGGCCACCGGCAGGCCGGCAGCAGCCAGCGCCAGCAGCAGCGGACGGAAGTTCGGGACGTAGCGGACGGACGGGGGCACGCGGAAACCAGACTGCCGGGGAAAAAAGGGCGGCCATCATAACGCAGCCGCCGGCGGCCCGCCGCTCTGCGCGGCCGTGCCGACCGGAGCGGACACCGGGGCCGGAATCAGGACTGGCAGCGGCGTGGAAACCCGTGCCGGACTCGGAACTAGTAAGCAGTGCTGGTCGTCAGCTGGGCGATGGCGCGCATGGCGCTGCGGATCGGCAGCGGCAAGGCGTAAAGGTCGGCGGCCAGCATCGACGCTGCGCGGCCGTGCCGACCGGAGCGGACGCCGGTGCGGGGACCAGGACCGGCAGAGACGTGGCAACCCGTGCCGGACTCAGAACCGGTAGGCGGTGCTGGTCATCAGCTTGGCGGTGGCGCGCATGGCGCTGCGGACCGGAAGCGGCAGGGCACGGGCACCGCGCGCCTGCGCCGCGTCGGCATGGGCGATCTCGTCCGTCTTCATCTGCGCGACGATGGCCCGCGAGCGGGCATCGCCGGTTGGCAGCGACTGCAGGTGATCGTCCAGATGCGCTTCGACCTGACGTTCGGTTTCGACCACGAAGCCGAGGTTCCAGCCGTCGCCGGCCAGACCGGCCAGCGCGCCCAGCCCGAAGCTGCCGGCGGCCCAGAGCGGATTGAGCAGCGAGGTGCGTTCACCCAGCTCGGCGACCCGGTCGCGGCACCAGTGCAGGTGGTCGGCTTCCTCGCGCGCCGATTGCAGCAGGTGCTGGCGCAGCGCCGGCTCGCGGGCGGTCAGGGCCTGACCGAGGTAGAGCGCCTGGGCGCAGACCTCGCCGACGTGGTTGACACGCATCAGCCCGGCGGCGTGACGGCGCTCGCCGTCGTCCAGCGGGGCTTCGGCCAGCCCGGCATCCGGCCGTGGCCGGCCGCTGCCCTGCTCGACAAACGCGGCGCGCAGCAGGCCGTCGGCCGCGAGGCAGAGCTGATCGAAAACGGAGTAGTGGCGGCTGGCGGTCATAGCGGCGGTCCGGGCAATTCGGAGGACGCGATCCTGAGCGTCGCCGCAGGCTTGTGCAAGGCGGCGCTGCACGACAGCAGCGCGCGCACTGCGGCGTTTTGCCACGCCCCCGATCAAGATGGCCGGCGGCCGGACTTGCTAGACTTGCGCGGCCATCGACGAGGGTGGCGCGCGTCACGCGGGAGAGATGTAAATGAACAAGTCGCTGTGGATGGCCGTGCTGCTCGGCCTCGGTCTGGCCGGTACGGCGGTCGCCAACGAAGGTGAAGCGCTGACCAAGAAGTTTGGCTGCGTCGCCTGCCATGCCGTCGACAAGAAAATGGTCGGCCCGGCCTACAAGGACGTCGCCGCCAAGTACGCCAATGACAAGGACGCCGTGGCCAAGCTGAGCGCGAAAGTGATCACCGGCGGCGCCGGTGTCTGGGGCCAGATCCCGATGCCGCCGCACAAGGGCCGCGTCACCGACGCCGAAGCGAAGAAGATGGCCGAGTACGTGCTGAAGCTGAAATAAGCGCCGCACAATCACCGGCCGGCGCTTCCGGCCGGTGCGTCTGCGCCGAAAGGATTGCCCGAAACAACAGCGCCCGCGATTGCGGGCGTTGTTGTTTCGGAGCGGGGTATGTGGATCGGCAAACCCGGACCGGCGGCATGATGGCACGCGACGGCATACCGGGTTCAGCGCTGCTCGCCGGCCGGCCACTCGTGGTGAAAGCAGGCACGCTGCTGATCGACCGGGTCGAGCCGGGCCTGCAGGCGCCGGCAATACGGCTCTTCGTCCTGCCGGGCGAGGTGCCGGCATTGGCCGCAGCGGCCGAAACTGGGCATGGCCAGCAGCGCCTGCCAGCGATGCAGCAGGCGGGTCAGCGGCGCATGCAGGCTGTCGCCGAGCGCCGTCTGTTCAATGGCCGTGGTCAGGAATTCATCGGCCATCGAGCGCGCCAGCAGCGTCTGGCCGGCTGCCGTCAGTTGCAGGTGCATGACGCGCCGGTCGGTGGCGTCCACCACCCGCTGCAGCAAGCCACTGCGCTCGAGCAGGGTCACCGTTTGCGAGGTGGTGCCTTTGGTGGCGCCCAGCCAGGCACTGAGCGCCAGCAGGGTATCGCTGAAGCGGTTGCAGAGCGCCAGATAGCGCAGCGTCTGCCAGTGCACCGGCTGCAGCGCCGGCGTCACGCGGCGGCGACGCTGGGTGTGCCGCAGCAGCAGATCCAGACGGGCGATCAGATCGGCAAGTTCGACACTGGCTTCGTCGCGCGTGCGCGTAACGGCGGCCCCGGCGCGATCAGCGGTTCCGTTGCCCAGTGCCGTGCTGGCGATTGTTTCGCTGGAGAGTGATTCACTGGCGAGAGATTCGCTCGAGAGTGATACGTCGGTGAAGCCTGCACTGGCGAATGTTTCGCCGGTGAGTGTTTCGTCGGTGAGTGTTTCACCGGTGAGTCCGTCGCCGATGAGCATTCCGCTGGCGAATGCCGTGTGGTCGAGCGTCGCGTTGACGTGGACCGTCGCCTCCGCTGGAGTCGCTGACGGACGTTCGCTGATCGCGATCAGCTGTTCATCAAAGAAATCGTCCCGTGCCGTACCGTGCCGTGTGCCTGACATATGGGCGCCCTCCCTGGCGCGCGGCCATGCTAGGGCAAACTGTCGCCGGCATCCGCGCGCACCATCACAACTCCATCAACGTCCGCAGCTCGCGCGCCTGACGCCGTGACACTTCTATGCGTGCACCGTTTTTCAGACTGACCAGCAAACCGTCACCGACCCAGTTTTCGACGCCGGCGATGTAATCGAGATTGATGATCTGCTGGCGGTTGGCGCGAAAAAACACCCGCGTATCGAGACGCTCTTCGAGATAACCGAGCGCTCGCGCCAGCAGCGGTCGCTGATCACGGAAACACACGCGGGTGTAGTTACCGTCAACTTCAAACAGGAAGACATCGGCCAAACGGACGAAATGGCAGCGCTCGCCATCACGGATGAAAATTTGATCCTGACGCGATTTGCGCAGCGGCGCAGCGTCACCGCTGTCGGCAATTGCGGCCAGAGACGACGTTTTCGCGGCGTTTTCTGCCCGTTTCAGCGCTTCCTGCAAACGCCCAGCCTCGATCGGTTTGAGCAAATAGTCGAGCGCGTTGACTTCAAAGGCGCGCAATGCGTATTGGTCATAAGCCGTGGTGAAGATCACTTGCGGCACATGCTGCAACTGATCGAGCACGGCAAAGCCGTCGCCATCCGGCAGATGAATATCGAGCAGTAACAGCTCCGGTTTGACAGTGTCGATGAGCGGCACCGCCTGGGCGACATTTTCCGCTTCACCGGCCAGTTGCCAGCCGGCGCAATCGTCCAGCAGTTCGCGCAGTTCATTGCGCGCCAGACGCGAGTCTTCAACGATCACCACCTTCACGTGTCGTGTTTCCTGTGTGATTTCGTAGCCTTGGGTATCTGCCGGTAAGGCTGTTCAGACCGGCAGTTGCAATTCCGCGAGCATGCTGTCGCCGTCCTGACGCAATTCCAGCCGAGCGGTGTCGCCAAACAGTTTCTGCAAACGCGCGCGCGCATTTTTCAGTCCGATGCCATGACCTTCGCTGCTGGCAGCAGATTGCGGCAGCGGATTGCGGATGCCGATACGCACGCAGTCGGCTTCACGCCTGACGCGAATGTCGATGCAGCCGCCGGCCGGCCGGCGGGCGATGCCGTGACGCACGGCGTTTTCCACCAGCGTTTGCAGCAACAGCGGCGGCACATCCACCTGACGGGCGCGCTCGTCAATATCACGGCGGATCTGCAGGCGCGATTCAAACTGCAGGGATTCCAGCGCCAGATAACCGTCAACCAGATTCAGCTCTTCGGCGAGCGGCACGCGTTCGCGCGTTTCCGCCTGCAGGATGGCGCGCAGCAACACCGCGAGCTGGGTCAGCCGCTCGCGCGCCTGTTCCGGATCTTCGCGGATCAGCGCACGCAGGTTGTTCAGCGCGTTGAACAGGAAATGCGAATTGATTTGCGAACGCAGGAATTGCAGTTCGGCTTCGTGCAGCTGGGCTTGTGATCGCCAGTAGGCGAGTTCGGTGGCGCGACGGCGACGCAGCTGTTCGACCAGCAGGTAAACAACCGTCCAGGCCGCGAGCACAAACGTGGTGTTCAGCGTGTAGGCGACAAACATCGAGCCGCTGGTTTGTTGCGTGCCTTCGGCCAGCGGCGGAAACACCGTGAGCAACACGCGGATGCTGAGCGCCAGCAGCGTTTGCACGGCCAGCGCCGCCAGCGGCAGCAACCAGAACAGATGCAGGCTGATGCGCGGCAGCGTCCAGTCGCGGCGCGGTTTGTACAGCGCGCGCAGGCCGTGACTGGTGAAACCGAGATACACCGCCAGCAGCAGCGTGATCAGGAAGTAGAGCGGCTGTGGCGGCGCAAACAGGACGATGAACAGCGTGTTGAACAGCGCATACAGCGCCCAGAACGCCAATTGTGCGGCGAGATAGCGGCGCGTGTGGGCACGCGCCGCCAGATGTTCCTGACCGTGTGTGACGGCCATGCTCAGCGGCCCAGAAACTGCGCCAGCTGCTGCGTCAACCATTGCGGATCATCCCAGCTCAGGAAGTGGTAACCGGTGTCGGACAGGCGGATATCGACGCCGGCGAGTTTTGCATACTGCGTGCGGAAAATCGCTTCCGTGCTGGCCTTGCTGGCGCCGAATGGCGCGTAGGCGGCCCAGGCACCGAGCACCAGTGTCGGCGTGCGGATGCTGGCGATGTCGTTGCGCAGATCGATGGTCATCAGATCGTACATTGCCTGCGCCGTGGTGGCGCGATCACTGCTCTCGCCCCACTGCACCAGCGTCGGCATGCGTTCCGGCAAACGGCTCATGCCGGCAAGATTCTGCTTCAGTCCGGCGCGGTATTGTTCCGGCGCCTGCGCCAGCATCATCTTGCGCATGTTGTCGGCCATCGGCCGTACGGCATCAGGCGTGGCGGCAGGATTTTGTATCGCCGCGAAGTAGGGCAGCGAATCGACAATCACCAGCTTGCCGGCCAGCTCCGGCTCCTTCAGCGCAATCATCAGACTCAGTGCACCGCCGAGACTGTGACCGACCAGTACCGGCTGCTTGAGATCGTGTGCCTTGATGTAGGCAATGACCCGATCGCGCATGGCGATCATGAAGCCGTTTTCCACACCGTTGATCGGCGCGTTGCCGGCGAAACCGGGCAGGTGCAGCAGGTGGCAGGTGTGCGTCGAGCGGAACGCCGCGCAGGTTTCGGTGAAGGTGCCGCTGGCGCTGTTCAGGCCGGGGATGAAGATCAGCGCCGGACCACTGCCTTCAACCTGGACATTGATGTCCTGGAAGTGGCTGACCGGCGCCGTGGCGGCAGCGGTGTGGGCGACAGGCGTTGCCGGCTGGTCGGCACGGCTGTCGTTGCCGGCACAAAGGGCAGTGATCACGGCGGTGGTAAGGGCGACCAGCACAGCAAACGACGGGCGGCGGGAGCAGTTCATGATGGGCTTCCTTGAGGCAAAAGGCCGGTGACGGAGGGGGCGGGTCGGGCTCGTGGCCGGCGACCGTGGTGGCACTGTCGCCGCCGGGCGTCATGGCGACCGGATCTTTCGTGACAGCGGCCGGAAGCGGCCGGCGAACGGCGACGGCCGGGGCTGAACGGCGACGGGGCAGAATCGCCGTACTGAATGGCTAAGCTGAATGGCTAAGCTGAAGGGCAGAGCCAGAACGTCTGGCAGCCGGCGACGGACGGCGGCAGCGGGCAGGGAGCCGCCGCAATGCGCGGCCCGCAGCGGTGTTTTTTTCACCAGGGGCAGTCGCCGACGGTTGCCGGCGCCGGGGCACGCGGCTATGATCGCGGCCCTTTTTGAGCATGCGGTACCCGACCGCATCTAGGTTTGTGCCGGCATCCGGTCGGCACCACGGTCGGGCGGCGGCATGCGGAGAGCGATCATGAGAGACGGCATTCACCCGAAATACGCGGAAATCACCGCCAACTGCTCCTGCGGCAACGTCATCAAGGTCGGTTCGACCGCCGGTCGCAACCTGAACCTCGACGTCTGCTCGGCTTGCCACCCGTTCTACACCGGCAAGCACAAGGTCGTGGACTCGGGCGGCCGTGTTGACCGCTTCCGCAAGCGCTTCGGCGCCGCTCGCACGGTCAGCAAGTAAGACCGCATGCGACACAGGACAAAGGCGCTTACCGGCGCCTTTTTCTTTGCCTGGATTTTCGCCGCCGCGCCGGCGACCGGCGCGGACCCAACGGCCGGCTGCCTGCTGGACGGCAAGGGCGAGCCGGCCGTGGTCGCCCACGTCCACGATGGCGACACCCTGATACTGAATGACGGCCGGCGCCTGCGCCTGCTCGGCATCGATACCCCGGAGCTCGACCCGGAAGCGCCAGCACGCTCGGAGCCGCTCGCCCTCGCCGCCCGCGACCGGCTGCGCCAGCTGGCACCGAAAGGCACGGTGCTGCTGCTTTACCGTGATCAGGTCGGTCAGGACCGGCATGGTCGCGAACTGGTGCAGGCGCTGCGCGCCGACCAGATCGATCTGGCCGCCACGCTGCTCACCGACGGCCTTGCCCGCCAACTGGTGGTGCCGCCCAATGACCGGCTCTGGCGCTGCTACCAGCGCCTGCAACACGAGGCCCGCCGGCAGCGCAAAGGCCTGTGGGCCCTGCCGGCATACCAGCCGACGCCGGCGGACAAGCTGACCGAAGCGTCGGCGGCGCAGGGCGAGGCTGGCGGCAAGGGCTGGCAAGTCCTCGACGGCCGCATCCAGTCCCTGCGCGAGCAGCGCGGCGATTTGCTGATTGAGCTGGGGCCGCGGCTGACGCTGCGTATCCGCGCCGCCGACCGGCCGGCCTTCCGCACCCTGTCGCTGACGCCCGGCCAGCGTCTGCTGGTCAGCGGCCGGCCGCGCTGGCATCAGGGCCGCGCGCGCATCGACCTCAAGCACCCTTCCGCCTTGCTGACCATCGGCAACTGAACTGCCGGCGACCGGGCCGGCAGGGCGCGGCGATGCGCCCGTTCGCCGGCAACATTGGCGAGGCTTTTTCCTCTGCGCGCCTGTTCACGCACCTGTTCACGCACCCATCCGCGCCGGAAAAATACCCGTATTAACAGGTCTGGCCAGTAATGTGCTGTCACAGCAAACCCGATACACTGGCTGCCACTTCGACGTCTCCCTTTCTTTTCAAAGGCTTACATAAATATGCAAGACGCAAAACGGCGTGCGGCCCTGGACTACCACGAGCAGCCGAAACCGGGAAAGTTGGCGATTGCCATCACCAAATCGACGGAAAACGTCAACGATCTCTCGCTCGCCTACACGCCGGGCGTCGCCGAGCCGGTGCGTGAAATCGCCAAGGACCCGGCGGCGGCCTACCGCTACACCGCCAAGGGCAATCTGGTTGCCGTGATCACCGACGGCACCGCCGTGCTCGGTCTGGGCGACGTCGGTCCGCTGGCCGGCAAGCCGGTGATGGAAGGCAAGGCCGTCCTGTTCAAGAAGTTCGCCGACATCGACGTGTTCGACATCGAAGTTGCCGCGGAAAGCGCCCAGACCTTCATTGAAACCGTGGTGCGCATTTCGCCGACCTTCGGCGGCATCAATCTGGAAGACATCAAGGCGCCGCAGTGCTTTGAAATTGAAGAAGCGCTGATCGAACGCCTCGACATTCCGGTGTTCCACGACGACCAGCACGGCACCGCCGTGGTCATCGCCGCCGGTCTGGTCAATGCGCTGGAAATGAGCAAGAAGAAAATCGAGGACGTGAAAATCGTCTGCCTCGGCGCTGGCGCCGCCGGCATTGCCTCGATGCGCCTGCTGGTGAGCATGGGCGCGCGCCGCGAAAACATTTACATGGTTGATCGCCAGGGCGTGGTGCACACCGGCCGCAAGGATTTGAACGCGCACAAATTCATGTTCGCCAACAACACCGACAAGCGCACGCTGGAAGACGCGCTGACCGATGCCGACGTGTTCATCGGCGTGTCCGGTCCGGATCTGGTGACCGGTGACATGATCAAGAAAATGGCGCCGAATCCGCTGGTGTTCGCGCTGTCGAACCCGGACCCGGAAATTCATCCGGCCGACGCGAAAGCGGCGCGCGATGACATCATCATGGCCACCGGCCGTTCGGACTTCCCGAACCAGGTCAACAACGTGCTCGGCTTTCCGTACATTTTCCGCGGCGCACTCGATGTCCGTGCCCGTCGCATCAATCAGGAAATGCTCATCGCCGCCGTCAACGCCATCGCTTCCATCACCCGCGAACCGGTGGTGCCGGAAGTGCTGGCCGCGTATCCGGATGTCAAAGAACTGAATTTCGGCCCGGACTACATCATTCCCAAACCGCACGATCCGCGTCTGCGTGATCGCGTGCCGGCGGCTGTCGCGGCTGCCGCCGTGCGCACGGGTGTCGCGCTGCTGCCCTACCCGGAACATTACCCGGCCATGCCGAAGCAATGATTCGCGGTTGATCGCGCACGGGCATCAATCTGCTGCGCGATACACACGAGACACAACAAGGGCCCGTTCGGGCCCTTGTTGTTTGCTGACAGATTTCGATCCGGAAATTCTGGCGGACGCTGATGCCGGAGAACGTCCTGCAAAATGTCGCGAACACGTCGCGACATTTGCTCCGGCAAGGATCCGCTGCGCCTTACCAGCTGAATGCCACGCGCAGATACTGGAAGCGGCCGTTGAATCCGTACGGCGATTCGCCGCGCGCATACGGCAGGATGCCGCCAAGGCTGTTGTCGCGGCCGCCCACGCCGTTGACGAAACCATTGCTGTCGGTCGCCAGCACCGTGGTGACTTCATCCGGATATTCATCGAGCAGGTTTTCGAAACCGGCGGTGAACAGCAAATCATTCCAGCGGTAACTGACGGCCAGATCCAGCACCCAGTCGGCGGAGAAGGAATCGTCCTGCGCCGCGCTGGGCGCCAGCACCTGCCACTCGCCATAACGGGTTGCGGTGAAGCGTGTGGTGAAATCACCGAAGCTGTGATCGGCACCGAGGATCAGTTTGTCTTTCGGCGCGCCGACGGTGGTGCGGCCGCGTTCAATGCGGCCGATGCGATCCAGATTCAGGCCATTGCTCTGCAGTTCCGGCGGATTCGGTTCGATGAAGGTGATGTCGGTTTCATTGCGGTTGTAGGCAAAAGTCAGCGACAGATTGCCCGCTGACTGCAGATCCAGTTTCCAGCGGCCGACAAAATCCAGACCTTCGGTCCGCGTGTCGATGGCGTTGGTGAAATAGCGGCCACCGGTGACACCGGCAAAACCCTGGGCGGCGAGGAAATTGGTCACGGCGGTGCCGGTCAGGTTTTCGCTGAGCACGATGCGATCGGCGATATCGATGCGATAAAAATCGAGCGTGAAATGCAGATCCGGCAGCGGCTGCGCCACCAGGCCGAGACTGATGCTGTCGGATTCTTCGGCGCGCAGCGGTTCGGCACCGAGGGCGATGGCTACCGGACTGGTGACCGGGAAGGTGCGGATCTCGAACGGCACACCGGCAATGAAATTGGTCGCCGTGGTCGAATACATTTTCTGCTGCAGCGTCGGCGCACGGAAACCGTTGCTGACTGTGCTGCGCAGCGCGAAACCATCACTCAACTCATAGCGTGCCGACAGTTTGCCGGAGGTGGTGGAACCGAAATCGGAATAGTCTTCGTAGCGCAGTGCCAGACCGGCGCTGAACACTTCACTGATGTCGGTTTCGGCATCGGCATACAGGCCCACGTTGTGACGATCGGTATCGCTGGCATCGGAAGGACGGAAACCGGGAAACACCTGGGCGCCACTGCCGAAATACGAATTCGGTTCACCGGCTGACAGGGTGAAGGATTCTTCGCGGTATTCCGCGCCCAGCGCGAGATTGACCGGCGTGTAGAACAGTTGCGGCAGCACGCTGGTCTGGAAATCAAAGTTCAGCATCTGCTGACCGGACGACAAACGGCCGGCGTAAAACGATCGCGGCGAGCTGGCGCCGAGCGAAGTGTTCAGCGAATTGCGGACAAAGAAATCAAAATCGGAGTTGCCGTGGTTGTAGCTGAGATCCCAGCTGCTTTCGCTGCCGATATCGCCGCGCACGCCGACCACCAGCGACTGGTCATCGACCTCCGAGCCGATCAGCGGCAGGAAACCATCCGGATAGATCGACGGCAGATTGCGCGCGTCGAAGGCACGGCGGTAGAAACCGGCGCTCTCACCTTCGCGCAAACTGGCGCCGCCGAAGAAATACAGTTGCAGGTTGTTGCCGAACGGCAGCTCGCCATTCAGGAACAGCGACTGGTCTTTGGTTTCGGCATCGCCGAAGCGGTGATTGATGCGGTTGAAACTGTCTTCGCGCGGATCGCGGCCACCGTTGATCAGCGGATATTGCTGGCGACCGTCGGGACCGGACCGATTGGTGTAACCCTTGTCGCGCAGTTCGGCAGCAAGATTCAGGAAGCCGCCGTTGCCAATCCCAAAGCCGATGTCGGTGGCCAGTTGCAGCAGTTCGCCGTCACCTTCCTTGTATTCGCCCCAGCGCAGCTGGGCATTGCCGCCGCTGGCATCGTTTTTCAGGATCACGTTGATCACACCGGCGATGGCATCGGAGCCGTACTGCGCCGCGGCGCCATCGCGCAGCACTTCGATTTTGCGTATGGCACTGGTCGGTATGGCGTTCAGATCAACCGGCGACGATCCGCGACCGATGGTGCCGTTGACGTTGACCACTGCCGTGCGGTGCCGGCGTTTGCCGTTGATCAGCACCAGCGTCTGATCCGGCGCGAGACCGCGCAGCTGCGCCGGGCGCACATGATCAGAACCGTCGGTGATCGAGTTGCGCGGGAAATTGAACGAGGGCACCTGACGGGCAAGCACGGATTGCAGTTCCGGCGTGCCGGCATTTTCAATTTCATCGACGCCGAGCACATCAATCGGTGCCAGCGATTCGCTGACCGTGCGACTCGACAGGCGCGTGCCGGTGACCACCAGCGTTTCTTCGGGTTTGGTGTTGTCGCTGGCGTCAGCGGATTGCGCATTGGCGCCGGTTGCGGCATCAGCCGCCAGCAGCGGAGCGGTCGGCGTAGCAAGCAGTGCGGCGGCAATGGCCAGCACCAGGGCATTGTGTTTCATCGAGCGTCTCCGTTGGGCAGTGTGTGCGGCTGACCTGTCTGTTGTTGCAAACCTGTGGTTGCAGGTCTGTTGTTGCAGGTCTGGCAGGTGCGGGTCGTGCTGGATTGCTGCGCGGGTGTCGCGATCAGGCCGGATGACACGTTGGCTGAATCGCCGCAGCAAGACCGGCGCGGCCGGCCGCTGAAAAATAGCAGCGACCAGCGGAGACCGGCAAATGCCGGTCTCCGTGAATGCTCAGTGAATTGTCAGCGCTGATGTCAGCCGCCGGGCCGGACTCAGCTGGCGGGGGCGTCGAGCAGGCGTTGCAGCAGCGGCCATTGCTCATCCCAGCCGGCGATCGGCGCCTGACGCAGGCCGCTGCGCACGAACTGGCGGATGCGGCCTTCGGCGACGGCAATGAACAGATTCGCCGCCGCGTTGGCATCGACACGCAGCGGCGCGCGGGCGTCGAGCGTTGCTTCACGGAGGATCTGCCGCAGCTGCATTTCCAGCCGGTCAAAGAACTGGTTGACGCGCGCCGGCAGGCGTTCGTCTTCGCCGACCAGGGCATCGCCGGACAACACGCGGCACAGGCCCGGATTGCGCGCGGCAAAGGTCAGCAGCAGGGTGAGGATTTTCGCGCAGCGTTCGCTGGCGCTGTTCTCGTTTTCCAGCACGCTGGCAACATTGCGGAACACCACTTCCTCGATGTAGTCGAGCAGGCCTTCGAACATGCGCGCCTTGCTGGGAAAATGCCGGTACAGCGCCGCTTCCGACACTTTCAGCTCCGCCGCCAGCTGGGCGGTGGTGATGCGCTCGCGCGGCGACTTTTCCAGCATGTGCACCAGGGCTTCGAGGATCTCCTGGCGACGCGATTTCTCTCCCCGGGTGGTCATCTGTTTCTCCCCGCCTGGTCAGTCCCTGGCGCGTTCTTGTTGGTCAGTGTGCGTGGTGATCAAGCGGCGCGCGGATCGGTCCCGAGTCGGCACTGATCCGCGCCGCGGCCCTGGAAAAAATCAGAACGGCAATTCGGCTTTCGGGTCCAGCGCCAGCATCTGGCCGCGGAACACGGCCTTGATGCGATCCAGCGCGCCATCGTCGTCGGCTTCGAAACGCAGCACCAGACTCGGTGTGGTGTTCGAGGCGCGCACCAGTCCCCAGCCGTCGGCAAAATCAACGCGTATGCCGTCGATGGTATTGATCTGGCCGCCGGCGAACTGGCCCTGTTTGGCCAGACGTTCGACATAGGCGTGCTTCTTGTTGTCGGCGACCGTCATGTTCAGTTCCGGCGTCGAGACACCTTCCGGCAGGCTGCGGAAAATTTCCGCCGACTTGCGGAAATCCGCGGCGAGAATTTCCAGCAGGCGGGCGCCGGTGTAGATCGCATCGTCGAAACCGAACCAGCGTTCCTTGAAGAAAATGTGCCCGCTTTGTTCGCCGGCCAGCAGCGCGCCGGTTTCGCGCATCTTGGCCTTGATCAGCGAGTGGCCGGTGCGCCACATCATCGGCCGGCCGCCGTGGCCGCTGATCACGCGCGCCAGATGGCGCGAGCATTTCACGTCGTAAATGATGTCGGTGCCGGGATGGCGCGACAGCACGTCCATCGAATACAGCATCATCTGCCGATCCGGCCAGATGATCTTGCCGGCTGAATCGACCACGCCGAGGCGATCACCATCGCCATCGAACGCGAGGCCGACATCGGCGCCGTGATCGGCAACGGCGGCGATCAGATCTTCGAGATTTTTCGGTTTCGACGGGTCCGGATGGTGATTCGGGAAGCTGCCGTCGACATCGCAATACAGCTCGATCACCTCGCAGCCGAGCGCCCGGTACAGTGTCGGCGCCACCGCGCCGGCAATGCCGTTGCCGCAATCGATGACGATTTTCAGCGGCTGGGCGAGCGCGACATCGCCGGTGATTTGCGCGATGTAATCCTCGATCAGGCGCACCGCTTCCTGACTGCCACGACCGGACAGCAGATTGCCGGTTTCGATGCGTTCACGCAGGCGCTGGATGTCGTCACCGGACAGCGTTTCGCCGGCGATGACGATTTTCAGACCGTTGTACTCGGCCGGATTGTGGCTGCCGGTGAGCATCACGCCGGAGCGCGACGACAGGTAGTGGGTAGCGAAATACAGCAGCGGGGTCGGCACGGCACCGAGATCGACCACGTCGCGGCCGCTTTCCATCAGGCCCTGCTTCAGGGCTTCGAGCAGTTCCGGTCCATGGGTGCGGCCATCGCGGGCGACGGCGACTTTCTGCTCGCCGCGATCGAAGGCTTCGGAGCCGATGGCGCGGCCAAGCTGGCGCACCACTTCGACCGTCAGATCGGTACCGACCACGCCGCGGATGTCGTAGGCGCGGAAAATTGCCGGATTGAGCTGGACGCGACCGGCTTCCGGTGCGGTCAGCAGCGCCGGTTCGTCACTGACTTCCGCGACGCCGGGTGCCGCTGCTGCCGCCTGCGCGGCGCGCTCGGCCGGTCGGGCTTCCCAGTCCTGGCGGGCCAGCGTCGCGGCCATGTCCTTGAACACCGCGAGCTGGAACCCCTCCACGCCGATACGGCCCTCGCCGTTGCGGGCATCGAGGATCTGCTTCAGCAGGTTGGCCGCGTCCTGGTGCTGGGCACGGTCAAGGCGGGCGATCAGGGTGTAGGCGCAACCGGCGGCAATGCCGGCCATCAGCAGCAGGCCGGCGCCATAGATCGCCAGCAGCATGACCGGCAGGGCGCTGTCGGCTGCCGCCGGCCAGTACTCGACCTGCCAGGACGACTGCGCGACCGCGACGCTGTAGGGCGCCGCACCGCTTTTGCTGCCGGCGTCGCCAAGCTGGGCGACGCTCTTGCGGGCATCGGCCGGGCCCTGGGCCAGTTCCAGATAGCCGCTCTGTTGCAGGCTGCTGGTCACCGCCTGCTGGGCCAGTTCCGGTTTCACCGCCACCAGCACAAAGGCGAGCGTCTGGTTGCCGCGGCGCACCGGTTCGATCAGGGCGATATGGGCCTTGCCGCCGGCCGGCTGCACCAGCTCCAGCGGTGCCGCTTCGCCACGCCGGGCCTGACGCAGCAGATCCAGGGTGACATTGCTGACCGGCACATTGCCGTTGGCGTCGGCCTGCACCCAGTCCTGCGGCAGCAGACGGACGCCGAGACTTTCCGGCAGCGCCTGTTGCAGCGCCTGTTCACGGGCCGGGCGCAGTGCCGGATCGTCGCTGCTGAGCGCGTCCAGGGTTTCCGGGGCATTGGCCAGCGCGGCCACCCGCGACCGCAAGCCCTGCACCTGCAGGCTGACCCGGTCGGCGGTGGCGGCGAGCACGGTGTCGGCCAGACGCTGGGCGCGCTGCGCAGCCGGCTGGGCGACGGTGAGCCAGAACAGCAGGGCGCCAACCAGCAGCACCCCCAGACCGGCGACGGCGATCCAGAACCGGCCGATGCTGCCGGGGCTGCGGCTCGGGCCGCTGCGCGGACTGGTGTCGGCGCCGCTGGCGGCCGGTTCTTTCTTGCCGGTCGCGCGCGGGCGGGCGGCGGCTTTTTCCCGTTGTTTCACAAGCAATCGTTCCTTAATGCACTGTGGTCGCGGCCGTCAGGGCGGCCGGTTCGGTACGGTGTCGTCCGGTCTCGGGACGGCTGTTGTGTTGCGTGCCTTGTCCGGGTCGTTCCGGTGCGCGGCCTTTGCTGTTGCAGAGCAGACTCAGGCCGTGCCGGAGTGGCCGAAACCACCGCTGCCGCGGCGGGTGGCGGCAAATTCGCTGACCGTGTGGAAGCGCGCCTGAACCACCGGCACGATGACCAGCTGGGCGATGCGTTCACCGGGCTGGACAGTATAGGCAGCCTGTCCGCGGTTCCAGCAAGAGATCATCAGCTCGCCCTGATAGTCAGAATCGATGAGGCCGACGAGGTTACCAAGCACTAACCCGTGCTTATGGCCGAGCCCGGAGCGCGGCAGGATCACGGCGGCCAGACCGGGGTCGTCCAGATAGATGGCGATGCCGGTCGGGATCAGGTGCGTGCTGCCCGGTTCGATGCGCAATTCGCTGTCCAGACAGGCGCGCAGGTCGAGGCCGGCCGAACCTTCGGTGGCATAGGTCGGCAGCGGAATGCTGTCGCCGAGTTTCGGATTGAGGATCTTCAGTTGCACTTCATGCATGGCGTTTGCCGCTCTCTTTGGCGATCAGTTGCATCAGCTGGCGCGACAGCATGCGCTTGGCGGCGGTGTCCAGCACTTCCCGGCGCACCGTCGCACCGTCGCGGATCAGCACGGTGATGGCGTTGTTGTCGGCACCGAAACCGATGCCGGCGCAGCTGACATCGTTGGCGCAGATCATGTCCAGCTTCTTGCGCTGCAGCTTGCTCTCGGCATGTTGCAGCACGTCGTTGGTTTCGGCGGCGAAGCCGACGCAGAACGGCCGGTCGGGCCGGGCCGCGACATCGGCGAGGATGTCGGGATTCTTCACCAGCGTCAGGTTCAGGGTGTCGGCGGTCTTCTTGATCTTCTGCGCCGCCACCGTTTCCGGCCGGTAATCGGCCACCGCCGCACAGGCGATGAACACGTCGGCGCCGGCCACTGCCTGCATCACCGCGGCATGCATGGCGGCTGCGGTTTCGACTTTCACCAGCGTGCAGCCGTTCGGCGCCGGCACATCCACCGGGCCGGAGATCAGGGTCACGGCGGCGCCGGCAGCGACGGCGGCTTCGGCCAGCGCATAACCCATCTTGCCCGAGCTGTGATTGGACAGATACCGCACCGGGTCGATGGCCTCGCGCGTCGGGCCGGCGGTGATCACCAGCTTCTTGCCGGCCAAAACTGCGTTGCGAGCGAAGTGGGCGCTTACAGCGTCGATCAGCTCCGGGACCTCCGGCAGGCGGCCGGCGCCGGTTTCACCGCAGGCGAGATCGCCGCTGGCGGAAGGAATGACGATGACACCGCGCGCCGCGAGGGTGGTCAGATTGCTTTGGGTGGCCGGATGGCTGAGCATGTGCGCGTTCATGGCCGGGGCGACAAACACCGGCGCTGCGGTTGCCAGCACCAGCGTGCTGAGCAAGTCACCGGCCTGACCGCCGGCCATGCGCGCCAGCAGGTCGGCACTGGCCGGGGCAATGAGTACCGCCTCCGCCCAGCGCGCCAGCTCGATGTGGCCCATCGCCGCCTCGGCCTGCGGGTCGAGCAGCTCGGTATGTACCGGCTGGCCGGACAGGGCCTGGAAGGTCAGCGGCGTAATGAAGGCCTGGGCACCGGCCGTCATCACCACACGGACCTCGGCGCCGGCGTCGCGCAGACGACGGGTCAACTCGGCGGCCTTGTAGGCGGCGATGCCGCCGGACACGCCAAGCAGGATGCGTTTCGATTGCAGCATGGAAGTACGGCCTGCGCCGTCCGGAGTCGGGTCGGGAAACAGGTCGGCATCATAGCCGAAGCCGCCGGCAGCGTAAGCGGTCGCAAACAGGGAAGGTTCACTTGAGGGAGTACGAAAGGATGCGCATGACCGAATTGCCGAGCAGCGAGCGGCCACGGGAAAAACTGCTGCTGCGCGGCGCGGAATCACTGAGCGATGGCGAATTGCTGGCGGTGCTGCTGCGCACCGGCGTCAAGGGCCAGAACGCCGTCCAGCTCGGTGCCTCGCTGATCGAAAGCTGCGGCGGACTGGCCGGGCTGCTGCAGGCCGGCCACGATCAGCTGCGCCGCCCCGGCCTCGGCCCGGCCAAGTCGGCGCAACTGCTGGCCGCACTGGAATTGTCGCGGCGCTGTCTGGCCGCCGAGCTGACCCGCGGCGAACCGATCCGCGCCCCCACCGACACCCGCCGCTATCTGCAGGCCGAACTGTCCGGCCTGCGCAATGAAGTGTTCGGCGTCCTGTTCCTTGACACCCGTCACCGCGTGCTGGGCTACGAAACCCTGTTCCAGGGCAGCATTGATGGCGCCAGCGTGCATCCGCGGGTGGTCGTGCAGCGGGCGCTGGCGCACAACGCCGCCGCCGTGATCCTCGCCCACAACCATCCGTCCGGCGTCGCCGAGCCGTCCACCGCCGACGAGGCGATCACCCGTACCCTGCGTCAGGCGCTGGGCCTGATCGACGTCCGCGTGCTCGACCACATCATCATTGCCGGACCGCGCACCGCTTCACTGGCCGAGCTCGGTTTGCTCTGAGGATCCGCATGCCAAGAGCTTGATCCGGCTTGAGAAAGCCGATCCAAGTCCTTGAAATGCGATCATTTTCCCGCCGCGATCTGCAGACTCAGGGGCAGATCCGTGGTTGTTTTTGCACCACTGCCCTGATATAGTCTCGCGCCCTCGAGCCGGACCGGCCGAGTGACTGGATTTTGTTTGGAGGCTTACCATGTCCCGCGTTTGCATGGTGACCGGAAAGGCGACGATCACCGGCAATACGGTGTCGCACTCGAACCGCCACACCCGTCGCCGTTTTCTGCCGAATCTGCATTGGCACCGTTTCTGGGTTGAGAGCGAAAACCGCTTCGTGCGTCTTCGCGTCTCGGCAAAAGGCATGCGTATCATCGACAAGAACGGCATCGACGCCGTCCTCGCCGACCTGCGCGCCGATGGCTTGAAGGTCTGAGGAGTCCAGCATGCGCGACAAGATCAAACTGGTTTCGACTGCTGGCACCGGCCACTTCTACACCACCAAGAAAAACAAAAAGACCATGCCGGAAAAAATGGAGATCAAGAAGTTCGATCCCAAGATCCGCCAGCATGTGATCTACAAGGAAGCCAAAATCAAGTAATCGCTTGCTTGGTGATGCCTCCGCAAAACGCCCGCCACTCGCGGGCGTTTTCGTTTCTGCAGTTCTCGTATCTGACGGCCGAAAATTCACCGCCGCTGCGCCTGCTTCCGGACGAGCTTCGCTTTCTCAGCTTCCCGGTTTTCGAGTTTCAGAATCCCCGGGGGCAGAAATGTCCGTTCGCCCTGCGCTTGTCGAAGGCCGGAACGGCGCACCGCAGCAAGGTACCAAATTGAAAGCCAAGTGCAGGCGAATTGAAAAGAGAAAAATCAGTTGTCAGCAATGTTTACCGGGTACAACTGATGTTCGGGATCCCACCATACAACATAAAAATTTGCATGAACTCTAACGCCCCAGAGCCTTTGTTTGTTCTGCAACCGGAATCGGAACGTAGTTTCAAATTCATCAAGACCAATCGCGCACCAGCGCTCGAATGCTTCCGGGATGAGATCGCAAATATCCATATTGTGGTGGGCGCTATGCCTGCCCGAGTTTTGCGCATGCACTTCTGCCCACGTCAGGCGCTGAAACTGCGCGATCTTCGGTTCAATATGCGTATTCCAATCCCCTTCAGTCCATTGACGTAGAAGTCCCCATGACCATTGGCCATCAATGTCAGCCTTTGTCTGGTGGCAAATGGAAACTTGCGAACTCATTATCGATCCGGGATTTTCCCGAGCCCTAGGAGACTTCACTTCATCAGGAGGCAGGGCGTACACGCGAGGCGAAGCTTCGGCTACAACTCGTTCTCGAAGGCGGGCAGACTTCTCGGCGGCAACTTCTTGATCGGCGAGACGTCGAGCCTCACGCCTTTGAGCCGGGGTTAACTTTTTTTTGGATTCTTCCATCAAAGACTGGAGTAGTACTCATGCATGGCGGCATGAGAAATTACTACGTCACCGCGTTGACCAGGTGCCAAATCCGCTTCTTCGCGGGCACATTTCCAAGGGTCCTCCATGTGAGTAAGGTCGCTGAGCCACTGCGCGGTTTTATCACCGTAAAAATTCAGCACTCCGTCAATGGTCTCCTTCTGATCATTTGTCAGTTGGGCAGAACTACCTTGGTGAATTTGCTCGGCAGAAATTTTAAAAAGCCCCTTATGGGCGTCATAAAGCTCTCTGACTACAGGGCCATTGGCCCAAGCGCGAATCTCCTCTTGGAAGATCGGAGCTTCATCCCAGACCAACGACCAAACTTGGGAGTAATAGGTCAGTTTCTGCAACTTCATGACGGTCATTTCTCCTTGTCTTTCAAGGAGATATCTGGCTACATCAAACACAGTGGCCATCTTGGCGGACCTAAATTTGCAGCAAGGAAATTAGCCGCTGCTAGCGTATCAAGTATGTTGGCGCCTAACAATTCGCTGCAGGCACGACGGCCCTAACGGGCCGCTGCCTGAGCTCAAACGCTCGCAGGCGAGCAAACCCCGTTCGCAAAACCTTTCGACTGGCGTTTACAACTAAGCGTGTCGAAGCATCAGGGCGAACGGGGTTTTCCTGTCTGACTGGCTAAGGCGCTGCTCCATCCGTTCCCGAACGCAAATAGTGGCCGTGCCGGCAGCGCCTTATTTGCGACGCCCGCGCAGCTCGATCACACGTTCACGCAGCGCCGCGGCGTTGACCTGTTCCGGTGCCCAGGGCTCGCCGATGTCGAGACCGATTTTCTTCCACAGTTTCCACGGCACACCGCGGAAAGCACCGCCTCCGCGACGCGAGAAATAGCTGGTCCACAATCCGCGCAGGCCCATCGGGATCACCGGCACCGGAGTGCGTTCGATGATCTGTTCGATGCCGGGACGGAATTCACCAACCTCACCGTCCGGGCTCAGCCGGCCTTCGGGGAAAATCACCACTGCTTCGCCGGCCTGCAAGGCGGCGGCGATGGCGTCGAAGGCGCGTGCTTTCATTTCCGGATCGTCTTTTGCGGAGGCGATCGGAATGGCATTTACCGAACGGAACAGCCAGGCCAGCAGCGGCACCTTGAAGATGCGGTGATCCATTACGAAACGTACCGGCCGCGGCACGGCGGCCGCGATCACCAGCGCATCGGCAAAACTGACGTGGTTGCAGACCAGCACGCAGGCGCCATCGAGCGGCACATTGCGTTTGCCGCGCTCGGTGAGCCGGTAAACGGTGTTGATCAGCAGCCAGGCGAAAAACCGCAGAGTGAATTCCGGCATCAGCTTGTAGATGTAGATCACCACGGCGGCATTCATGATCGCGACGATCAGGAACAATTGCGGGATCGACACGCCGTTGCCGAGCAACACCGCACCGAGTAACGCCGCCACCACCATGAACAGGGCATTGAGCACGTTGTTGCTGGCGATGACGCGTGACAGGTGACTGCGCTCGCTGCGCGTCTGCATCATCGTGTACAGCGGCACAATGTAGAAACCACCGAACACGCCGATGCCGAACATGTCGAGCAGGATGCGCCAGGCGCCGTCAACGGCAACAAACTCCAGCGCGCTGTAACTCGCCGCGCTCAGCACCAGATCACTGGCTGCCCACAGGTCGATGCCAAATGCAGTGAGGCCGATGGAGCCGAACGGCACCAGTCCCAGTTCAACGCGGCCCTGCGACAATTTTTCGCAGAGCACCGAACCCAGGCCAATGGCAATCGAAAACGTCGCGAACAACAGCGTGGTGACACTTTCATCACCGTGCAGGGTCAGGCGCGCGTAGGACGGGATCTGGGCCAGCAGGATGGCGCCGAAAAACCAGAACCAGGAAATGCCCAGCACGGTCAGCAACACTACGCGATGCTGCGCGGTATATTTCAGCAGGCGGCCGGTTTCGGTGAGGAAATTCCAGTTGATCTTCAGTTGCGGATCGGTGGCTGGCGCCAGCGGCACTTTGCGCGCTGTCCACCAGCCGAGCACGGCCACGGCAATGGCGCTGAGTGCGGCGATCTGCAGATGGCCCATGGCCAGCAGCACACCGGCGGTGAGCTGACCAAGCAGGATGGCGACAAAGGTGCCCATTTCCACCAGACCGTTGCCACCGAGCAATTCTTCGCGGTGCAGGTGCTGCGGCAGGATGGCGTATTTGACCGGCCCGAACAGCGTCGAATGCACGCCCATCAGGAACAGTGCCAGCAACAGGACACTGAGATTCTGCAAATAGAATCCGGCGGCACCGAGCAGCATGATGAAAATTTCCAGCAACTTGGTCAGCCGGATGATGCGCGACTTTTCCAGTTTGTCGGCGAGCTGGCCGAAAGTGGCAGAAAACAGAAAGAACGGCAGTATGAAAATGCCGTTGGCGATCTGGCCGAGCAGCTTGATCTGATCGTCGGAATAATTCGGGCTGTAGGTGACCCACAACACCAGCGCGATCTTGAACAGGTTGTCGTTGAAGGCGCCAAGAAACTGGGTACTGAAAAACGGCAGGAAACGCCGCTGCCGGAACAGGGCGAACTGATGGGGTACCGGATCAGCGGCGATCACGTGGACATCATTGCCGGCGGCGTCCGTTGCGGCCGCGTGTTGCGCATCGTTGCTCATGCTTCCCTGAGATCCCTGTGCTTGCCGGCGATTCCGGCCCGTTGTCTGACCACGCGGCGGAACAATGTATCCGTGCAGGTGGATGCTGACTGTGCACCGCCGACGGCGGCGGATCAATTGCCGCTGGTGAGCGATTCCGGCGCCGGCAGCGCAAACAGGCGATCGGCATTGCGTTCACACTGCGCCAGCATGCGGGCCAGCGATTCGCCACGCAGCGCGGCAACCGCCGCCGCGATATGCGGCAGGAATTCCGGCAGATTGCGGCGCACGCGTTTGGCCAGCGGATGGCTGCGCGGCATCAGCCAGGGCGCATCGGTTTCCAGCAGCAGGCGATCGGCCGGGATCAGCGGCACTGCCGCGCGCAGCGCATCACCGCGACGTTCGTCGCACACCCAGCCGGTGACGCCGATGTACAGATCCTGTTCCAGTGCGGCGACAAGCGCGTCGGGGCCGTCAGTAAAACAATGCAGCACGCCGCCGGCCAGATGCGCGCGGTATTCACGGTAGATGGCGATGAAGCGTGCACTGGCATCGCGACAATGCAGGAACACCGGTTTGCCGAGCTCGGCGGCGAGCGCCAATTGCGCGTGAAAGGCACGCTCCTGATCCGCGGGCGTGGAGAAATTGCGATTGAAATCCAGACCGCATTCGCCGAGCGCGACCACGCGTGGCAGCGCGCACAGGGCACGCAGCTCGGCGGCGGCAGTATCCGTCCACTCACTGGCGTGATGGGGATGCACGCCGGCGGTGGCGAATTGCCGGTAGTGCGCAGCGAGCGCCAGTGCAGTGCGGCTTTCGGCCAGCGAGGTGCCGGTGATCAGCAAACGCCGGACACCGGCAGCCAGCGCACCGGCGACGACGGCATCACGATCGGCGGCGAATTGTGCCGCGCCGAGATTGACACCGATATCGGTCAGTCGCGACGTTTCACCGGTGCCGGTCATCAGCTGCCGCTGACCGCCGTGTGATCGGCTTTTTCACTGCGTGCCAGCAAGCGCGCAGCGAGCAGGCCGAGTTCGTAGAGGATGACCATCGGCACTGCCATCATGATCTGCGAGATCGGATCCGGCGGCGTCAGCACGGCGGCAATGACGAAGGAGGCGACGATCCAGTACTGGCGGAAATTGCGCAGCTTCTCCAGCGGAAAAACGCCGAGCTTGACCAGGATGAGCACCGCAACCGGGATCTCAAAACAGATGCCGAAAGCAAAGAACAGGAAGATGGCGAAATCAAAATACATGCGGATGTCCGGCATGTAGGTGACGCCTTCAATGCTCAGGCCGGCGAAGAAGCCGAATACCACAGGGAACACGCCGAAATAGGCGAACGCCATGCCGACATAAAACAACGCTACGGCCGACACCAGCAGCGGCACGGCGAGACGTTTTTCATGCCGGTACAGGCCGGGCGCGACGAACGCCCAGATCTGGTAAATGAGCACCGGAATGGCGAGAAAAATTGCGCCGACAAAAGCCAGTTTCAGCGGCGCAAAAAACTGCGAGCCGATCTCGGTGGCGATCATCGTCGAGCCTTGCGGCAGGTATTTCATCAGCGGCTTGGCGAACCAGGCATACAGTTCGCGCGAAAACGTCATCAGCGGCACGAACGCAATGACGATGGCCAGCGCCGCTTTCATCAGCCGGTTGCGCAGCTCCAGCAGATGGGCGATGAGCGGCATTTCCTGATCAGAAGCAGTCGAACTCACGATGCCGACGCCTCCCTGACCGGTGCTGCGCCGCTCGCTGTTTCCGTTGCGCCGGATGCATTGACACTGTTTTCACTGGCAGGACGTTCGCTCGCCGCGTTGTCACTGCCGGCCACGTCAGCGCTGACAGCGGTTTGCGTGTCAGCGTCGTGGCCCGCCAGCGACGGTGTGGCGGCGAGTTGATCGGCCACGTCCTGGACGCCGGTTTTCACCTCGTTCAGCACCTCGGCCGCCGGCACAGCGGCCTGCATTTCTTCTTTCAGCGCGCGTTCTTCGTCAGCCAGCCGGCGGCGCAGCTCGTCCATGCGCATTTCCCGGTCTATGTCTTCCTTGACCTGCGTGAACTGCTTGCGCACGCGACCGAGCCAGTAGCCGGCGAAGCGCGCGGCTTCCAGCAGTTTGTTCGGCCCGAGCACCAGCAGTGCGATCAGGCCGATGATCACCAGCTCGAAAAAACTGACATCAAACACGGCGCCCGATCCCGCTTATTTGCGTTCGACCGGTTCGTCGGTCTTGCCTTCGATGACGCGCGGTTTTTCCTGACTCTTGTCAGCGGCGTTCTCGCCATCTTTCACGGCGTTCTTGAAGCCCTTGATGGCCGAGCCGAGATCGGCGCCGATGTTGCCCAGCTTCTTCGAACCGAATACCAGCAGCACGATGATCAGGACGATGATCCAGTGCCAAATCGAGAATGCGCCCATGATGTACCTCGTTGTGATGCGTCAGACGGTGAACGGCAGCGGGCCGCCGCCGAGCAGATGGAAATGCAGGTGAAAAACTTCCTGGCCGCCACCGCGACCGGTGTTGAGCGTGGTGCGGAAACCGCTGTTCAGACCTTCCTGGGCCGCGATCTTCGGCAGCGTCAGCAGCAGGTGGCCGAGCAGGGCCTGATCGCCCGCTTCGGCCTCGGCCAGCGTGGCGATGTGCCGGCGCGGTACCACCAGCACGTGCACGCGGGCCTTGGGATGGATGTCGCGGAAGGCGATGACGTGTTCATCTTCATAAACGCGCGCGGACGGGATCTCGCCGCTGATGATGCGGCAGAAAATGCAGTCGGACGTGTGCGTGTCGGTCATGCGTCTCTCCGGGATGAAGGTCGCGGCGCGGCGGTCTGCAGGCAGCGCCGGCGCCGGGGTGCAACATGGTAGCGCATCAATGTGTCAGTCTGCGGAACAGGAAAAATCCGCTGACAAACCAGTAGCCGCCCCAGAGCGCCACCACGGTCCACAGTAAGGGATGCTGCCAGCCCAGCGCCCAGAGCCCGATCAAAAGCATGGCGAGACCCAGCCCCTGACGCAGCAACAGCCGGCGCGCCTGGCTTTCGCGGCGCAGGTTGAGGCGCAACTGGTTCAGCTCGCGCAGTGCCGCGTCGGCGCGGGCCGGTGCTTCGGCGGCGGCGAGCAGTTTTTCCGGCAGCTCGGGCAGGGCGTTGGCCCAGATCGGCAGCCGGTCGCGCAGCGCGCGCAGCAGCCGGCGCGGACTGACGCGCTGGCGGGTCCAGTCTTCAAGGAACGGTTTGGCGGTTTGCCAGAGATCCAGTTCCGGGTACAGCTGGCGACCGAGGCCCTCGATGTAGAACAGGGTTTTTTGCAGCAGCACCAGTTGCGGTTGCACGCTCATGTTGAAACGGCGTGCGGTCTGGAACAGTTGCAGCAGGAACACGCCAAACGAGATCTGCGCCAGCGGCTTGCCGAAAATCGGTTCACAGTTGGCGCGCACTGCCGATTCAAACTGCTCGACCGACGTCCCGGCCGGCACCCAGCCGCTCTGCACATGCAGTTCGGCGATGCGCCGGTAGTCGCGATTGAAAAAGGCGACGAAATTTTCGGCCAGATAAACCTGATCGCGTTCGTTCAGCGAGCCCATGATCGCGCAGTCGATGGCGATGTAGCGCGGCGCTTTCGGATTGCTGACATCGACGAAGATGTTGCCGGGATGCATGTCGGCGTGGAACCAGCGATCACGGAACACCTGGGTGAAGAAAATTTTCACGCCGCGCGCCGCCAGTTCGGCCATGTCGACACCGGCAGCCTGCAGTGCGGCGACATCGCCGATGGGTATGCCGAAAATGCGTTCGCAGACCATGACCTCTTCGCGGACGAATGCCCAGTGCACCTCGGGCACGTAGAGCAGTTCGCCATCGGCGAAATTGCGTTTCAGCGCGGCGGTATTGGCCGCTTCGACGCGCAGATCGAGTTCGTCGAGCAGGGTGTGCTGGTAGTCGGCGACCACTTCGCGCGGGCGCAGGCGCCGGCCGTCTTCGTGCAGGCGTTCGATGAGCCGCGCCAGTTTGTGCATCAGCGCCAGATCGCGGTGAATGACCGGCAGCAGATTCGGCCGGATGATCTTCACCACCACCTGACGGCCGTCCTTGAGCACGGCGGCGTGCACCTGCGCGACCGAGGCCGAGGCCAGCGGCGCGCTGTCGAATTGCGCAAACAGATCATCCACGCCGGCGCCGAGCGCGGCTTCGATGCGCGCCCGCGCCGCTGCCGGATCAAACGGCGGCACGCGGTCCTGCAATTGCGCCAGCGCGTCGGCCAGATCCGGCGGCAGCAGATCGCGGCGCGTGGACAGCATCTGGCCGAACTTGATGAAGATCGGCCCGAGATCAACCAGCGCCGCGCGCAGGCGTTCGCCGCGTGACAGATCGCGCGCACAGCGCGTCTGGAAAAACACCAGCACGCGCAGCAATCGCAGCAGGAAACGGAATTTTTTCGGCGCCAGATCCTGATCCAGACGGTAGTGGATCAGCACCCGCCAGATGGTCAGGGCGCGCCAGAACAGGGACAGGGAGCTCATGCGCGGAATGCTCGCCGCAGCGTGCGGTGATGGTCGGTGACTGGACTCAGGAAAACCGGCTGGACCGGCATCGTGTTCACATCAGGCCCCGGGCGCGGGCACGGGCCAGCAGCCGCTCGGCGTCGTCGCGCAGCCCATCGACAGCGCCGGCGAATTGCGCCAGTTCGGCGCGCGAGACGACCAAGCGCGCTTCTTCCTGAACGTATTCCACCGCCGCCGCCTGCGCCGCTGCTGCGGCCTGACGGCCCCAGTTCTGCAGCGCACGCAGCACGTTGACGATCAGCGGCGCGGCGACATCGCCGAGCAGGCCGGCCAGCGGCGCTTCGAAATCCGGCTGCAGATCGGCGAAGAACTGCTGCCATTTTTGCGCCGCGCCGACATCGCCCTGCACCTGCACGGCGCCGGCCTGCTGGCCGTTGCTCTGCGCCAGTTGCAGGAAGTCGGCGACGCTGCCGCGCAGGGTGATGGCCGGCGTCACGCTGTCGTCGGCAAAGCCCAGCCGATCATCGACCGCCTCGAACACGTAGCGGCCGAATGGCAGTTCAACCGCCAGCGCCTTGCCGTTCAGCGCGCGCAGGCGCGGCGCGCTGGCCGGGTCCAGGGCGAGCACCCGGTTGAGCGGCGCTTCGAGCAGTTTCAGCAAGGGCAGCGGGATCATGGTCGGCCGGCTCAGGCCTTGAAGGCGCGGTGCAGGGCGACGATGCCGCCGGTCAGGTTGTGCACCTCGCAGCGGTCAAACCCGGCGTCGAGGGCCATCTGTTTCAGGGTGTCCTGATCCGGATGCATGCGGATCGATTCGGCCAGATAGCGATAGCTTTCGCTGTCGTTGGCAACCAGCTTGCCCATCAGTGGCAGCAGCCGGAAGCTGTACAGGTCATAGGCTTTCGACAGGCCCTGGTACTGCGGTTTGGAGAATTCCAGCACCAGCAGACGGCCGCCCGGTTTCAGCACCCGGTGCATGGAGCGCAGCGCGGCGTCCTTGTCGGTGACATTGCGCAGGCCGAAACCGATGGTCAGGCAGTCAAAACTGTTGTCGGCGAACGGCAGGCATTCGGCATTGGCCTGCACGTATTGCACGCGGCCGGCATAGCCGCGATCGGTGAGCTTGTCGCGACCGACGCTGAGCATCGAGCTGTTGATGTCAGCCACCACCACCTCGCCGCGCTCGCCGACCCGGTCGAGCATCAGCGCGGCGATGTCGCCGGTGCCGCCGGCCAGATCCAGCACGCGCATGCCGGCGCGCACACCGCTCATCTCGACCGCATACCGCTTCCACAGCCGGTGCACGCCGAAGGACATCAGGTCATTCATGACGTCGTACTTGGCGGCCACCGAATGGAACACGCCGGCGACCAGCTTCTGTTTCTCGTCGCGGGCGACGGTGCGGTAGCCGAAGTGCGTCGTGTTGTGGCCGGTGCTGTGGCCGGCATTGTGGCCGGTGTCGTGGCCGGCTTGGCTGCCGGCTTCGGGGGACGGGTGTTCGCTCACGGCGCAGGACCTGCTGGAAAAATCGCGGCGGCAGTTTAGCAGCGGCGCCGCACCTGCGGGCAGCGCAGATCAAGTGCCGTTGCCGTCGCAGGCGTCCCGGGCTTGATCCGGCACGGCAAGCCGGCGCCGCGAACCGGTTCGCGCCCGCCGGCGCGCACTCCCGATCCGGCGAGGCCGGGGCGCGGCCGGGTGCGGACCGTTCGGCGCAGACGACCGCGCCCCGGCGGGCGCGGACAGTGCGCGCCTCAGCCGGAGTTCGCCGGCACGTCTGGAGCCTCACCATGTTTCGTTCATTGCCATCCGGCCGCCGCGTGTTCCGGCTCGCGGTCGGCACCGCGCTGATTGTCGGCGCGCTCAGCGCCTGCAACGGCAGCAAAGACAAAATCCGCGAACTGCAGGTCGCCGGTATCTGGGAGCAGGCCGGTTACGGCCGGATCATGGATATCGACGGCGACAAGCTGACCTTCTATTACCAGAACCGCAACGGCTGCGTCCGCGATGATCAGGCGAGCTACAAGGCGCTGCGCGGCACCGGCCGCTTCGACCTCAACGTCGATGGCGACAAGCTCAGCGTCAACGGCCCGGTCGCCAACCGCTGGCAGTTCCGCCGGCTCGACAAGCTGCCGGCCAGCTGCAAGAGCCCGCTGAACGGCAAGACCGATGCGCTGGTCAACTTCGACTACTTCTGGCACGCGCTCAACGATCACTACGCTTTCTTTGCCGAGCGCGGCATCAACTGGCAGCAGGTTTACAGCCAGTTCCGGCCGCGCATCGCCGCGGCGACCACACCGGCCGCGCAGATGGCGGTGTACGAGGAACTGCTGGCGCTGTTCAGCGACGCCCATGTCAGCGTCAGCCTCGACGGCGACAACGCCGCCTACGGCAGCGGCTACCGCGGCGGTCTGGTGGCCGAGGCGCTGCGCAGCCCGTTCGTGGACCCGGCGGACCCGGCAGCGATTTACACGCTGGCCGGCGCCCACGGCGCGGTGGTCGAAGCCCGGCTGCTGCCCGGCAGCAAGAAAACCATGCCGGCACCAACCAGCGCCGAACCGGCGATGACCTGGGGCAAGCTCAGCGACGGCGTCGGCTACCTGCAGATCACCCGGCTCAGCGATCTGGAATCCGAAGGCCAGGGCGCCACCGCCCAGCAGCTGCTGGACCAGCAGGCCCGCGACATCGCCAGCGTCGACAAATGGCTGCCGCGCATTCTTCAGGAGGTCGGCGGCAGCGAGGGCATGGTCATCGACCTGCGCATCAATTTCGGTGGCCACGACCCGGTGGCGCTGCGTATCGCCAGCTATTTCAGCAATCGCGAGCAGGTGATCGCCCACGTTCACACCCGCGCCGACAGCCGCCGCGAAGCGCTGCGCCTGCCGGCCGGCAGCGCCCCCTACGGCAAACCGCTGCGCGTCCTGGTCGGCGGCCACACCGCCAGCGCCGGTGAAGTGCTGGCGCTGGCCTTCCAGAGCCTGCCGCAGGCGAAACTGATCGGCGAACCGACCATGGGCATCCTGTCGAACGCGCTGGCCATGCGCCTGCCCAATGGCGGCCGCTTCAGCCTGTCGAACGAAATCATGACCGACAGCAAGGGCACGGTGCTGGAAACCCGCGGCGTGCAGCCGGCCGTCACCGTTCCGGCCTACGCCAACATGGACCTGCAGGTGCGCAGCCAGACCAGCGTGGATGTCGCGCTGGCCCAGTTGCGCAGCCGGGCACCGGTTGCCGATGCCACGGCGCTGCGCAGCCAGCTGGAGGCGCTGCGCCAGCAGATGAAGCTGCCCGGCCTGTCGGTGGCGGTGATCCGCGAGGACAAGCTGGTGTTCGAGGACGGCTTCGGTCTGGCCGATGCCGGCCAGGGCCGGCCGATGACCGCGCACACGCCGGTCAATCTGGCCTCGATCAGCAAGACCTTTGTCGGCAGCCACCTGATGCAGCTGGTGGAAGCCGGCAAGCTGAACCTGGACACACCGCTGACCGCGTCGCAACTCGGCTTCAGCATCGACAACCCGGCCGCCGCCGGCCGGCTGCCCAGCCTGCGGCAACTGGCCACCCATAGCTCCGGCATCACTGACGTGATGGACACCTACCGCTGCCAGTACTACTTCGAGGAAACCGGCGAGGCGCTGTTCGGCCTGGTGCCCAACAACCCCTGCGTCGCGCCGCCGGTGACCGGCCTGCAGGACGTCCTGCAGGTCTACCTGTCGCGCGATGGCAGCCTGTACCAGACCGGCAATTTCCTCGCCGCGCCCGGCCAGCACTGGGACTACAGCAACATCGGCACGGCGCTGGCCGGATATGCCGCCGAGCGCCAGACCGGCACGCCGCTGACCACCAGCATGGCCCAGCAACTGTTCGCGCCGCTCGGCCTGACGCATACCGCCTGGTCACGCACCGCCCTGAACGCCACGCCGCCCGCCCGGCTCTACACCCGGCTGCTGGCATCCAGCCCGGCAGACCCCGATCTGGAGTTGCCGCACTACCGCTACCCGGATATTTACTCGGGCGGCATCTGGTCCAGCGCCCATGATCTGGCCCGCTATCTGGCGGCCATCGCCAACGGCGGCCAGCTCGACGGCAAGCGCGTGCTCAGCGAAGCCGGCGTCAAGGCCATGCTGTCGGCCCAGACCAACGTGCCGACGGCCGTAACCCAGGGCCTGTTCTGGGTGGTGGACGGTCCGTTCTTCGGCCACACCGGCGGCGATCCGGGCACCAGCACCTTCATGTTCTACAACCCGCACACCCGGGCCGGCTTTGTCGTGCTCATCAACCGCGACGAGGTGATGACCACTCAGGCCGATAACGAACGGTTGCTGGAGATCGAACAACCGCTGTTCGAACTGCTGGCCGCTGCCTACCGGTTTGGTCTGAACGGCTAAGGGCGGCCTGACGCGCAGCGCTCGGAACGCAAGCGCGCGAAGCGCGCAAGCAGGACGGTCGGCCGGTCCGGCACGCCCGTCCTGCTTGCATCTGATCGGATGACATCTGTAAGAAAGTGTGAATAATTCACACTTTGCTCGGCCCTCGCGGGCGTCGTCGAGTCGTCCTGTCCCCATGCTTCCTGTCCGTACTGATCTGTTGCGACCGACAGCGCGGCCACTGGCGGGCCTGCTGGCGCTGCTGCTGGTGTTGTTGCTGACCCTGTTGCTGGCCCTGTGTGTCGCCGGTGCCATCGACCAGCTGCTGATCGACCCCATGCTGCTGGCGCTGGTCTGCGCCGGACTCTGCCGGCGCGCACGGCGCGACGCGGCGCCGGTCTGGACCAGTCTCGGCGTTGCCTACGCCGCCTGGCTGGCCGGTGCGCTGATCTGGGCACGCAGCCCGGAGCCACAGCCGCTCTGGCTGGCCGGCCTCGAAGACGCCTGTTACCTGCTGTTTTACGCCGCCCTGCTGCGCGCGCTCTGGCAGCTCGAACAGCAACTGGCGCCGGTGCCGGGCAGCGGCCGCTTGCTGGCCGGCTTCCTGCTGGTGATGTTTGCCTATCTGGTGCTGGTGCCCTTGCTGCGCGCACCGGCGCTGTACGCCAGCTGGGCGCCGTCCTACCGCTTCTACCTGTTGCTGGATCTGTATGTGCTGCTGCGCGCCCTGCACGCCGGCCGGCTGGCGCGGGACAGCGCACAGGCGGCGCTGGCCGCCCTGCTCGGCTGGGCAGCGCTGGCAACCCTGCTGCGCGACGGCATCGACATCCTCGACTACATCGTGCCCGGTGCCAGCGCGCCGCTTGGCTCCGGTCTGCCCGACTGGCTGGGCGAGTCGCTGCGCCTGCTGGCTTTCCTGCCGCTGCTGATGCTGGCCGGCTGGCTGCCGGCGCCGGCCCGCCTGCCGCTGGCGCTGCCGGCCTGGGTCAACTGCGCCGGCTGCCTGCGCGCCTTCCTCTGGCTGCCGGTGTTCCTGCACCTGCTCGGCTACGCCAATGACTGGCTGGCGCCCGACACCCACGTCTGGCGCGACTGGCTGATCGCCGGCTGGTTGCTGGTGCTGCTCGCCGACCGCCGGCGCAGCGCGTCGCAGGCTGCGGCCGCGTCTGGTTTTGCTTACGGTGCTGCAGCGGCGCACCCGCCGGCGGTTGCGACAACAGACAGCGCGCAGAGTCCGGCAGCCATCAGCTTCGCCACCGCTGACGCGACGACAACAGCCATGCCGCCCGCGACGGGCGCCGCGTCCATCACCACATCCATCACTACATCCATCACCACGCCCGCAGCCATCACCGGCGATACGGCCGTCGTCGCCCCTGGAGGCATTCCCGCAGGCGATACCGACAGCGTCCCCGATGCCGGTTCCGATACTGGCCCCGATACCGGCCCCCACCTGCGTGAAGCCGATCCCCTGCTGGCCCGCTGGCAGGCGCTGCTGGTCCGCCGCCATGCCGATCCTGAGCTGGACCTCACCCGTCTGGCGGCGGAACTGGCCATCAGTGAGCGCCAACTTCAGCGGCGCATCAAGCTGGCCACCGGGCTGACGCCGAGTGACTGCCTGCGCCGCTACCGGCTGGAGCGCGCCGCCGCCTTGCTGGGCGAAGGCCACAAGGTCACTGCCGTCGCCCAGCTGTGCGGCTTCAGCCAGCAATCGCACTTTGGCCGGCTGTTCAAACAGCACTACGGCCTGACACCGGGCGAGTACCAGAACCGGATGTCAACTGGTACGGCGGTTCTCCAGAAAACGTGAAAATGTCGCATTTTTGCCATCACCTGTCGGCTGCGGACCATGACGGCCGGGCATAAGACCTGAGAAGTTCGCTGCCGGGACGTGAGCGGCGGATGACGCCGGCTCAGGGAACGCCCGCCGGCGCCGGCTCCCCGGACGCCGCCGGCAGGCGGGATCCGCTCCGGTCGCGCAGCGCAGGACACGCCGGCGACCGGTCAGCGGGATTCACACGGAACCCTTCCCGATTCACGGCATGACCCCGCCGGCTCCGCCTGACTCCGGGCAGACCGCCGCCACGCCGACCGACAAAAATCCGCGCCGGCGCTTCCCACCGGAAGCCACCGCGCCATACGCAACGCCAAGGTGAATCCATGTCCTTCCGTCTGACCGCTCTCAGCTTCGCCCTGCTGTCCAGCACCGCCGTCCTCGCCGCCAACCCGCACGACGACCAGGTCGGTCGCGCCCTCGGCCACATCAAGAAAAACGCTGCCGCCTTCGCCGCCTCGGCCGATGACCAGTTCGCGGTCCGCGACGTCATCGTCGACGGCAACGGCGACGAGCACGTGCGCTTCGAGCGCAGCCACAAGGGCCTGCGCGTGATCGGCGGCGACGTCGTCGCCCACGGCAATGGCAAGGGCCAGTTCAAATCGGCCAGCAAGTCGCTGAAAGGCGCCATGAACATCCGCACCAACCCGGTCATCGACGAAGCCCAGGCCGTGCTCAGCGCCGAAGCAGCGTTCCGCGGCCAGCGCAATGGCCAGAGCAGCAGCGAGCTGGTGGTCCATGCCCGTGGCGACGCGGTGCTGGCCTGGGACGTGAAAGTCACCGGTGAGCGCGCCGACGGCACGCCCAGCGAATGGCACGCCATCATCGACGCCAACACCGGCGCCCTGATCGACAGCTGGGACGACATTCATGTCGCCGCCGCAGCCGGCACCGGCAAGGGCTTTTTCAGCGGCAACGTGGCGATGACGTTCGATTTGGTCAGCGGCACCTACAGCCTGCGCGACCCGTCGCGCGGCAACATGTACACCACCGATCTGAAGAACCGCACCAACGGCTCGGGCACGGTCATTTCCAGCACCAGCAGCACCATCGGCACCGGCTCGCTGAGCGACCGCGCCACTACCGGCATCGACGCCCAGTACGGCACGGCGGTGACCTGGGACTATTTCAAGAACGTCCACGGCCGCAACGGCATCGCCAACGACGGCAAGGGCGCCTACAACCGCGTCCACTACGGTCGCAACTACGTCAACGCCTTCTGGTCGGACAGCTGCTTCTGCATGACCTATGGCGACGGCGACGGCACCAACTACTACCCGCTGGATTCGCTGGACGTGGCCGGCCACGAAATGGCCCACGGCGTCACCAGCCGCACCGCCAAGCTGGTCTATTCGGGTGAGTCGGGCGGCCTCAATGAAGCCACCTCGGACATCTTCGGCACGCTGGTCGAGTTCTACGCCGCCAACGCCAACGACCCGGGCGACTACAAAATCGGTGAAGAGCTGTACATCAAGTATCCGGATGGCTCGAAAGCCATGCGCTACATGTACAACCCGATCCTCGATACCAAATCGCCGAGCTGCTACGCCAGCACCCTCGGTTCGCTGGACGTGCACTACAGCTCGGGCGTCGCCAACCGCTTCTTCTACTTCCTGAGCGAAGGCAACACCGCGCTGTCCGGCGCCACCTGCAACGGCGCCAGCCTGAGCGGCATCGGCAAGGACAAGGCCGGCAAGATTTGGTACCGCGCGCTGACCGTGTACATGACCAGCAACACCAACTACGCCGGCGCCCGCGTCGCCACCGTCAATGCCGCCACCGATCTGTACGGTGCCAGCTCGGCGGAAGTGGCCGCGGTCAAGGCCGCGTGGAGCGCGGTCAGCGTCAACTGATCGCCGCGACCTGCCAGAACACCGGGACCCTCACGCCCCGAGAACAAGAAAGCAGAGCTGCACACGGACCACGGGCGCCTTCGGGCGCCCGTGGTCTTTTCCGGCTGGTATCCGGCCCGGCGCCGCACTGGTCGCCGGATGAGCAAGGCGTTGCTAAACTAGCCGCCTTCCCGATGGCGGACCCCCGCCGCTCCCGACCGGACAGCCGGCTCGCGGCGCACACCTGCCGCGCGGGGAAAGCTTTTTTTGCGAACCACCGTTTTCCGCGACCGGCCGCCGCCGACTTCTTGAGGTAGACATGTCCAACACCCCGCTCGTTGCCATCGTCATGGGCTCGCGCTCGGACTGGGAAACCATGCGTCACGCCGCCGAGCACCTGGAAAAGCTCGGCGTCGCGCATGAAGTGGGCATCGTCTCCGCCCACCGCACACCGGATCTGCTGTTCAGCTTCGCCGAAAGTGCGGAAAGCAAAGGCCTGCGCTTCATCATTGCCGGCGCCGGCGGCGCCGCGCACCTGCCCGGTATGCTGGCGGCGAAAACGCCGGTGCCGGTGCTCGGCGTACCGGTCAATGCCACCGCCCTGAACGGCGTTGATGCGCTGCATTCCATCGTGCAGATGCCCGGCGGCATTCCGGTGGCAACCTTTGCCATCGGCAAACCGGGCGCGATCAACGCCGCGCTGTTTGCCGCCCAGGCACTGGCCGCCGAATTCCCGGCCATCCGATCGGCCGTACATGCCTTCCGCAAAAACCAGACCGATACCGTGCTGGCCAAGCGCGATCCGCGTGAGGCGCTCTGAGATGAACCTGACGCTCGGCATCATGGGCGGCGGGCAACTGGCCCGCATGCTGGCCCTCGCGGCACTGCGCATGGGCATCACGCCGCGCGTGTTCAGCACGCAGGATGACGAATCGACGCGCTTCCTCAACGGCCGCGTGATCAGCAGCGCGGTCAGCGATGCCGAAGCCTTCGCCCGCGCCTGCGACGGTGTCACCGCCGAATACGAATACGCGCCCGACGACATCCTCGATGCCATGGCCGCGATCACGCCGGTCACCGCCAGCCTCAACGTGCTGCGCACCAAACGCGATCGGCGCAAGGAAAAAGCCCTGCTCGAGCAGATGCAGATGCCGCTGGCGACATGGCAGGCCGCCGACACGCACGCCGATCTCGCCGCCGCCGTGGCCTTTACCGGCACGCCCTGCCGGGTGAAAACCGCCATCGGCGGCTACGACGGCAAAGGCCAGTGGCGTATCACCGATGCCGCGCAACTGGCCGGCATTCCCGCCGATGCGGCGCCGTTTGTGGTCGAAGCCGAGATCAAATTCGATTACGAATTCGCCATCACCGGTGCGCGCAACGCCAGCGGCCAAATCGAACAATTCGCGCCGACGCTCACCGAACACCGCAACGGCATTCTGCATCGCGCCACCGCCGGCATGAGCTACTGCGAGCGTCCGGCGATTGCCGAAGCACGACGCCTGCTGCCGGAATTGCTCGCGCACATGAATTACACCGGCATGCTGACCATCGAATGGTTTGCCGTCGGTGATCACGTGCTGATCAACGAGATCGCGCCGCGCGTGCACAACAGCGCGCACTGGACACTCGACGCCGGCGACGGTTCGCAATTCGAACAACAAGTGCGCGCCGCACTCAACCTGCCGCTGCTGACACCGATGCTCGACGGCTACGCGCGCATGTGGAACGTCATCGGCGCCTGGCCGGATCGCCAGCAACTGCTGCAACTGCACGGCCTGGTTGTCCACGACTACCAGAAAGGCGCACGCAGCGGCCGCAAGATCGGCCACCTGAACATGTCCGCGCTGCGCGTCGAAGATCTCGATCATCGCGGCGCCTGGCTGGATGCCCACGTCGAACCGCGCTGAGTACAGCGGTTTGTGGAGACAAAAAAAGGGCGACGTTGTCGCCCTTTTTTCTTTTCCCGGAGATGCTGCGTGTCCGCCAGCACTGCAGGTCCGACTCGCGCAGCGTAATCGGACACCACCACCCTCAGGCACCCTTGCGATCTGTTGCAGACGATCGACACGACGGTTCTGTCACAGACTACCGATGCACACCCGGCTGGCGCCGGACTCGCCAATACCGATCACATCCTCGCATCCTGTCGCCGGTGGTCCGTCATCACCGGTTCCGGCACATTCATGCACCTTCGATGGCATTGAGAACGTGCTCGGCAATCAGCTTGTCAGTAATTTGGTGAGGGCTTCTGACGCCAAAATTGGTGGTCGTGACCAGTACCACCAAATCCAGTTCGGGAAAGATCACAAGCTTGTTTCCGCCGGTGCCGGCCATCTGAATGGCGTTATGACTGGTGCCGTTTGAGGTGTAGGGATACATCCACAGCAAATAGCCGTAGCTGCGTTGCTCATCCACTTCGGCATGCGCGCGCATGGTTGCGGCGATCCACTCCGGCGCAAGGATCTGCTTGTCTTTCCACTTGCCTCCGTTGGCCAGCACGCTGCCGATTTTCAGCAAATCGCGACTGCGCATGCCCAGACCACCGCCACCCTGCGCGAGGCCGGTCGGCGAGAATTGCCATTCAACCTTGCTGATCCCGAGCGGCGAGAACAGATGCGCTTGTGCAAACTCCTGCAGCGGCATTTTTGTGGCGGCCTGAATCACCGCGCCTAGCGTAGTGGTGCCGGCGGTGCAGTAGCTGAACGCGCGGCCATGAGGCGACTCGGCCGGTTTTTTTGTCCACGCCGGGAAACCCTTGATCGGCAGATCGAGATAGAACTGAACCCAGTCTTCGATCAGATACATCCTTTCCTCGTTACCGCGGGAAAACTGGTTCTGATCATCGCACTCAAGCAGCGAGCTCATGGTCAGCAAATCTTCAACCGTGATCCGGGATTTTCGCGGATCCGGGTTCTGTATCGGTTTCTGGTTTTCCAGATACGGCAGAATGGTGCTGGAAACGCCAGGAATGCTTTTCTTTTCGATGGCCAGACCGGCCAGCATGCCGGTGATGGTTTTCGTCGCGGAGCGCGTGTTGCGCAGCCCTTCACTGCCATCGGCATCGAAATAGGCCTCGTGGACCAGACTGCCTCGTCTGGCGATCAGCACGCTGGTGATCTGCTGATACGCGCCGGACTTGATGGCCTGATCCATGGCCTGCAGTTTTTTGCCGTCAAGTCCCTGTGACGCCGGATCATTCAGGGGCCAGTCGTCCACGGACTGTGCGGCGCGAGCTGCGCCGGGGGCGGCCAGCGCGAGTGACAGGGTAAAGACCATAAGGGCCGTGTTCGGGCGCATCGTGGTACCTCTCTCAGTATTGTCGAACAGTGTTGGAAGTCGGTGTTGGAGATCTGTTTTGGAGAACAACAGTCTGGTCTCAACCCTCATCCGGATCTTGGATTTTTGAAACCATGGAGTTTCAGGAAGTCTGTTGGCGTCACGCCCCACATGTTGAGAAAGGCCCGGTTGAGGTGGCTTTGATCGCAGTAGCCGCAGTTCGTGGCGATTTCGCTCAACGGTTTTTTTGAGTTCAGCAGCAACTGTGTTGCCCGCTCAACACGGCGGCGGCGCAGATCTTCACCCGGCGTACAGCCGAAGTGGCGCTGATATTGCCGGGCAAGGTAGACACGATGCACTCCGATCGCTCCGGCAATTTCTTCAATGCCCAAATCCGCGTCCGCCAGATCAGCAATCATGTCCTGCGCATCCTTGAGCCATCGTGGTGGATGCGGGCAGGCGGCTACGCGATCGGCAAAGCATTCCAGGAGATTGATGGTCAGCACATCAAGATCAAGTTTGCCCTGATCAGGTGTTGCCGCCGCCTGCAACAGTTGAAGCGCGCGTTTGCTGGCAACAGGCGACGCATTCCGTGTCGCATGACCGGGTAACTTCAATTGCCCGGAGAGATCCAGACTGGATTCCGGATCGAAACTCACTGCAAAAAACCATCCACCGTCACCCTGAAAGCGATCACGGTGAACGATGTCAGCGGGATTGAATATCAGCGTTGGTCCTTCCCGTTCCTGTCCGGCTGCCGAGGTGATGTAGTGGCCCCGGGTGGCCAGAATGATGTGCGCACCTTCGTGAGCGTGCTCCATGACCTCATGTTCAGGCACGGTGCCTTGCAGGTGGGAAAGTTTGATTCCCGGTATGGCACGGTGAAACGCATGGGTGCCGTAGTAGTGTCCGCTCGGGAACCTGGTGTGCATCGGATTCATCAATACGGCGTGGCCATGGAAAAAATGCTAGCAAGCGCTTCGTATCAAACGATGTGCGGCCGGTCGCCAATATGTAAGCAAATTCGCGTGCACGAAGATTCGTGTGCCGGGGAAATTTTTCCGGACAATTTGTTTACCGTTTACGCATGCGTGCAATTCGTCCACTCCATGACCACACACCATACTTACAACGCCGGTTGCGGCAATTGACCGTCGATCTCGAATTGTTCGCGCGCAAAGGCCATGGCGCTGCGGTGCAGGGGATCGACCCAGCGGATCTGTTGCCGGTTGCTGATGCACACCCAGGCGGCGCTGTTGTCGATCTGGTTATTGAGGGCGGCGGGGCTGAACACGCCGATGTTGATCGCCTCGTCACCGGTGGCGCGGGCCGAGTAATAACTGAAAGCGTCCACGCCGGCGGCGCGCATGGCGCTGCCGAATTGTTGCGCGCGCTGATAGTCGCTGGCCGAGCGCAGGATTGGCGTGATCGCGGAAAATGCCGGCTGGCAGAGATCGAGTCCACGTTCGCTGCGCACAACGACGGAAAACGCGGTGTGGAAGGTGATCAGATCGTCGCTGAATGCCTGGCGCGGACCGCTGAGAAATACCAGCCGGTAATAGGCGCATTCGGCAAAGGCGGTGCCGAGATTGGCCGAACCGTAAAACAGTGAGCGCTCGTGGCGGGCACCGAAACGTGAGCCGTATTTCAGCGGTGGATAGCGGAACGGTGCCGCAAGCAGATAGTGCAGACCGCGCAGATCCGGTGCCAACGGTGGTTTGCTGGCATCGAGCAGTTCTTCGAGCAGCGCTTGTTCGTCGCGGTTGTCCACCAGCGTCATGGTGGCCACCGTTTCCTGCGACTCGACCACCCGGTAGGCGCGCGCGTCGAACGGCGCAATGTGTTGCGCGGCGGCGCTTGCTGCCCAGAGTCCGGCCGCGTGGCCGTGATCACTGCTCATTGCTCATCCCTGACGTTTTTTTCGATCCGACGGTGTTGCACCGACGATTGCGCAGCGCGCCTGACCAGGCCTGCACAACCGCTGATGCGTTCAGTTGCGGCCGCGCAGCGCATCCAGATAGGCGACGACATTGACCAGCCCCTGCACACTGCGCAGCAGCTCGGCCGGTACGCCGCCGAGATGGAGATTGTCGCTGCGCATCCAGTGCAGCAACTGCGCCCGGTTGTCGCCAACCAGGGCAAACAGCGAGCGGTGTACACGCACCAGCAGCAGCGCCAGCTCGCCCTGTTTGCTGTCCGGCGCCAGCTGGCCACGCTTGATGAGGCGGGCGACCGAGGTCCGGTCGATGCCAAGCACGTCGCCGAGGTCTTTCTGGCTGAGGCCGAGCGCCTCACTGGCGCGCAGCGTCGCCTTGAGCAGGACGGCGGCGGGATCGGGCTGGCTGACGGCAAGGGCGGTCATGGCGGACACTCCGGGCAAGGCATGGAGTGTTTATAGCATTTGCGTCGTTTAATGGCCACAAAGATGCGTATGCATCTTTCATGTCGAAGCCAGTGCCCAAGCAGTGGATGGTAGCTGGCGACCTGCTGCTTTCGCAGTCTTCACCGGCTCTCTTCTCATGAGGGGAGAAGGACAAAAAGCAGTAGCGCCGATTGGCGCAGCGCAATCGGCGGCAAGGTCCGCCGCGTCGCCGGAGCACAGTCCAAAAGCCTGACGGACGGCAGGCGGCGGCTCCAGCCACGCACCCCGCCTCCGTCCAGCGCTCGCCCATGCGTTACTTCAGGTAACGGTCAACGATGGCCTGATAGCGGCCATCCTCGCGCAGCTTGGCCAGCGCCGCGTCGAAGCGGGCCACGGTGTCGGCCGGCACGCTTTGTTTGCTGAACATCAGGTGTACCGGCTTGGCGCCGAAATCCAGCGGGCTGCGCACCACGGCGTCGCCAAGATTCTTGCGGCGCAAAATAGCTGCGACCACGAACGGGTCTTCCAGCACGCCATCGACCTTGTGATCGAGCAGGTTGCCGATGTGCACTTCGCTCATCGAGCTGGCGACAAACTGGCCGGCGCGGGCCGGGTCGTCGAGCAGGACGTTGACGGCATCGTTGTACAGATAGCCGTCGGTGATGCCGATGCGCATGGCCTTGCCGCTGACCAGCTCATCCAGACCGGCGGCCTGCCATTTGCCGGCGTCGTCCTTGAGCAGGAACAGGGCAAACACCTCGTCGCGGTAAGGCGCGGAGAAATTGGCGTAGCGCTCGCGGTCGGCATTGCGCGAGGCGCCGGACAGCAGGTCAACCTCGCCGCTGCGCACACCGGCGAGCAGGGTGGTCCAGTCCTGCTGGACAAAGCTGAGTGCGCAGCCGGATTCGTGGGCGATGGCCTGCACCAGTTCCACATCCAGCCCGCGGATCTGCCCGTCCATGTCGCTGAACTGGTAGGGCTCGTAGGGGTCGAGGCCCATTTTCAGGCTGCAGGCAGCGGCCGGCACCGGCGCGGCGGCGGCTTCGGTCGCGGCGGGGTGGGCGACCTGCGGCGGTGCCGGATTCTGTTCACAGGCGGCGAGCAGGACAGACAGGCTGAGAGCGAGGGCGAGGCGCGCGCAGGACATGGGACGGATGTTCATGGATCGGACTCGCAGTTGAGGGCTGGCAGGGCAAGCCTAGTCAAAGCTGCGCCAGCTTGCCGCCGGCGGCAGCGCGTCTGTGGCGGACGGGCGTACCGCTTGGGCACCGTCCGGCGTTTCGGACTGGCCGCGGGCGGGCGCATTTCCTACAATGCGCGCCCATTTTTTGACCAGTGATCCGCAAATGGCAGTGCAGCGTAAGGCCGTCGTCCTGATCTCCGGCGGACTGGATTCCATGCTGGCGGCAAAAATCGTCCAGCAGCAGGGCGTCCACGTCGAGGGCATCAATTTCTTCACCGGCTTCTGCGTTGAAGGCCACACCCACGCCATCCGCAAACAGGATGCCGGCAAGAAGAAGCGCAACAACGCGCTCTGGGTGGCCGAACAGCTGAACATGCCGCTGCACATCATCGACATCGTCGAGGAATACAAAAACGTGCTGCTGTATCCGAAACACGGTTACGGCCAGCACCTGAATCCCTGCCTCGACTGCAAGGTGTTCATGGTCAGCAAGGCGCGCGAGTGGATGGAAGAAAACGGTTTCGATTTCATCGTCACCGGCGAAGTGATCGGCCAGCGGCCGAAGTCGCAGCGCGCCGCCACCATGCCGATCATCGCCCGTGAATCACAGGCCGAAGATCGCCTGCTGCGACCGCTGTGCGCCAAGCATCTGATGCCGACCCTGCCGGAGCGCGAAGGCTGGGTAAACCGCGATCAGCTCTACGACATCAGCGGCCGCTCGCGCAAACCGCAGGTCGAACTGGCGCAGCAATTCGGTTTCGAAGACTGGGCGCAACCGGCCGGTGGCTGCTGCTTCCTGACCAATGAACAGTACGCCGCCAAACTTGGCGATCTGTGGACCTCACGCGGCACGCGCGAATACGAACTCGACGACATCATCCTGCTGAAGATTGGTCGTCACCTGCGTCCGCGTCCGCACTTCAAGCTGATCATTTCCCGTGAAGAAGGCGAAGGCCTGTTCATGGAAGGTTATCGCCGCCAGTACGCGAGCTTTATTCCCAACTCCTACATGGGTGCCTACGCGCTGGTGGACGGCGAATTGCGCGACGACAGCGACGTCGAACTTGCCGCCCGCATCATCGCCCGCTATGGCGCCGCCAACAGCGGCAGCGACGTGGTGCTGGATTACACTGATCGCAGCGGCGTCACCCGCGAGGTGCGCGTGCAGCCGTTCACTGCGGATGACATCGAGGCTGGCTGGCATGTCTGAATTCAAACCCTCATTGGAAAACCTGTCGCTGGAAGGTCTGGCGCCGCACGAACACAACCTCGACGCGCGCCGCCTGCTGTGTCCGATCCCGGTGATCCGCACCCAGAACGCGCTGAAAACAATAGCCCTCGGCGAACGGCTGCGCGTCACCTGCACCGATCCCGGCACCCTGCACGACATCCCCACCTGGGTGCGACTCAACGGCCATGTGCTGGTGGAACAAAGCGAACGCGGCGGTGAGCAGATCTTTCTGATTGAGAAAGCGCGCTGACGGCGGCGCGACAGCAGAATCCACTGCCCGCGCCCATTGGTCTGCATGTGCAAGGGCGAGCCGGAAACAGGAACGGCGCCAGTGCGTCGTCCGCCCTGTCGCAGAACGGCTGGGCGGATGCGAGTCAGAGGCTGGTTCGCATCACGCAATTCTGTTGAAAGACCGCAACGACTCCGGGGACTTCGTCTTCGCCAACCATTTCTCGCCCCGCTTTCCCCGCCAACTATTCCCCTCCCTACCCACCGCTTCGCGCGCATCAGCTAGCATCGGCGTTCCGAATCCAGGAAAGGAATCTGTCCGTGTCCTACATGCTGCTCATCATCGAACCGGTCGGCCAGCGCGCCACGCGCACCGAAGCTGAAGGACAGGCGGCGTATGCCAGCATGGTGACGTTCGCCGAAGGGCTGGCCGCGCAGGGCAAGCTGAAGGCCGTCGAATCGCTGGCCGCAACCACGGATGCCGTGCGCGTGTCGCGCGCCAGCGGCGAGACGCGTCTGGTCGATGGTCCGTTTGCCGAAGCCAAGGAAATGATCGGCGGCTTTTTCCTGCTGCAAAACGTTGACCGCGACGAGGCCATACGGCTGGCGCGCGAGTGTCCGGCCGCCGGCTGGTGCACGGTCGAGGTGCGGGCGCTGGCGCCCTGTTCCGACGACAGTCACGCCTGAGCCACCACGCGCGAAAAATATTTTTCCCGCCATGTCGATTTTCCCGTTCCTGCTTCGTCGTCCCTGTAACGACACGCTGAAGCACCGGACATCCTGCACCGGCCGGCCCGTCGCCCGGACCGGCTGGTGCTGCACATCTGTCCTGCATCCGGCCCCGTTCCCCTGAGCCTGTCCGCTGCCGGCGCGCTCAGGATTGCCAAGGAGAGTGACCATGACCGCCACGCAGAAAAAAGCGCTGAAAGCCCTGCACTTCGAGATCCTGATCGGCGCGCCGCGCACACAGGTCTGGACGACGATGCTGTACACGCCGGGCTATGAACAATGGACGCAGTCCTTCTGCGAAGGTTCGCACTACATCGGCTCCTGGGAGGCCGGTACGCCGATCCGTTTTTGCGACCCGGCAGGCAACGGCATGATCTCGGAAATTGCCGACCACCGGCCGGCCGAATTCGTCTCCATCCGCCATCTCGGCATGATCATCGATGGCAAGGAAGACACCGACAGTGAAGCGGTGCGCAGCTGGACACCCTGCTACGAGAATTACCGCTACAGCGATGCGGCCGGCGGCACTCTGGTGCAGGTCGACATGGAAACTTCGGCTGAATACGAAACCATGTTCGCGGAAATGTGGCCGCGCGCGCTGCAACGCCTGAAGGCGCTCTGTGAAGGTCAGCCGCTGTGAAGCCCAACCGCAGTGACGAACGCGGCGATGCAGAAAACCGGTCAGCCCACTCCGTTTTCCCCGGTTATCAACCCGCTCTCATTCCGTTCGTCCTGAGCCTGTCGAAGGACTGAACGGCAAGCCGCTTCAACGCTGCATCCAGTCAAAAAAGTCGTTGGTGCCCGCGCACAAAACCGCGCCAAACCAGCCAGCAATTGATTTCAGGGAGTCCACCATGCGTTTCATGATCATCGTCAAATCCTGCGCCGAGTTTGAAGCTGAAGTGCGTCCCGATCCGGATCCGCAAGTGCTGGCCGCGATGGCCGACTATCACGAGGAACTGGCACGCGCCGGTGTGCTGCTGGATGGCAGCGGCCTGAAACCGAGTCGTTGCGGCTGGCGCATCCAGTACGGCGGCGAAGGCCGCCGCGTGATCGACGGTCCGTTTGCCGAAGCCAAGGAATTGATCGCCGGCTACACGCTGATCCAGGTGCGCTCACGCGAAGAAGCGCTGGAGTGGAGCCGGCGTTTTCCGAATCCGGTACGCGAAGGCGCCGACGCCATCGTCGAAGTGCGCGAGTTGTACGAAATGGAAGATTTCCAGCCCAGCGAACCCATCGAGCGCATGAAAGCGATGGATGCGGCGCTGAAATCCTGAACCGGCATCACCCGAACAAGGGAGACGCGCCATGTGGTTTCTCGGCAAACCCCGTCGCCGCCCGAACGCCATCACCAATCACAGCAACAGCACACGCCACGTTGACCACAGCGCCGGCACACACGCAAGGAGCTTCACCATGTTTCGCCAGATTTTCGTCAACCTGCCAATCAAGGACATGAACCGTTCGCAAACGTTTTTCCGGGCACTCGGTCTGCAGTTCAATCCGCGCTTCACCAATGACAAGGGCGCGTGTCTGGAAGTCGCGGAAAATATTTTCGCCATGCTGCTGATCGAGCCGTTTTTCCGCGAGTTCACACGACTGCCGATCAGCGACGCCAGCAAAAGCACCGAAGTGCTGCTGTCCTTGTCCTGTGACAGTCGGGAAGAAGTCGACGCTGTGGTCTCCAAAGCCGTGGCCGCTGGCGCCAGCACACCGAACGCCCCCAGGGATTACGGTTTCATGTATCAGCATGGCTTCGCCGATCTGGATGGACATTTGTGGGAAGTCTTCTACATGGACATGAACGCCGCGCCGGCACAGGTGTAAACACGATCGCTGCATGACGAACGCACCGCTAATGTCTTCGTCATGCAGCGGCATACCCGCCGAACATTTCCACCGCGAAGGATCGTTGAACGCCACGCATGCATTCACATCTCCATGAAACCATCGCCACCGTTTGGCGGCTGGAATCGGCACAGATTGTCGCCGCCGTGGCGCGTCGGGTGCGCAGTCTCGCCATCGCCGAAGAGCTTGCCCAGGACGCATTGGTGGCAGCACTTGAACGCTGGCCGCGCAATGGCATTCCCGACAATCCGGCGGCCTGGCTGATGACCACGGCAAAGCGGCGCGCGCTCGATCATCTGCGTCACCGGCAAATGTCCGGTACCCGTCACGCCGAACTGGAACAGGATCTGATCGCGCAGGAAGCCGATCTGGTGCCGGATTTTGTCGATGCGCTCGATGCCGCACGCCAGGACGAGATCGGTGACGACATGCTGCGACTGATGTTCACCGCCTGCCATCCCTTGCTGTCTGTTGATGCCCGTGTGGCCCTGACGCTGAAACTGCTGGCCGGCCTGACCACGCACGAGATCGCGCGCGCCTTCCTGCAACCGGAACCGACCATCGCCCAGCGACTGGTGCGCGCCAAACGCACGTTATCCGACGCCAATGTACCGTTCGAGATCCCGCGCGGCGATGCGCTGGCAGCGCGTCTGGGTTCAGTGCTGGAAGTGGTGTATCTGATTTTCAACGAAGGCTATACCGCGACCAGCGGCAGCGACTGGATGCGCCCGGCGCTGTGCGAAGAAGCACTGCGACTGGCGCGCATGCTGGTGGTGATCGCACCGGATCAGGCCGAAGTGCACGGCTTGTCGGCGCTGCTGGAGTTGCAGGCCTCGCGCAGCACAGCGCGTACCGATGCATCGGGCAATCCGATCCTGCTTGCCGATCAGGATCGACGACGCTGGGACCTGCTGCTGATCCGTCGCGGTCTGGCGGCCTTGGCACGCGCCAACGCGCTGAACGATGTCACCGGCAGCAAGGCCGGCCCGTATCAATTGCAAGCCGGCATCGCTGCCTGCCATGCCCGCGCCCATCGCGCCGAAGAGACCGATTGGCCGCGCATCGCCAGCCTCTACGGTCAACTGATGCAACGCACGCCGTCACCAGTGATTGCCCTCAATCGTGCCGTTGCCGTCAGCATGGCCGATGGCCCCGCTGCCGCGCACGAATTGTTGCAGCCCTTGCTGCAGGAAAAACCACTGCAGCGCTATCACTGGCTGCATGCCGTGCACGCCGACTTTCTCGCCCGGCTCCATCGTTACGATGAGGCCGTGCAGGCACTGCAGTGCGCCATCCGCCTGACCGACAATGTGCGGGAACAACAATTGATGCAGGCGCGCGCACAGGCGTTGAAAAAAAAGTCGCAGAATCCCGAATAGCCGTGCAGCACCGCGACGGCCTCATGACATTTCGTTGCAGAAAACAAAACGGCGCCTTGTGGCGCCGTTTCAAATGCCTGCAATTCAGGCTTACAGATACCAGACATCCATCGGCTCGCCGACTTCGGCGCTCTCGACTTCCGGCCACTTGGCAAATTCACTGCGCAGCCAGGCGACATCTTCCGTGCTGATACCCGGCGCCTTGATGCCGGTCAGCAGGCCGTTGAGCACGGCGTGGGCGGTGTCGCCGGTTTCACCGTGGAACGCACCGCCGCCGTTGAAGCACCACTGCTTCTCGACCAGGATATCCAGCCAGCGATCAAACACGGCGTTGAAGCTGTCTTCGCTGCCGGCTTTCAGTTTCAGCGTGATGTCGCTGCCGAATTCGGCAAACTCGGCGAGATGCAATTTTTTGCGGATACGCTTTTTGGCGTAACGTTTTTGCTGGCGCTTGGACAGCGTAAAGCCCTGGCTCATGGTGCAGACTCCTCGAACGGTGACGGCCAGGCAAACTGCACGGCGCGTCGGGAAAAGGGACAGGTGAAATTCAGTTGCACGGCACACAGCGCCAGTGCATCGCCGCTGCGTGCCTGACCGTAACGCGCATCGCCGATCACCGGATGGCCGATGCCGGCGAGATGACGGCGGATCTGGTGCAGTCGGCCGGTATCAATGCGCACTTCCAGCACGCTGGTTTTCCGATCCACATCTTGCTCGTCCGTGTTCTGCGCGTCGACGCGCAGGCGCGTGTAACGACTGCGCGCCTCCTTGTCGTCCAGTGGCGTGTCAATGAGGCCGGTTTCCGGCGTCTCGCCCTGCACGCGTACGTGATAAATTTTTTCGATCCGGTTTTGCAAAAACAGCGCCGACAATTTGCCGGAGGCTTCGCCACTGTGAGCGATCAGCATCAGGCCGGACGCTTCGCGATCCAGCCGGTGCACCAGCCAGGCACCACGATGGCCACGGGCGATATCAGCAACGCGCAACAGGCTGCAGTGATCGCCCCAGTCCGTGCCCTGTGCCAGCAGGCCGGGCGGTTTGTACCAGACACTGTAGGCACGCTGGTCGCTGATCAGTTGTGCCGGCCCCGGCTGCAGCGCCAGCAATTGCGGATCGTAGAACAATTCCAGGCGGTCGCCCTTCTGCAGCGCGGCCTGCGCACGGCGCAAGCGCGAGCGTTTGCGACCACGATTCAGGTGCACGGCGCCCTTGTTCATGGCGTCTTTCAGTTTCTGTTTCGACAAGCCGGATCGGGCGGCCAGCAGTTCGATGGCGATGTCGCCGTCCTGTTGTGCCGCTACGCTGCATTTGATGCTGCGCGCGGGTTCCGCAGCACTTGTTGCATGATTTTTTTCCGCACTACGATTGCCAGGTTCGGCCTCGTGTTCGTCCTCGTGCTCGTGAATATCGCTCATGCGACGCGCTCCGCCTGCAGCAGCAGATTGCGCGGCGTCAGATCGCGCGCGCAGAAAACTGACAGATCGGCGCGATAACCCTGCTCTTCGAGATACATCGCCAGATCACCCACCAGCCACAATTCCAGCGCGCGCCGGAACAGATGCCGCAGCAATTGCAGGCGCTGCACTTCGCGCCAGCGCTGCAGGCCGCGTTTTTCAAACCAGTCCCAGTTCACCTGCGCCGGCAGCGGCAGGTTTTTGTGCGCGGCGAATTGCCGGCACACGGTTTCGAAACTGCTTTGCGCCGCCGACATCGGCAGCGAGGGCGTGGAAAAATATTCGTCGCAACCGCGCAGTTTGCGCTGCAGGCAATCAAAACCCAGACGCCAGATCTGCAGGCGTACATGCTGCAGCTGCGTGCGCGGCGACGCGGTCACCGCTTCCTCCATGGCCAGATGCAGGCTGCGCACATCCAGTTGCAGATCCTGCGCCTGTCCGGCCTTTGACAGCGGCTGATATCGGTCGCTGACCCACAGGTGATAGCAGCACGGCGACAAGGCCACACGGCGCACCGACTGCGCCACCACCTGGCGCAGCAACTGGCGATGCAGATCGCCGCAGGCATGCAGGGCGACGACCTGCTCTTCCATGCGCAGCATCAGCGGATCGTGCAGCACATCGACACACTGGAAGCGCGCCGCGACGCCGAGTTTCTGCGCCATGCTTTCGCCGTCACGGCACAGCTCGGCATTGCGCTCGAAGGCGCGCAGCGGCACGTTGCGGCTGCGCGCCAGCGTGCGACCGAGATGCGATTTGCCGGCGCACCAGTCCAGCACCGGCCCCTGACGCCAGTTCAGCGCACGTGCGAAGGCGGCAATTTGCTGCCATTTGCGGCCCGGCACATCGACGCTCCAGCGTTCGGGAAAATCGTCGCTGCCGCCGCCCGCTTCCGGCAGCTGTGTCAGTTGTTGCAATTCATCAACAAAGGGCAAATCGTCGCGCAACAAATCCTGCAGGGCTTGCGGATCATCCTCGCAGGCACGCACCGTGTTGTCGCCCAGACGCAACAGCTTTTGCGTCAGCAGCGGATGTTGTGCACACCATTGCGGACGCGGCTCGCAGAACGGCGACGGTTGCCAGTAGGCGCGGGTGCGCGCCAGCACTTGCGACAGGGCGTGAAAACGCAGTGCCGGATTGCTGAACGGCGCGGACGATGAAACAGGAACGCTGGCCATGATCACTGCGCCGGTTTACAGCGTCACCACGCGCGACAGCAGCGCCTTGATGTAACGCGTTTCCGGTATCGACGGATGCACCGGATGATCCGGTCCCTGTCCGCCTTCGGCGAGAATTTGCACATGGCGATCCAGATGCCGGCCCGAGGCGCGCACCACTTCAGCCAGCGACTCGCGCGGCAGATGCATCGAGCAGGAGGCCGACAGCAGCAAACCGTCACGACTCAGCAGTCGCATCGCCAGCTCGTTGATGCGGCGATAGGCATTGGTGCCTTCTTCCAGATCTTTTTTGCGTTTGATGAAGGCCGGTGGATCAACAATGATGACGTCGAAACGCTGATCGTCGTCCTTCAGCGCTTTCAGCACCTCAAACGCATCGCCCTGCACCGTGGTCAGCACCTCGCCGACACCGTTCAGATCGGCGCTGGCCTGCGCCGCGTCGAGCGCACTTTCCGAAGCATCGACGCACCAGACATCAGCACCGCCAAACGCCGCCGCCTGCACGCCGAAACCGCCGATATAGCTGAACACGTCGAGCACACGCTTGCCGGGCACCAGATGCCGCAGCCATTCGCGGTTCGGGCGCTGATCGTAGAACCAGCCGGTCTTCTGGCCGTCGGCCAGCGGGGCAAGGAATTTCACGCCGTTTTCGATCAGTTCAACCTGAGCCGGCGCCTCGCCATACGCGACGGCAACTTCCGCCGGCAAGCCTTCAAGCGCGCGCACGCTGCTGTCGTTGCGCCACAGGATCGACGCCGGCTTCAGCACTTTCACCAGCGCTTCGCAGATCGCGTCGCGCATCTGGTCCATGCCGGCGGTGGTCAGCTGCGCCACCAGATGATCGCCAAAGCGATCCACAACCAGACCCGGCAGGCCGTCGCTCTCGCCATAGACCAGACGATAATACGGCTGCGGAAACAGGCGCTCGCGCAGCGACAGGGCGATATTCAGCCGGTGCACCAGCAGCGATTTGTCGAGCAGGTGCTCGTCGCGGCTGATCAGGCGGGCGCAGATCAGTGAATGCGGATTGACGTAGGCGACGCCGAGCGGCTTGCCGCCGTGGGCTTCGACCACCACCTGCTGGCCGGGCTTCAGTGCCTTGATCGGCGTGACGCCCTGATCGACTTCGTTGGAGTAGATCCACAGGTGGCCGAGCTTGAGGCGGCGCTCCTCGTTCTTGAGCAGGCGCAGGCGGGGCAGGGCGGCGTGGGTCATGGGGCACTCGGGCGGGGGCGGCAAACAAAGGGCGGCTATTGTACTGTCAACGCCCCTGCGCCGCCGGCGTTGTTCTGGCTGTCAGCGCCACGGGCCGGCGCCGGTCATCCCATCCGGCCCCGGCGCGCTGCCGAAACGGAGTCTTCCCCCATGTTCCTGCCCCTGTTGTTCTGGCTGGTGGCCGATGGCACGGATGTGCCCGCCCGCGCTGCGCCGGCAACGCCGCCCCCTGTGGCGGCGCGCCCGGCCGACGCTGCGCCGGCCAACGGTGCGCTGGCCGGTACCGCCAGGCCGGCACCGCCGTCGCTGGAGCTGCTTGAATTCATCGGCCGCGGTCTCGACCGCCTGCCCAGTCTGGCGCCGCCGGCGCCGGATGCGCGCACTGCCGAAGCCGGCCAGCCGGACATCGCCCATCCGACCCGGAACGACCTGCCGCGCGGCAGCAACCCCCTGGGCAACACTTCACCTTCCGGAGCCGCACCATGCGTACCGACTTCCTGCGTGCACTGATCCTTGCGGCCGGGCTGGGCCTGTCGCCGCTGTTGTCAGCGGCCGGACCGGCCGCCGCCCCCCCACAGGCGCAAGCGGATCAGGCACAACCAGTACAGGCACGACCGGAACAAACTCCGCCGGAGCAATTTGCTCAGCTCCCGGAAGCGACCCGGCAGCTGCTGGCCCCTTACAGCGAGCGCTGGGCCGATCTGTCCGACGATCAGCGCCGCAATGTGCTGGCCGGTCTGGAACGCTGGCAACAGCTCAACGCTGACGAGCAGCAGGCCGCCGTTGCCCGTCACCAGCGCTGGCAGGAATTGTCCCGCGACGAACGCCGCGCCGCGCTGCGCCTGCTCAAGCACTGGCAGGGGCTGAGCGAAAGCGAGCAGCAGGAACTGCGTCTGGCGTTTGAGCGCTTCCAGTCGATGAGCAAGGACGAGCAAAGCGCGCTGCGCCAGCGCTACCGGCGCTATTTCGACAGCAACCCGGACGCCTATACGCAATCGAAAGGCTATCGCCAAATTGCGCTGGCCGCCGAGGAGTTGCGGCGTATACGCGACAATCCACGCGAACCTTCCCAGGCTTCGCCACTGCGTCCCGGCCAGGGCACAGTCATCACCGCGTCACCGGCACCGGTCAGCACCGCCACAGCGAAACCAACCGGACAATAAGTGATCAGCGATCCGTCGCACCGCACACAAGGCCGCGCGCGAGCGGCCTTGTTTTTTGTTCCGCGAAATTTTCCCGCCACATGCCCGGCAATTTTCCCGCGGTCGACATGCAGATCGATCACCGCACTGTCACACAGGCGCCGTAGGCTGCGCTGCATTCATCACCGTCCGTGGCGCAGGGAAGCCGGTGACGCGTAACGGAAATTGTCATGACTGCCGTTCAGGTTTTGCGCTCAGCGCCAGTGCGCGTTTTGCACACCCATCCCCACGCCAATGCCCTGCAGGATATTTTTGCCGGCCAGTTGTTGCAGTCGGTGTTCCAGCCGATTGTTGATCTGCATGCCGGCAGCGTGATCGGTTTCGAGGGACTGGTGCGCGGCCCGTCCGACAGTGCACTGCACGCGCCAACCACACTGTTTCGGGCCGCGGAAGAATGCGGCTGTCAGGTGCCGCTGGATCTGCTCTGCCAGAAAACCACGGTCGGCCGTTACGCCGAACAGCGTTTGCCCGGTCGCCTGTTTCTCAACGTCAATCCGGAAAGCCTGCTGTTTCCCGGTTTCAAACCCGAGCGCATCCTGCGTCACCTGCGCGAGCTGGAGTTGTCACCGGCGGACATCGTCATCGAGATCACCGAGTGCTTTCGCGCGCTCGATTACGCCCTGCTGCGCACCGCCGCACACACCTATCAGGAACTCGGCTTTGCCATCGCCCTCGATGATCTCGGCGAAGGCTCGTCATCGCTGCGGCTGTGGTCGGAATTGCGTCCCGACTTCGTCAAGATCGACAAGCATTTTGTCCAGCATCTGCATCAGGATCCGGTCAAGCAGCAGTTTGTCCGCTCCATCCAGCACATCGCGGAAAATGCCCGCACGCAGGTGATCGCCGAAGGCATCGAAACGCTGGCCGAACTCGCCACCGTGCGCCAGCTCGGCATCCGTTATGGTCAAGGCTACGCGCTCGGCCGGCCGTCGCGTACACCGGCCATCGCGCTGCCACCGGAAGTGCTGCACGCACTGGCCGATGAACGCAAACGCGCGCTCGGTCGCCAACATCGCCGGCCGACCGCCAACAGCATCCGCTTTTATGTCCGGCCGGTGCCGTCGCACACCAGCAATCAGGAGGTGTTCGAACTGTTCAGCGCGCAACCGGAATTGCAGGCCCTGCCGGTGGTCGATGCCGACACGCCGATTGGTTTGCTCAAGCGCCAGCAGTTTCTCGAACGTTTTGCCAAACCCTTTGCCCGCGAATTGCTCGGTCGCAAACCCTGCACGCTGACCATGGACAAGCGGCCGATGATTGTCGATCGCGACAGGCCGCTGGAAGAAGTTTCGCGGGTCATTGCCTACGCCGAGCGGCATTATCTGATCGACGGCTTCATCGTCACCCATGAAGGTCGTTATGCCGGCATGGGCACCGGTTACGATCTGATGCGCGCGCTCACCGACTTGCAACTGAACGCCGCGCGCTACGCCAATCCGCTGACCCTGTTGCCGGGCAATGTACCGATCAGCGAACAAATTGAAATGTGGCTGGATCAGGGGCTGGGATTTGTTGCCTGCTACATCGATATCAATGCCTTCAAACCATTCAATGACCATTACGGTTACCGGCGCGGCGATGAAGTGATTGAAACGCTCGGCCGGCTGATCAGTGAAAGCGTCGACAGCGAACAGGATTTCGCCGGCCATATCGGCGGTGACGATTTCGTCATGCTGATGCGCAGCAGCGACTGGCAGACGCGCTGCGAAAAACTGCTGCAGCAGTTCGCGCTGCGCATCCAGCAATTCCACAGCGCCGAACACATCGACGCCGGCGGGTATCACACCGAAAACCGGCGCGGAGATCGCGAGTTCCACAGCCTGCTGTCGATCGCCATCGGCGCCGTGCCGGCACTGGCCCAGCATTACCACTCGCATCACCAGATCGCCTCGGCGATGGCCGATGCCAAACGCCAGGCCAAGCGCAGTGGCGGCAATGCCCTGTTCATTGAACGCCGGCGGCTGCCCGAACCGGTCCTGCCGGCAACGGCGCGCAACGCGGGTGACGACCGGGCGGACTGAGCAGGCGGACTGAGCAGGCGACGGCGGCCGGCCGCTGCCATACTGTCCGGCAACAGCCGTCATCGTCCCGCTTCCATGCTGCTGCGTCGTTTGCTTGCCCCGCGTCTGCTCGCCGGCCTCACAGCCGGCCTGTGCCTGCTGCTGACCCTGACCATCGCCACGCTGCTGCAGCAGGACTACCGGCGCCAGCGCCAGTTCGCCCTGCAGGAGCAGTTGTCGGCAGTGCGGGCACGGCTGGAAAGCCAGATCAACGCCGCGATGTTCCTGATCCGCGGTCTGGAGCTGGAAGTGTCGCTGCGCGGCGACATCAGCCAGAGCGACTTCGAGGTCTTTGCCCGCGAGCTCACCCAGCGCAATCCGCTGATCCGCAACATCGGCCTCGCGCCGGACAACGTCATCCGCTACGTCTATCCGCTGGCCGGCAACGAAAAAGCGCTGGGTGTGCGCTACCTGGACGATCTGCCGGACCAGCGTGACGGCGTGCTGCTGGCGATGCGCACCGGCAAGCCGCTGCTGATCGGCCCGGTGACCCTGATCCAGGGCGGCGTCGGCGTCATCCACCGGGCGCCCATCTACACCCGGCGCGGCGACGCCCCGCGCTACTGGGGCCTGGCCAGCGTGGTCATTGATTCCGCCCAGCTGCTGGCCAGCGCCGGTGTCGGCGACAGCAACGCGCTGCGCATGGCGATGCGCGGCCGCGACGGCAAGGGCGAGCAGGGCGAAGTCTTTGCCGGCGAAGCGGCGGTGTTTGCCGCCCCCGATGCCAGTGTGCCGGTGCGGCTGCCGGCGGGCAGCTGGCAACTGGCCGCGCAATGGCGGCAGGGCGGCTGGAGCGCCATGGCACTGCTGGTGCTGGTGCTCGGCACGGCCGGCAGTGCCAGCGTCGGCGTGCTGGCATGGCAGGCCGCCAGCCAGTCACGGCGGGCCCGCGAGATGTCCCTGCACGACCCGCTGACCGGACTGCCCAACCGCCGGCTGCTGGATCTGCGCCTCGACCACGCGCTCGGCCGCAGCCTGCGCGACCGCCTGCCGCTGGCCGTGCTCTGCCTCGACCTCGACAACTTCAAACCGATCAACGATCGCCACGGCCACGAAGCCGGAGACGTGGTGCTGCGCGAAGCCGGCGAACGCATGCGCGCCCAGCTGCGCAGCCACGACACGCTGGCACGCGTCGGCGGCGATGAATTCCTGCTGCTGCTGGAACCCCTCGACGACCGCCGCGCCGCGGCACAGGTCGCCGCCAAACTGATCGAAGCGCTGGCGGCGCCGTTTCACTGGCAGGGCGAAACACTGCACATCGGCGTCAGCATCGGCATCGCCATCAGCCCCGACGCCGGCAACAGCAAACACGAACTGATCCGCCACGCCGATCAGGCCATGTATCAAGCCAAATTCGGCGGCAAAAACCATTTCGCGTTCTGGGAGCCCCCGGCCGACTGAGCGCGCCGACGAAAACAAAACGGGACGCAAAGGCGTCCCGTTTCATTTTGTGCTGAATGTACTCAAACCACGTTCACGAAAACTCGGCCTTGAGTGCCGCCTGCATGGCCGGGCGGGCGGCGATGCGCTGGTGGAAGGCCTGCAGCGCCGGCCACGGGCTGAGATCGAATTTCACGAACTGGCACCAGTTCAGGACGTTGAACAGGTAAGCGTCGAGAATGCTGAAACGTTCGAGCACATAGTCCTGCTTGCCGAGGCGTTCGGCGAGCAGGTTCAGGCGCCGGCTGATGATGCCGGTGGCGAGTTTTTTGTAGTCCTCCGGCAGGGCCGGATTCCAGAACGCGCCGATGCCCTTGTGCACTTCGGTGCTGATGAAGTTCAGCCATTCCATCGCGTGATAGCGGGCCATGCTGCCCAGCTCGGGAAACAGTCCGGATTGCGGATGCTGATCGGCGATGAACTGCAGGATCACACCGGCTTCGGTGAGCATGTCACCGTTGTCGAGCTGCAGCGCCGGCACATAGCCCTTGGGGTTGATGGCCAGATAGTCGGCGCCGTCGGCGGTGCGCTTGGCCGCCAGATCGACCTTCACCAGGGTCGGCACTTCACCGACTTCGCGCAGGATGGCGTGCACGGCCAGCGAGCAGGCACCGGGCGAGTAATAGAGCTTCATGGTCTTCTCCCTTGACGGTCGGCCGCAGGCGCCGACGAACGGCGTACAGACTAAAGCCTCGGCCGGCATCCGGCAGCGAAAGCTTTTGTCCGGCTCATGCAAAGAATTTCACTGATCCGCCGCGCCCGGCGGAACGCGTCCACTCCGGCGCCCTCCGCGATGCGGGACAAAAGGCTGGTCAGGGCAGACAGGCGCGCGGCGAATCGCTAGAGTCGCGCCACCCCACTCATGGATGGCCAAATCATGATGCAAGCTGTCTCGCACGTCCTGTCGGCTTCGCGGCACGCGTTGCTGCTCGCCGGTCTGTTCTCCGGTCTGCTTACTGTCGTCGCGCCGGCGTCGGCTGCGGAACTGAACGAAAGCGAACTGAAGCCGCTGGTGGAAAAAGCCATGGCCAAATTCGTGCTCAACCGCATCGATGACGGCTACAAGGTGTTCCAGCCCTACTGGCCGATGCCGGACCACGAACTGACGTCCCTGATCGATCACACCGACCGGCAATGGAACAGCGTCGCGCTGCGCTACGGCGAAAGCATCGGCTTTGAGCACGTACGCACCCAGCGCGTCGGCAAGAGTCTGCTGCTCTATACCTACATCCAGAAACTGCGCAACCACGCGCTGCGCTGGGAGTTTCGCTTCTACAAAGCCAAGGACAAATGGCAGGTCAACGCCGTCGCATTTGATGATCGCATTGATGCGCTGTTCAGCAGGGAAGACGGCAAGGGCCAGTAAGACAGAACGGCATATATCGCGTCGTTTTGCCGACGCGTCTGGCCCGCGCTCAGCGCGCCGGCCAGCTCGCATACAGGGACGCTGCACCATGTTGCAGCGTCCCCATCAGGGCAAAGATCACGATTGTCGCCAGCAGCACGCGCAGCAGCGCACTCAGGCTGAAGCGCAGCCACAGCAGCATGAAATACATCTGCGACAACAGCACCAGCAGGTTCAGCAAGGTTATCTGCAATGGCATCGACAACTTGGCGAACTGCAACAGACTGCTGAGCAGGAAACCCAACAGCGTCGACAACGCCGAGGCATACAGCAGCAGCACCCAATAATTCGCCACGGTATCAGCGCGTCGCCAGAACAACACGCGCATCAGCGCGGCCTGCGGCAAGGTGAACAGCATCAGCCAGTAGGGCATGAAACCGTAGATCAGCGCGTGGAAATCGGCGTAACGCTGTTTTTGCAGCGCGCTCAGCTCATCGCCCGCCTGACGCAGCATGGCCTGCCGGAACGGCTGCCAGAAGCTGTCGCCATAGGCCAGATTCAGCAGCAACAGCATCAGCGCGCCGACCAGGAGCATGTACGTAAACGGATGTGTGTAATAACGTCTCTGGCCGTTGATGAACGCGCGCATTACCTGACGCGGCCGGATCAGCAGATGCAATGTGGTGCGCAGCACACTGCTTTCAATCTGCAGCACACGCTCAAGAAAATCGCTGGCCATGCCCGGCAGCGTCAATCTGCCACGCGGCGTGTGCACGCCACAGTCATGACAATACTTGCCGCGCAAGCTGGCCTGGCAGTAGCCACAGCGCAGCGCGATGCTTTCCGTGTGAGTTTCAGTTTCAGCTTCCGAGGTTGATTCGGCTTTTGTTTCTGCCGGTGTATCGCGCACGGCCTCGCCCATGCTGTGCCCAGTCGCTGCAGTGTTTGTTGTCACTGGCATTGCATTTCGTCCCAGACTCCGGTGCGGCAATTCGGCGGTCACGTCTTCACTCTGCGGCCCACATCAGCAGCAGCGTCAGTGCCGCCGGCAATGCCTGAATCCACAGGATGCGCCGGCTCACGCTCAGGCCGCCGAAAACGCCGGCGATCAGCACGCAGAACAGAAAGAACTGCGCGATCATCGGGCCGCTTTTTTCCAGCCAGAGACTCCACAGCAAGCCCGCCGCGAGAAAGCCGTTGTACAGCCCCTGATTCGCAGCCAGTGCGCGTGACTCACGGGCAAATGTTTCCGTGGTGCGAAACACGCGCCGGCCGACCGGCTGTGTCCACAAAAACATTTCCAGCAGCAGAAAGCCGATGTGCTGCACGGCGATAAAAGCAATCAGGATGATGACGGGCAGCGACATGCGGACACTCCTTGTCGTTCATGAAAAAGCTGAACGGCTTACTGGGCGCTTGCGGCGCGTGGCCGCGGGATCAGGTGCACGGCGCGCTGGCGACCATGCAGATAGCGGAAAGTTTGGCCATCAAACCAGCCATTTTCCTCAAGCATGATGCGCACCGGTTTGCTCCAGCCGGCCAGCTCGCTGGCGGCGTTCAATTCGATGGACCAGGCGGTATTGGCCTGCAGCAGGCGCTCGCCGGCCGGTACACCCTGTTGCGCATCCCACATGCCGATTGCCGGTCCGGCGCCGTGGCCATGCAAGCCGATGGGATGCGAGTAGATTGTTGCCTGCAGTTTTTCTGCGCGCGCCGCGTCCAGCGCTGCACGCAGGATCTGGTTACCACTGCGGCCCAGTGCAAATTGGCCGGTGAGCAGATCCTGCACCCGCGTCGCGCGATCGAAGGCGGTTTGCAGCGCCGCCGGCATTTCTGTTTCACCCGGACGCAACATGTAGGCGTGCTGCTGAATATCGGAATGCAAACCGAGCCAGCGGATGCCGATATCGACATGCAGCAGATCGCCGGGCTGGATCAACTCACCACGCGGGCGTTCGGAAAAACTGCGTTGCGGCGTATCCGGACTGGCGCGCTGGAGATCAACGGTCGGATGGAACCAGGTATCGAAACCGCGCGCACGGATCGCTTCGCGAAACCACCAGACCAGATCGTCCGTGGTGGTGATGCCGGGTGTGATCACCGCGTCGGAAAATCCTTCGGCGATGATGTCGTGGGTGATGCGGATCAGTTGCGGATACAGCATCAGTTCGCGCGCGGTGCGCCGCTCCAGCCAGCCGATGGCCAGGGATTCTGCTGACACCAGACGCATCTGCTCATCGGCACTCAGACGCCGGCGCAATTCTTCGTGATCGGTATGCGCCAGGCCGTCAGCGTGGCCAAACAGCGACGACGTATTGATGGCGATTTTTTCCGGCCGGCGTTCGCGGATCAGTGCCAGCAGCGCATCCCATTGCTCCGGATACTTGCTGCTGTCCCAGGCCGGCTGGATCAGCGCGCCCATGCCGTAACGCGCGACCGACAGATATTCCGTGCGCTGATTCGCGCGATCACGCCAGAACACCAGCATGGTGCGTCGCCGCGCCGACAACCATTCCGCCGGCAACATGGTGCGCAGGACCGGGTCTTCATTGTATTCGCGGGCGATGATCAGCCACATGTCGACACCGGCCTCATCCATCAGCGCCGGCAGCAGGGTTTGCAGACGTTCAGCGAGAATTTCATCGGCCAGTCGCGCCTGTTCACGCAGCGACAGCGGCGGCGCCAGAAGCGCGAGCGGGGGCTGCGCAAACGGCACAGATGTTTGTGGCAGACGGGTTTGAGACGGACTGTGTTGCGCCGCGATTTTTTCAGTTTGCTGTGCAGACGCCGGATGGGCGGCGCCGCACAGCAGGGCCAATACAACGCACACGCGCGCTGCCACGCAAGCGCGCAAGCCAGCCGTCATCATCGCCATTTGCTCCACCGGGAACGCAGGCGATGACTATCAGAGACTTGCCGGCAACATGCAAGCCGCCAGCGGCAGACCGGCGTCAGTTCAGATCGATGCGACGCAGACGCTTGCTCTGCACCGCCTCGTCGATCACGGCCTGCGTGGTGCGGTGCGCGGCCTGACTGAGCGCTGCCATTTGTTCGCCGAGTTCGCCCAGCTGTTCGCCGAGCACATGCATGGGTTTGCCGGCCGCATCCATGCGTGCGGCGATGGCGGCCGACGGTTCGGCGATGCGCTCGTGACCACGGGTCATGGCGCTGAGCGCAATTTCATGCGGACGTATCCGCTCCTGCATTCGCGTCATGCGTCGCTCAAGCGCGGTGATATCGCGGTCCAGTGTCTGCGCGTCGTCACTGTCATCCTCGCCGTGCCGGCCAAGCCTTTGCTGTTTGCGCAATTGCAGAACCGCGACCTGATCGGCGAGCTGCGCCAGGTCGCCGGCCAGCCGCGCCACGACACGACTGTGTTTCTCGATGTCCGCATCGACCGGCGCCAAGCCTTCATGCAGTGCGCGCATTTCCTCACCGAGTTTCTGCATGACCGCACCGTGCTGTTCCATTTCCTTGCCGAGCGTCGACATTTTCTCGCTGACCGGCATGGTTTCCTGCCAGGCAACGATCACTTTTTTCAGCAATGCCGGATCGTCAATGACAAAGCTGTCCGTGCCATCGCGCACCCACAGGTAATCACCGTTGATCTGCGTACGCAATTTGCGCGCGGCCTCAAGCTCGCGTGTATCCGCAGACATCACCACCTCCTCCTGATCGCGGACGAACAGCGCATAGTGCCGGTCGGTGGCTGCATCGCTGTCGAGCCGGCCATCCGCATGGCGGTACACATCCGTTACGGCCACCGGCAACACAACATCCGACACCGCAGCACGGCTGTCGCTGCTGCCGATCAGGATGAAGCCGGCTGCAAATGCCGACCCGAGTGTCAGCATCAGCGCGGACGCAAGCAGCTTGCGCGCCGGGCGGGCGGGCGCGGAAAGCGGAGAAAAGATCAGGCGTGACATGTCGATTATCCCTGTGCGGAGGAGCGGAACAGCTGAGTGGCCGCGGCGGTGCCCCGGTCGCCCTGAAGCGCGCGACAGGCTGACAACCAGCAATTGCCACAAGGCGCCGTATTGGCCATTCCCGTTTCCTGACGCGCACGCGGGGAAAAAAGTTTGCCGCCGACCGGCGATCCCGAGCACCCATTCCGACCGAACGGCGCTGACGCCACTAAACTTGCGATCCCGACCCCGGGCATGCCCTGCATGCCGTCACCGCGCCCCGGAGGGCTGACACAATGCGCCGCTTGTTTGCAGCAGATGTCTTTTGCCTGTCCCGCTTTGTACGAGGTGATGGCGTACTGCCCGCCTGTGCTGCGCGGCTTCCCGTGCGGCGCCACGTCCTCTGGCGCGCGCTTGCTGTCGGTGTAGTTGGCGCCACGCTGACCGGCTGCCATGCGCATGTTGCAGCGCCCGCACCGCAGGCACGACCAATGCCACCGGCTCATGCGCCGGCGCACGGCCTGCGCAAGAAGCACCACGATCACGAACTGCGTTTTGATTCCGGATTGGGTGTCTATGTGCTGGTTGATCTGCCCGATCTGTACTTCTGGGACGACGTCTACTGGCGTTTCCGTGATGGTGTCTGGTTGCACGCGCGTCTGAGCAGCGGACCATGGATAGTCGTGCACGATCACCCGCGCATACCGCCGGGACTGACAAGAAAGCATGCGCCCGCAAAAAGCCAGAGCAATGACCGGCCGCACGACATGGGCAAAGGAAAAGACAAGGCAAAAGGCAAAGACAAGAAAGACGAAAAGGGCAAAGGCAAATCTGATCGGGATTAATTGCCAGTTTTTCACAAACTAATTGGCATTTGTTGTTCCTGCCGGATCGCAGCCGCTTCGTTCCGGCAGGAACAAGGAAATTTTCGCTGCCGGCGTTTCGCCACTAATGCACAAACAGCAAACGCTGTTTCTATCCAGATCAATATCTTGGCTGATTTCCTTCGCTGTTCGCGACATGCACTGTTACAGGCCAAAACACTTCGCATCACACCAAACTTGCTTTGCTGATTACATTCTCCCGCACGGACAGCAGGTCCGGCGTAAGTACAAGGAGAATCATCATGCGCAAGTCCATGGTCACACTGTTTTCACTGCTGGCCGTCGGCGTCGCTGGCAGCGCCAGTGCCGAAACCCGTTTTGTTGCCGGTGACGACAGTCTGGAAACCCAGCTTTGCGTCAGCGCGGTAACGGACTCGAGCATCCGCTTCTATGTCCGCGTTCAGGAATCGGGCATGAACATGCGCGGCGTCTCGCGCAACATTACCTGCAATGGCGAGAACATTGGCAGTTTCACCCGCAACGCTGGCCATGCCGGCAATGCACATCAACTGCTGCGCCATGACCCGGGTTATGTCGAAGTCAAGGAAGTGACCGCCGCCGTGGAGCAAAGCAAAGACCTGCGCGTGGCGGGCAATGATGCGCCGAAAGTCATCGTGGTTCGTGGCGCCCGCTGAACGATGTCATGCTGCTCAGGTATCTTGCTGTCATTCGTGATCAGTGCCCACGAATGACCGGTAGTGCCCAGTGAGCGAGAAAAGGGCCAGTCAGGAACCCTCGCCGTGCAGACAAAAAAAGGGCGGCATTTCGCACCATGCGAATGTCGCCCGCTTTCAGGCTGGGCAAATCTGCAAATGTGAAAACCTGAAAATGTGCGCGACGCAGTGTGGACACGCTGCAGCCATTGCTCAGTACGTTTGCGCTATCGATGCAGTGCCGAGCGTATAGCTGATTGCCAGCAACAGGCACAGCGCTGAACTCCAAATCCAGAACCGCCAACCGTTCGCACCGGGTGCGACAGCGGCGAGTACGAATCCGCCCAGCGCGCGCAGCATCAGGAGCGCGCTGACCGTCCACAACACCGGCTGCAAAAACGGCAATGGCGCCAGCCATCCGGCGCCGGACAATGCATACATCGTCCAGACCAGCAGCACCAGCGTGATGACTGCCGTGATCAGGGCTGGCCGTGGACTGCCGGCCTCGGCCATACGCGCCATGCGTTCACCTGCGCCCATGAAACGGTACCAGGGTGCACCGAAGACGATGCAGCCCAGATGTGCAAGTGCGGCCAACGCTGTCAACAGCGCGGCGATTAGCAACATATCCCTGCCCATGTCCGGTTTTTCTCCATAGCGTTTGCAAATGTCCGGATGTGCATACCGCTGCCATGCCCGGCACCGTTACACTGCTCATTCCCGTTCGCAATCATGACGTCTGCATCCCGATGAACACAGCACATTTTTATCCTGTCGGTACCGCCGGTCAGCCCTGGGGCACCGCAGAAGTCGCGCTTTGGCGCGCCCGTCAACAGCGTCAGCGCCGGTATGCCGATGACATACTGCCGGTGATCGACATGCTGCGCACACGTTTCGATGTACAGCAATACGGCGAAGTGGTTTACGCGCAGGAACGGTTTCCGCTGTTCGCGCTGCGCAGTCGTGACTGGCGCGACGATCTGCCGGTCGTGCTGGTAACCGGTGGCGTGCACGGATATGAAACCAGCGGTGTGCGCGGCGCACTGCGTTTTGCCGATCGCTACGCCGCAGAATCAGCCGGGCAGATCAATCTGCTGATTGTCCCCTGCGTCAGTCCCTGGGCCTACGAACACGTCCTGCGCTGGAACTACGATGCCATCGATCCCAACCGCTCGTTCCGTGCCAACAGTCCGGCCCAGGAATCGGCGGCGCTGATGCAACTGGTGGCGCCGTATCTTGGCCGCTTCATCGCCCACATTGATCTGCATGAAACAACCGACAGTGATGAATCCGAGTTCCGTCCGGCACTCGCGGCGCGCGACGGCAAGGTATTTGAGCCGGGCATCGTGCCGGACGGTTTTTATCTGGTGGATGACAGCGAAAATCCGCAACCCGAGTTCCAGCGCGCGGTCATTGCCGCCGTGGAGAAAGTCACCCACATTGCACCGCCCGACGACAAGGGCGAGATCATCGGCTCAAAAGTGGTCGCTCACGGCGTCATCGAATACGCGCTGAAACAACTCGGCCTTTGCGCCAGCATTACCGGCGCACGCTACACCACCACCACCGAAGTCTATCCCGACAGCCCGCGCGCCAATCCCGAGCAATGCGATGAGGCACAGGCCATCGCGGTAAAGGCCGCCATCGCGTTTGTACTGGCACAGTGATGATGTGCGTCACGACCACGCAAGCGGGCAAGTGAACGCAGCGCGTTTTAGTGAGGACGCATTCAGGTCGACACGACGGTGCAAGGGACTGCACCGCGCACGATCAGCACAGATCCCGGCGCATGGCCACCCTGTTGCGCAGGCCAAGCGCCGCTTCATCGCGAAGCGCCGCATCGAGATGTGCGGGAGCCTCCGCAATAATATGGAAGCCGTGCCGGGCGTAAAACGGCGCATTCCAGGGCAGATGTGCAAACGTCGTCAGCGTCACTGCGCACAAGCCCGCTTTGCGCGCCTGCAGGCAGGCCAGCTCCAGCAGGGCACGCCCGATCCCGCGCCGGCAAAAGGCCGGGAGTACATCCATTTCGGCGATATGCAGACAGGTGTTTTCCGTGCGCGCCACCAGAAAACCGACGACGCCTGCGCCGTGCACCTCAGCAACCCAGGCCAGTCGTTCAATAACAGCGCGCTGAATCGCAGTCCTTGAATCCAGAGCGGCGATAGCCGGCGGCAGATCCTCCGGCGGAAACAACATGGCTGCCAGCCGCTCCACATCCAGCATCCGTTCAACATCAGTACTTTCGGCATTTCTCAGCACAACTTCGCGCATGGTCCCGGCTCCCGGACGATCACAATCAGTGGCAGGTATCTTGTGCATCGTGCGGGGCCCCCGGTCGGCAAGCGAAGCGATTGCACGTTCATCAAAAGATGATGGCCTCCCATACACGCTCCAGTCGGCCAGCATGCATACCGATTTCTTCCACCAGAAAGCCGACGCAATTGCCTGGCGGCAAAGTCAGGTGTGCGCGTTTCGATCTTGCACCTGATTCCGCCCCGTTTCTTCCGGCGGCCATTGCACCCTTCTGCACTGTGACTTGAATTGCTGCGCTTATGCCACATATCGGCATCCTTGTCCGCAGCGAGCAGACCGACATGTACCATTTGGCCCAACTCAACATTGCCACGCTGAGAGCACCGCTTGACTCACCGCCACTGAAAGACTTTGTCGACAATCTCGACCGGATCAATCAGCTCGCCGAGCAATCTGACGGCTTTGTCTGGCGTCTGAAAGACGAACACGGCGATGCCACACAGATCCGCCCGTTTGGCGAGAACGTGGTGGTCAACCTCTCGGTATGGCGTGATCTGGATGCGCTCAAACACTACGCGTTCAAAACTGCGCACGCCGATATGCTGCGGCGACGCCGTGAATGGTTTGAGCGCATGGAAAGCGCCTATCTGGTCTTGTGGTGGATTCCTGCCGGCCATCGGCCGGATGTGCAGGAGGCTGCTGTTCGTCTTGCCCACCTGCAAGCCCACGGCGCCAGCGAACACGCCTTCACGTTCCGCGAAACGTTTCCTTTTTCGCAGCTATCGCCTTGAACAAGCAGCTAAAGCCGTAACTCCCCCGCAGCGGGATGCAGACAACAGAACGGCGCCTTGCGGCGCCGCTCCTGTTTGCTACTGTACTTTTCAGTGAAGACTCATTCACCGGACAGTCTTTCTGCGGACACTCACTGATAGTTTTCCATCGGCGGGCAGACACAGAACAGGTTGCGGTCACCGTAGACGTTGTCGATGCGGTTGACTGCCGGCCAGAACTTGTTGGCCTTGATCGACGGCAGCGGGAACACGGCCTGTTCGCGGCTGTAGGGACGATCCCACTCGCCTTCGGTGATGTCGGCCAGTGTGTGCGGCGCGTTGACCAGCGGATTGTTGTCCAGCGGCCAAACGCCGTTTTGCACGTTGGCGATTTCCTTGCGGATGCTGATCATCGCGTCGATGAAGCGATCGAGTTCTTCTTTCGATTCGCTTTCGGTCGGTTCGACCATCAGCGTGCCGGCCACCGGGAAGCTCATGGTCGGCGCGTGGAAACCGTAGTCCATCAGGCGTTTGGCGATGTCTTCTTCGCTGATGCCACTGGCTTCTTTCAGCGGACGGATGTCGAGAATGCATTCATGGGCAACACGGCCATTCCGACCGGTGTAGAGCACCGGATAGTGCTCGCCCAGACGCTTGGCAATGTAGTTGCCGTTGAGAATGGCGATCTCGGTTGCACGCTTCAATCCTTGCGCTCCCATCATCGCGATGTAGGCCCAGGAGATCGGCAGGATCGAGGCACTGCCCCACGGCGCGGCACTCACTGAACCGTTGCCCGGATTCGGGCCTTCGAGATGCACGACCGGATGATTCGGCAGGAACGGGGCAAGGTGCGACTTGACACCGATCGGGCCCATGCCCGGACCGCCGCCGCCATGCGGAATGCAGAAGGTTTTGTGCAGGTTCATGTGCGACACATCGGCGCCGATTTTTGCCGGCTGCGCGAGTCCCACTTGCGCGTTCAGGTTGGCGCCGTCCATGTACACCTGACCACCGTGCGCGTGAATGATGTCGCAGATTTGTTTCGCACCTTCTTCGTACACGCCGTGCGTGGACGGATAGGTCATCATCAGGCAGGCGAGGTTGTCGCTGTGCTCTTTGGCTTTCGCTTCCAGATCGGCAATGTCGACGTTGCCGTTCTTGTCACAGGCGGTGACAACGACGCGGAAGTTGGCCATTTGTGCCGACGCCGGATTGGTGCCGTGTGCCGACGACGGAATGAGGCAGACATTGCGATGCCCTTCGCCGCGCGACTCGTGATATTTGCGAATCGTCAGCAGGCCGGCGTATTCGCCTTGCGCGCCCGAGTTCGGCTGGATGCAGACGGCATCGAAGCCGGTGATGGCCATCAGGAAATGTTCCAGCTCCTTGATCATGTCCAGATAACCCTGCGCCTGTACCAGCGGCACGAACGGGTGAATGGCGCCGAATTCCGGCCAGGTCACCGGGATCATTTCGCTGGTGGCGTTGAGTTTCATGGTGCACGAACCGAGCGGGATCATGCCGTGAGTCAGCGAGAAGTCCTTGTTCTCCAGCGACTTCAGGTAACGCAGCATGTCGGTTTCGCTGTGGTACTTGCTGAAGGCCGGATGCGTCAGATACGCGCTGCTGCGCTGCAGTTGTTCGGGAATGGCATGGGTGCCGGTTGACGCGAACAGTGCATCCAGTTGTTCGACGTCGAGGCCCTGGGCCTGATCCAGCAGGAACACTTCCCAGAGTGCGATCACGTGTTCACGGGTGGTGGTTTCATCGAACGACACACCGAGTTTGCTGTCGCCGACCAGACGCACGTTCACCTTGTGCGCCAGCGCGCGCATGTACACCTGTTCGCGTACCGAGCCGACGTCAATGGTGACGGTGTCAAAGTAGGCTTTGGTGTCGACATTGGCGCCCTTGGCACGCAGGCCGGCAACAAAAATGTTCAGCAGGCGGTGCACGCGATCGGCAATGGCTTTCAGCCCCTGCGGGCCGTGGTACATCGCGTACAGCACGGCCATGTTCGACAACAGCACCTGCGCGGTACAAATGTTCGAAGTGGCTTTTTCGCGGCGGATATGTTGCTCGCGCGTCTGCATGGCCATGCGCAGCGCCTTGTTGCCGCGCTTGTCGATGGACACGCCGATGACGCGGCCGGGAATGGTGCGCTTGTAGTCATCACGGCAGGCCATGAACGCCGCGTGCGGGCCGCCGAAACCGAACGGCACGCCGAAACGCTGCGCCGAGCCGATGGCGATGTCGGCACCGAGCTCGCCCGGTGATTTCAGCACGCACAGGGCCAGCAGATCGGTGGCAACCACGGTGATGGTTTTGCGGTCTTTCAGCGCCGAGATCAGGCCGCTCAGATCATTGACCTGACCACTGGAGCCCGGATACGACAGCAGTACGCCGAAATAGTCGTGCTTCAGACTGTCGGTGGCCTCGCCGACCTGTACTTCAAAACCATAGGCTTCGGCGCGGGTGCGAATGACATCGATGGTTTGCGGATGCGTGTCGGCGTCAATGAAAAACAAATTCGATTTGCTTTTCGACGAACGACGCGCCACGGCCATGGCTTCGGCGGCGGCGGTGCCTTCGTCGAGCAGCGAGGCGTTGGCCATATCGAGGCCGGTGAGATCGACAATCATCTGCTGGAAATTCAGCAGCGTTTCCAGACGCCCCTGGGCAATTTCCGGCTGGTAAGGGGTATAGGCGGTATACCAGCCGGGATTTTCCAGCACGTTGCGCAGGATCACCGGCGGCGTGATGGTGTCGTAATAGCCCATGCCGATGAAGCTTTTGTAGATCTTGTTCTTGCTGGCGATCTTTTTCAGATAGCTCAGTGCTTCGTGTTCCGGCTTGGCCGCCGGCAGCGCCAGCGGTGCGTTCAGGCGGATCGCCTCCGGTACCGTTTGCTGGATCAGTTCATCGAGTGTTTTCACACCCAATGTGTCGAGCATGGCGGCGATTTGCGCTTCGCCCGGGCCGATGTGACGGGCAACAAAGCCATCACGGTTTTCCAGTTGCGACAGTGTGGAGGCGGTCATGACCTTTCCTGCTTGCTTCACGAAAAAAGAAAACGCCCCCGGTGAGGGGGGCGGACATACTCAGCAACGATGCGCGCGAACTCAGTGCTCTTCGTTGGCAACGTGTTCGTTGTAGTCGTCGGCTTCCATCAGATCGTCCAGCTCGGACTCATCCGACAGTTCGACGCGGAACAGCCAGCCGGCGCCGAACGCGTCCTTGTTGACCAGATCCGGAGCGTCAGCGAGCTTGTCGTTGACGGCGATGACTTTGCCGGTCACCGGGGAATAGACATCGGAAGCGGCTTTCACCGACTCGACCACGGCCACTTCATCACCGGCGGTGACTTCATCGCCCACTTCCGGCAGTTCAACGAACACCAGATCACCGAGCAGCTCCTGGGCGTGTTCGGTGATGCCGACGGTGTAGGCACCGTCATCATCCCTGGCGATCCACTCGTGCGATTTGGCGTAACGCAGTTCGCTGGTATTACGGCTCATTCGGAATTCCCCTTGTGTTTTTCATTTACTGAAGTCGGTCAATCTGCTGAGTTCTTTCAGCCGAGCGTCTCGCGACGCAAACCACCCAACCGTATCAGCCAATCAGCGACTGGCCATTACGCACAAAACCGATTTTCACGACCTGCGCCGGGATCAACTTGCCGCGGATCTCGACGTTCACCGTGTCGGTGACGCTGGCCGGCACACGCGCCATGGCGATGCCCACCTGCAGCGTCGGCGAAAACGTGCCGGAGGTGATCTCGCCTTCGCTGCCATCGGCCAGCACCACTTTCTGGTGGCCGCGCGGAATGCCGCCTTTTTCCCGGATGACCAGACCGACCAGTTTGCGTTTCACGCCGTCGGCTTTTTGTTTGGCCAGCGCGCTGCGGCCGACAAAATCACGATCTTCCGGCGACCAGGCAATGGTCCAGCCCATGTTGGCTTCCAGCGGGCTGATGCGCTCGTCCATGTCCGAGCCGTACAGGTTCATGCCGGCTTCCAGACGCAGTGTGTCGCGGGCACCGAGGCCGCAGGGCGCCACGCCGGCAGCGTGAAATGCCTCCCAGGCGCGTTGTACGTCGTGCAGCGGGATCATGATCTCGTAGCCGTCTTCGCCGGTGTAGCCGGTGCGGGCGATGAACCAGCCGTCCGCCTCGACACCATAGAACACGCCGAGATTTTCGCTAGCGGCGCGCTGCGCCGGCGAGAACACTGTCGCCGCCCTGGCGCGGGCGTTCGGGCCCTGCACGGCCAGCATGGCCAGGCCACGGTTGTGCTCGACGCTGACCATGAAGCCCTGGGCCTGGTTTTCCATCCAGGCCAGATCCTTGTCGCGGGTCGAGGCATTGACGACGACGCGGTAGTAGTCGTCGGCGCGGTAGTAAACGATCAGATCGTCGATGACGCCGCCGTCTTCGCGCAGCATGCCCGAGTACAGCGCCTTGCCGGTTTCCTTCAGCTTGTCGACGTCATTAGCCAGCAGGCGGCGCAGATAGGCTTTGGCGTCGGCGCCGCGCACTTCGACGATGGTCATGTGCGAGACATCGAACATGCCGGCGTCACGGCGCACCACGTGGTGCTCCTCGAGCTGCGAGCCATAGTTGAGCGGCATGTCCCAGCCACCGAAATCGACCATCTTGGCGCCGGCGGCGACGTGCAAATCGTAAAACGGGGTGCGCAGACCCATGGCGGAGCATCCGGACTGGAAAAAAAGTGCGCGGATTATACGCGCCGGGACGGTGCTTTAGAACCGCGGAGCAAAACCGGGCCGGCCCCCTGAACTTGGCAAATTTCCGCGCAAAAACAAGCACTAAGCACAAGCTGTCGGGCTGCCGTGAATAAGCCCTGCTAGCGCGCTGGCGGCGTCCGCACCGATGGGCGGCTGCGGGCGTCGGGGCGGCGGCCGGCCGGTCATCCGTCTGGCCCGGTCTGGCAGCCATGCGCGGCGCGAAAGCGCATTTCCGGTCAGGACAGGTCAGCGGCGCTCACCGACAATGCCACCACCCCTCACCTGACCCGCCACGGCCTGCATGACCGATTTCCGCCTGCTGCCCGCTGCCACCCGCAAACGCTACGCAACGGTGCTGGCTTACATCGACGCCCATCTGGAAAACGCCCTGGAGATCGACCGGCTCGCCGATGTTGCCTGTGTGTCGAAATTCCATTTCCAGCGCCAGTTCAGCGCCCTGTTCGGGCTCAGTGTCGGTGCGCACATCACCCGTTTGCGCCTGCGCCGGGCCGCCTGGCAACTGGCGTTCCGGCCGCAGCTGCGCATTGGCGACATTGCCGCCCAGGCCGGTTACGAAAATGCCGAATCCTTTGCCCGCGCCTTCCGTCAGCACAGCGGCCTCAGCCCCAGTGAATTTCGTCTGGCGCCGGATTTCAGCAGCGACACGCTGCGCGATCCGGCCTTGTCATCCACCACCACGGAGCCTGTCATCGCGATGAAAACCCTGCATGGCCACTACCCGCTGCACGTGATCGATTTTCCGGCCACCACCATCGCCGCACTCGAGCATCGCGGTGCACCGGAGCAACTCATGCACAGCGTCCAGCAATTCATCAGCTGGCGTAAAGCGCAGGGCCTGTCGCCGACACGCAGCGCCACCTGGAACATCGTCTATGACGATCCGGCGACCACGCCGGCTGATCGTTATCGCTTCGATGTTGGCGCGACACTGCTGCCCGGGATTGTGGTGCTCGATGCTGACGGCAAGGTGCCTGCCAATCCTCAGGGCGTGATCGCCAAACAGTTGCCGGCCGGCCGCTGTGCGGTGTTGCGTCTGCAGGGCGGCGATGACGGCCTGCGCGCGGCGTTCGACTGGTTGTATGGCGAATGGCTGCCGGCCAGCGGCGAAGAACTGCGCGATTTTCCGGCATTCATGCAGCGGGTGAAATTTTTTCCCGATGTGCCGGCGCATGAAGCGGTAACGGATATTTATCTGCCGCTGAAGTGATGGACAGATTCTGTCCTGATCAAAAAAACTTCCGACTCAGGGTGCCAGCCCCAGCGCTGCACGCATGATCGCGCCCTTGATCAGCGTATGCCGGTTTACCTGTGACAAGCCGAAATTGCGCGCCAGCACCAGCGGCAGATCATGGCGCGCAAACACATCGCGAAACGCGCGCATGCTGGCCAGCATCAGCGTGTTGCCTGGCCGGCGGGCGCGGCTGTAGCGTTTGAGCAGACGCAGATCACCAATGTCGAGCTGGCGCGCGTGGGCTTTGCCAACAATCTCTGCCAGCGCTGCAACGTCCTGCAAACCCAGATTCAGTCCCTGACCGGCGAGCGGATGGATGGTGTGCGCGGCATCGCCGATCAATGCCAGCCGCGGCGCGACGTAATGATCCGCATGACGGGCGATCAGCGGCGTGCGCTGACGCGTGCCCAGCAGCTGCAGCGCGCCGAGTGTGCCTTCACTGGCCGTCGTCAGTGCCCGCGAAAACGCGGCGTCTGTCAGTGTCATCAGGGCATCGATTTCTGCCGGCGGTGCCGACCAGACAATCGACACGCGATGCGCATCTTCGAGTGGCAACAGGGCCAGCGGACCGCTGTCGGTAAATCGCTGCCAGGCGGTGGACTGATGCGGCCGCTCACAGGCTATGGTCGCCACCAGCGCATCGTGATCGTAGGCGCGTGAAGTGAGCGTGATACCAGCCAGTTCACGCAGGCTTGATTGCGCGCCGTCGGCCGCGATCACCAGCGCGGCATGCAGCAACTGGCCATCATCGAGCGTCAGCTCGGCTGCGGTGCCGGTTTCGTGTTCTGCCAGCAACACCGGCAAACGCAGGGCGGTGACTTTGCAGCCACGGCGCAATTGGATATGACGGTGCGTCTGCAGGGCCGTGAGCAAGGCCGATTCCAGCGCGCTGATCTCGATGATGTGACCGAGATCCGGTTCACCGATGCTGGCGGCATCGAAGCGCACCCGGCCGTCACCGTTTCCATCCCAGACTTCCATCGCCCGGTAGGCGCTGACACGGCGCAGCGCCACGCCCTCCCAGGCGCCGTGCTGCTGCAACAAACGCTGGCTGGCGCGCGTGAACGCGACCACGCGGGCGTCGTGCTGATCGCGCGTCCAGGCCGGCACCTGTGTGCGCGCATCAAGGATCTGCACCGGCACACCGAGCGGCGCCAGCGTCAGCGCCATGGACAATCCGGCGACTCCGCCGCCGACGATGACGATGCCATCGGTGTGCAACGAAACGGGGCGGGTGGTCATGGTCGTACCTGTGCGGTGGAAGCGCGCGCGTTGACAGCGATGCGCGGAAACGCGGCGATTATACCGGCGCGCCAGCCGGACCGGCGGTCGAGGCGTTGGCCGGTGATCGCTGACGCTGAACACCAGACGCCGGACACAGCGCACCAGGCCCGGAATTGCAATCCCGGCACAACAAACCCGGAACAGCAAACCCGGAACAGCAAACAGGGCAGGGCGGATGCAGCACGTCGCGCGCTCGTGGCAGACTCGCCCTCACCTGTATCCGGATTGCGCCGCCTCATGATCGCTGAATCGCCGCTTCGCCCGAACCCTCCGCTGTGCCGATCAACGTCGCCGCGCCGATGGCCTGTGCCGGCGCGCGGCCGGTCGCTGCTGCTGCTCGTGTCGGCAATGCTGGCCGGCGCGGCCCATGCCGATGACGGCGAGCCGGTGCTGCCGGCGGAAAGCGCGCGCTGGGAACTCGGACTCGGTGCCTCGGCGGTGCATCTGCCGCATTACATCGGCAGCGATGAAGCGCATCAGTGGTTGTTGCCGATCCCGTATTTCGTTTATCGCGGCGATCACCTGCAGGTGGATCGCAATTTCATTCACGGCGGACTGTTCGAACGCGGTCGGCTGAAAATTGATCTGTCACTGTCCGGCACCCCGCCAGTGGACAGCGATGAAAATGATGCGCGACGTGGCATGCCGGATCTGGATGCCCTGGGCGAGATCGGCACGGCCTTCCAGTACACACTGAACGCCGATGAACGACACATCTGGCGCGTCGATCTGGCTTTGCGCAAAGCGGTGGCCACTGATTTTCGTTCGCTGTCCGATGCCGGTTACAACGGCGCGCTGCAACTGTATTACGCGCATGTCTGGCAGGACGGATTGCATGGCGGCGATCGGGGGCAGTGGCGACTGGAAAGCAGTCTCGGACCGGTGTTCGGCAACGCCCGCTATCACGACTATCTGTACGGTGTGGATGCTGCTTACGCCACCGATGCGCGACCCGCCTATCGCGCCGATGGCGGACAGGGCGGCTGGCGCTGGTCGCTGGGTGTGACGCGCCGCGAAGGCCGTTTCTGGATCGGTGCATTCATCCGCGGCTACCAGCTGGATGAGGCCGTGTTCGCCGACAGCCCGCTGGTACGCGAGCGCGATTCAGTGTTCGCCGGCGTCGCCATGGCGTGGATTTTTCACCGCGGCGACTGATCGGGAAAAAACTCCGCTTGCGGCAGTGAAATTGCACCAGCTTTCCGTCCGGCCAGCACGGTTGTGAACGTCAACTTTCCGCGCACGTCAGCGGCGTTTATGACGAATCACACTATGCCGGCGCACGCGCTGACTTAGAATCGGCAACATGCCTTTTCCCGCTGGTTGCCATCATGTCGCACGTGGTCAACGCTGTCCGCAGCACCGAAAATCTCAATGTCGTCGCCCTTGATCACATGCCCTCGCCGCTCGAGATCAAGGCCCGCGTCCCGCTCACCGAGCCCAGCCTGTCAACAGTGATCCTCGGCCGCGAAACCATCATGCGCATTCTTGATCGCGATGATCCGCGCCCGGTGGTGATCGTCGGTCCCTGCTCGATCCACGATCCGGAAGCCGGCCTTGATTACGCACGCCGCCTGCGCGTGCTCGCTGATCAGGTCGCTGATACGCTGTACGTGGTCATGCGCGTGTATTTCGAAAAACCGCGCACCACCACCGGCTGGAAAGGCTTCATCAATGATCCGCGCATGGATGATTCTTTCCATATCGAAGAAGGCATGGAGCTCGGCCGGCGTTTCCTGCACGACGTCACCGCGCTTGGATTGCCGGCCGCCACCGAAGCGCTGGACCCGATCTCGCCGCAGTACTACGGCGATCTGGTCAGCTGGACCGCGATCGGCGCGCGCACGGCCGAATCGCAAACACACCGGGAAATGGCGTCGGGATTGTCCACGCCGGTCGGTTTCAAGAACGGCACCGATGGTTCGCTCGATGCGGCGGTCAACGGCATCATTTCCGCCTCGCATGCACACAGTTTTCTTGGCATCAACGATGCCGGCGAAGCGGCGATCATCCGCACACGCGGCAACCGCTACGGGCATGTAGTGCTGCGCGGTGGTGAACGGCCGAATTACGACACGGTCTCGGTTGCACTGGCCGAGAATGCCCTCGCCAAGGCAAAACTGGCGCCGAACATCATCATCGACTGTTCGCATGCCAATTCCGGAAAGAAACCGGAATTGCAGCCACTGGTGCTGAAGGATGTCGTGCACCAGATCCGCGAAGGCAACCGCTCCATCGTCGGCGTGATGATTGAAAGCTTTCTGGAAGCCGGCAACCAGCCAATCCCGAAAGATCGCACGCAGCTGAAATACGGCTGCTCAGTCACCGACGCCTGCGTGGACTGGCTGACCACCAAGGAAATGCTGATGTCGGCACGCGATGTACTGAAGCCGGTGATTGCGGCGCGGCGCTGACACAGCTGTTCAGCATCGCGCCGACTGGCGCCACGTTTACAGGCCACAGAACGCGCGAAAATTGTCCACAGGCGTCAGCTCCTTGCCCAGCACTCTCGATTCGTCGTAGTCGCTGCCGAGCAGGGACTTCGCCGTGGACAATCTGGTTTGCGCCAAAGCCACGATCACAAGATCTTCACCTTCTGCGGGATACATCACGGTCCAGTGACTGTAACCACGCCTGATCGCCAGATCGGTGTATGCACACATCAGCCAGCGTGATCCCGCTGCTGTGCGTTCATGAAAGCCGGGAACACGCAGATAGGACTTGTAGGGCTCGCGCTTTATTTCGGTCACCGTTAAATCAAAGTCCGCGCCCTGCGCCCGTGAGCTGGCACGGAACGTTGGTTCTTCTGCTGCGGATATTGCGCCGTAAAGCATGGCAAGAATGCCAGCGAGCGCCGTTACACGATGCATGTCCATTGATTTCCACACTCCTGAAAGAACGGCGGGTGCCATTACTCCGTGCAAATGAATGCATTTGTTTACTACTGTTCAGAAATTTTCGACGTAATCGCAGCCCCTTCCGGCGAGTGGGGCATCCGGCGTGTCAGCAGACAGACAGGCTTGGCGAAGTGTGCAGATCTTTTGTCATCAGGCTGACATTGCGGACGCCAAATGATTTGACGTTCTCGAGAATGCGCCAGCCATTGCGCTGATAGAACTCGACTGCCGAATCTGCCGACAGATACAGCGCGGAAATGCCAAGTGCGCCGGCCTTCAATTCCAGCGCCCTCAGCAGCAGGGTGCCGACACCTTTGCCGCGATGTCCGGCTTTTACATACAGTCCGCCCACCCAAGGCGAGAGACCGTCGCGGGTGCCGGCTTCCTTCAATTTGAGACTGCCGCAACCCACTACCGTGTTGTCATGTACCGCGACCAGCGTCAGCGGTATGCCATCAGTCAGCGTGCGCGCTTCAAGCGCGGCGATCAGATCAGGCAAACCCAATCCGGCGGCGACATACAAATCCTGCCATTCCGCGTACAGCAATTGCGCGAGTTCCGGGATGGCATCACGGTGCTCACTGAGATTCTCCACACGCATCCCGCTGTTCTCCACACAATATGTTTCCCTGATGGCAACGGCGTCGCCTGAAGGGGAAAAACTTCCGGCTTTGGCAAACCGGTTCCGATCACTCAGAAACTGTCACCGCTGTCGAAATCACCACCGCCGAAACCGCCACCGGATGAATCACCGCGCGATCCACCGGACCAGCCACCACCGGACGAACCGCCGCCCCAGCCACCGGCATGCGACGAGCCGCTGCGGCCCAGCACGACACCAGCGAGAACGGCGGCGGCGATCTTGCCGAGATCATCGTCGAGTCCACCACGCCGGCGGCCGCGCCCGGCGTGGCCGGGATACTGCTGCTGGCGCGTTTCCCGGGCGATGGCACGCGCCAGATCATCCGCTTCGATCTGGTTGTTGCGCAGCTGGCTTTGCAGGCTGCGCCGTTCGGATTCCAGACTGGCCAGTGCGCGCTGCTGCTGTTCGTATTCGCGCAGCCATTGATCATCCTTGTCACTGAGCGTGGCCTTGACGAAGCGCGCCAGATTGCTGTCCGTCAGCGCACCGGCGATCTCATTCTGGATATCGCCGTGCAGACGGTGGCCATTGCTTTCAATGCGGCGCAATTCGTCACGCGCCTGACTGACACCGCTGGCGTGCTGATCGAGCTGCAACTTCGCCGCATCGGCACGCTGGCGTGCCAGGTCCACCGAGGCCTGCAGGCGCGGCCGCTCGAAACTCGCCGCCACGTCTTCACTCACCCGCATGATGGCCAGTTTCAGATCAATCTGCTTTTGCGCCGCATCGTCCTGGGCCTGTTGCAGGTGTGCCGGCAGATCCAGCAACAGCTGGTAATGCCGGGCGTTCTCGCCGTAATTGCAGGCTTCCGCCAGCCAGCGATCCAGCCGGGCGTAGAGACCTTTGCCGGCATAATGCGCACGACCGAAACCGCGCTGCCACAGGTAGCGGAAGTAGCGGTTGTTTTCGTAGGCGACGCGTTTCTGCTGCGCTTCTTTTTCTGCCTCGGCGCGGCGCTGCTCCAGACGCGTGCCGAGAATGCCGATCTCGCGCTCCTGCAACACCAGCGCCTTGACGTCTTCACGCTCGGCGACACGCTGATCGATCAGTGCATCGCAATGTTCCAGCGCGTCTTCTTCCGCCGCCAGTGCCGTCAGCGCCTGTTGCCAGATCTGCTGTTTCTGATCACCTTCATCGGCAGCGGCATCGATCTGCGCCAGCAATTGCTGCTGACGCGACTGCAGCTGACGATTCAGGTGTGCAACCTGTTCGTCCACTTCACTGAAATTGAATTTTTCGCCGGCCAGAATGGCCTGGCGTATGACTTCCTGCATGCGCTGGCGCAGCTGGGTGCTTTTTTCCTCGGCAGCGCGAAATTGCTGGTCCACTTCCAGCAGGGCATTCTGCAAGGTCTGCGCTTCATCGCGCAGGACACCGAGCTGGTCCTGCAAACGGCCATGGCGACTCATGTTCACCACCTCACGATAAAGTCAGTGTTGTATTCCGGCTGCATTTGCCATTGCAGGCTGTTGGCCGGCTTGCGTCCGATCAGTCGCTGGCTGATCCGGCCGTCATCCTGCTTGTCGCGCTTGATCGCTTCGTAGTGTTCATTGCTGGTGCGCACACCGACACGTTGCAGGTAATGACGCTCGCCTTGTTCAACATCGGTGACCAGTGCCGATGCCGGTGTGCCGGCCGGCGTCAGCACCTCGGCGATGATGTAGTAGCCGCTGGTCTTCTTGTTGAAGTCTCGGCGCACGCCGGTTTTTTCCCGGCCGCCACTGACGATCTGCAACTCCATTGCCTGACGGAAGAAATCACAGGTCTGTTGCGCCTGTGTCTGCCAGGTTTTCAGTTGTGCGGCATCGGCATTGGCGCTGCGCAATTGCTGGCCTTGCGTGATCAGCGCATTCAGTTGCTCGGCATCATTGCCGCCGGCATCGGCGCCGGCCGTGCTCAGGCATTGCTGCGCGTCGGCATAGGCGCGACTCTGGCCGGCGATCTGCGTCACCGTGGAACCTGCGGCCGTCACGGCAGCAATAAAGGCTTCGCGGCCTTCGCTGCGCAGGGCCTGGGTATTTACCTCCTGCCAGGCGGCGGCAGTGGCCGGCCAGTCAAGCAGGGCCGGTTGGGCGGCAAACTGCGCGCGCAGATCGTTGTGTGCGTTGGCGGCCTGCACCGTCGCCGTTGCGGCGGCCAGCACCTGCTGCGCACGCTGCACCGCCGCGGCAATCGCCGGTGCCTGCGCCGCGCAGGCGGCGAGATTGCTTTCACCGCGCCAGCCCGGTGCAAGTTTTTCCGGCACGCTGACCACGGAGCAGGTGGCGTGCTCACGCAAAACGCCGCGCGCCTGCGCATAATTTTCGCCGAGTTGTTGTTGCCAGCCGGCGATCGCCGGAATATCCGCCGCCGGAAATGCCGGCAGCGTTTCCGGCAGTGTTTTCCAGTCGCCGAATGCGCGTTGCACGTCACTGACCTGCGCAGCAATGCCGCTGCGATAGTCCGCCAGCGCACGCTCCTGCTGCCAGTCCTGATAGCTGCTGTCGATCTGCTGGGCGATGAGTGCGATCAACGCCAGCGCCGCGACACCCATGACCACGGCATTTCGTCGCACATACAGCGTGGCAAAAAATTTGCCGAGCGCGCCGAGACGCGGCTCGGCAAACGCATACCGTTGCGCCTGACGTTCGGCGATGGCCTGATCGATGATCGCTTCGGAAACGCTGATGCCGGCCTTGGCGTAGTAGGTCTTGATCTCCTCACGCAGCGCCAGCATGCGCTCGCCGTCGGACAGCGCGGCATCGAGACGGTTTTCTTCGCGGCGCAGCGCGTCGACCAGATCGATGGTCAGCAGTTTTTCTTCAAAAGCCTTGGCGTTGGGATCGCTCATGGACGTGACCGGGTGTCCGCAATGAAAGGGCGAATTGCTTCGCGACAGGATGACTCAGGTGCAAGAGCACGACACCGGGAAAGACCCGGTGTCGTGTGGCCGGCCTGCGGATCGCGCCCGATCGCAAGCCCGCTGGCGTTTACTGCACGGCCTGACGCACCACCAGATCGTTGAGGCGTTTCTTGCCGGCTTCAACGGTCTCGGCGATCTCGCTGGCGTTCTTGGTCGACAGCGCGCGCATTTCGGCAATGGTTTCGAACGAACGCATCTGGAAATCCACCACGGAATCAACCAGTTTGCGCACCGAATCAACCGCCAGACCGGGACCGTAACCGGCTTTCAGGCCTTCCATCTGGATGTTGGTGCCGAGATCGGCAATCGATTCCAGACCCTTGTTGACGCCGTCTTTCATGGCATTCAGCGTCTGCGTGCCTTCGTGCAAACCCTGCAGTGAAGTGAATGCTGCCGACAGTGCGGTGAACACCGTTTCGTTGGTCGAGAAGAAGGTTACTGCCTGCTGGTAAACGCGCTCCTTGATCGCCGTGGTTTGCAGCAGACGCGCCATCACCACTTCGCCGGCGGCGTAGGAGGCCTTGATGTTGTCGGCGAGATCTTTCGCCACCTGATAGCGGCGATCTTCGTCCTGCAGTCCGCGCATGGCCTGATCGCGGGTCAGTTCCAGTTTGGCGTAGGCTTCGCCCTGGGTGCGATCACCGGCATCGACCGCAGCTTGCGCCGCCTGCAGCACACCTTTGGCGGCATCGAGTTTGTCGGTGGCGGTTTTCAGCAGGCGCTGCGAGGCGACTTCGCACTCTTTCATCGCCACGCGGAATTCCTGATAGGCGAACAGGATGGTGCGTTCGCGATCAATTTGTTCCTTGCAGTCTTTCGCCACGTCCAGATAGGTGCCACGGATTTTTTCAAAACGATCCGGAATGCTGCCGCGGGTGACACGCATCCAGACCATCTGGGCTTTTTCTTTCCAGTCAACACGACCGTCATCGACGTAGCCGACCATGTTCTTGGCGTCGTCGCGAATGGAATTGAAATCCTGGGCAATGGTTTCGTAGCGGTTGGCGATATTCATCTGGCCAATCTCGTTGCGCACCATGTCGTTGAACGCCGAAGCCTGCTGCAAGGTGCGGGCAATGGCGGCGGCATCATCGGGCGCCAGTTCGGCGATCTGGCTGATCACGGCGATCACCGGCGCATCGGCCTCGGCTTTCAGGTTCAGACCCAGTTTCGCCAGTGCGTTGACGGCGCCATCCAGCGATTTGACGATGTTCATGCCTTGATCTCCCTGTGCGGCGTGCGACACGCCAGGCTAGTGGGTTGTAACCGCGCGGGCCGGTGGCCGTTGCGAACGCTGCGCATCTTAGCGATTGCTGGCTGCGCGCGCAGCGAGCCATTAAGGTAGCGCCTCGCCGTCAGCAGGGGGGTAACGTGCGGTGATTGCTTTGTTACAACGTGTCAGCAGCGCCTCGGTCACCGTTGATAGTCAGGTGACCGGTGCCATCGGCGCCGGCCTGCTGGTGTTGCTCTGTGCCGAACCGGATGACACGCCGGCTGTCGCTGACAAGCTGATCCGTCGCCTGCTTGGCTACCGCGTGTTCAGCGACGAACAGGGCAAGATGAATCGCAGCGTCACCGACACCGGCGGCGGGGTGTTGCTGGTGCCGCAGTTCACGCTCGCCGCCGACACGCGCAGCGGCACGCGGCCAAGTTTTTCCACGGCAGCACCACCGGCGCTTGGTCGCGAACTGTTCGACTACAGCTGGGCCCGCCTGCAGGCGCTGCATCCGCAATGCGCCTGCGGCGTGTTTGGCGCCGACATGCAGGTGGCGCTGGTCAATGATGGCCCGGTGACGATCTGGCTAAGCGAGAAAGCACGCTCCGCCTGAACGCAGACGCGCGTGGCCACGGCAGGCGCGGCACACATCACGCGGCAGGTATCACGCAGCGTGCTTCTCGCATCAGCCCGGAACCGCCATACAGGCCGCGTGACAAGGGCAATCTGCCGGCGCCAGCGCCGCGCCACGGCGTTGATAATGTCGCCCCGGCCACGCTTGCGCTGGCGTCCGTCCTGCAGGGTTGAATCATGTCCGCCGCCTCATCGCCACCGTCGTCCGCTGCCGGCCTGCCGCTGCCCCTGCTGCTGACACTTGGCGCGCTGACCGCCTTCGCACCGATGGCCATCGACATGTACCTGCCGGCACTGCCGGCGCTGGCCCGCGATCTGGGCAGCGATATCACCGGCGCGCAGGTAACGCTGACCGCCTGCTTTCTCGGTCTGGCGCTCGGCCAGCTCATCTGGGGGCCGGTAGCCGACCGCTACGGCCGCAAGCCGCCGCTGCTGGCCGGCGTGTCGCTGTTCGTGCTGGCCTCGGTGGCCTGCGCGCTGGCGCCGGATCTGCACAGCCTGACGCTGGCGCGATTTGTTCAGGCGCTGGGCGGCTGCGCCGGTCTGGTCATCACCCGTGCCTATGTCCGCGACCGTTTCGCCGCCCGCGACGCGGCACGGCTGTTCTCGCTGCTGATCCTGGTCATGGGGCTGGCGCCGATCCTGGCGCCGATGCTCGGCAGCCTGTTGCTCAGCGTCGGCAGCTGGCGGCTGGTGTTCGCCGCGCTGACCCTGTTCGGTCTGGCCTGCCTGCTCGCCGCGGCACGCCAGCTCGATGAATCGCTGGCGCCGGCGGCGCGGCAATCGCTGCATCCGCTCGCCGTCGCCCGAGCCTTTGCCGGCGTCGCGCGCAACCGCGTGTTCCTGCTCAACCTCGCCAGCGGCGGCTTCGCCCAGGCCGGCATGTTTGCCTACATCACCGCCTCGCCCTACGTGTTCATCGAGTATTTCCGGCTCACGCCCGGGCACTACAGCTGGCTGTTCGGCAGCAATGCGCTGGGCCTCATTGCCCTGTCGCAACTGAACCGCTGGCTGCTGCGCCACCACGACAGCAGCCGTGTGCAGCGCGCCGGCAACCTGCTGGCGATGCTTGCCGGCCTGTTGTTGCTGGCCAATGCCGTCAGCGGCTTCGGCGGCGTCTGGGGCGTGGCGCTGCCGCTGTGGAGTTTCATCGCCGTGCTCGGCATGACCCTGCCCAACGCCACTGCCCATGCCATGGCGCCGTTTGCCCGTCATGCCGGCACCGCCTCGGCGCTGCTCGGCAGCCTGCAGTTCCTGTTCGCGGCGCTGGCCTCACTGGCTGTCAGCCTGTTGCACGACGGCACACCGCGACCGATGGCGCTGGTGATCGCCGCCGGCGCCACCACCGCCTGGCTGTGCGGGCGCTGGGCACCGCGCAGCTGAAGCGCGGTCGTGGTGAGTGGGTCTGGTAGAGAGCTGGCTTTCGTACAGAACCGGGCTCCATACAGAAATGAAAGCGAAAAGAAACGCCCCGGCATGCGGCAGTACCGTTCAGTCAAGGCTTTGGAATTGCGAACTGAAAGAAATTCCGTTCGCCCTGAGCCCTTCGCCAAGCTCAGGACGGGCTTCGTCGAAGGGTTGAACGGCTCGCCGGCAGCCGCTCGCAGACAAGAAAATCCCGTTCGTGAGCCCCTTCGACAAGCTCAGGGCGAACGGGGTTTTCTTATCTGAACGGTATTGCCGGCACGCGGGGCGTTCTGACTCCGGTGCGGCGCGCGTTTTGCGCGCGGCCGGCCGTTTCACTCGCGGTACAGGGCCACAATCGGGTCCAGCTGCGAGGCCTTGATCGCCGGGTACATGCCGAACACCATGCCGATCACGGCGCAGACGCCGACCGACACCAGGATCGCGATCAGCGAAAAGCCCACCGCCCAGCCGGCGAACGCGGCAATCGCCGCCGCCAGCAAAAAGCCGACGATGATGCCGAACACGCCGCCGAGTGCGGTGATGGTGAAGCTCTCGATCAGGAACTGGTTGAGAATGTCGCGACGCCGGGCACCGATGGCGCGCAGCAGGCCGATCTCGCGCGTCCGCTCCAGCACCGAGGCGAGCATGATGTTCATGATGCCAATGCCGCCGACCAGCAGCGAAATGCCGGCCACGCAGGACATGACGATGGTGAAAATGCGTCGCGTCTGACGGTGCTGTTCCATCAGCTGCGCCGGCACGACAATCGCGAAATCATCGACATCATTGTGCCGGCGATCGAGCAGGTGGGTGAGGCTGCGCGCGGCGGCGGTCGGATCGATGTCGCTGGCCAGCTTGAGCTTGAAGGCGTCGATCTCGTTTTCCATGTCCTTGAAGCGGAAACGTTTCTTGGCAGTCGCCAGCGGAATGAACACGCGATTTTTTTCACCGCCCAGTTTGATGCCTTCGAAATCGGTTTTGTTCAGCGCCTTGTCCTGCAGCACGCCGATCACTTCCAGCCAGACATGATTGATCTTGATCAGCTGGCCGACCGGCTCGACACCGGGAAACAGCGCCCGCGCCGCTTCCGGGCCGAGCACCGCCACCTGGGCAAACTGCTCGTCCTCGGCGGCATCCCAGATGCGACCGCTGCTGACCGAAAAACTCGACAGCGAAAAATAATTCGGCGACACGCCAAGCACGCCGGCTTCCGCGCGTCCGTGTTCGCTGAACAGCAACCAGGTATTGACCGCTTTCTCGGCGCTCCAGGCTTCAACAAACGGCAGCGTGTCAACGGCAGCCTGCACATCATGCAGATTCAGGCCATTGGAATGCTTGCGCACTTCCTTGAGCCGCTGCTCGTCCGGCTCGCGCGCTTCAACGATCAGGTTGCGCAAACCCATGGCATCGATCATCTGCAGCGCTTCGCGTTCCGCGCCTTCACCAATCGACAGCATGGCAATCACGGCGCCAACACCAAAGATCATGCCAAGCAAGGTCAGGAACGTGCGCAGCTTGTGATGCAGCTGTTCTTCCAGCGCCTGGCGAAAGGATTCCATCATGATGCGCGCGCCACCTTGTTCTTGCCGCTTGCCGGCGTGTCGATATCCGTCGCCGATTGTTCTCCGGCCGTCACCTGCTGCACCTCAGCGGGCGGTTGCAGCAAGACCTGATCACCGGCCTGCAAACCGCTTTCAACCACCACACGGGTCGGACTGCGTGCGCCCAGCGTCACGGTGCGTTGCACCGGTTCGTCATCGTCCAGTACCCAGAGACGGGTTTCGCCTTCGGCGCGCACAACGGCCTGCATCGGTACCGTCAGCGCGGTCGCGTGTTCGGCAACGATCACGTCGGCTTTCAGGCGCGCGCCCGGGCGCATGATGGACGGGTCGGCATCTTTCAGCGTCACGGTGGCGGCGAAATATTTCACCGGATTGTTTTCCTTGCGCGGACTGGCCAGCGCATCCACCTGACTGATCTCGCCGTCAAAACTGCGCTGCGGCCAGGCATCCAGACGCAGCCGCACTTTCAGGCCGGCGGCCAGACCGGCGGCTTCGCTTTCCAGCACGAAAATGCGCGCCTGCATTTTTGACAGATCGGGAATGGTGGCGAACTTGCGGCCCGGCCACAGCGTTTCACCAACGCGGGTTTTCTTGCCTGACCAGTTGCTGTCCAGCACGAACACGCCATCGTGCGGTGCGCGCACTTCCATACGCGACAAGGCGTGCTGGAAATTCCCCAGCTTGGTGTCGTGCTGCTGTTTCTGCGACAGCAGCAAACCGGTTTCGGTTTGCGCCTTGATTTCCTGGCGCTGGGTGCGCCAGCCCTGATAGCTGTTCTTGGCGTTCAGGTAATCAACGTTGGCCATCTTGTCGATGATTTCGTTGCGCGAGTACACGCGCAGATCATCCACGGCAAACATGCTGGCGAAATCCAGTTCACGGGTCACCAGTTGCCGCTCGGCAAAAATGTCACGCCGTTCGTTGCCGAGTGCGAACTGTTTGCTGTCCAGCGCCGCGATCACCTGTTGCTGGCGCAGCGTTTCGGTATCGACTTCACGGCGATAGCGCACGTCATCGAAACGGGCGACCACATCACCGGCTTTGACCAGCGTATTCTCTTCGGCGATCCACGCCAGTATCTGCGGCTCGAACACGTCATTGGGCGCCGTGATCGGCGTCGCGGTCACCGATTCCAGTTCCCCCTCGGCCGGAATGCTGATCACGAACGGCGCCGCTTGCACGGTCACGCGCAACAGCGGCACATCCGGCTCGCTGGAACAGGCTGCCAGCAAAACCGTGAGCGGCAGGGCCGCAGCAATCAGGCGCTTCATGGCTGCAACTCCGTTGCCGGCGACCGCATCGAATTGGCCGCCAGATCGTCACCGCTGTATAGGGTCAGCCGCGCCGCCATGCCCGGTCGCATCAGTTCGGTATCCGGCTCTTCTATGCTGATCTCGGCATCAAAAACCACGGTGGGTTCCTGATGCGAGCGCGGCCGGAACGCCTGGCCGAGTTTTTCCACGCGACCTTCAAAGCGTTTGTCCGGGCGGGCATCAAGCACGATGTCGACGCGCTGGCCAACCTGCACCTGACGGGCATCGACTTCGAGAATTTCGGCTTTCACCCGCATGCGATCCAGCGACGGAATCGCCAACGCCGTCTGGCCCATGAACAATTGCGATCCGACCGCAAACTTGTTGCCGTCCCAGTCGCTGAGATGCACAACGATGCCGTCTTTCGGTGCCAGTATGGTCAGCCGGCGGATCTCGTCCTGCAGGCGATCGACATCATTCTGGACGCGGGATACCTGGGCATCAGCGAGCGCCTTGCGCGCGGCACGGGCGTTGACATGGTGTGCCAGCAGCGCTTCACAACGCGCCACTTCATCCTCGGCGATCTGTTTGTCGATGCGCAGTTTGCGGATCTCGTTGTTGGCGACGTAGTTGCTCGATGCATCAAGCTTGCGCGTCACTTTGTCGAGTTTCATCCGCGCTTCGGCCAGTTGCAGGTTCAGCTGCTGTGCCTGGGCTTCATCATTTTGCAGGACGCTTTCCCGGCGCTGTTTGGCGGTGGCCAGATCGGCGCGACGCACCTGCATGTCCTGCTGCTGCTTGCTGGCATCAAAACGCATTACCGGCGTACCGGCCTTGACCATGTCACCTTCCGGCGCCATGAAGGTGATTTTCTGGTTGCGGCTGTTCTGCAACATCGGCGGACCGAGCTGCACGCTGTCGATGGCTTCCAGTTCACCGCTGGCGGTGACGACATTGGCGCGCATCGCCACGGTTTTTTCGCCGCTGCGCTCACCGTCAACAGCAGCCTCGTTGCGACTGCAGGCACCGAGCAGCAGTGTCGCCGTCATCAGCACAGCGCTTGCCAGCACTGTCCGCGTCAACATCGGCCGTGCCGCGACGGCAGGCCCGCGGGCGTGTCTGCGCAATTGAACGGTATTCATCCCTGTGCTCCCGCGGTGTTGCCGGACGCATTCGCCGTGCGCACATCAATACGTACGCTCATGCCCGGCGTCAGAGGCAGCGGCGCGGCGCTGTCCGGGCTGATGCGCACTTCCACATAACCGGCTTCGCCCCATTGCTGGCGTTGTTCGGCCTGATGACCAATGCGGGTAATGCGGCCCTTGAAGGTCTGACGGGGTGCAGCATCAAGTGCCAGCTCGACGCTGGCATCTTCACGCAGATGCGGCCGGTCCACTTCGTTGATCCAGGCGTGCACTTCCAGCGCTGCCGTGTTCGGCACTTCAGCGATCAACCAGCCCGGCTGGACATTGGCGCCGGGCGTGATCTTGCTGCCATTCCACGGGTGCATCGCACGCAGCACCGGACCACTGCGATCGGCGCGCAGTTCCATGTTTTTCAGATCCGCCTGCTTGCGCAGCAATTCATTGCGGATGCGCTGCACTTCCAGCTGGTTTTTGCGGCCGTCGGCGAGCGCTGTTTTCTCCAGATTGGCCAGTGTGTTCTGTGTTTGTTCGGCGTTGCGTTCGGCGCGGGCGAGGGCGATCCTGGCTTCCTCGTGGGCGAACTTGCTGACCTGCTCGACCGGCACCGCGGCATCAATTTTTGCCCGCTCGACCTGCAGGGCCGCCTGTCTCGCCTTGTGCCGGGCATCGAGCAGCTGTTCCTGCAGTTTCAGGGTTTCTTCGCGGGCTTTTTGCTCGGCGGTTTCCAGCTCGGTTTCTTTCTGTTTGATCTCGGACAGCACATTGCTGCTGTCGAACACCAGCACCAGATCGCCCGGCTGCACCACCTTGCCTTCATCGGCGATCCATTTGATTTGCTGTTGCCAGGTATCGGAACGCGGCACAACAAACGCCTGCGCTTCACGGGTGGCGACATGGCCGGTGATCAGCAGGCGATCACGCGCCTGCGTCGGCATGGCCGCCAGCAATGACAGGATCAGCAAGGGTGCCGTGAACGGCAATTTCGCGCGCGGATTCATGCTGCCTCCACACTGTGTACGCGACCGTCGCGCATGCGCACGATGCGCTGCGCATGCCGGGCAATATCGTCTTCGTGCGTGACCAGCACGATGGTTTGTCCCTGGCCGTGCAATTCATTGAACAGGGCCATGATCTCCACCGAGGTCTGGCTGTCGAGATTGCCGGTTGGTTCGTCGGCAAAGATCACCCGCGGCTCATTGACCAGGGCACGGGCAATTGCCACCCGCTGACGCTGGCCGCCGGACAATTCGCTGGGTTTGTGGCGCATGCGATGCCCAAGGCCAACGCGCTCGAGCATGGCGATGGCGCGACGCTCGGCATCACTGCGCAGCACACCGGCATAGCGCAGCGGCAACATGACATTTTCGATGGCGCTCTTGCGCGCCTGCAGATGAAAACTCTGGAACACAAAACCGATGTGCCGGTTGCGCGTCTGCGACAACAGATCGTCGTCCATCTTCGCCACTTCCAGACCGTTCAGGCGATACGAGCCTTCATCCGGCTGATCGAGACAGCCGAGCACATTCATCAGCGTCGATTTGCCGGAGCCGGATGGCCCCATCACGGCGACAAATTCGCCGGCAGCGATTTGCAGATCCACACCATCGAGCGCGCGCACGTCGGCATCGCCCATGCGATAGGTTTTTTTCAGTCCCTGGACATCAATCACGGGCATTACCCTGCAGGAGATCCGGTGGTCGTACCGGAGGAGAATTGGCAATCGTATGCGTAATCAGGAAAACGCCATCGTCAGGACGCATCCGGAATCAGGCGCCACCTTGCCGCGCCCACCCGGCAACTGCAATCCGTAATTTCTGCACAATTGCAAACGGCAGTCACAAAAACGGGCAGCGACCGCTTGATCGCTGCCCGCAGGCTTCAGGGAAAAGATGTGACCCGCTGAGGCGTCAGTTGATGCTCAGGGTCATGCAGCGCACGCGCTCGTTGCCTGCCGTGGCATCGACATTGTTGGCCTCGGCGACTTCGATGATGTAGTCGCCGGCCGGCACGCTGGCCTGCCAGTTTTCGACACCGGTTTCCGCTTCATCATTGCCGAGCGCCGGCGACTGGCTGACGCCACGACGCCAGACCGTGATCAGCGGATTGCTGACCAGATCATCGGCTTGTGCGCGCAACGACAGGTTGCCCTCGGCCGCATGCTGGTAGCGGACAAAACGGCGCACGCCGAGACCGGCACCACTGCCATCACTTTTCACACTGCACAGATCGGCAACCGGCGCACCGGCCAGCAGCGTGCGGTAGATCGGCAAATTGCTGGCGCTGCCACCATCAAAGGTTTCACCGCCGGCAAAATCATCGACATTGCTGTTGACGGCGAAATGCGTCAGCAGCGTGTTCAGCGCCACTGCCTGATCGCCGGCCGCATCTTTCACCCGGCGCAGATACGCGTGTGCGGTCAGCAGCGCATCGTTGTCGCGTGTGGCAGTCAGCGCACTGATCAGGGCATTGCGCGGCAAGGCGACCGTGTCGTGTGGCTTGGCGACATTGTCCTGCAGCTGGAACAACAGCCCGGCAAGCTGGCGGCTCTGCGCCCAGCCGGCACCGGTTACCGAGGTGCTGGCGAGATTGTTGATCAGGCTTTGCGATTGCGTGGCACCGTAGCTGTCACGCAGCACACCGTCATTCAGAACCCAGGCCGAAAATGCCATGGCAAACGCATCGCGGAACGCACGACGCGGATCGGCATGCAGCGTGTCAGCGGCCAGGCGGCCCGCCGGCGCGGTGTCGCGGCTGAGCTGCGCGAGCAGGAAATGTGCGAACGGTTGCAGCACCATGTGCGGATCAAATTCGTCGGTATTGCTGTCGGCCTTGCCGAGCAGATAAATACCATCGCTGCGGTACTGGCTGGCGCCGATCTGGCCGTCAGTGAAATTGTCGTCGCCGTACACCGGCGCATTGTCGAGACTCCAGTACACGTTCAATGCCGGCAGGTTTTGCGCGGGCAAGGCCGCATTCACGGCCTGCAGACCGGTGTACAGCGTGTCGAGAATGGCAAACGGCGCCGCGTTACGCGTCTGCGTATAGCTTTGCCCGGTCCAGCCATTGCCGAGCAACAGATCCTGACTCACTGCGGCTTCAGCAACCGCGACACTGCCACTGGTGTAGGTGTAGAGCGCGTTGCTCTTGGTGTTGTCCAGCACCTGCACCGTCCACGACGGCGCGCTGGTTTTTTTCAGCTCGGCGCGCACGCGCAGCTTGTAGCTGGTGTTTTTCGGCGCATTGAAACTGTAGGCGCCATTGGCATCGCTGCTGACGGTAGCGACCACGCTGTCATTGCAGGCACGCAGCAATTCCACGGTCACGCCGCGGGCAACCTGGATCTGGGCATTGTTCATTGCCAGACCATTGCTGGCATGCGGAATGCGCGCAAAGCGCGCGACACCGGTCAGCGCCACTTTCTCGGTGGGCAGATCGCCGGTGCAGGTCGGTGTCGGCGTGACACCGCTGCTTTTCTTGTCATCACTCGAGCAGGCGGTCAGCGCGCTGCACAGCGCCACTGCCAGAATGCCGTATTGCCAGTTGTTCATGCGTTCACCCGTCAACCCTGAAGCTTTCAATAAATTGGCCAGCCGTTTCGGGCTGGCCTCTGTTACACGTTCCGGCACCGCTCCAACGCGGCGCGGGGCTGGCCGTTTACTGCTGCGCCGGCCACTCAATGACGTCGCGGCCGCTGGCATCGCGAACGATGCGGCCATCGACTTTCATCTGTTTTTGTTTCTTGCCACTGCCGACACTGATCGGCAGCGTCAGGCTGCGACTCTGATCCTTGCCCTGGACTTTGGCGGTCGCCAGCAAGCGCAGGTAGAACAGGCCATCCGACTCCGGCGTGACGCGAATGGTCCACTCCTGATCCCGATCCGCATGAATGTCGAGCTGCGCGCGGCTGTCGCCGATCAACCGCAGGCCCGGCTCAGGATACAGCGTCAGCGCCACCCGGCCATCGTCAACATTGCCACGCAGTTTCAGCGTGATGGTCTGCTCGACACCGGGCTGGCCGCGCAATTCGCCCGGCGTGAGGATCTGGATCGGCGCCACGGATTTGCCCGGTGAGCGGGCGGTTTCGTGGGCCTGCGCCAGCGGGGACAGCAGCAGCACACACAACAATGCAAAACGTTTCATGTCTGTGCTCCCGTTCAGTTGCTGGTGACGCGGACGTTGAAGCAGGCGTCCATCGTGGTGTTCTTTGGTTGCTGCCAGAGTTCGGGTGTATTGCCGAACTCGTAGACACCGAGGACATGCACACCGGCCTCCAATGCGCGGGTTTCGCTGTCCGGTGCATTGTCGCCATTGTCATCGATGATGCTCAGGCGTTCGCCACGGCGGAACAGCCAGCCGCCGACATCGGCGCCTGCCGTTTCAGGAGTCATGGTGATCGTGTAGCTGCCTGCTGACGGCACGTTGAAGTACACAAACCGGTGCACGCCGAGCTTGTTGGCCACGTAGCTGGTCTTGTGATCATCAACACTGCAGACGCGCACGGCGGCGCCGTTGACGGTGTGCGACACATACACCGGCAGCACGGCGGCATTGCCACCGTCATTGGCTTCGCCAACCGCAAACTCGGTCAGGCTGCTGCCGGTGATGGCACGTGCTGTCGCCAGACTGCGAATCGCGGCGGCATTGGCCGGTGACTCGATCATCAGGTGGTGCAGGAAACTGAAAATTGAAGTCATGGAGTCGGTGGTGCGCTGGCCGCCCATCAGCACATTGACGATGGGTACGATGCCGAGCGCGAGATTGTCGCTGCCGTCGGCCGGCGTGTCATACAGGTCGTAGAGCAAACCCTGGACCACACTTTCCGAGGCCCAGCCGGGCGAGTCGCTGGAGTTGTTTTCCAGCGAGAAGAACACACCCACCGATGCGCCGGCGTTGATGCTGTCGGAATACACCGGATTGTCGGTCGCCATCGCCGACCAGGCATTGCCGAAGCCTTCACCAAACGCGACGCGGATATCGAGTTTGTTGCTCAGTGAGTGCGAGCCGCCGATCGAGTCCGAGCGCGAGTGACGGTCTTCAAAATAGTGACCCCATTCGTGGATGATCACGTGATCATCGTGTTCATCGGAATCGCCACCGTTCGACATGTCGCCAAGAATGAAAATGTCGCCGTCGGTGTAGTAGGACGAGCCCAGCCGGCCTTGTGACGGATCTTCGTTGCTGTCGACCGCGACGTTATTGACGCTCCAGTTCAGCTTCAGCGCCGCGAAGCTGAAGTTCGGGAACGCGGCGAGAATTTTTTCCTGCGACTTGCGCGCGCCATCGAGCAACGAGAACGGCGCTGCCGGCCGGACATTGGCCCAGCTGCTGCCATTCCAGCCCGACGCGGCGTGCAGGTTTTGCACCTGATCACTGACGCCGGTATTGAAGGTCGGCGTCACCATGCTGTACACGGCGTTGCTGCTGGTGTTGTCCACCACCTGCACATTCCACGCCGGTGTACCGCTGCGCTTCATTTCCGACAGCACCCGCACGCGCAGATCGCGGTTGATTGGCTGGGCGGCAAAGCTGTAATCGCCGTTGTTGTCCGTGACGGTGCTGGCCAGCGTGGTGTTGCCGTCGAGCAATTCGACCGTGGCCAGACGTACCGGCGTACGCACCGGATTGTCACGGTTCAGTGAGACGTTGCCGTTGGCGGTGATGAAATCGAACGTGGCTTTGCCGCTGATGGTGACGCTGGTTTGTGCGGCGGCGACTTGCACACTGATCTCGTCGCTGGCGCTCAGGCCCAGATTGTCGGTCACCGTGACGCGGAACTGCAGCGTGCCGGTGCTGGCCGGTGCCGTGAAGCCGAGCGTGGCGGTGCTGGCGCCGCTCAGCGTCACGCTGCTGCCCGACACTTGTTGCCACTGCCAGCTGGCAATGCTGCCGTCGCTGTCACTGGCGGTAGCGGTCAGGCTGACCGTGGCGCCAGTGGCCACTGTACGGTCGGTGCCGGCGTTTACCGTCGGTGCCTGATTGATGTTGATCGCGACCGTATCGCTGTGCGTCGCGCCCTGATTGTCCGTGACCGTCAGGCGAAACGTCAGTGCACCGCTGGCCGGCGCAGTGAACGTGGCCGAGGCGGTGTTGGTCGCGCTCAGCGTCACGCTGCTGCCGGCGGTCTGCGCCCACTGGTAGCCGGTGATCGTGCCATTGGCGTCTGTGCCGCTGCCGCTCAGCGTGACGGTGACGCCGGCGTTGACAGTCTGATCCGGGCCGGCATTGGCGACCGGCGGTGTATTGGCCGGTGGTGGTGTGCTGCCGCCGCCCCCGCCACCGCCGCCACAGGCGCTCAGCGCGGCGGCAAACACCAGCGCCGCCATCCAGCGTAGTTGTCCTGACATCTTGGCACTCCTTGTTCGGCCCCTGCGGCCGAGCCTGAAAATCAGCGCATTGTACGCAGTGGCGAGCGGGGCACGAAGTCGGCCCGGGCCTGCGCCGCGCTTACCGTCAGTGCCGATACCGGCACCAGTTCTATGCCCTGCGCCGCCAGCGCCGGCAGTTCCTGCTCGAGCAGCGCCAGCGTCGCCGGTTTGGGATGGCCGATGACGGTGGCAAAGCCCTGTTCGCGCGCCCGGCGCAGTGCCAGCTGCCATTGCCGGCGTACCGCGTCGGCGGACGGGTCGTGATCGAGGAACACGTCACGCACCGCCACCGGCACGCCTTCGCGCCGGGCCGCCGAGGGTGCCACCGACTGGCTGGTGGTGCGGCTGTCGAGAAAGAACAACTGGCGCGCGTGCGCTTCGCGCATCAGCCAGCGCATCCGCCACCAGTCGCGGGTCAGGGTGCTGCCCATGTGGTTGTTGAAGCCGGCGACATGCGGAACGCTGGCCAGATTGGCGCGGAAGCGGGCGCGCAGCGTCGCTTCGTCCATGTCGCCAAGCAGCGCACCGGGGCCGAGCAGTTGCGGCTGGCTGTCGGCGGCCATCGGCGTGTGCAGCAGGATGGGATGACCATTGCGGTGCCCGCGTTCGGCCAGCTCGGCCGCGAACGGGGTATGCGGCAGCACGGCCAGATTGATCGGCGCCGGCAAGTCGGCGGCGCGGCGGCCGTAATGGGCATTGTCGCCGACATCGTCAATGACCACGGCGAGCCGGACCGCCGGCAGCGGCGTGGCCAGTATGGGTGCCGCCAGGATCAGCAGCAGGGCAGGGAGCAGCGCCCGCACGGACAGGGCTGGACCGCGCACGGACAGGCCCGGGGCCGTCCGCGATGGCGGGCGCGACCCGCCCCCGCGCGCCGGCCGGTTTGCCCGTCGCCGGCCGGCCAGCAGCCGGCGGCACATCGCCAGCACGCTCATGCCCGTCCGCCCGCCCGATCGACCCTGCGGCTCATTTCTGCAGCGCCGCCATGCCTTTCAGCAGATGTACGGCGGTGGCCAGCTGGACATCGTCGAGCTGGCGGGCACGCTCGGCGACGGATTTGCTGCCGGTGTTTTTCTCAGCGGGGCGTTTGTCGGTCGGGCTTTTGCCATCCGGCTTCTGGTCGGCAACGGGTTTGTCAGCGGCGGGTTTGGTGTCCTGGTCGTCATCGAGGGCGCGCGGCAGGTCGGCCTCGCGGATGCGTGCCGGACCGGCGTCGGCCACCAGCTTGCCGGCCGGCACTTCGACATCGGGGACGATGCCTTCGGCCTGAATCGAACGGCCGGACGGCGTGTAGTAGCGCGCCGTGGTCAGCTTGATGGTGTGTTCGCCGTGCAGGCGCATGACCGTCTGCACCGAGCCCTTGCCGAAGCTGCGCTCGCCGACCACCACCGCGCGGTGATGATCCTGCAGCGCGCCGGCAACGATCTCCGAGGCCGAGGCCGAGCCGGCATTGATCAGCACCACCATCGGCACGCCGGGCAGCAGATCGTCGGGCCTGGCTTCGGCAGCCATGTCGCTGCCCTGACCGCGACCGCGGGTGCTGACGATGGTGCCGCTGCTCAGGAAGGCGTCACTGATGGCAATGGCCGCCGGCACCAGACCGCCGGGGTTGTTGCGCAAGTCCAGCACCAGACCTTTCAGACCGCCGGGGCTGGCGGCTTTCAGCTTGCCGAGCGCGTCCATCACCTCGCGGCCGCTCTGCACCTGGAACTGGCTGAGGCGCAGGTAGCCGATGCCGCCGTCGAGCAATTCCTGACGCACCGAACCGGGGTGGATGACGCCGCGCACGATGGTCAGATCCAGCGGTCCGGCTTCCTGCTCGCGGCCGACCTGCACCACCACCTTGCTGTCCTTGGGGCCGCGCAGTTTCTGCACCAGCTGTTCGTGGCTCAGGCCCTGGGTCAGCTCGCCATCGACGCGCAGCAGCAGATCGCCCGGCTTGAGGCCGGCCTTGTCGGCCGGGGCGTTGTCGATGGCCGACACCACGCGGAATACGCCGCGCTCGGGCACCACTTCCAGCCCGACGCCGGTGTACTCGCCGGTGGTGCTTTCCTGCAGGCGCTGGCTGTCGCGCGCGTTCAGGTAACTGGAATGCGGATCGAGCGTCGCCAGCATGCCGGCGATGGCGCCTTCGAGCAGTTGCTTGTCATCGACCGGCTCGACATAGCTGGCCTTGATGCGCGCCAGCGCTTCGGCAAACGCGCTCAGCTCGGCAAACGGCAGCGGCTCGACCTTGTTTTCGGTGTTGTTCCCGGTGTTGTTCCCGGTGCTGTTCCCGGATGCGTTTGCGGCGGACGGGGCGGCCGGCTTTTTTTCATTCGCCGGCGAGGCAGCGGCGGGCGCGGCCGCCAGCGGCAGCGGCCGGGCAGCAGCGGGCAGGGCCAGCATTGCGGCCAGCGTGGCCGAGGCGAGAACGGAAACAGCGAAGCGCTTCATGACAACTCTCCCGGTCACCGCCTGGCGATGACCCTGTAACGACTTGCGCCGCGAGGAAAACGATTGCGGCCTCAGCCGCGCTTGAACCAGGGCCGCGGGTCCACCGCCCGGCCCTTGTGACGAATCTCGAAATACAGCGCCGCTTTTGCCAGACCACCGGAGTTGCCGACCGTGGCGACGCTTTCGCCGGCTTCGACCCAGTCGCCGACCCGTTTGTTCAATGACTGGTTGTGGCCGTACAGGCTCATGTAGCCGTCACCGTGATCGACAATGACCATCAGGCCAAACCCGCGCAGCCAGTCGGCAAAGACGATACGACCGTGATAGATCGCGGCGACATCCTGACCTTCACGGCCATCGATCAATACGCCATTCCAGCGCAAACGGCCATCGTGGCGACTGTCACCAAATTGTTGCAGGACTTTGCCGCGCGCCGGCCAGGCGAGTTTGCCTTTCAGCTGCGCAAAGGCCGTGCCCTTGGGAAAACTGATTTTTTCCGCCGCCTGCTCAATTGCAGTGAGCACATTGCCGAGTTCTTTTTCGTCGCGCAGCAACTGCGTCAGGCGCTGCTCGTCACTGCGCAATTCGGCCGACACCTGCGCCAGCGCCCGGGCGCGCTCCTTGCGCAGCGCCAGCAGGCCATCGGTTTCGCGTTTCTGTTGTGCTTCGAGTTTCTGCAGGGCGCTGACTTCAGCCAGCCGATCACTTTCGATGCGCGCCAGATTGGCCAGCGCCGCCGCCAGGGTTTGCACTTCGCTGAGCCGCGCCTGTTGCAGGCGCTGGTAAAAATGCATCATCCGGCCGAGCTCGGCCGGCTGCTCCTGGGCAAGCAGGAATTTCAGTGGTTCGTGACGACCGCTGCGAAATTGTGCCCGGATCTGCTGACCGAGCGCCGCCACCGCGCGCCGGCGCCGGGCTTCGTTTTCGGCACGTTCGCGATCCAGATGCTGCAGGCGCTGGCGGGCACCGCCCAGTTGCTTGCGCGTTTCGCGCAGGATGCGCTGGGCTTCGCCTATCGCCGCTTCCGCCGCCGCCAGTTCACGCCGCGCGGCAGTTTCATCTTCGCGCTTGCGCTCCTGATCTTTTTTCAGTTGTTCGATGCGCGTGCGCAGCTCCAGCAATTGCGCTTCGGTGGCGGCGCGATCTGCGGCGTAACTGGCTGGCGCGGTGAGCAGCAGCGCGCCGATCTGCAGGCAGAACAACACCGCGAACAGCACAATGCGCGACGCCCGGAACACCGCGCGAACCAGCGCGGCCGGCGCATCGAACACACGCGCGAAGGCGGCGCGATCCGTGCGCCGGAAGTTGCTCACGCCCGCTGGCTGCGGATCGATCATCCGCGCGGCTTGAAGATCGGCCGGCCGGTCATTTCCGCCGGCACAGGCAAGTTGATCAGCGTCAGCAGTGTCGGGGCAATGTCGGACAGCACGCCGTCCTGCACGCAGACGTCGGCATCACGACCGACATACACCAGCGGCACCGGATCGGTGGTGTGCTGGGTGTGGGGCTGGTTCACTTCCGGATCGTGCATCTGTTCGGCATTGCCGTGATCGGCGGTGATCAGTGCTTCACCGCCCACATCGCGCAGCGCCGCGATCACCCGGCCCAGACAGGCATCCAGCGCTTCAATGGCCTGCACTGCTGCGCTGAACACGCCGGTATGACCGACCATGTCGGCATTGGCGTAATTACAGATGATGACGTCGTATTTCTGCGTGCGTATCGCCTCGACCATGTGATCGGTAACTTCATGCGCGCTCATTTCCGGCTGCAGATCGTAAGTCGCCACTTTCGGCGACTCGACCAGAATGCGATCTTCGCCGCGGAACACCTGCTCGACGCCGCCGTTGAAGAAAAACGTCACATGCGCGTATTTCTCGGTTTCGGCAATGCGCAGCTGGCTACGGCCGTGATCCTGCAGCCACTGGCCGAGCGTGTTGTCCAGCGATTGCGGCCGGTAGGCGACCGGCGCCGGAATGTCGGCGGCGTATTGCGTCAGTTGCAGGAAATGCGTTTTCGGCGTTGCGCGGCGGACAAAACCGCTGAACGCCGGATCGACAAAAGCACGCGTGATCTGGCGGGCGCGGTCGGCGCGGAAATTCATGAACAGCAGCGCGTCACCATCCTGCATGGCGGCCGGCGTACCGATCACGGTGGCGGCGACAAACTCGTCGTTCTCGCCGCGCGCATAGGCAGCCTGCAGCGCCGCGACGGCATTGTCAGCGTGATGCGCCGCGTCGCCGAGCGTGATCAGATCGTAAGCCGCCTGCACGCGCTCCCAGCGCTTGTCGCGATCCATCGCGTAGTAACGGCCGATGACGCTGGCGATGCGCGCGACGTTTCCGCCTTGTGCACGGGAAATATTGACGCAGACCTGCTGCATGCGCAGCAGCGACGCTTCGGCACTGCGCGGCGGCGTGTCGCGGCCGTCGAGAAAAGCATGCACGCGAATGTCTTTTGCACCGCGCTGCGCGGCCAGTTGCACCGCCGCGATCAGGTGATCTTCATGGCTGTGCACACCGCCCGGCGACAGCAGGCCCATGATGTGCACGGCTTTACCGGCAGCAACGGCCGGATCGATGGCGGCAAGCAGCGTGGCGTCATGGAAAAATTCGCCGTCGCGGATGGCCTTGGTGATGCGGGTGAAGTCCTGGTAAACGATGCGGCCGGCGCCGAGATTGATGTGGCCGACTTCCGAATTGCCGAACTGGCCGTCCGGCAGGCCGACGTCTTCACCGGAACCGGAGATCAGCGTATGCGGGCAGTGCGCCCAGAGCTGGTCCCAGTTCGGCGTGCGGGCGGCAAGGATGGCATTGGAGTCGGTCGCTTCGCGATGGCCCCAGCCATCGAGAATGATCAGCACCATCGGTTTCGGACACTTGGACATGGCAGCAGCAGTCGGTCGGGATGCGGGGCGGACCGGCATTGTACGGGGCCGCCGCAGCCGCGCCAAAGGCCATCTGGCCCACCCCGGCGCGCATGAAAAATATCCAATAGATACAAATAGATACGTTTGACAGCTGGCGGCAAAGCCGGCACCTTGACGCGCTTGGGCGTTGCGGTCCGACCATTTCCCCGGCGCCCTGCACAGACCCGGAGTGTCCCTTTCCTTCAAGGAGCGAACCGTGCCCCGTCGCACCCCATCCCCGTTTCGCCATCCGTCGTCGTTCCGGCCGGCGCTCAGCCTGCCAGCGCTGACCCTGATCGCCCTGAGCCTGCCGCTGGCCGGCCTGGCCCGTGCCGATTACGCCGGCGCCCTGCGCAATTACGAAGCCAAAAAACTTCCCGAAGCCTTTGCCGAGTTCAAGCGCCTGGCCGAGCTGGGTGACGCCCCGTCGCAGCGCCTGCTGGCCACGCTCTATGCCAACGGCGACGGCACCGCCGCCAACGCTGTTGAAGCGCTGGCCTGGGCCGGTGTTGCCGCCGAAACCGATACGGTGGCTGCCGGGTTGCGTGACAAGCTTGCCGGCCGTCTCGACGAAGCCGGTCGCCAGAAGGCAGCCCTGCGCACCGCCGAATTGGCCGCGCAATACGGCAGTCAGGCGGTCAGCGCCAAACTGCTGCCGGTACCCGCCGAACGAGTCGCCGACTGCACAATTGAAGCCGAGGGCGATGCCACGCCGGTGAAAACCCAGGCGCCGCGCTTTCCTGAGCTCGCTTCCCGCAACAATGGGCAGGCCAATGTCTGCTTCCGCTTCTATATCGGCGACGACGGCGTGCCGCGCCGGCTGGATTTTTTTGATGTGCAGGTCAGCGGCCGTCCGGCTGCCGCTCTGGCCAAAGCGTTCAGGGACGCCACGGAACAGGCGCTGCGTGGCTGGCGTTTCCTGCCGGCCAACGATTTCGAGCTGCGTGAAACACCGGCGCGTTATTGCATGGACTACCGGCTGGACGGTGCCGGAAAGCCCAAGTTCAGCGACCACGAGAGCGTGTCACCGGAAGAGCGGCACCGGCGCGCGCTCGAGGGCGATGCGGCGGCTCAATACGATATGGCCAACCAGATAAGCTTCCGCATTCGCGGTAAACAGGACGCCGGTGAACGCGAGGTCAGCGCCGCCGAATCCCTGTTCCGCGCCAGCGCCATCAACGGCGACGCGCGCGGCCAGTTCCGCATGGCCAAGCGCCTGCTGACCGGTGACCAGTGCGAGAAAGATGTCAGCAAAGGCCTGGTCTGGCTGACCATGGCGGCGCAGCAGGGACACAGCGACGCCCAGTTTGTGCTGGCCCTGCGCCTGGCTCGCGGTGAAGGCGTGCAGGCCGATCCGGCCAAGGCCCTGCACTGGCTGAAAGCGAGCAGCGAATCCGGACATTCGCGCGGCAAGCTGCACTACGCGCTGCACCTGCTGATCAGTGGCGGAGCGACGCCGGCGGAAGCGCTGGCGCAACTGCCGGCCGAGGACAGCAAGGCCTACAATCCCGACGACATCGGCCAGCTGGAAGTGCGCGCGCTGGCGGCGGCGATGAACGGTGATTTCGCCAGCGCCGTACGGCTGCAGGAAACCGTGCTGGCGATTGCCACGGAGCTGGGTTTCAGCGCCGGACAACGTCAGCGCTGGCTGGACAGTTACCGTCAGCAGCAACTGCCGGGACGCGAAGAATTGCGCAGCCGTTTGCTGGTTGCCGGTTTGTGATCGCCTGAGGCCGGACAGTCGCGCGCCAAACCGGTTTGCGGTGCGCGGCGGGTGCGGTGACACGCGCTGGCGCAAACGCAAATCGAAACACAAAACTCCGCGCGTGGCGGGCAAACTTGTTCATGCTTTGCAGCGTAAACAAACCCGCCCGTGCCGGCCCGACCCCGCGCACGCAGCCTCTGCTGGCAGCGCGCCCGGTTCAGTTTTTTTTTGGCGCAGCGCCGCTCACTGGCGCTGCGAATTTCCGCCGCCCTGCGGCGACTGTGGAGAAGCTCATGGAAAGTGTCATTCTCGGTATTTTTGTGCTCGCCGTGGTGCTGGTGTTCACCGGTGTCAAATCGGTGCGTCAGGGCTACGAATACACCATCGAGCGGTTCGGCAAATATGTGCGCACGCTGGCGCCCGGCCTGCATTTCATCACGCCGTTTGTCGAGCGCGTCGGCGCGAAAGTGAACATGATGGAGCAGGTGCTGGATATTCCCGAGCAGAGCGTGATCTCGCGCGACAACGCCACCGTGGTGATCGACGCCGTGTGCTTTTACCAGATCATCGACGCCGCGCAGGCGACCTATGAGATCAACCATCTGCAGCACGCCATGCAGAATCTGGTGATGACCAATCTGCGCACCGTGCTCGGCGGCATGGATCTGGATGAAATGCTCTCCAAGCGCGATCAGATCAACGCCCAGATCCTGCGCATTGTCGACAGCGCCACCAATCCCTGGGGCATCAAGATCACGCGCATCGAAGTGCGCGACATCGTGCCGCCGCAGGATCTGCAGAACGCCATGGCCCAGCAGATGAAAGCCGAACGTATCAAGCGCGCACAGATCCTCGAAGCCGAAGGTCTGCGCGCCGCCGAGATCCTGAAAGCCGAAGGTCTCAAGCAGGGCCAGATCCTGCAGGCCGAAGGCGAGCGCGAAGCCGCCTTCCGGCAGGCGGAAGCGCGCGAGCGTCTGGCCGAAGCCGAAGCCAATGCCACGCGCATGGTGTCGGAGGCGATTGGTCAGGGCGACATGCGCGCCATCAACTACTTCGTCGCCCAGAAATACGTCGAGGCGCTCGGCCAGATCGCCAGCGCGCCGAACCAGAAGCTGGTGCTGATGCCGCTCGAGGCGGGCAATGTCATCGGCGCGGTCAGCGGCATCGCCGAGATCGTCAAATCCGCCGTCAACAGCAAGAGCTGAGGTCGAGATGAATCTGGACAGCATCAACCACTGGGTCTGGCTGGCCGCCGGCCTGTTTGCGCTGGCGCTGGAAATGCTGGTGCCGGGCGTGTACCTGCTCTGGCTGGGGCTGGCGGCTATTGCTGTCGGCCTGCTGGCCTGGCTGCTGCCGATTGGCTGGGCGCTGCAGGTGATCCTGTTCGCGGTGCTGGCGGTGGTCTGCGTGCTGGCCGGTCGGCGCTTTTATGCCAGCCGCGGCGACGAGGCCGATTCGGCGCTGAATCGCCGGCATCAGGCGCTGATCGGCCGGCGCGGCCGGCTGGCCGAGGCCATCGTGCAGGGCGAGGGCATCATCGATCTCGACGACACCCGCTGGCCGGCGCTGGGCGCCGATGCCCCGGCCGGTACGCTGGTCGAGGTCGAAGGCGTTGAGGGCAGCCGCCTGAAAGTGCGTGTGCTGTCCTGAAGCCTGTCTGTTGTTGAAGCCTGATTGTTGTTGAAGCCTGATTGTTGTTGAAGTCTGCTTGTTGCTGACGCTTGCCTGTCGCCAAAGGCCCGGGCCGCTGCGAAACCCGCTCCGGCCCGGAGCCCGCCACCGGCCGGCCGCCGCCCTGAATGACCATCAGGACGGCGGCATCCCGCCGGGCTTGCGGTAGGCCAAGCCGGCCGCTGTGGCTATAATCCCGCCCCTTCCGGCATTCCGCCGGCCTGAAGTGACTGCCGTCCCGCCATGAATCCGATCCTTGAATTCGCGCAAAGCCACCCCATTCTCGTCGTCCTGTGGCTCACCGCCCTCGTCATGCTGCTGGCCTCTTTCGGCCGCGCCGCGGCGAAGGGCATTGCGCCCCAGCAACTGACTGATCTGGTCAACCGTGACGACGCCGTGGTGCTGGACATCCGCCCGCAGGCGGATTTCGCCAAGGGCCATATCGTTGGCGCGGTCAGCGCGCCGATGGCCAAACTGGACAGCCAGCTGAAGGATCTGGAGCGCTACAAGGCGCGGCCGGTGATCGTTGTCTGCCAGTCCGGCATGACCGCCACCAACGCTGCCAAGCTGCTCAAGAAGCACGGTTTCGAACAGCTCTTCCTGCTCAACCAGGGCATGCAGGGCTGGGTGGCCGACAACCTGCCCGTGACCAAAAAGTAAGTCGTCACTGACTTGCTGAACCGGAGTTTTCCCATGACTGCCCGCGTCGAGATGTACACCACTGCCGTCTGCCCGTACTGCGTGCGCGCCAAGCAGCTGCTGTCCAGCCTGAACGTTCCGGTCGAGGAAATCCGCATCGATACCGACGACGCCCGACGCGCCGAAATGATGGAGCGCAGCGGTCGTCGCACCGTGCCGCAAATCTTCATCAACGGTGAAGGCATTGGCGGTTGCGATGATCTCTATGCCCTGCATCGCGCAGGCAAACTGCAACCCCTGCTGCACGCCTGAACGGCAGCTGGACAAAGATTTTTGAGGAAGACAGACATGACCGAACAAGCCCAGAACCAGCAGCCGCAGGTGAGCCTGAACATCGCCCGCATCTACCTGAAAGACCAGTCGTTCGAAGCCCCGAACCTGCCGGAACTGTTCGCCAAGCCGTTCGACCCGGCCTACGAAGTGCAGCTGAACAGCAAGGCCCGTCAGGTGGACCAGGGCCTGCACGAAGTCGTGCTGACCATCAATGTCGAGTGCAAGACCGGTGACACCGTCGCCTTCATCGCCGAAGTGCAGCAGGCCGGCCTGTTCCAGATCGAAGGTCTGGAAGGCATGAACCTGCGTCACGCGCTGTCGGCTTTCTGCCCGAACGTGCTGTTCCCCTACGCCCGTCAGCAAATCGCCGCCGCCACCAACGCCGGTGGTTTCCCGCCGCTGAACCTGAACCCGGTCAACTTCGACCAGCTGTTCGCCATGCAGCTGCAACAGGAAGCCGCCAAGGCCAACGGCGCCGTCGCCGACGCCCCGGCCGCGATCCAGTAATCCGCCGCTGATGACTGCCGCCAGCCCCGCACCCGCCCCGACACCGGAAACGCTCGCCGTTCTCGGTGCCGGCTCCTGGGGCACGGCGCTGGCGCTGCATCTGGCCCGCAGCGGACACCGCGTCCGCCTCTGGGGCCGCAATGCCGACGCGCTCGCCGCCATGCAGCGCGATCGCGTCAATGCCCGCTACCTGCCGGGCATCCAGTTTCCCGACACGCTGAGCGCTTCGGCCGATCTGGCCGCCACGCTCGATGGCGTCGATGGTGTTCTTGTCGGCGTGCCCAGCCACGCCTTCGGCGAAACCCTGCAGGCACTCGACCGTCACTGGGCCTGCCGTCAGGGCATCGCCTGGGCCACCAAAGGCTTCGAGCACGGCGCCCGCGCGCTGCTGTCCTCGGTCGCCGCCAGCCATTGCGGCGCCAGCGCGCCGCTGGCCGTGCTGTCCGGCCCGAGCTTCGCCAAGGAACTGGCCGCCGGCCTGCCCACCGCCATCACCCTGGCCAGCAATGACGCCGGCTTCTGTCAGCGCTGGGCCAAACGCCTGCACACCGACCGCTTCCGGGTCTACACCAGCGACGATCTGATCGGCGTGCAAGTTGGTGGCGCGGTGAAAAACATCCTCGCCGTCGGCGCCGGCATGTGCGACGGCCTCGGATTCGGCGCCAACGCCCGCACCGCGCTGATCACCCGCGGCCTCGCCGAAATGACCCGGCTCGGCGTCGCCCTCGGCGGCAAAACCGAAACCTTCTACGGCATGGCCGGCCTCGGTGATCTGGTGCTCACCTGCACCGACAACCAGAGCCGCAACCGCCGGTTCGGCCTCGCCCTCGGTCAGGGCAAAACCGCCGCCCAGGCCCAGGCCGAGATCGGCCAGGTGGTTGAAGCCGCCAACAACGCCGCCGAAGTGTTCGCGCTGGCGCAGCAACTCGGCATCGACATGCCGATCACCGAGCAGGTCTATCGCATCCTGCATCACGGCATCGACCCGCGTAGCGCCGCCAAAGATCTGCTCACCCGCGAACTGAAAGCCGAAGGCGAGTTCTGAAGCCATTGCCGCCATTGCTGCGGCACTGTGTTCCGGTATCGCTGTTCCGGTATCGCCGGTTTTTCGCAACGCTGACGTGCCTGAAACACCGGATTTGGTGAATTGGCGCTCGGACTGTGTAGCCCGTTATTCTCTGCCGCTGCCCCAAGCCCGAAACCGTTTCGCCCGATGAACACACCGACCGAGATCCGCATTCCGCAGAGCCGGAAAAAACTCGCCGTACTGATCCTGGCCGCGCTGGCCTTCGTGCTGCTCGGCGTCTGGCTGGTGATGATGGACGATGCCGCCATTCGCGCCCGCGCCGGACTGAACAATCCGCTGCTGGTCCACAGCGTCGGCTGGATCAGCATTGCCTTCTTCGGTGCCGGCCTGTTTCTGGCAGCAAAAAAACTCCTAGCCAACGCACCCGGCGTCACGCTCGGACAAAACGGCCTGCGCATCGGCGCCAGCGCCATCGACTTCGGCCTCGTGCCCTGGACCGACATCAGCGGTTTTTCCCGCTATACGACAAGCGGCCAGCATTTTCTCGTCATCGAACTGCACGAACCGCTGCGCTACGCCAACACCGGCAACGCCCTGCGCCGCCGCCTCAACCACGCCAACCTGAACATGTGCGGCAGCCCGATCAGCATCCCCGTCCACACCCTGCAGGTGTCCATGGACGAACTCGAAGACATGTGCCGGACCCTGCACATGGCCTTCGGCAAGAATGGGGAAAGCGTGATATGAAAATGGAATCCAGCAACTTGAACATCACGTCCTGAGCCGGAACGTCGCCACGCGCGACTCGGTCCGTGCTCACAATGCATCGCTGCGGCCAGAAATTTTCGATGCTTGCTCCGGCAACATCGGCGTGATTCAGAATCGCTCACACAATGCGCATCTGAATTTGCATTGCAGCAAAAACTTTGCGTGCGGCGGCAAATTGCATCAGATATTGCCCGACCTCCGGCGCACCCATATCCTTCGGGTGCCGTTTTCCATGGAAGAGTATGAAACGCCGGATCCAGTCCACATATGCCGTCTCGGTACGGATGGCGTAGTGGCGTACCCTGAGACACTCGCGCACCTGATCCAGCAGGCGGACAGGCGGCACGGGGGCGTGGGGTATTTGTTGCGACATGATTCGGCGTCCTTGCCGCAAATCATTGAAAAAGCAGAGAATCTTTCCGGCCCGACGGGTTTTATACACCACGTTCGGATTTTTCATACACCAAGCTTGGTGTCGAATAGTAGTTATGCACTCAAGGTGACATCGTGAAAAACTGGCAGGTGCAGTTGTGGGGTATTGGCTTCATACGAAACAGTATTGAGTCTGAGTTCGAGCTTGGTGGCATTGTTGCTGCTCCAGATGTACATGAGGCATTTAATATCGCGGTCAGCCTTGCCAAGCGTGAGCAACCTGAGCTTTCTCAAGCGGATCACCCGCCCGGCCCTGGCGCAGTAATCAACGCTGATGAAATTCAAGAACTCCCTGATAATCTGGAGTTTGAAGTTGGAGTGGTTGAGGTTTTTTGGAAAGCGAGTACTCGCGCATAACAAAGCGCTCAAAGCGCTTACTCCGCGCGCTGGGACCGCGTGCCGCGGCCCCTTAGCTTAATCGTTAAGGCCCACAACCAACGGAGTGCACATGGCACTTGATCTCTCAGACACGCTCGTCGTCGGAATAACTGCAACGGCACTCTTTGATCTGACAGAAGCAGACAAGGTTTTCCGGGAAAAATATGCGAGCGACAAGGAGACCGCAGTCTCAGAGTACAGGGCGTACATGCTCGCGCACGAAGACGAACCACTTAACGATGGAACGGGAATGCCGTTGGTGAAGGCTCTTCTTCAGCTGAACAAGTACAAAAAGGATGGCGATACGCCGCTAGTCGAAGTTGTGGTCATGTCTCGCAATAGTCCGGAAACAGGCGTCCGCGTCTTCAACAACATTCGTACGCAGAATCTCCCAATATCACGACACGCTTTCACCGGAGGTGAATCGGTCGTTCAATACCTTGACGCATTCGATGTTGACCTCTTTCTCACTACAAATATCGCCGATGCACAACGAGTAATCGACGACGGTAACTGCGCCACCGCTATCGTCAAGGCACCGCCAAGCGACTTGGCATCAATCCCGGAAGGTCAGGTTCGCATCGCCTTTGACGGCGACGCCGTTCTATTCGATGACAGCAGTGAACTCGTCTACAAGGCGGAAGGGCTTCAAGGTTTTCATGCAAACGAAGATGCCAAGCAAGACGTCCCAATGCCAGATGGCCCGTACGCCGTCTTTCTTGAAAAGCTCTCCAGACTCCAAAAACGACTTCCCTTCGGTGTCGAGTTCTCCCCTGTCCACATAGCAATTGTCACGGCTAGGAATGCACCTGCAGAGATGCGAGTCATTAAGACCCTTCGTCACTGGGGTGTTTACGTGAACGAGATATTCTTCCTCGGTGGCGTTGAAAAGGCCAAAGTTCTCAAGGCATTCCGGCCGCACATTTTCTTTGACGATCAAGATCTTCACCTCGACCCGGCGGCCAAACATGTTCCCGCCGGAAAAGTTCCGTATAAGTCAAGTTCGCCGCTAAACGAGAAAGTCTAAGGCTCGGTGGGAATGAATTGGGGTGGTAATCTCCACACAAAATATCCTACAAAAACAAACAGTTGCCAAGACAGAAATGAATTAGCAGTGAATTTGGGGCAGACTTTGGCGGATCCCCACAAAATTCCCTGCCAAATCAAACAAATGTAACCAA
>JAYSEY010000011.1:0-170088 GCA_041913605.1 Permianibacter sp.
TAGCCACGTTCCGAACCTCTAGTTATGACTGGATCGGAAGACGGGGGATTTACACGGGCTCTCCGGTTGTACGTCCCCTCTAAATTCGATTTGCAAATTTTTAATCTTGCACCGCTAACCTCACTCTGGAATCCGATACTTCTTCAATCGCTTGGCAATGGCGCTGTGTGATGTCTGCAGGCGGGCGGCCAGCAGGCGGGTGGATGGGAATTGCGGATAGAGGTGGCTGAGCAGGTTGCGCTCGCAGTGTTCGACTGCGGCGCTGAGGCTGCCCGGTTCGGAGGTTTCTGCTGCTGTATCGGTGACTGCTGTTGTTGTGACTGAACTGGTGCGTGTGCCGGCCAGATCCAGTTCATCCGCTTCAACGATGTTTCTTTCGCAAATGGCTGCTGCACGAAAGATTACGTTCTGCAATTGACGTACGTTACCGGGCCAGGGATGACTGAGCAGGACATGATGTGTGCTGTTGCCGAGTCGGCAAGGCGGACGCTGGATCTGCGCGCAGGCCTGTTCCATGAATTGACGCGCCAGCAGCAGGATGTCGGCGCCACGTTCGCGCAGTGGCGGTACGGAGAGATTCAGCACGTTGAGGCGGTAATACAGATCTTCGCGGAACTCGCCGCGCGCAACCATTGTGGCCAGATCGCGATGCGTGGCGCTGAGAATGCGGACATTGACTTTCAGTTCGCGGTCGCCGCCGACACGCCGGAAGCGTCCGTCACTGAGAAAGCGCAGCAGTTTGGCTTGCAGGTACGGTGACATTTCACCGATCTCGTCGAGAAAGACCGTGCCGTTGTCGGCCATTTCCAGCAGGCCGGGTTTGCCGCCGCGCTGTGCGCCGGTGAAGGCGCCGGGCGCATATCCGAACAGTTCGCTTTCGGCGAGATTTTCCGGCAGTGCAGCGCAGTTCAGCGCGAGAAACGGCGCATTGTGACGCGCACTGATCGCATGACAGGCGCGGGCAACCAGCTCTTTGCCGGTGCCGGTTTCGCCCTGGATCAGCAACGGGGCATCGAGCACGGCCACACGCTGGGCGCGTGCTTTCAGCGCGCGTACCGGTGCGGAGTCACCCAGCACGGCATCAAACCCTTCGGCGTGATCGTGATGAAGCGCGGCGAGACGTTCACCGATACGGCTGGGTGCGTAAAGGGTCAGCAATGCACCAGCGAGCGTTGCCGGTTCTGCACTGGCGATGCTGGTTCCGCTGGTGAGGGACGCGGTGCCGGATGCCGCGTGCAGCGGTGTCGCGCGTATCGGTGTGCCGTCGAGCAGAAAGTTTTGGCCGTTCAGTGTCACTTCGCGCAAGGGCAGACGAAAATTCTGGTTCTGCAGTTCGCTTTGCAATGCGGGGTCGGCGAACAGGTTGCCGAGCATTTCGCCGTTCGGATCGCGCGCGCAGACGGCGACCAGCGCTGGATTGGCGAGCAGCACGCGGGCGTCGCCATCAACAGCAAGTACCGGATCGGCCATCGCCGCCAGCAACGCATCGAGCTGCAGGCGCCGGCGTTGGCCGGGCAATAAATCGACGATGTTGACCGTCTGCACGCCGCGCACGGCGAGCAGGGCGCCGCGAAGTTCTTCCAGCACAGCGGCGCTCAGGGTTGGCGCGTCGATGTACACGTTCGGCGGGATCATTTCCACCGCGTCGAGGTTCAGGTTGCGGGCGCCGAGGATGGCCAGCACCTCCTGGGTGATGCCAACGCGGTCGATAAAGGCAACGTGTATGCGCATGGAAAAAGGCAGCGGACGGCTTTGATGCGGCATCCTGCGCAGCAGCCGGGCGCGCGTCAATCACTGATCTGGCGAGGTGCCGCGCCGGTCGTTATTTCGCTGGCTGAAAACCGATTGCTGTGGGCTGCCATGCGACCGACAATCGCGGCGGACTTCACGGAGTGAACACATGAGCATCCTGTATCCGGTTTTTGCCCTGGTCACGCTGACGCTGGTGGTGTTCCTGATCATGGGCCGGGCCCGGCTCCGGGCGCTGGCCAAGGCTCGCATTCATCCGCAGCGTGTGGCGACGCGTCGGGAGTCGGCCGAGGTGTTCGCCGACGTCAACCACATCTCTGATCACTACATGAACCTGTTCGAGATGCCGGTACTGTTTTATGTGCTGGCGCTGATCCTGCTGGCGACCGGCCGTGATGACGGCCTGTATGCCTTCATGGGCTGGTTGTATGTGCTGGTGCGCGTCGTCCACGCCTGGGTGCATTGCACCTACAACAAGGTGCGGCACCGCTTTCTGGCGTTTGTCGCGTCGGCCGTGCTGCTGTGGCTGATGTGGGCGCGGCTGGTGGTACAGGTCATGACGGGCTGAACGTCGCTCGTTGCTTTTTCGGGAGCTTTCTCCTTGAGTGCTTTCCGTGGATGTTCTCCGCGCGGCGTTCCCGGGCTGGCAGCATGAACGTCAGTCATGCTGCGGCTCAAATCATTGCCACCACAACGCGGTTGCGGCCATTGCTTTTGGCGCGATAGAGCGCGTTGTCCGCTGCCGCCAGAAATGAAAACGGCGACATGCACACGCCCGGCAGTTTGGTGGCAATGCCCTGGCTGACGGTGACGCGGACCGGTACGGCATCGCCAGCGGCCAGCACCGCCAACTGGCGGAGCTGCTTCTGCAGTTGCCGGGCAATCTCACGGGCGTTGCCGGCGTCGATGCCGGGCAGGATCAGCGCGAACTCTTCTCCGCCATAGCGTGCAGCCAGCGCATCGGGCCGGTGACGGGCGACGTCGGCGAGCACCTGCGCGACGCGCTGCAGGCAGTAGTCACCCTGCTGGTGACCGAACTCGTCGTTGAAGCGTTTGAAATGGTCGATGTCGATCATCAGCAGGCTGACCGCGCTGTTGTCGCGCGCCGCCTGCTCCCAGCGCCGGTTCAGCACTTCATCGAAGGCCCGGCGATTGGCCAGACCGGTCAGGTGATCGGTGCGGGTCAGCCGGCGCAGCTCCTGATGCGCGCGTTTGTGCTGGCTGACGTCGTGCATGAACACCAGATATTTCTGTTCGCTGAGCGGCAGATTGGTGAGCGAGACATCGACATGCAGCTCGATGCCCTCGGCATTGAGCATGCGGATCTCCAGCGGCCCGTGACTGCGCTGGGCGGCCGGCTCCTGCATGCAGGTCCAGGCCTCAAGCAGATTGGCGTAGTAGCTGGCGTACGGCGGGCACAGGTGGCGCACCCAGCGCTGACCGGCCAGCGTGTAACGGCTGAGACCAAGCAGTTTTTCCGCTGCGGGATTGGCCAGGCTGATCACACCATCGGCATCCAGCATCAGCACTGCTTCAGAAATATGGTTCAGGATCACCCGCAGGGTCTCGACGTGTTCGTCGCGAAAGCCGGGCAGGGCGTTGAGCAAGGCACGCGGCGGCACCAGCAGCGTGGCCGTCGGCCCGGTGTGGGGACCGGCGTTGGCTATTCCGCTGCCGGGCGTCGGTGCCGATGTCCGGTCTGGCGTTGAGGCCGGCGCCGCAGGCGGGATGGCGGGCCCGTCGTGCAAGACCTTGCCGGACATGGACGGGTCGGACGCAGACGCGGCAAGCGTGATGTTGTGAGCGGCAGCCTCTCCGTTTGCAGACTCCGGATCAGCAACCAGCCGCGGCTGGAAACGACGTGAGCGACTCATGGCTGTATCTCCCTGAACAGCGTCCAAATCCGGGCGGAAGGGCAAAAACGGTCGGCGTGGCCTGACCGGGTCGAACTGTCCGCGCCGGACATTGCTAAACCTGAGCTGACTTCGCCCGCCGGCGTCATGCCAGCAGGCTGCGTACCGGCACGTCGAAAAAGCTCGCCAGCGCGCGGGCGGTTCGGAATAGCACCGGGCGACCGGTTTCGGCGCGCTTGAGCGTGGCGATCGACACGCGCAGCCGGCGCTGCCAGCACTGCGTGGCCAGCTCTTCCTGACTGAGCAGCAAGCCGCGCCGCAGCTCGCGCAGACGTTCAGAGTCCAGCAACACCCGGCCGGCCGACGCGCTGGACGCGTCAGCAGCGGGGGCTGCGGTGGGCACGGCACTGAGCGCCGTCAGCGGATGGATGGTGGCCGGACGCGCCAGCGGCGGCTGGGCCGCGGCAGAGGCAGACGGGAGAACCGGAAGTGGGCGGGCAGTTGAGCTTTCCATGACAGGCCTCGCGGAACAGGGGGCCGGCATGGCCCCGGAATCAGTCTGCACAGGCTAGCGGGGTCGGGAAGGTGATACCTTCCGGTAGTCTTCCGGTTAATATGCTATTGATTTAATTGACCTAAATCTTCGTTGTCTATGACGTGAACAAGTACTGAGAAATGATGCAAGCCCATGTTGGGCGGGCGAATTTGGTTGGTGAGCAGATTTGATGTGGAAACAACCGCCGACAAAACTTCGATCAGCGGCAGCCCAAATGAGTGTTGCTTGGCTATCTCACTATTGCTTTGCTCATGTCGGTGGTTTGTTTATTACCACAGGGTCCAAATTTATCACCGTGCCGTTCCGCTTATCTTTGAGTACCAGCGTGTATTTAATCGTCACTTCAGCCGCGACGGCTGAATCATTGAGATTCACCACGCGCACATAGTCATCATGAATTTCGGTCTGGACCATCTGTTCTGACGGCTTGCCGTTCTCGTAAAAGCGGATATCGAGGAACTGGTAATTGCTGTCCTGCAGCACAAACAGCATGACGGCGTTGCGGTGCGTTACACAGGTCAGGTCAAACTCGTTGTTGCGTCCGAGTTTGATCTCGTACCGGTCAAAACGCATGATGCTGGCCGGGTGTGTGCTGACCTCCCGGTGTTTCGTCACAAAGACCGGAACCAGAACATTCGGGTTGGCGTCAACAGAGGACTGACAGGGTCGATCGTCGGCAAAGGTGGTTTGGGCGAGCAAGCTGACACTTAGTAAAACTGCTTTTCCGTACATGGGGGAATGCTCCATTTCATTGTGGACAAACTACAGGCGATGCCATGAGCAACCTGAGTTGCATGCACGGCTGATGTTGAAGGGATGCTTCGGGCAAGCCAAGCCGACCTGTGTCGCTGGTAGTAGTGGTGACGCGACGGGCTCGACGCACTGCCTCTTGAAAAAGCCCGACGCGCACGGTCGATGCGCGTCGGGGATGCAGGATTAGCCCGGTGGTCCGTTGATGATTTGGGGGTCCGGGCTGATGATTGTGTTTCCATTGACGTCTGTGGCAACAAAGCGGAAATCGAAACTGCCCTGCGACAAGTCATTGTCGGTCAGAGTCAATGTCGATGCCTTGCTGCTTTCATTGCGCACCACATATTTGTTCAGACCTCCGGCAGCTGCGGCTTCAGGACTGGTGAACGACATTCCGACCAGTGTGTAGCCCCCGGCCAACGAGAACCGGAGTGTGCCGGCGCTGGAGAACCGCCAGGGACCTGGAGGGTTATAGGACCAAACGCCATTGCTGATGCTGATGCTGACGGGGGGCAGATTATCTGTTTCGGCCATGAGCGGCTCACTCCCTTTTTTCGTGCTGTTTCAGAAAGCGCAGGTACAGCGGCGCCTGATAGCCGATGCCCTGCAGTTGCCGGACCACGGCCTCCGTATTGGCCGCAGAGTCCAGAAGCGTTTTTCCCATTACCCAAGCGGCCAGACTGCCAGGCGTTGCGCCGGGTTCAGGTTGTTTGTCCGCCAGCAGTGACGCCGCCCGGTTGCAAACCGCAGACAGGGCATCCGGATTTTTTTCGCACAAGACGAACAGCAGTTCCATCAGTGTCTGCGTACGAAAGCTGGATTCAGCGGCTTCATCAAGCAAATAGCGAAGCGAGGTTTGCTGCTCCACTGAAGGGCCTCCAAGAGGTGCGACATGATCGAGTGTCAGCAGATACTGACGCGCATGGAGCAGCTTGATGCTGCCATTACCGGGGTTTTTCTCCAGCAATGACTCAACATCGCGCAGCAAGCGCCGTGCCGACGCCTCGGTCAGCAAACGATAGTCAAGCGTCATCAATCGTTGTTTGTCGGACTCGTAGCGATAGCGGGCATGTTGCCAATCAAGATTGCCAGCATCTTGCTGTAACGCCTCATCCAGCCGTTTGATTGCAGAGGTCAGAGCCTGAATGGCGTTGTCGGGTTGCCCCAACGCGTCGTACACGTACGCCTGATGAGCCAATGTATTGGCAATCCGACTGGCCCAGATCGGGGATTGCGGTTCGCTTAATCTGAGTGCCTCCAACTCCATTTGAGCACGTTTATGAAGTGTCAAACTTTCTTGAAAACTGCCTTTTTCGCCAAGAGTTGAGGCAAGCCAACTCAAACTGTCGGCTATATCTCTGGTTGTGCTCGTAGAGCCATCCGATATGGATCTGGCTTGCTCCTTAAGCTGGATTGATTGACGGAAGAGGTCGATGGCTTCAGCTGTTTTCCGTTGCTGCTTTTTAATTGATCCCAGACTGTTGAGCGCATATGACTCTTCAAGCATGGCGTCCGCGGCGGAGGGTGCAAGCTCACGCATTTTTTTTGCCTGAACCAGATAAGCCTGCATCTGCGTTTCGGCCTGCGCCAGATCGTTCTTCTGGAATGCAATCTGTCCGAGCCAGAAGTGCGCTGCACCTGTATCTTTCGCGTAAGCGGGATTCAAGGGATTGAGCTGCTCCAGTGCACTCAGTTGCAGCAATGCGGCATCAAAGACCTGTTCGGCTTCGGCAAGGCGACCGCGGTTTTGTGCTGATTCGCCAAGTGCCAATAGCGTTTTTACCCGCTGCGCGCGCGTCGGCTCAGACTCGTTGGGTGTGTCATTCTGGCGAAGGTAAACAAGGGCCTTGTTGGCAACATCATCAAGCAAATCCATCCGGCCAATCTGGCGCAGTTTGTCGGCCAGATCGCCGACCATGAAGCCCATCAGGCCCTCGGCTTCGGCGCGTTTTTGCTGGGCGACTTGTTCGGATTGCCAGGCACGCCAGCCCATGGCGAGCGAGATGAGCGACAGCAGCGACAGAGTGACGATGACGCCGCGGCGCAGGCTCCGGCGTTTGCGCGCGCCGGCGCCGGAGGCGGCAATGTAGGCGCGGGTGGTGTCATCGAGCGGCAGGCTGCCGCTGAGCAGGCTCTCGGCTTCGAGCAGCGGCCGGCCGCTGGTCAGCAGGCGTTCGCTGTTGCGCTGTTCTTCCTGCCAGCGCTGCGCCTGACGCAAGACGCGGGCATGCACTTTCAGACTCTCGCGCTGGCTGGCGATCCATTCCAGCGCCCGTGGCCAGCGGCGCAGCAGGGCTTCGTGGGCGACGGCGAACACCGGTTCATCGCCTTGCAGGCTGCTGACGAACAAGCGCTGGTCGACCATGGCCTGAACCAGTTGGCGCTGATCGTCGTGACTCAGTTCCTGCCAGCGGGCGCTGCGGCTGGTGATGGTGGTCTCGTCGGCACCCAGCGTCACCAGCAGTGACAGCACGGCGGGCAGGGCGGCGCGCGGACCGTCGGCGAGACTGTTCAGGACGGCGTCGGCCTGCCGGCCGATGGCGCCTTCGATACCGCCCAGCGCGTGGTGCACGCTGGTGCGCAGCAGGTTGTCATCGCCGCGCTGCAGATACAGTTCCTGCAGCGTGTACTGCAGCATCGGCAGCGCATCGGGATTCTGGCTGGCTTCGCTGCACAGCAGTTCGTCGAGTGGTTGCTGGCTGGCTTCATCAAGCTGCCACTGCAACTGCGCGGCACGCGCCGGCAGGCGGATCATCTGCAGCCATTCCTGACGGGTCGGCGGTTGCAGATCGAAATGCGCGCCGCCGGCTTTGCCATCCATCAGCAGCGGATAGCGGGACACCTGCGGATAGAAATCGTTGCGGCAGGTGAGCAGGACCAGCACCGCGCCGCTGCCGGCGGCAGCGTCGAGCAAGCGGAACAGTTGCATGCGGCGCATTTCATCGACGCTGTCGGCGAACACCGCTTCCAGCCGGTCGATGAACAGCGCAAAGGCCGGGCCGCTGTGCTGATCGTCGCGGGCCAGAGCGGTCAGAGACGTGAACACGGCGGCCGGATCAGCGCGCAGGGCGTCGGCAAGGTGTTCGGCGCTGTAGCCCGCGAAGGCCGGCGCGTCGCCGATCTCCCAGTCGAGCAGGGCGCTGGCGACATCCAGCAATAGGCGATCCGGCTGGCTGAGCGCCAGATCGAGCATCGCCGAGGCATACAGGCGCAGGCCGTCGTAGCCGCGTGCGGTCATCAGATTGGGCAGGACGCCAGCCGCGATCAGCGAGGTTTTGCCGCTGCCACTGGGTCCCAGCACCAGACACAGGCCGCGCCCGGCGGCAACCTGTCGCGACAGGTTGCGCAGCACAGCGCTGATCGCCTCACCGCGACCGAAAAACACATCGGCGTCGGCCTCGCCAAACGCCCGCAAACCGGGAAACGGTGAGCCGCCACGCCAGACCGCAGCCGGCTGCGGCGGCGCTTCGCCAATCGGAAACTGCACCGGAGCGATGGCGCGATAACCGCGCTTGCGTATGGTCTCGATATAGCTGGGGTGGGCGGAGTCGCAGTCCAGCGCGCGCCGCAACTGGTTGATGGCCTTGTGCAGCGGATTGTCGCCCGTGCTGTCGCCCGGCCAGCACCGCTGCAGCAACTCTTCCGTGCTCACCACTTCGCCGGCCTGCAGACAAAGCTGCTGCAGCACGTCCATGGCCTTGGGCTCCAGCGCGCGCAAGGTTTCGCCGCGCCGCACGCTGTTCGCCGCCGGATCGATCTGCCAATCCCCGAAAAAGAACACCTTGTCAGCCATGACGGGTAGAGGAACCGGACGAGGGAGTTGCACTCTAGCAGACGCCTCTGGCGCGGGATGATGACGTTCATGCTGATGCCACTGGACGGAGTTGTCCGCATCGGATGCGTATCAGCTGCAGGTCAGATGTGTGTCGTCGACGAGCGAAGTTTCTCGCCGCTCATTCCGGCGCGCAGGGGACGCCAAACAATCATGCGGAGAGAAGCTGTTCGGGAATAACGGGCCTTTGGTTGGGACGGCGGTTGATGCAGTGGATGATGCGAAGGTCGCAGTAGGCGCTGGCCAGAAAAAGCAAAGCCCGCGCAAGGCGGGCTTTGTACACAACGAACGATGTTTGAGGTCAATGTGCTTGCGCACGCAAACGACGCCAGCCCGGCAACAACATAACGAGCAAAAACAAAACGAGCAAAGCCGCACCGGCTCCCCCTCCACCGCCGGAGCTGCCTGATTTCGGTGCGGCTGTTAGCGTTACTCCAAGACGCGTCGTGGCCGTGAATTTGCCATCCGAAACGTTGATGCTGATCTGGGTGGTGCCGATTTGGGTGCTGGATGACGACAGTTGCAAGCGGAATTGGTTGCCGTCACGCGCAACCTGCAGCTGACTGTCTTGCAGCACGGCGGTGTTTTCCGAACGGGCACTGACCGTGAGACGGCTCGCGTCGCTGTCGGCATCGCGGATGTTCAACGTCACGGTCTGCGTGTTGCCGGCAGTCATTTGCAGGGCGGGGAGTGCGTCAATCGTCGGTGCAAACTGATTGGTTTCGACGGCGACTTGCCAAAGCTCACTGCCATGTACGCCGTCATCGTGCGCGAAGTACAGCCGTTCGCCGAGTAACTGCAATTCGCTGTCTATGCTCCCGCCCAGCATGCCGGACACGTTGCTGGCGCGGCCATTGGCGTACTGCCAGACAAAGCGCTGACCTGACGCGGATTTGGCAACGCAGAACAGTGACGTCAGATGTACCGAACAGTGTTCCGCCGCCGCTGAAGGTTCACTTTCCGCAAATGCGTGTACGAAGCTGGTGCCGGCCTCCGTTCCGTTACTGCGCCAGATCTCCAGTCCGCGGCCGGCGCTGGCAAAACTCAAAATTAGCTCGTCATGACTGACCGTGAGTCGTGCCTGATAGCCAGATTGCGGCTTGATGGTGTTGATGGATTTGACGCGGGTAGTCGTGGCGGGCGAGCCGGCGGTTTGCCACAACGACAGACCGCTGTCAGCGTCGTTCGTCAGGAAGAAAACCTTGTTCTGCCAACTGACAGGTTCAAGTGCCTGTTCGGCGAGCGTGGTCAGGGCATCGTTGCCTTTCCGGACAACCAGCTTTTCGTTGTTCAGTGCATAGAGGCTGTCGCCAGCCGCCAGCATTTTGCGTAGGGACCTGCTGAAACCCAGCCAGTCATCCGGCAGCGGCGTCAGGGTGGTGCCCGTCAGTGAGTACAGGCGATAGTCTGCTGCCTGCAGATGCAGGGTATTGCCCGATACCGCATGCAGCCGAATCGAAAAATCCGCGAGTTTCGCTGTACCGTTCTTGCTGCCATCACTGATCAGGAGTTCGCCGTTCTGATACATGCCCTGCGGTCGGCCCTCAATGCTGATCAGTGTCTTGCCCTGCCAGGGAATGTTGGTCTGCGTGACGGTGCCGCCTCTCAGTCCAGGCTTTGCTTCGAACAGCGACTCGGACAAGGTTGTGCCACCGCCACCTGAACCAGACATCAAGCGCAAGAGTTGCCAGTTGCCTTGTGTGTTGCGTGCATAAAAAAGCAAATCACTTCCTGCGGCAACTGCCCGTCCCGGATAACCGGGCTGTTCTTCGGTTTGCGATCCGGTCAACCGGTGAAATCCGGTCTGGGGATAGTACTGCCACAGTTCGCGCCCGCTGAGGCCATCGTCGGCACTCATGATCAGCTTGTTACCGACCCGTTGAACATCGCGCGGAGCGAAGCTGCTGGTGGGCACTGTGCCGGTTCCGAGTGACACAGGGTAGGTGGAAGCCGCACCCGCGCTGCTGCGCAGAAGCAGCGGCAAACGGGTGTAGCCGCCGTCGGTTGAACGCTTGTCGAGAAAGGCCTGAACAAACAACTGCTGGCCATCCTGCTGTGCGAAAACATCCGGCCAGCGCGGCGAGACAGTTGACCAGGACACTTCCGGACGGGCGATGCCGCAGCCTTCGGCGCACGCGCTTTTCTGTGTCGTGACGGCATCCAGTGCTTGTCCCGTTATGCGAAGCTGGTGGCTGTCATCATCAAGCAGGCTGGCAAACACGAGTCTGTTGTCCACTGCACCGAGAACACTTGCTTTTCGGGCCAGCGGTGAGGTGTTTTGCTGGATATCCTCCGTGCGTGAACTTGTGTCAGCGATGTAACCGATGCGGTTATCGTCACCACGCAGTGAGAAAAACAATCCGTCCGATGCTGCTGCGACACGAATATCCAGCGCAACGGATTGACTGGTTGTGTTTGATTGTTTTGCGAGCGTCAAAGCAGTGTGAGTATGCGTATCGATGCGTACCAGATTGCATTCACTTCCGCGCGGCAGTGAACCACAGGAGGCGACGCCCAGCATGCGGCCGGTGTAAGCAACGTCGATGATGGGCGGGATCACGGTGGGACCAACACTCTGGAACGTGTTCCCGTCGGTTGTGAAACGTGCAAACTGCAGTTGGTATGGCGCACTGAATGCCAGGAACACTTCCTTGTCGCGTGTCAGAAGTGCCGTTCCAAAACCTTCCTGCTCGCCGAGTAAAGTGGTGACACCTGATGCGTCATCGACCTGCCACAGTCGCGTCCGGGTGCCCGCTTGCTCGGCAAACAGGAGATGCGGTGCAGTGGTGTCTACATGGCGGGCAAAAGAAATTTGCGCTCCATTTGGGCCGGTAACCAGATCGCGAACCAGTTTTGTGCCAGCTGCGGTTCCATCGCTGCGCCAGAGTTCGGCACCATGTTGACCATCGTCCGCGTGCAGGTACAACAGATGACCATTGCTCTGCATTTGCGTGATGGTGGAGAAATCTTTGACCTTGAGTGTGTTTTCCGCACGGCCATTGCTGCGCCACAAGGCCCATTGCCCTTGCTGCCGGGCAAAGAAATAGAGCTCGCCTTTGTGAACAGCGGTGCCCATCGATTGTTCATTGGCGATGGCGGAAAAATCTCCCACGCGTGTGGCTGGCGCAGGACTGCCATCGGTATGCCAGAGCGTGTATGCCGGGCCGTTGAGCGTGAAAAAGAAAGCGCCCTTGTCGGGCACTGTTGTCAGGTGCAATGCGTGAATCGCATGCTGGGGGCCTGCGCCGGGCTCACGGTTGATGTCAGCGACGAGTTGGGCGTCGGCAGCGAATGCCAATTCTGGCAATGAAACGACGAGTGCGGCAGAGATGAGCAAGTATTTATGCATGAGTAACCATCCTGGTCGGGCACATCATGTGCCTTGAAAAACTGCGACCGCATGCTGCCACAGCAGAAACCGGATGGAACAGCAGAAAAATCACGGACAAACAAAAGCCCGCATGAAGCGGGCCTTTGTTTGCTTTTACTGGCAATCAGCCCAGTGACGGACCGGCCTTGACCACGGCGTCATCGACCTTGAACTTCTTGAAGTTCTCGATGAACAGGCCGGCGAGTTTTTTCGCTTCTTCGTCGTACGCGGCTTTGTCGGCCCAGGTTTCGCGCGGGTTCAGCAGTTTGCTGTCGACACCCGGCAGTTCTACCGGCACATCGAGATTGATGATCGGCAGATGCTGGGTCTTGGCGGTTTTCAGTGCGCCGCTCTGGATGGCGGCAACGACGGCGCGGGTGACCGGGATCGGGAAACGGTTGCCGCCCTTGCCGGCCGGTCCGCCGGTCCAGCCGGTGTTGACCAGATAAACGCGTGCGCCCGAGGCGTCGAGACGCTTCATCAGCAGCTTGGCGTATTCGCCGGCCGGACGCGGGAAGAACGGTGCGCCGAAGCAGGTCGAGAAGGTCGGTTCAATCGACGACGTGGAGCCCATTTCGGTCGAGCCGACTTTGGCGGTGTAACCGGACAGGAAGTGATACGCCGCCTGTTCGCGGTTCAGTACCGACACCGGCGGCAGCACGCCGGTCATGTCGCAGGTCAGGAAGATCAGTGCATCGGGCTCGCCACCGCAGTTGGCTGCCACGCGCTTTTCGACAAACTCCAGCGGATACGCGGCGCGGCTGTTTTGCGTCAGCTTGGCGTCTTTGTAATCCGGTGTGCCGTCAGCGTTGAGCACGACGTTTTCGAGGATGGTGCCGTGGCGGATGGCGTTCCAGATCACCGGTTCGTGGTTCTGGTTCAGATCGATGCACTTGGCATAGCAGCCGCCTTCGATGTTGAACACCACACCCGGGCCCCAGCCGTGTTCGTCGTCACCGATGATGTAGCAGGCCGGATCGGTCGACAGCGTGGTTTTGCCGGTGCCCGACAGACCGAAGAACAGCGTGACTTTGCCGTCGGCTGACTGATTGGCGCCGCAGTGCATCGGCAGTGTGTCGGCGGCCGGCAGCAGGAAGTTCTGCACCGAGAACATGGCTTTCTTCATTTCACCGGCGTAACGCATGCCGGCGATGAGCACTTTCCGCTGCGCGAAGTTGATGATCACGCAGCCGTCGCTGTTGGTGCCGTCGCGGGCCGGATCGCAGTGGAAACCGGCGCAGTTGAGGATCTGCCACTCGGCTTTGCCAGCCGGGTTGTACTGGGCCGGGCGGATGAACAGGTTGCGGCCGAACAGGTTCTGCCAGGCGGTTTCGGTGCGCACTTCAATCGGCAGGTAGTGCTTGGCATCGGCGCCGACATGCAGGTGGCTGATGAACGCGTCCGGCAGGGCATGGAAATGCGCTTCGACCCGCGCCCACAGGGCGTCGAACTTGTCGGCCGGGAACGGCTTGTTGACCTTGCCCCAGTCAATCTGATCGCGAGTGCTGGCTTCTTCGACGATGTAGCGGTCGGCCGGGCTGCGGCCGGTACGCTTGCCGGTTTCGACAACCAGGGCACCGTTGGCGGCAATGCGGCCTTCCTTGCGGGCAAGGGCCTTTTCAACCAGCGCGTCGGTAGTCAGATTGGTGTGACGGACCTGGCCTGCTGTGGCGTGAGTCATGTTCGGAACGTCCTCGTGGTTCTGGTGTAGTGCTGCTGAGCGGCGCATATTATCGCCGAGCATGAGCGCGCCGGCCATGCAAAGGCCGACACGATCAGCACTTTTAACGCCAAGACGGCCCGCGCGGAGGCAATTGGATGGCTGGATGCGCGACATTTGGCCGGTTCGGCATCTGTCCAGTCCGTTCGCGCTCCCGTTGCCTGTCGCCGCAGGTTGCCCTGTCAGCGGTCAACCGTCATGACCGGATGGCGTTGGAGAGGGCAGAGCCGGATTCACCCGTGTCCCGCGCCCGGCGGCGACTGCTATCGGACCCGAAGGAGGGCTGAACCATGATGTCCCGTATTTTCCTGCCCGCCCTGATCCTCGGACTGTCGGGCTGCGCCATCAGCGGCGATTCGCCCTATGCCCGCGCCAGCGAGCCGCATGCCATGGTCGATCTCGACATCCCCAAGCCGGCCCACGATCTGCACCAGGCATTTTTCCTTGAGCTGAACGGCCGCAATGTTGTCGGCGAACGTCAACAAATGCTGCTCAAGCCGGGTCGTCATACGCTCAAGCTTGGCGCCATCTTCAGCGAGTACGCCGGCCTGATGCCGAGCATCGGCCGCGACAAGAAAGACGCCGGCGTGATCACGCTGGATGTCAAAGCCGGCACGCGCTACACACTGGCCGCCAAACTCGACACCCGCAACAGCGATGACTGGCAGGCGGTGGTGACCAACGAAACCCCGTTGCAGGAGTGACATTCCTGCCTTCGGCAACTGTATATACTCTCTAGTGCAGGCGGCTGCTGTTCAGCGGACGGTTGTTGATAAACAGAAGGCTGCATGTTCGCGGACACGCAGTTAAATGCGCGTTGATGAACTCACTCAGAAAGGGAAATCTGCAAATGAAAAAACTGCTCGTAATTGCGACATCCGTTGCCCTCACCTGTTTCGTTGACGCAACACCTGCATCGCAGGGGGCTTCTCGCGAAGCGGTTGGCGTGGTCGAATTGGCACGGAATAGTCAGGATCTGAGTCTTGTCCAGCTGTCACTGTTGGAAGTTGACGGTAAACGACTGGCCGGCGATCGCCACATGTTGAAACTGGCTCCGGGCAAGCATGTGATCAAACTGGGCACCATGACCTGGAAGCCGGCGCGAACACAGAATGGTCGGCAACAGACAGCATCCATTGAGATTGAGGTCCAGCCGGGACAACGCTATGTGCTGGCAGGTGTTCCAGAGTCGAAGTCGGATGGTGCATATACCGAGATGAGAGGTTTGTCCGGCATATCTGTCAACGCATCGCTACTAGAGCGTTGAGTCAGTTGGAATGCCTGTCGAGGCGAAAAACATGTCAGAACGACTACGGATCTTGCTGGTGATAGCAGTCTTGTGTGGCAGCCTTGCAGGCTGGCCCACTGACTCGACTGCCGCGGAACTGCGAGAGGCTCCTGTAGGCGCATCTCGTGATATTGAATCGTCGGCGACGGCAGCTACCTTCGATCTCAACCGCTATCTGGCTACGCTGAACCGGCAGTGCGCGGCCGACAGTGACTGCGAGGTCAAGGATGTCGGCAACTGCTGCGGCTATTACTCGCAATGCGTGGCAAAAAATGCTACGCCGCAAAAAGAAGCAGTGCGCGCCTGGTGTGAGCGCAATGAAGTGAAAGGCATCTGCGGTTTTCAGGAGATACAGGGCTGTGCCTGTGTGGCGGGCCGCTGTACTGCGGCGGCTGTGCAATAGCTGGCCGGGACGAATCTCAGGCAACAAAAAGGCGAACGTTCCGGTTCGCCTTTTTGTTGTCGCTGTTGCGCGTGCGACAAGTGAGAAACTTCCGCCGTCTGCGATGGATTGTTTCTTTGCAGGGCCGATTTTATTCAGCCGCGTTCCTGTGGCTAACATGCAGGTGGTGCAAGAAAAAAATTCCAGTGTGGCCGAACGCTTTCGGTCAGTCCGTCATTCAGGGCGGGCAACCAGCCTGAACAACTCATGTGCAACGGCGATACCTTTCACCGCCCACGCTTTACTCCGCCTGCAGCGCGACCGGGCCGTCGCTGAATATCAGCCGGTGCAGTTGCTTGTCGAGCGTGAGGACGTGCAGCTGCGAACCGTCCGGTGTGAAACGCAGCAGCCAGACACCGCTTTCCAGTTTCGGTTTGATGAGCAATTGCAGGCTGTCACGGTCAATCAGCAGCACACTGCCTTGTTCCGTGCCAACAGCAATGCGTTTGCCGTCGGGGCTGATGCTGAGGCTGCTCAGGCGATCGCCGGACAGCAGTTGTTCGCGCTGCAATTCGCCAGTCGCTGACCAGACGCGCAGATAGCCGTCGGCATGTGCGGTGTAAATCAGCGCTGCATGAGCCGCAGCAGCGCTGGCGGCGCTGCTGGATCGCAAGGCGACGGGGGCGCTGGCAACAAGATTCTGCACGTCGTCAACCGGCAGCAACCAACTCACGCCATCGTGTCCCGGCGCCAGCAGACAGCGACAGGTGTCCTGCCAGATCAGATCCTGCACAGTGCTCGCGCCGATGCGCCAGATGTGTGTCGCTGCCGGCGGTGATGCAGTGTGCTGCGCGCTGGAGCGGGCGGCGGCGTTTAGTTGCCAGAGCGAGACCGTGCCGGCGCCGCTGGCTGCCGCAAGATGACGACTGTCAGGCAAAAACGCGACGCCATTGCTGCGGCCGCCCGGCAATTTCAGCAATTCTCCGGCGGCAGACAAATTGCCTGCCTGCCAGAGGCGCACCGCGCCATCGTTGCCGGTACTGGCCAGCAATTTTCCATCGCGACTCCAGTCGACGCGCACGCCGGAAGTTCCATGTGCAGCGATGGCGCGCAGTGTCTTGCCGTTCGCCGCATCCAGAATTTGCAAGCCACCTTTCCAGCCGGTGACGGCGAGCTGCCGGCCGTCCGGTGAATACGCAAGACCAAACTGGCTTTCGCCGAGCGCCCACGGCGTTTCCGCTGAGCGTCTGGCAAGCGACCAGCGCTGGATATGTCCCGCCGCATCGCCGCTGTAAAGCTGATCACCGTTCACGGCCAGCGCATTCACAGGCGCGGTGTGCGCATGCCAGATCGCCGTACTGCCACTTTGAGCAAGCGACCAGCGCCGCAATGTCTGATCGCCACCACCGGTGATCAGGTGTTTGTCGGGCGTCCACAACACGGCATTCAGCCACTGTCGCTCGCCCTCACTTTGCTGGAAATGTGCAGAAAGCAAGCGGCCATCCGTCACGTCCCAGACGCGCAACACACCATCTTTTCCGGTGACAGCGAGCTGCTGATCGTCGGGGGAAAACGCCAGATGCTGAACGGCCTTGTACTGATCATCGGGCGGTGGTGTCAGCGTGCGCAGCAGTGCGCCGCTGTCGGCATCAAACAGCGCGACATTATCGTCCCAGTCACCGACCGCCAGCAGCTGGTCATCGTGAGAGAGCGCAGCGACCACCAGTGGCTTTACTGCATGCTCAATACTGCGCAGCAGTTTGCCGCTGTGCGCGTCCCACCACTGCAGCAGACCGTACACACCACGCTCCGGCGCCACTTTCCATGAACTGGTGATGATCTGCTCGCCATTGGCGCGCCACACCACCGAGGCCATGCCACGACCGATCTGATCGACCTGCAACAGTTGCGCACCGTCACGGCGATTCCAGATGCGCAACGTGCCATCGGAGCTGACCGTCGCCAGACGTTCACTGTCCGGCGACCACGCTGCCTGCCAGACGGCAGCGCCATGACCTTTCAGCGTCGGGCCAGCCTGCAGATCCGGCACACGCCACAAACGCGCGGTTTGATCGGCGCCGGTACTCACCAGCCATCGCCGGTGCGGGCTCAGTTGCAATGCCAACAACCGACCAGAATGGGCCGGCACTGCCCACTCACTCTGCGCGGATTGCCGGTTCAGCCACTGCCATTCGACATGACGAAATGCCGGTGGCGTGATCGCCAGCCATTCACGTGCGCGCGCTGTGTCGTGCAGCCGCAAACTGTTTTCCGCCGCAGCAAGGCTGGCACGATACAGCGTGAAGTCGTCGGCGGAATTAGCCGGCGCTGCCAGCGCAAACGCCGACGGCAACCACAGTGAAAGTGCAGCGAGGCGGAGCATGTTTGTCCTGGCGTGAGTAGCAGAGAGCATGGCAGGCGAGTGTAGTCCAGCACGTTGGCCGCGGAGCTGGTCGCAGTGTGTTGTTGTGCGAAATGCTTGTACGAAATGCCTGTGCGAAATGGCAGTGCGGGAGGCCGGAGATGTGGACGGAGGGCCATAAACCATTGCCGCGATTAACCAGTGCAAACAATGCATACCCGATGACAGCGGACTTGTCTGCGCCGGCTGGCAATGGCAAGTTGCCGCCATCACGCCAGACAGGACAGGAGCCGCTCATGTCGACGGACCAGTTGCCCGAACGGGCCGACAACAACGCACAGACCGACGCCGACTTCGCCGAACGCCGCAGCGACGGTCGTCATCATGAACACAGGCAGAATCAGGAATACAGCCGCAACCGAGATCACAGCAGCGCCGCACCACACACTCACAACTACAACCGGGAGTACTCCGCCATGACCGACAACGAAGCCCGTCAATGGGGCATGTTCATCCACTTCGGCATACTCGCCGGCTACGTCATTCCGCTGGCCGGATTCATCGTGCCGATAGTGATGTGGCAAATGAAAAAGAACGACCACGAACTGGTCGATGCGCACGGCAAGAACGTCGTCAACTGGCTGATCACCGCGTTCCTCGCCGGCTGCGTGTTTTTCGTGCTCGCCTTCATCCTGATCGGCATTCCGCTGCTCTGGGCGCTGGGCATCCTGAACATTCTGTTCGCCATCGTCGGTGGTTTGAAAGCCAACAACGGTGAAGTATGGGCGTATCCGTTCACCGTCCGCTTCTTGCGCTGAGTTACGACGCGAAAATCGGTTGGCACACGGGGCGAAGCAACCCGCATTCATCCTTGTGGTGCGGTGGTAGAGAAATGGAATGGCGAATTGGCGCAGAGCGCCGAATCCGCTCTACGGTCTTGGTCAACGCATTCAGTACACCGCCTTCAGGCTGTCAGGCGATACTATTTGGTATGGGTAGAACTCATGGCGCTCCGTAAACCAACATCTGACGAGTTACGGCTCATATCGTATCTGGTGGATAAAGCATCGAACATGGCGCTACCCGCGGAATGGTCGGCTGATTTACAGGTTGAGTCGATGAGCGATGGTGGAATGGGGAGTCTCCGCCTCTTTCCAAGGGGAGCTGTAGGGGATGCGCGCATCTTTGGTCGCGCGGCGAGTGAATGCCAGTTCATTGATGCCGATAGTGTTGTGGTTATTGTGACTTTGAATCTTGATAAATTCGGCGATCTGTATGAGCTTGACATATGGAAAACAAATTTTGAAAAACTCATTCGAATTCCAGAAGAACTTGGACGCGCTGAGTCCGTGTAGCTCCGAATCCGCGTAGCCGCTTCGGAGGAATGAAAGCGCGCGTATGACGGACCGCGTAACGCGTGTAGGCCGCCTGGTGTAAGGTGGATTCGCGCAGCAATCCACCATTATTCTTGTGGTGTGATGTGGCCTGTTGGACTTGCGGGGATTGGTCGAGCGATAGAATTGAGGTTTGTTCTGGCGATTTCCTGAATCTTGTGTGATGGGACGCAGGGGATTTGCCGGACGGACAGGGAATGTCATGCCGAACTATCGACGATACCGTGTGCCGGGTGGCACGTATTTCTTTACGGTGAATCTGCTTGAACGTCATCGCACATTGCTGGTGGATGAAGTGGCGCTGTTGCGGCGTGTTGCGCAAGGTGTCCGCGCCCGTTATCCGTTCCAGATTGATGCATGGGTGGTGTTGCCGGACCACATGCATTGTATCTGGACGATGCCACCGAACGACGCGGATTTTGCTATTCGCTGGCAACTGAGCAAGTTTTTGTTTTCCAAATCGCTGCCACCGCTGGAACGACGGATCGGCGATCCGGCTGCGTCGCCGCGAACGGGGCATCTGGCAGCGACGCTATTGGGAACACTGCATTCGCGATCCGCGTGATTTCCGCCATCACGTCAACTACGTCCACTGGAATCCGCTCAAGCACGGCTATGTTGATCGGGTTCGGGACTGGCCGTATTCAGGTTTCCATCGCCATGTACAGCAAGGGATTTACCCGCTCAATTGGGCGGGAGATGTGGCACTCACTGGTCGGGGTTCAGTTCTGCAGGTTGCGATTTGAGCTGCGATCCCGCATGAGTTTTGTGCCGGGATAGGGTGGTCAGATTGACCTTACGCTGACCCCTGCTCCGTCTGCTCGCGCTTGTACACGGCCGATGGCCGCTGCTTGCGTGAAGCCGTCATTTTTCAGCAAGTCGAGAATTTCTCCGGCGCTTTCAGCGGCGCAGCTGATGAGCAGTCCGCCGCTGGTTTGCGGGTCGCAGAGCAGGGCGCGTTGTGTGTCGCTGCAGCCGGCGAAGAGTTGGATGTGTTCGCCGTAGCTTTGCCAGTTGCGTGTGGAGGCGCCGGTGATGAAGCCGTTTTCGGCCAGCGCGCGGACGCCGTCAATGAAGGGCAGGGCGGCGTAGTCGAGCTGCACCTGGCTGGCGCTGCCGCGGGCCATTTCCCAGGCGTGGCCGAGCAGGCCGAAACCGGTGACGTCGGTCATGGCGTGGACGTCGCTGCGTGTCGCGAGTGCGCTGCCGATTTTGTTCAGTTGTGTGGTGTGGCGGATCAGTTCTGCGTAGCCGTTTGCATCAAGCTGATTTTTTTTCAGCGCGGCGGACAGCACACCGATACCGAGTGGTTTGCTCAGGATCAGCACATCGCCGGGGCGTGCGGTGTCGTTGCGTTTGATCTGTTGCGGGTGGACGACGCCAATGCCGACCAGTCCGTAGATGGGTTCGGGTGCGTCAATGGAGTGGCCGCCGGCGATGGGGATGCCGGCAGCCTGACAAACTGTTTCGCCGCCGCGCAAAATTTCGCGGATGGTACTGGCCGGCAGTTTGTTGATTGGCATGCCGACGATGGCCAATGCAAACAGCGGTGTGCCGCCCATGGCGTAAATGTCGGACAGCGCGTTGGTGGCGGCGATGCGGCCGAAATCGCCAGCGTCGTCGACGATGGGCATGAAGAAATCGGTGGTGGCGACAATCGCTTGCTGATCGTTGATTTGGTACACGGCGGCGTCGTCGCTGTTTTCAATGCCAACCAGAAGATTTGGCACCATTTTTTTGATGAGGCTGTCGCCGAGTATGTCCTGCAACAATCCGGGCGCGATCTTGCAACCGCAACCACCGCCGTGGGCGTATTCGGTGAGTTTGATGGCGCTTGGCTGAGTACTGGACATGGCGGGCCTGCGAATAGAAATTGCGGCGCGGGATGCCGCTGGAGCGTGGGGCGCATTTTGCCGGAATTTTCGTGCCGGTGCCTGCTGCGTGTTGCCGGTGCGGGTGCTGGCGAGTTTCCTGGCGGAGATTCCGGCTCTGCGCTGCGCGGCGGCCGGAATGGCAGGGTTTTTTTCAGAACGCCAATCAGGACATATCAGGGGAACTCAGGGCGCTGGAGAGTTTCCTGCTGGAGATTCCGCCGCTCCGCTTCGCTGCGGCCGGAATGACAGGGACATTACTTCAGAAAACCAAGTGGGACATTTCGGGGGCGTTGCAGGTGGCGATGAGTTTCCTGCGGGAGATTCCGGCTCTGCGGCCGGAATGACAGTTGTTCTTGAAGCAAAAAGTATTGGCGCAGTCATTCCGGAAGCTGCGCAGCAGCTATCCGGAATCTCCCTGCACGGGAGCGACACGTTTTGCTGGCCTTGTGTGCGATGCCTGAGTCGCTGTGCTTTTTTTTGCGGCGACTCAGGCCAACAAGCATTCCCGCCAGCAAGCGCTCAGGCCAAAAAAGCCCCCCTCCAGAAAGCACTCCCGCCAAAAAACACTCTGTCCGAAATGTCTCCGCGCAAAGTGCTTACGGCGAACGAAGGTTCAATACTGATCCTTCGGCGGTGTGCGGATCACCAGCATGCGGATCTCGGTCATGTCCTCGATGGCGTAGCGTATGCCTTCGCGGCCGAGGCCGGAGTCTTTTACGCCGCCGTAGGGCATGTGATCGACGCGCCAGCTGGGAATGTCGCCGATCACGACGCCACCGACGTCCAGCACATCCCAGGCTTTCTGCATCTTGTAGAGATCGCGGGTGAAGATGCCAGCCTGCAGGCCGAAGGCGCTGTTGTTGACTTCGGCGAGCGCGGCGTCGAAGTCGTCGAAGGCGCTGATCACGGCGACCGGTCCGAATGCTTCCTGGCAATTGATCTCGCTCGTCGCCGGCACATTCTCCAGCAGCGTGGCCTCCAGCATGGCGCCGTCGCGTTTGCCGCCGCAGAGCAGTGTGGCGCCGCCGGCGATGGCCTGTTTGATCCAGTGGTCGAGGCGCTCGGCTTCTTTCACCGAGATCATCGGGCCGATGAAGGTATCCGGCTGTTTCGGATCGCCCATTTTCAGCGCCCGGGTTGCCGCCACCAGTTGGTCGCGGAAGCGCTGGTAAATCGATGCATGGACCAGGATGCGCTGCACGCTGATGCAGCTCTGGCCGCTCTGGTAGAAGGCGCCGAACACCACGCGCTTGACCGCGTCGTCGACGTCGGCATCGTGATCGACGATGCAGGCGGCGTTGCCGCCCAGCTCCAGCACCACTTTCTTTTTGCTGGCGCGGGCTTTCAGATCCCAGCCGACCTGCGGTGAGCCGGTGAAGGACAGCAGTTTCAGGCGTTCATCGGTGGTGAACAGATCGGCGCCGTCGCGTGAGCAGGGCAGGATCGAGAACGCGCCGCAGGGCAGGCTGGTTTCGGCCAGCACTTCGCCAATGATCAGCGCGCCGATGGGCGTCATCGAGGCTGGCTTGAGCACGAACGGGCAACCGGCGGCGATGGCCGGTGCTACTTTGTGTGCAGCGAGATTGAGCGGGAAGTTGAACGGCGAGATGAACGAGCAGGGGCCAATCGGCACCCGCTTCCACATGCCGCTGTAGTCCTTCGCGCGGGCGCTGATGTCCAGTGGCAGCACTTCGCCGTAGATGCGCGTGCTTTCCTCGGCGGCGATGCGGAAGGTGTCAATCAGCCGGGTGACTTCGCCGCGCGCATCGGTGATTGGCTTGCCGTTCTCGATGGTCAGCGCCTGGGCCAGTTCTTCCTGACGTTCGGTGAAGCGCGCCACGCAGTGATTGAGCACCGCCTGGCGGGCGTAGGCCGGCAGCCGGCGCATCGCCGGCGCGGCGGCTTCGGCGGCGGCGATGGCGGTGTCGATGGCCTGGGCATCGGCCAGCGCCACGCGGGTGGCCACCTCGCCGGTGTACTTGTCGGTGACGGCCAGATCCTGATTGGCGTGGACCGGCGCGTTGGCGAGGTAATAGGGATAGGCAGCTTTCAGCATGGCGGCATCCGTCGGCGGGCGGGTGTTTAAGATATTGAACAAGGCTAATCACTTTGCTTGACGCTGGCAACGCCGGTGCAAGCAAGCGGAGACGGCTGGAGGGCCGATCATGAGCCAGGACGGAACAGCGGTCACGACGGCTGGCGGGGTCCGCCTGCTGGCCTGGCAGGGCGACATCACGACGCTGGCGGTCGATGCCATCGTCAACGCCGCCAACAGCACCTTGCTCGGCGGCGGTGGCGTCGATGGCGCCATCCACCGCGCGGCCGGCCCGGAACTTCTGGCAGAATGCGCGGCCCTCGGCGGCTGCCCGACCGGCGAAGCACGCGTCACGGCCGGTTACCGCCTGCCGGCGCGCTACGTGATCCACACCGTCGGCCCAATCTGGCATGACGGCAGTGCCGGCGAAGCCCTGCAACTGGCGGCCTGCTACCGCAACAGTCTGGCGCTGGCGGCGGCGCAGGGTTGTCAGAGCGTCGCGTTTCCGGCCATCAGTTGCGGCGCCTATGGCTATCCGCCTGACGAAGCGGTGGGCATCGCCGTGGCCACGGTGCGCGCCATGCTGTCGCTGTTTCCGGTGATCCGCGACGTGCGCTTCTGCGCGTTTGATGCCGCCATGCTGGCGCGTTACCAGCAGGCGCTGGCTGCCGGCGAGTGAGGCATGTGAGTGACGCGCGGGTGAAGGACGCGCGGGTGAATGATCGCGGCAAACAAATGATTGAGGCGGGGACGGCCGTTCCTGCAACTTGAACAGGATTCTGGATTTCCATGCATATCGTCCTTACCGGCGGCACCGGATTCATCGGCAGTGCGCTTGCCGACGCGCTGCGCGCGCGCGGCGATGAAGTGTCGATGCTGGCCCGCGATCCGGATCGCGCCCGACGCCGTTTCGGCAAACAGTTTCTGTATTTCCCGCGCTGGAACGAAGCGCCGACGCAGGCCGATGCGGTGATCAATCTGGCCGGCGAACCGCTGGTCGGCAAACGCTGGACGGCGGCGTACAGGGATCAGATCCGCGCGTCGCGGCTGTCGGTGACGCAGGGCATGAATGCCTGGCTGCAACGTATTCCGATGCCGCCGGAAGTGGTGATCAGCGGCTCGGCGATTGGTTACTACGGCAGTGATAGCGAACGCGTGTTCACCGAAGCCGATCCGGCCGGTGAGGATTTTGGTGCCCGGCTGTGTGCCGACTGGGAAGCACTGGCGCAGGAAGCGCGCCGGGTCAGCACGGTGCGGCGCGTGATCACCTTGCGTACCGGCGTCGTGCTGGAAAAAAACGGCGGCGCGCTGGCGCGCATGCTGTTGCCGTTCCGGCTCGGGCTGGGGGGGCGCGTCGGCAGTGGCCGGCAATGGTTTTCGTGGATACACCGCGCCGATCTGATCAACGCCATCCTGTTCCTGATGGATACACCGGGCTGCGACGGTGCCTACAACCTGACCGCGCCCGGCGCCGTTCCGCAACAGGATTTCGCCCGCCAGCTGGCGCATGCACTCGGCAAACCGGCGTTCATGCCAATGCCGGGTTTCGCGCTGAAGCTGCTGTTTGGTGAAGGGGCAAACTTGTTGCTCGAAGGCCAGAACGTGCAACCGAAACGACTGCTGGATGCCGGTTTCCGGTTTCAGTATCCGCAACTGCCGGATGCGCTGAACGCGATCCTGTCATCGAAATGAACTGCGCCGTGTGCCGGCAAGCAAGGCTGTGCTGGATAAAACAGAACTGTGCTCCGGGTAAAACAGGCCGTGCATCAGATACGCGTGCCGCGTGCTGGCCGGCAAGTACCAAATCAACCACCCATGCGCGTGGCGCAGGAATCCGAAATGAGTGAAAACAGCGCCGGCAAATTGCGCCGCGTCGATCAAATCCTGTCCAGCTTCGGCTACTGCTCGCGTCGCGAGGCGCGCAGCTGGTGCAATCACGGCCGCGTGATCTGCAATGGCGAGGAAGTCAGTGACTTCTCGCAGAAAGTGCGTGTGGCAGATCTGCTGATCGACGACGAGCCTGTCGATCACCCCGACGGCATCCTGATCATGCTCAACAAGCCGGTTGGCTATGTCTGCTCGCATGAAGATCGCGAAGGTCTCAGCGTCTATTCGCTGTTGCCGGAACAATGGCTGTACCGCGATCCGCAAATGGTCAGCGTCGGCCGGCTCGACAAGGACACCAGCGGTTTGCTGATCATCACTGATCAGCACGATCTGGTGCATCGCCTGACCTCGCCCAAACACCACGTCGACAAAATCTACATCGCCACGGTTGACAAGGATCTGCAGCCGGAAATGATCAAGCGCTTCGCCCACGGCATGCACCTGAAAGGCGAAACCAAACCCTGCCTGCCGGCCGGTCTGGAAATCCTCGACGCCCGCACCGCGAAAGTCACCATACGCGAAGGCAAGTTCCATCAGGTGCGACGCATGTTCGCGGCCTTCGACATGGAAGTGCAAACCCTGCAGCGCATCCAGCTCGGTGCGCTGCAGCTGGGCGAGCTGGAAGAAGGTGAGTGGATTGATCTGCCGGATGCTGCGGTGATCACGGCGGTGACGGGCTGAACACCGCATTTATCCGCAGCGTGAAGATTTACGACTGGATCAGCCGGTCACGGCCGCAGTGCTTGCCCTCGTACAGCAAGGCGTCTGCAGCGCGCAGTGCGGTTTCGAAATCCTGATCGGTGAACGGCACAACACCCGCGGTCATGGTGACCGCTGTCGGGCCTATGGACAGTGGCATTGGCGTGTCGCCGATCGCGCGGCGCAGTGCATCGGCGCGTGCCAGTGCATCGTCACCGCTGAGCAGGATCAGGAATTCTTCGCCGCCCCAGCGGGCAAGACAATCTTCCGCGCCGGCAGCGGCGCGCAGGCGACGGCCAATTTCCACCAGCACTTCGTCACCCAGTTGATGACCGTGCGTGTCGTTGAACTGCTTGAAGTGATCGATGTCGCCAATAAACAGCGCGCCGCGTTTGCCGTGCGCCTGCCAGTGATTGTGCAACATCTGGCGCAGCCCGCGCCGGTTGTACAGGCCGGTCAGTGCATCACGTTCGGCCGCTTCCTGCAGGCGACGATTGGCGGTTTCAAGCGCGGCGGTGCGTTCGCTGACGCGTTCTTCCAGCCATTTGTTGCGCCGTTGCAGCGTGCGCGTCCGCCAGGTCATCAGCGCAGCGCCGGCAAGGCCGACCAGTATTGCCGCCAATGACTTGGCCCACCAGGTAAGCCACCATGGCGGTGCGACATGCAGTGTGAATGGCGGCGATTGCAGGGTAGCGTGGCCGGGCCAGCTGGCTTCGACCTGGAACTGGTATTCGCCCGGCGGCAGGCGCGTGTAGGTGGCGCGTGATTCATCTTCCGGCGCGCTCAGCCAGTCACGATCAAACGGCGTCAGGCGATAACGGAATTGCGCGGCTGGCCGTGATGACAAACCCGGCACGGCAAATTCAAAACTGATGACGTCCTGATCATAGGCAAGTGTCAGTTGCCGGGCGAAAAGCTGTGGCGCTGCGGCGGCTTGTTCGGTGGGACTGAGCGCAAGGTCGCCGTGTTGACCGCGCTTCAGGTCGTTGTCTGTCAAACGCAAGGGACGGTTGAACAGGCGCAGTCCGCTGATCTGCGGTGCCGCCACGTTTGCGATCAGCGGTGGTGAATCGAGCGGCACAAAATGAATGCCGTCAGCGGCGCCGACAGCGGCGATTCCGGCGTTGGTTTGCAGATTGCCGATCACACGCAGATCTGTGCTGTCGGCGAGACTTGCCAGCGCATGCTGCACAACCGGTTTGCCGTTCGCATCGAGCCCGGTCAGTGCATCCGTGCCCAGCAGCCACATGGCAATCGCTTTCCTGTCCGGTGCGCCCGCAACCGGGGGCGCCATGTGCAGGGCTGGTGTCGGCAGCGTGTGATCGCTGACAACAAATTGTTCGCCGGCGTTGTGCCATATCCAGATCCGCTGCTGATCATCGATCAGCCAGGGACGATCATCACGACTCAGCGCCAGCAGGCGTGCGCGGCCCTGCAATGCCGGCGGCACAATGTTTTCGAAAACAGCTTCGCTTGCATCGGCGCGCAAGCGAAATACGCCTTCGCTGTTCAGCACAAACAGATCGCCGTTACGCGTGACTTCCAGCGCGCCGGCCGTATCGACCCGCAAGCCGTCGGCGCTGCCGAAACGACGCAGCAATTTGCCCTTTGCATCGAGATGGGCAATGCCGCCCGACCAGAGACTCGCCCATACGCTCTGATCCGGCGCGATGGCAATGCGATACACATCCGCACCGGGCAGATCGGCGGCTTGCGTGAAGGTGGACCAGCGCTGTGTGCGCGGGTCCATGCGCACGATGCCGTTCGAGGTGCCGACCAGCAGCGTGCCGTCCGTCGCAGGACGAATGCTCCACGCCGCGCGACTCGGGAAGCTGCTGGCGTCGTCTTCGACATGCTCAAATGCGCTCAGGGTTTCGCTGTGCCGATCAACGCGGTACAAACCGCCTTGCGCCGTGCCCAGCCAGTGCACGTTTTCGTTTTCGCTGTACACGCTTTGCACATCGGTGCGCAGCAAACCCGGCTGACGTTCGGAACGCGCACCGATCCATTGCCATTGGTTGCGATCCGGCAGCCAGACGCTGACGCCGCGTTCGTGTCCGGCATAGAGCACACCGTGGCGTGACAGCAGCAGCGATTTGATGTTGTCGCCGGCAATCGTCGTGTTGTCGGCAGCGACGTGACGTGACACGCTGCGTCGCGCGCCACGTTCATCGATTTCGATCAGACCGCCAGCCCAGAGACCGATCCAGAGTCGCGCAGAACGGTCAGTCGCCACCGACATGACGCCGTTGACCGGCAGTGCGGTTTGCGCGTCACCGGACTTGTGCCAGTGCTGCAGACGTCTGCCGTTGACATCAAGCTGGAACAGGCCGTGTTTGTGAGTGCCGGCGAACAGGTGATCGCCGTGACGGGCGATCAGGCGGACTCGTGTACCGGCAAGCTCCGGCGCCCAGACTTGTGCCTGCGTGCACGGCGCCGTGCAGCGATACAAACCCTGATCGCGCACCGCCAGCAGCAGGTCGCCGTTCAGTGCACCGATACGCTCAATCACCGCCTGTGCCGGCAAACCGCCGATGGCCACGTGCTGGCAATCGCCGCTGCGTTCATCAATGCGCAGTACGCCTTTGCGGCCCAGCGCGTACACCGCATCGGCGCGCACCAGTTGCACAAGGCCGCCCTTGGCGTCGCAGAGCTGTTCCTGATAGGCATCGCCGCGGCGTGACCAGCGCGCCAGTCCTTCTGCATGCGCAATCCACAAATCCGCGTCCGCTGTTTCCAGCAAATGGTGTACGGGTTTGCGCGGCAATCCTGCAAGCGCCTGCAAGGCGTTGTTCTGGATGCGATACAAACCATCCTGGGTGCCCGCCCAGATGAAACCCTGCTGATCTTCCAGCAAGGTATTGACGCCGGCCTGACCGGCCGTGGACAGGTTGACGAAACGGTAACGCGGCAGCAAATCGCCGGCGATGCTGGCCGTGATGCCTCCGCCGATGGCCATCATGGTGGCGATTGCGGTGAGCAACAGCGTGGCGAATGTGCGAGGAAGCAGGCGCAAGTCTGTCAGCTCCGCGTGCAGGTGAACGGGACCAGGCCGGAGTATACCCACGGCGGATTGCCGCACGTGTCGCTGGATTGAACTGAAACCGGTCTCTGTCGTTCCGTGACAGCGAATTGCAATGCGTGACGTCACCGGTTTCAGCTGTGGAACTGTCCGTCCAGATAGAGCCAGCGACCGTCGCGTCGTTCAAAGCGGCTGGTTTCGTGCAAACGAAACGCGCGGCCGTTGATCTTGTAGCGCGCGACAAATTCGACAGTGCCGTGATCGGCATCACTCAGCGCATGGGCGCGTATGTCCAGCCCCAGCCATTTGCATTGCGGATCAGGCGCCAAATCCGGTGGACAGGTTTCCGGCGCCCAGCTGTCGCGCAGATACTCGGTCAAGCCCAGCACATAAGCGCTGTAACGCGAACGCATCAATTGTTCAGGCGTACCGGCCCATGCGTTGCCCCTGTGCAAGGGGGCACAGCAAACGCTGTAGTCTTGGCCTTGTCCGCAGGGGCAGGGACTGGTCATCATGCGCATCCTGTTCTGGCGGTCTGTCGTTGTGATTTGTTGCAGTGTTTCGTTGCGCTGTTCCATTGCGCTGTTCTGTTGCGCTGACTTGCAGCGCTGGTCTGCTGCAAGTCTGGGGCGTGCGGTTTTGTTGACTGGCTGATCCGGTGTTGCGCAGATTGTGCATGGCTACGCCGAGAAAGCACCCCGGTCGGGAACAGCCCGTTCGTGTACCCGCTGCATTGCAGTGCTCGGTACACGTCATCGGAACACCCTGGATTCCTGTTTCCCGGAGAGTGTCATGCTGCTTGGCATCCATCACGTCGCCATCATCTGCGCCGATTATCACCGCTCGCGGGCGTTTTACACGCAGGTGCTCGGTCTGGCGATACGCGCCGAACATTATCGCGAGGCGCGCGATTCGTGGAAGCTGGATCTGGCGCTTCCTGATGGCGGTCAGCTCGAGTTGTTCTCGTTTCCCTCGCCGCCGGCGCGGGTGTCTCGACCGGAAGCCTGTGGCCTGCGTCACCTGGCATTCCGCGTGGCGGATGTGCAGCACTGCGCAGCGCATCTGGCAGCACAGGGCGTAGCGGTCGAGCCGGTGCGCGTTGATGAGTACACCGGCAAGCGCTACACCTTTTTTGCTGACCCGGATGGTTTGCCGATTGAGCTGTACGAACAGTGAGCGTTGTCGGCGACAAGGACTGGCGGGGGAAAAATCAAAAAGACCAGCGTGCGGGAATACGATTGTGCCAAGGCTTCCCGATTCACGAACGGAAGGACCTGCCGTTCGCCCTGCGTTCTTCGTCACGCTCAGCACAGGCTTCGTCGACGGCTTGAGTGGCTGGCCGGCAGCCGCTCGCAGACCTGAAAACCCCGTTCGCCCTGAGCCTGTCGAAGGGTTCACCGAACGGGATTTTCCGGTCTGTACGGTAGCGAGTTTGATCAGCGCAGTTTGTCGATCACGGCAGCGATGGGATGGAAAATCGCTTCGGCAAGTTTCTTCGAACGTGCAGGCGACCAGCCATACATCGGGTCCGGCAGGTTTTCGTTGTCCTTGAACGGCATTTCCAGCGTCAGCGACAGGCATTTGAACGCTTCGGCGACATGGTTGCTGCCCATGGTCAGGTTGCCTTCACCCGGCGCATCAATGGCGTAACCTTTTTCAACCTGAAAATCCGGTGAAGCGGCAAGGAACGCGTCCTTGAAGGTTTTCTCCAGCATCGCCATGTGCGGCGAGTACGACGGGATGCCTTCGCAGGCGGCGACAAAATTTACCGGCAGGGCTTCGTCGCCGTGCGCATCGATCAACAAATCAACGCCGGTTTCATGCATGTGCCGCAGCGTGTAATACACCTCGGGTGAGTGCTCGATGCTCGGCGACTGCCATTCGCGATTCAGGTTGCGACCGGCGCAGTTGGCGCGCAGGTTGCCGCTGATGGCACCGTCCGGATTCATGTTCGGCACAATGTGGAATACGGCTTTTTCAAGCAGTTTGCGCGCCAGTGCATCATCCGGGTCGAGCAGACGTTCAATGAATCCTTCGGCAAACCATTCCGCCATGCTTTCGCCCGGGTGCTGGCGTGCGATCAGCCACAGCTGCCGCTTGCCCGCCGCCGGCTCACCGACCGTCAGCTTGTGCAGTTCGCGGCCCTGTACCGTGTGACCGATCACGCTGACCGTGCACAGGGGTGACAACTGCGCGCTGTGCACCAAATCCAGATGACGTTCCCAGCTGTAGGGGGCGAAATAGGCGTAGAACACACTGTCGAACTCCGGCGTGTGTTCGATGATCAGCTGATTGTTCTCCACCCGTGTCGGCACGCGAAACCAGTCATCGCGATCATAGGATGCGACGGCCTGATAACCTTCCCAGCCATCGGGATAGGCCGCACCGGTAATGTTGGTGATGGCCATGCGGTGTGCGACACCGGCTTTGCTTTGCAGGCGAAAGTGAAACCACTGGTAGAAATCCGAATGCGTGTCCTTGCGGATCTCCAGCTCGATTTCTGTCGGCGATTCAAGCTTCCTGACGATGATATTGCCGCTGTCGAAGTTGCTGCTGATGTGCATGCTCATGTCTGTTCTGTGTCCGTAGTCTTGCGTTGAAAAGGCGGGCACCGTTGATCAACCGTGCCCGCCTGCTTGCGGTTCAACCGCCGAATTGCCTGAGTTGTGCCTGCAGTTTTTCCAGTGCGACGCTGACTTCCGCCAGACGTTCACGCTCTTTCTGCACCACAGCGGCCGGCGCCTTGTCGGCAAAGGCCGGGTTGCCGAGTTTGGCGTTGATGCGTTCGATGTCTGCCTGCAAGCGGGTGATCTCCTTGTTCAGGCGCGCTTTTTCGGCGTCGACATCAATGAGTCCAGCGAGCGGAATGTGGATCTCCAGGCCGTTCAGCACCGAAGCTGCTGTCGCCGGCAGCACCGCGTCATCAGCAAGCCATTCGGATTTTTCCAGACGCGCGATGGCATTGAGGAAGACCGACAGTGCGCCGCTGCGGCGCTGATCATCAGCACTGCCTTTGCGCCACAGGATCGGGATCTGCTTGCCCGGCGGCAGGTTCACTTCAGCGCGAATATTGCGCACCGCCAGCGTCACTGCCTGCAGCCAGGCAAGATCGGCTTCGGCCTGCGCATCCTGGGCATCAGCCGATGCAAGCGGGAAGGCTTCCAGCATGATGGTTTCGCCGTGCTGGCCGAGCATGCGCGAGATCTTCTGCCAGATCTCTTCGGTGATGAACGGCATGAACGGATGCGCCACCCGCAGCCAGCTTTCCAGCACCTCCAGCAGTGTGCGACGCGCGCCGGCCTTCAGTGCTTCGGACGACGTGTTGCCGTCCCTGTCGCTGAGTACCGGCTTGGTCAGCTCCAGATACCAGTCGCAGTATTCGTTCCAGAAGAAGTCATACAGCGCTTGAGCCGCCAGATCAAAACGGAAAGCGTCGAGCTGGCGGGTGACTTCAGCGATGCAGAAATTCAGCCGCGAACGGATCCAGCGGTCCGCGATCGAGTAGTCGTTCGTCTGGGCGCTACCGAGGTCTTTGTCCTCGGTGTTCATCAGCACGAAGCGCGTACCGTTCCACAGCTTGTTGCAGAAATTGCGGTAGCCTTCGAGGCGTTTCATGTCCCAGTTGATGTCGCGACCGGTTGAGGCCAGCGCGCAAAGCGTGAAACGCAGCGCGTCGGTGCCGCTTGGCGTAATGCCCTCCGGAAATTGTTCGCGTGTGCGCTTGGCAATTTTTTCCGCCAGTTGCGGTTGCATCATGCCGCTGGTGCGCTTGGCGAGCAGATCGTCAAGCGCGATGCCGTCGATCATGTCCAGCGGGTCGATGACATTGCCTTTCGACTTGGACATTTTCTGACCCTGCTCGTCGCGGATCAGGCCGGTAACATAAACCGTTTTGAACGGCACCTGTGGCGTACCGTCTTCATTCTTGATGAAGTGCATGGTCATCATGATCATGCGCGCCACCCAGAAGAAAATGATGTCGAAGCCGGTGACCAGCACATCGGTCGGGTGGAAGGTGCGCAGGGCTTGCGTGTTTTCCGGCCAACCCAGCGTCGAGAAGGTCCACAGTGCCGAGCTGAACCAGGTATCGAGCACGTCTTCATCCTGACGCAGCGAGATGTCGGCATCGAGATTGTGCGTGCGACGCACTTCGGCTTCGTCGCGGCCGACATAGACATTGCCGGCATTGTCATACCAGGCCGGAATGCGGTGACCCCACCACAACTGGCGAGAAATGCACCAGTCCTGAATATCACGCATCCACGAGAAATACATGTTCTCGTACTGTTTCGGCACAAACTGGATGCGACCGTCCTCGACGGCTTTCACGGCTTCTTCCGCCAGCGGCGCTGCTTTCACATACCACTGATCAGTCAGCCAGGGCTCGATGACCACGCCGGAGCGATCGCCCATCGGCACTTTCAGTTTGTGCGGTTCGACTTTTTCCAGCAGGCCCAGCGACTCCAGTTCAGCGATGATTTTCTTGCGCGCATCGAAGCGGTCCAGACCTGCGTACGCGGCCGGCGCTTTTTCGCCGTGCATGACTTCGTAATTGCTGAAGGTCAGCACGGTGAATTCGGGCAGGATCTTTGCGTCGCGATCCAGCACGTTGATCAATGGCAGGTTGTGGCGCTTGCCGAGTTCGTAGTCGTTGAAATCATGCGCAGGCGTGATCTTGACGCAGCCGGAACCAAAATCCTTGTCAACATAGGTGTCGGCGACAATCGGGATCAAGCGGCCGGTGATCGGCAGTCTGATTTGTTTGCCGATCAGATGCGCGTAGCGCGCGTCTTCCGGATGCACGGCCACGGCGGTATCGCCGAGCATGGTTTCCGGGCGCGTGGTGGCGACGACGAGATGACCGCTGCCGTCAACGAGCGGATAGCGCAGATGCCAGAGCGAGCCGTCTTTCTCTTCGGACAACACTTCCAGATCCGAGATCGCGGTGTGCAATTTCGGATCCCAGTTGACCAGCCGCTTGCCACGATAGATCAGGCCATCCTGATACAGGCGCACGAACACTTCCTGCACCGCCTGCGAGCAGCCTTCATCCATGGTGAAGCGTTCGCGATCCCAGTCCACCGAGTTGCCGATGCGGCGCATCTGCCGGGTGATGGTGCCGCCGGATTCGCCTTTCCATTCCCAGACTTTTGCCAGGAATTTTTCCCGACCCAGATCGTGACGGGTAATGTTTTTCGCGGCCAGTTGACGCTCGACCACCATCTGCGTGGCGATGCCGGCGTGATCGGTGCCGACCTGCCAGAGCGTGTTGCGACCCTGCATGCGGCGATACCGGATCAGGGCATCCATCAGCGAGTGCTGGAAGGCGTGACCCATGTGCAACGAGCCGGTCACGTTCGGCGGCGGGATCATGATGCAATAAGATTCCGCATCCGGCTTCATGCTCGGCGCAAAGTAGCCTTTGCTTTCCCAGCGTTCATACCATTTGCTTTCGATGTCTTGCGGGTTGTACGACTTGTCCATTGCGAGGTCTCTTTGTCTTTCTTTCAATTCGGCCAATGCCGTGAAAACGGCTGCAGAGGCCTGTCGCCCCTGCGTGCGGGAATGCGTTTGCTGTTCATACTCGCGACGGCACAAAGCCCGGGCGGGTGTGGCAGGAGAGCGGGGCAGGGCGGTTCATTTGTCCAGCCCCAGCTGATGGTAGTGCAGTGGATAACCGCGCTCCTTGTAGTACTTGAAACGCTCGCGGGCCTTGGCCCGGTGTTCTTCGGAGGCAGGTACCAATTCACAAACACGGCGGAAGTGCTGGAATGAAGGCGGCAGTTCATCACTGAGATTGATCAGCACATCGGCGTGATGGCGCGGTGGCACGCCAACACCGATGCAAACCCTGGCCTGTTCCGCGCTGTCTCGCGGCAACAGCACGTGCGGAATGAATGCGTCCGGCTCAAAACTCCACAGCAGCTCGTCGAGCATTTCACCCATGCGCTGATCGGCCACCTGCAGATAAATCTGCGGGTGCTCTTTCAGTGCGCGCTTCACCAGTTTGCAGCTGACCAGCAACGGCGCCTGGGGCGCCGTGTCACTGAGCTGGTAGAAGTCGATGCGCGTCATGCGTGGCAGTCGCTGTGTGCTTATTCGCTGTCAGTTGCGGCGGTTTTGCCGGCCTTGGCTGCTTTGCTTTTGCCTTTGCTCTTTGCCGGTTTTGCCGCAGCCGCGCGATCCAGCAGGTATTGCGTCAGCAGCGGCACCGGACGACCGGTCGCGCCCTTGTTCTTGCCGCTCTTCCACGCGGTGCCGGCGATATCGAGGTGCGCCCAGTGGAATTTTTTCGTGAACCGGGCAAGGAAACAGGCGGCAGTAATGGTGCCGGCCGGACGACCGCCAAGATTGCTGAAATCGGCAACCGGACTGTCGAGCTGCTCCTGGTACTCATCCCACAGCGGCAGGCGCCAGGCGCGATCGCAAGTCGTTTCGCCGGCTTCCAGCAGATCGTTGGCGAGCGGGTTGTGATTCGACAGCAGGCCGGTGGCGTGATGGCCGAGCGCGATGATGCAGGCGCCGGTCAGCGTGGCAATGTCGATCACCACATCCGGCTCGAAACGCTCGACGTAAGTCAGCGCATCACAGAGCACCAGGCGGCCTTCGGCGTCGGTGTTGAGAATTTCAACGGTCTGGCCGGACAGTGTGGTGACCACATCGCCGGGACGCGTTGCCTTGCCGCTTGGCATGTTTTCGGCCGCCGCGACCACGCCGACAACGTTGATCGGCAAGCCCAGCTTGACCAGTGCGGTCATGGTGCCGAACACCGATGCCGCGCCGCCCATGTCGAACTTCATCTCGTCCATGCCATCGGACGGTTTGATCGAGATGCCGCCGGTATCAAAGGTGATGCCTTTGCCCACCAGCACAATCGGCGCGCCGGCATCTTTGCCGCTGGCGCCTTTGTACTCCATGATAATCAGCTTGCCGGGTTGATCCGAACCGCGCGACACGGCACAGAACGCACCGGCGCCCATTTTTTCCAGTTCGGATTCGTCATGGACAGTGGTTTTCAGGGCCTTGTGCTGTTTGCCGAGTTCAAGGGCGCGTTCAGCAAGATAAGTGGGATGGCAGATGTTGCCGGGCAAGTTGGCGAGATCGCGCGCGAAGTTCACGCCTTCGACCACAGCGAGTGCTTCGCGGATGGCGTTTTCGCCGTCGGTCAGATCACGACGTGCCGGAACATTGAAAACAATTTTGCGCAGCGGGCGGCGGGCGGCGTCTTTTTTCGATTTCAGTTGATCGAAGCTGTACAGCGCATCGGAGGCCGCTTCGACAGCGTGTTTCACTTTCCAGTGCAGATCGCGGCCTTTCAGCAACAGCTCGGGCAGAAACACTGCTGCTTCCATCGCACCGGTGTCCTGCAGCGTGGTGATGGTTTTGGCAACAATGCGCCGGTAGCCGGCTTCATTCAGGTCGCGTTCACGGCCGCAGCCGATCAATAGCACGCGGTCGCAGAGCACGTTCGGCACCGAATGCAGCAACAGTGTCTGACCGAGTTTGCCCTCGATGTCGCCACGACGCAGGATGCTGCTCAGGTAACCGCCGCTGGCTTCGTCGAGTTCTTCACCGGCCACCGACAGTTTGCGCGGTTCGAACACGGCCACGACCACACAGGCGCTGCGTTGTTTGGCCGGGCTGCCGCTCTTGACGTGAAACTCCATGCTGACTCCTGATCGTGTATCATTGCCGCGCTTTTTCCGGCACCGGCGCTGTATCGCAAAGTGCGAAAAATACACCCGAAACGGCCAAAAAGCGAGATTTCACGGCAAAACAACAAGTTTGTCCCCTGATGCGGGACCCGTCCGGGAGCTCCGGCTTGCTTATTTTTCGTTACCTCAACCGTGAAGTGTTGCGCGCCTTTGTTGGCGTGCTGGCTGTGCTGGTAGCGATTTTTCTCACCCAGCGTCTGGTGCAGCGTCTCGGTCAGGCGGCCGGCGGCGATATTTCCGGCGTTGCCGTGCTGCAACTGGTCGGCCTGTACGTACCGGTGCTGTTCAGCCTGCTGCTGCCGCTGACCCTGTTCCTGTCCATCCTGCTGGCGTTTGGCCGGCTTTATGTTGAACACGAAATGACCGTTTTGCGCGCTTGCGGTGTTGGCGAGCGCGATGTCATCCGTCATCTGATGAAACCGGTGGCTGCGCTGACCTTGTTCACTGCGGCGATGACCATGTGGGTGGTGCCGACGGCGCTGGAATCCGAAACGCGCGTGCTGGATGCGCAGGCGGCGCAAGGTCAGCTCAGCCTGCTGTTGCCGGGCCGGTTCCAGGAAACCTCGGACAAGAAGAGCGTGTTCTACGTCCAGGAATTCACTGGCGAAGATGCGCTTGCCGGTGTGTTTTTCGCGACGCTGCCGCAGGAGGCTGCCGGCGGGTCGCAAGCGTCACCGGCAGACGGCACGCCCGGCGAAAAGACCGGCATCATGGCGGCGAAGTCGGGTTATCACTACACCGATCCGGCCGACGGCCAGCACTATCTGGTACTCACCGACGGTTATCGCTACGAGTTGACGCCCGGTCGCAATGACTGGAGCGTGGTCCGCTACGACAAATACTTCATGCGTGTACCGGACCCCGAGATCAACGCCCGCCAGCGCAAAACCAAAGCACTGTCGACACTGCAGCTGTTGCAGAACCGTACGCCGGCCAACGTCGCCGAATTGCAGTGGCGCCTGTCCGTGCCGCTGTCCATGCCGATTCTGGCGCTGATGGCCGTGCCGCTGTGTCGCGTGCGGCCACGCGAAGGCAAATTTGCCCGCCTGCTGCCGGGGCTGATGATTTACCTGCTGTACACGCTGCTGCTGATGTTGGCGCGCTCGCGTGTGGAAGACGGCAAATTGCCGGAATGGATCGGTTTGTGGCCGGTGCATCTGGTGGCGCTCGGTATTGCCGTGTTCCTGGTCACGCGACGTGAAGTGCGCCGGGCACCGGCGGAGTTGCGTCCGGCGACGCCGGATGGAGCGGCATCGTGAGAATTTTCAATCGCTACATTCTTGACGCGGTGTTGCGGCCGACGCTCGGCGTGCTGTTCCTGCTGGTCGGGCTGCGCACGTTGTTTCTGCTGATTGAAGAGCTCGGCGATGTCGGCAAGGGCAGTTACACGGTGCTGACGGCACTGACATATGTGCTGCTGTACATGCCGCAGGCAGTGATCGAACTGCTGCCGATGGCGACATTGATCGGCACGGTGCTCGGGCTCGGTGTGCTCTCGTCAAACAGCGAACTGACCGCCATGCGTGCGGCGGCTGTGTCGCCGCTGCGCATCGGCTGGGCGACGCTGCGCGCGGCGGCCTTGCTGATTCTGGCCAGCACCTTGATCGGCGAGTTCGTTGCGCCGGCGACCACGGCGTATGCGCAGCGCCTGCGTACCGAAGCCACGGTGCCGGACAAATACTGGCAATCCGGAAACGGCGTCTGGGTGCGTTCGACGCGTGACTACGTGCGCCTGCGTTTTGTGTTCGATGACGGCAGCGCCGAGCAGGTATCCATCTTCACGTTTTCGGCGCCGCTGAAACTGTCCGACGTGCGGCACGCGGCGCGCGCCGTGCATCAGGGCAATGGCGAATGGATTCTCTACAACGGCACGCATTCACGCTTTGATGGCGAAAAGGTCAGCAGCGAACGCTTTGACACCCAGCGCTGGTTTGGTGAGCTGCCGGTGGCCAACCTGAAAACACTGAACGACGAACTCGACGGCATGAGCAGTTTCAGCCTGTGGAGTGTCGGGCGTTATCTGAGCAGCAACGGTCTGGATGCGCGTCGTTATGATCTCGAATTCTGGCGCAAGGTGTTCAGCCCGCTGAACGTGTTTGCGATGGTGCTGGCGGCCATTGCTTCGGTGTTCGGGCCGCTGCGTACTGTCACCGTCAGCGCCCGTATCCTGACCGGCATCGTCGTCGGTTTGCTGTTCCATTTTTCCAGCCAGATTTTTGGTCCGATCAGTCTGGTCTACAAAATGCCACCGGTACTGGGCGCGCTGTTGCCGCCGCTGGTGTTTCTCGCCGCGGCAATTCTGTTGCTGCGCCGTGCCCGCTGAGCCTGTCTTCAGCAAAATTGCAGCCGCAAATCGACTGCAGTGGCCGGATGAGTTGGCGCAGTCTGCAAGGGAGTGTGCTGCAGCTGGCAGTTAAGATGTAATTATTGTACATGTTAGTCCTCGAGGTCCTGGTCGGCGCGTTAACGTGAACCTGTTCCCCTGCACCGGCCACGCCGGCGCGCAACGGGCGGCTCAGTTCGTGAACGGTTCCGGACCGGAGGACGGTAATGGATTTGCAGTCTTTCCAGCGTGCGTTGAGCGCGTTGCAGGAGACCCACTCCCTGCTCGACGTGACCCGTTTCTGTCATCAACAGGCGGAGGCGATCGGCTTCCAGCACTTCATCTACGCGATGCGTGTGCCGACTGGTTTCAGTGAGGCGCGGGTGGTGTTTGCCAACGGCTATCCGCCTGCATGGCTGGAGCGCTACGGCACGCTTGCGTATGCCGAGCACGATCCGGTTCTGCGCCACTGCTCCCGCAGCGTATTGCCGGTGGCCTGGCATACCGTTGACACGCAAAACGCACAGGCCGCGCGCATCATGAACGAGGCCGGGGATTTCGGTTTGATCTGCGGCGCCAGCATGCCGGTACACAGTCCGAGCGGCGAGCTCGGTGTGCTCAGTGTTGCCGGCGGCCGGCACGATCGTAAGTCCCGCGTGCAGGCGGAAGCGGTGATGCCGTTCTTGCAACTGCTGGCACCACATATCCATGAATCGGTGCGGCGCGCCTGTGCGATTGCCAATGCCGTTCAGTTGCCGGAACTGACCCAGCGTGAGCGCGAGTGTCTGCGCTGGACCGCGGATGGCAAGACGTCATGGGAGATTTCGCAATTGCTCCGCACTTCGGAGCGGACCATCAACTTTCACCTCAACAACGCGATGGCCAAACTCGATGTCAGCAATCGCCAGCATGCGGTGGCCAAGGCGGTGCTGCAGGGCGTGCTGCATCCACTGCCGTTTTGACTGTCCGAGCCTGTCAGAACTGACAGTTCCGTTGTCCGGATCACGATTGTTAGTGTCCGCTGCCGGAACCATCCGGCGTCAGGCAATCGCCTGTCCCTTTTCTTTGTCGAGCAGGAGCAGACATGAGACTCATTCTTCGCTGCGTGCTGTGCACGCTGCCCTTGTTGATCACCGGTTGCGCCGGTTTGGCCGAGCGCACCAACAATCTGACTGACGAGAAAATCAAATCGCAGACCGGTGGCGTGCTGGGTTATTCGCCGGCCGCACTGACCATCCTGAGCCGTCGCACCGAGGGCACCAATACCTATGTGGAGCTGCAGGGCGATGACAAGAAAGTGTTCAACTGCGTGATCAATGGCGGCAATTTGCTGAGCTTTGGCATGACCAATCCACCCAGTTGTGCAAAGAAAGGTGAGACGCTGAAAGTTTCACCTTTCGGTAGCTGATCGCTGGTCACCGGCGCGCATCAGCGCGCCGGTTTTGGCAGTTGCAGCACGGCGCTGCCGGAAAGAATGTCCTGCAGGCTCAGGCGCTGTGGATGGATCAGCGCGTAGAGCAGTCCCAACCCGCCCAGCGCGCTGAAGAAGCGCAGCACGCCCTGATGCAGCGCCAACTTTTGTCCCTTCATGCTGACCAGTTTCAGCCGCCAGGTTTTCATGCCCAGCGTCTGCCCGCCGTTGTGCCAGCAAATGGCGTAGTAGCCGTACCAGGCCAGCACCAGCCAGGCCTGAAACAGCGGATGGTGACGCACGGCGTCCTGATCGTGGCTGCTGATCCCCGGCGCCATCAGCTCGGCCACCAGCGTACCGACGCCCGCTGCAAGCATCAGGATGGCGATCACCAGCAACAGGTCGTAGATCAGCGCAAACACACGCTTCCAGAATCCGGCTAGGGGCAGGCTGGTTGATTCTTGTACAGTCATGGCGGTTCGTCCTCGGCGCGGCGTGCATGATAAGTGCGGACCTGCGCCAACCCAAGCCCGGCCGCATGGCCCGGCACCACAAGCCGGACGCACCGGGCGCGGCATTCCGGCGCGACGGGACACCGGCGCCGGTCACGATGGAGGCGACCGGAAGTGCTTGTTACAATGCCGGCCGGTCGGAATTTCCCCCTTCTTGTCTCAGGACGGACACCATGTCGTTTTCCCGTCGTATTGCTGTCATCGGTCTGGGCTATGTCGGCCTGCCGGTCGCCGTGGCCTTCGGCAAAGTTGATCGCGTGATCGGCTTTGACATCAACCAGCAACGCATCGCCCGCCTGAAAGCCGGCGAAGACATTACCGGCGAAGTCAGTGCCGAAGAGCTGGCCGAAACGCGCATTGATTACAGTGCGGACCCGGCGGATCTGAAACGTGCCGACTTTTTCATCGTCGCGGTGCCGACACCGGTGGACGATGCAAAAATTCCCGATCTGTCGCCGGTGATCAAGGCATCGATCACGGTCGGCCGGGCGCTGAAGAAAGGCGATATCGTGGTCTACGAATCGACCGTCTATCCCGGCGCCACCGAAGAAGACTGCGTGCCCGTGCTGGAGCGCGAATCCGGCCTGATATGCGGCGTCGATTTCACCGTCGGCTATTCACCGGAGCGCATCAATCCGGGCGACAAGGAACACACTTTCACCAAGATCCGCAAAGTGGTTTCCGGTCAGGACGCGGCAACGCTCGACGTGGTCGCTGACGTCTACGGTTCGGTGGTGACGGCCGGTGTCTATCGCGCGTCGTCCATCAAGGTGGCAGAAGCGGCGAAAGTCATTGAGAACACCCAGCGCGATCTGAACATCGCCCTGGTCAACGAACTGTCGATCATTTTCCATCGCATGGGTATCGACACGGTTGATGTGCTGGAAGCGGCCGGTACGAAATGGAACTTCCTGCCGTTCCGTCCGGGTTTGGTCGGTGGTCATTGCATTGGTGTCGATCCGTATTACCTGACCCACAAATCGCAGCGTCTCGGCTATTTCCCGCAGGTGATTCTCGCCGGCCGTCGTATCAACGACAGCATGGGCGAGTTTGTCGCCGGCGAAGCCGTGAAAGAAATGCTCAAGGCCGGTCGCCCGATCAAGGGCGCGCGCGTTGCCGTACTCGGCCTCACATTCAAGGAAAACTGCCCGGATCTGCGCAACTCGCGCGTCATCGACATCATCACCGAGCTGCGCACGTACGGTATCGAACCGCTGGTGCACGATGCCATTGCCGATGCCGAAGAAGCGAAACACGAATACGGCGTTGATCTGGTCAGCTTCGAACAGCTGAACCAGCTTGATCACCTGATCATCGCTGTCGCGCACAAACAATACCGGGCGCTGACGCCGGCCCAGATCAAGGCCATGCTGGTGCCGGGTGCGCGCATTTCCGATATCAAGGCGACGCTGGATCGTCAGGCGTTTGCGGCCGAAGGCCTGCATATCTGGCGTTTGTGATCGTCATCAGTGCCGTCATCGCCACCGCATGTCCTGCTCTGCAGTGATATCCGGTGGCGATGTGCTGTCTGCGCCCGGTACAGCGCAGACACGTGCCGCAGCATCGTTTCAACACACCGCCGTGAGCGCTACACCGTTCCGGGAGAGAACACATGGGCAAACGCATACTTGTAACCGGCGCCGCCGGCTTTATCGGCTCACACACCAGCCATCGCTTGCTGGATCGTGGCGACACGGTGGTTGGCATTGACAACCTCAATGACTATTACGCCGTCAGCCTCAAGGAAGATCGGCTTGCGCGCCTGACCTCGCGCGAGCGCTTCAGTTTCATCAAGATGGATGTCGCTGATCGCGAAGGCATGCGTGAGCTGTTTGCGCGTGAGAAATTTGATGCCGTGATTCATCTGGCCGCACAGGCCGGCGTGCGTTACTCGCTGACCAATCCGCATGCCTACATCGACAGCAATGTCACCGGCTTCGTCAACATTCTCGAAGGCTGCCGGCATTCGCAGGTGCCGCACCTGGTGTACGCTTCGTCAAGTTCGGTTTATGGCGCCAACACGCTGCAACCGTTTTCCGAGCATCACAACGTCGATCATCCCATCTCGCTGTATGCGGCTACCAAGAAAGCCAACGAACTGATGGCGCACAGCTATGCACACCTGTACGGCATGGCGGTGACCGGTCTGCGGTTTTTCACCGTGTACGGACCGTGGGGCCGGCCGGACATGGCGCTGTTCCTGTTCACGCGTGGCATTCTTGAAGGCAAACCGATTGATGTCTACAACAACGGCAACATGATCCGCGATTTCACCTACGTCGATGACATTGTCACCGGCGTGGTCGGTGTCATGGACAACCCGCCAGCGGCCAATCCGCAATGGAATGGCAAGGACCCGGACCCGGCAAGCAGCTACGTGAAATATCGCGTGTTCAACATCGGCAACAGCAATCCGGTCAAACTGATGGAGTTTATCGATGCCATTGAAGCGGCGACCGGAAAGAAAGCCATCAAGAACCTGATGCCGATGCAGGCCGGTGATGTTCCGTCAACCCATGCGGATGTGTCGGAACTGGAGCAGGCCATCGGCTTCAAGCCGGACATGTCGGTGCGTCAGGGCATCAAGAATTTCGTTGACTGGTATCGCGATTACTACCGCGTGTAAGTCTTGTTCAGGCGCGTCGCACCATCCTCTCTGGCAACGCGCCTGAAAACACTCCTTCACGGTCCGCGCGGCGAAACGTCGAAGCGGACCTTGGCCACATTGTTCAACCTGCCGCAGTAGCTGATGGCGATCACGCTGTGGCGCGCTACCGCTTGCGCGGCATCAACAGATCTCAATTTGCGTGCGTGTTCACCAGCAGAAGCGTTGCCATGGCAAACAAAACCAGGGCAACAAAAATGTTGATCGCGCCGGTCATCCACGGGCGTGTCCCTGCCCAGTGAGCAAGCATCGAACCGGCAAAAATCGCCAGCAGATCAGCCGGTATGGCTGTGATGGGGATCAACGCGGAGAGCAGGAAGGCACCGCCAGGACTGTGGCTTTGCACGAACTTGGGCAGAAACGACAGAAAAAACAGGATGGTTTTCGGATTGGTCAGTTCCACGACCACTCCCTGGGCAAACAAGCGCAGCCAAAGTTTGTGTTCAATCTGGCGGTGACCGCGTTGCTGCCCGTTACCCGGGACATCGCATCGGACGGCAACTGAATCAGGTTTGGCGTTCGCATCTTGCAGCGATGTTGTAGCGGGCGGCAAAAAAGCTGAGCGCAAGATGTCGTAGCCAAGGTAGATGAGATACAGGGCTCCGAGGTATTGCACGATTTGGATCAGTGTCGGCCAGGCGCTGGCAAGCAGACCCAGACCGAGGACCGCCAGCAGTGCATGCAGCATGCCCCCTGCGGCGAGGCCGAACGATGACGCCAGGCCGCCCACAGCGCCATGCTGCGCACTGCGTGACAATACGTATGCCATGGATGGGCCAGGCGAAGCGCTGAGCAGCAAACCGGCAATCATGACGGTGATCAGGGTTTCGATGTTGGGCACGGAATTTTCTCGCCAAGAAATGGATTGATGTTGCTTGCGCCAGTCAGGTTGTCCTGTGTGGCGCCAGCGCGTCGGGCACGCAAATAGGAAAAGTCGCGCGTCACGTTTTCCAGAAGATGCTGACCGGCATGCAGTGCCGGATAGTGATTGCGGGCGGTGGCCACCAGCGGCTGTACGATTGCGTGGTAGTTGAACGCGGCGAAATACGGAATGGAGAGGCGGGCGGTAGATCCATTCAATACCCGATGTGGATTGGAACGGTAGCGACCGCCGGAGATGACTTCCGCGAGATCACCCAAATTCATGACCAGGGTGCCGGGAATGGGCGGCGCATCGATCCACTCGCCGCGGACATCCATGGTTTGCAGGCCGGGTTGTGTCTGAAACAGCAGCGTAAAAAACTCGTAGTCGGTATGCGCGCCCATGTTGACGGACGCGGTAGCAGCTTGCGTCGGGAGTTGGGCTGGATAGTGGATCAAGCGCATTTGCGACGTCGGTTTGTCCATCAGTTGGCTGATACTGCCGGCTGGCAGCGCCAGTGCGCATTCGATAGCAGGAACCAGCGCATCGGCCAGTCGCCGTACGGCGCTGAAGTAGTTGCTGATCGCGAGGCGAAACCCGTCCAGATCGGGCCAGGTATTGGGGCCGTAGAAAATGTTGCCGGCGAGAAAGTCAGCGTCCGTAGCTGGCAATTCGGTGCCGATATCGTAGGCTTCGTAACAACGCGCTGCCTCGTCCTGATACAGACCGCGCTCGGTGAAGGGGACATAGCCGCTGTGGCGCGGCGCATCCGCGATCTGCCATCGGAGCTTGTAGGCAGGGTCCCTGTTGAAGAAACGCCAGGCGACTGATTGGGCCGCGTCTATCACTGTTCCGGAAATGCCATGCTGGCTGAGATAACAAAAGCCGGTTTGAACCAGCGCGTCGTCAAGACGGGAAACCAGCAGGTTGTGGTGCGGGTTTGAGTAAAGCTGCTGTAAATCGATGACAGGTATCACGGACACTTTCCTTGTCGCTGGAGGAGACTTCCAGTCTCCATCGTTGCCCGCTGCAAATATTGTGCAGGGCCCTTTATCCCAGCATGAAACCTTGCATGTGGGCAAGCATGTTCGTGCGGCGGTGCTGCCACGAACAAGTTTCTGGTGAGCTGAAGTGATCAGGTGTTGACAAGTGCAAGCGCAGGCCGCGCGTTCCGGAGTGGTCCGATTTGCAAGGCAGGTCGCGCAGTGTTGGTGGTCTGGAATCAAGAGGAGATATGCATGAAGGGCGTCCTGCATTCGCGCAATCTGGAGGCATTCCAGATTGCCGCAAAGAGCCTGCATTTCGGCAAGGCTGCAGAGATTCTGTGCATCACGCCGTCGGCACTTTCGCAGCGCATCGCGACGCTGGAGTCGCAACTGGACCTGCGCTTGTTTGAACGTGGCGCTGCCAGCTTGCAGTTGACGGAGTCGGGTGAACGTCTGCTGCGTTACTGCCATCTGACTCGTGATCTGCAGGATGAGCTGCTGCACGAACTGGCCTCGGTGACCGGTCTGGCGGGAACTGTAACCATCGCGGGCTTTTCATCAGTCATGCGCTCGGTAGTAATGCCCTGCCTGCAGGCACTCATGCTCGCCAGTCCGAATCTGCGAGTTCATTTTCAGGTCGCGCAATTGCCAGAGCTGCGCGATCTGTTGTTGCGCGGACATGCAGACATTGTGTTTTGTTACGCGCCGGTTGAACGCAGTGGATACCGGTCGTTCCGGATCGGTGAAGAAGTCAATGTTCTGCTTGAGAGTGGCCGGGATGATGCTATCCGCGATGTGTATCTGGATCACAATCACTCAGATGATTTCAGTGAGACGTTTTTGCGCTCGGTTGGCGCTGACGCCAACAGCATTCGTCGCAGCTATTGCCATGACATCTACGGCATTCTTGATGCGGTAGGTTTGGGCCTGGGACGCGGTGTCGTGCCGGTGCATCTGGTGAATGCCGGACACGCCGTACGCATCGTGCCGGAATGGGCAAAAAGCATGAATGTGTCAGTGCACCTTCAGTATGCTGAACGCGAGCACATGTCGAAGGCGCTGCGTCAGGTGCTTGAATGCCTGCAACGCGATGCAGGCGGTTTACTGGCGAGGAATCCGGCGCAACTTTCCTATGCTTCCTGACTGCGCTGGCGTGCGGCATTTTCCCGGCATTGTGTGAGACTTTTGCCCGTTCAGAAAAACTGCACGCTGCTTCAAAAAATCGAAATTTCCCTTTGTTCTGCCCGGGCCCACCATGCGCCCCGCAGTCGGCTGGCGGTTCAGGCCAAGCGGCGCAGGGACGATGCAGGGCACAGGGACAGGCCGGACTTTCGCCACGTTGGCGCCGGCCAATCTGAAATGCCTCCGCCACAGTGGCTCCGCCCTGCAGCGCCCCTTCGCCTTGCGGCTCTGGCCGCCACCACTGCAAATTTTCCGACGCGCCGGCCTGGAAAGCCCCGGTGAAATCCTTCACCCGCGTTGCGAGCTCATCCCTTGTTCATGGAGTGTACTGAGATGAATCTGCGTCAATCGAAAACCGTGTTTGCCCTGTCTGCGCTGGCCTGTGCGATGTCGGCCGCGACTGTCACGGCGGCGACACTGCCGGCCGGCAAAGTGGTGACCAGCAAGCAGGCCGAGGTGCAGGGACGCACCTACCAGTTCGAAAAAGTCAGTGACGAACGCGGCCAGATTGTTGAGCGCATCAGCAGCGGCGGCCGTGCCGTGAGCGTGGTGCCGGCCGGCAAGCGCGAGCAGGTGGAGTCGAAGCTGGCTGAAGTGCTGGCCCGTGCGGCAGACACCGATGTCATTGAAGTCAACATCGCGCTGCGCGACGAAGGCAAGGCGCTGCCGGTGTCGATGGAAGACGGCGGTGTCGAGTTTGTTGATGGCAAAGCGGCCAACCAGCGCCTGAATGGCCGTGCAGTCAAGGACAGTGATCTGCAGGCACTGAACGCACGTGAAGACCTGCGCGCACGCAGCCATGAACGCGCGCATGGTCAACGCGGTGGCCGCCCGTCATGGTTTGTCGGCGCGTGGTGAATGGAAAGACGCGGCCGCGAAAGGTCAGCTGACCGTGCGGGCGAAAATGAAAGCCGGTGAACTGAAAGGCATCATTGTCCAGCGCGATGCCGATATTGCCGGTATCGAACTGGCGTTCCCGGTGCGCGATCAAATCAACAATGCCATGGTCGACACTAATATCAGCAACTGGGCACTGCCGTTCTCGACGACGCGCGGTGCCGGTATCGGCATTTACTACACCGAGATTGGTTGCCGCGATGAAGCCGGTGCGACCAACTACGATCGTCTGGCCGGTTCACAAACGGATCATTCGCAGAACGTGTACGGCATTCTGCGCGCCGTGGCGCCGGCCAGCTTCATTTACTGCCGTGGCAGCGCTGTGCTGCCGGAAGCCAGCGATCTGGATGGTGTTGGCGGCAATCCGGCGATCCGCGTGATCAACCGCTCGAACGGCGGCAATGATTCCACCAGCTATTCGACACTGGATCGCGACTGGGACAACTTCGCCTACAACAACAATCTGGCCATCTTCAATGCCGCGGGCAACTTCGGCAACGAAACCGGCAATGTGATCTCGCCGGCCAAGGGCCACAACGTGATGGCGGTCGGCAACTACAACGATGGCAACGACACCATCAACAGTGGCTCGTCGTTCGTCAATCCACAAACCAAAAATGCCAAGCCGGAAATGTCTGCGCCGGGCACCAGCATCACGGCCGGCGGTTTCACCATGACCGGCACCAGCATGGCCTCGCCGCACGCTGCCGCCATGGCGGCTGACATGATGTCCGGTTTCCCGGCCTATGTCGGTCGTCCGCATCTGACCTACGCGGCGATGATCGGTGGTGCCACCGATGCCATCACCGGTGGCTTCGACAAGGTCGGTGTTGGCGGTATCGATTTTCTCAGCGCCTATTACAACGGCAGCGCCTGGTTCTGGCAGGGCAGCAACGCATCGTTCGCCGATTTCGATGCCGGTGACGGCGCCAGCGATGGTTATATCGAAAAGGTGGTCTACATTGATCAGGCTTGGGCCAATGCACGTATCGCCATCGCCTGGATGAACCGCGGCAGCTACACCTACGATCACCGCACCGATGCCCATCCCATCGGCCAGGATCTGGATCTGACCGTGATAGGCCCGAACGGCAATGTCATCGGTACATCGGCCAGCTACGACAACGCGTTTGAAACGGTCAATTTCGATCCGACCGTCAGCGGCAATTACAAGGTGCGCGTCAAACGTTTCGCCAATCGCGATACCGCCGCCGCCTTCCGTCTGGGCATGGTGGTCAACGTTTACTGAAACCTTGAACCCGCACTACCCTGACAAGAAAACCGCGCGCACGGGATCGTGCGCGCATTCCCGGGCGCAATCATCCTGATTGGGCACCAGCAGTACCCGCGGTAACGCGGCAGCAACAAGGCAGCAATCAGGAAGTACGCAAACAACAAGTCAGGAAAACTGCAAGCAATCTCAGGCAGTAGAAATCAGTAGAAAGCAGGAAACAAAAAGGCCCGCGCAAGCGGGCCTTTTTGTTTTGCATTTGGTGCCGGAGGTGGGACTTGAACCCACACACCCTCTCGGATACCGGATTTTGAGTCCGGCGCGTCTACCGATTCCACCACTCCGGCGAAGGACGCGCAGTATATGCACGGCCCTCAGTAGGGTCAACGCGCGCAGACGTCCGCATGGCCGGCGAAATTTTCACCAGCGGTTTTGTCGCGCCGGGTTTTCCAGTACCCTAGCGCGCCCTTGGGGAAGGTCGATCCCCATCGAGATTGCCATGCTGCTGACTGATTTTGATTTCCACCTGCCGGACGAGCTCATTGCCCGGCATCCGCTGGCCGAACGCAGTGCCAGCCGTCTGCTCTGTCTCCCTGCCGATGCGCCGTCGCCGCAACATCGCCAGTTCCGCGATTTGCCGGCACTGCTGCGTGCCGATGATCTGCTGGTGTTCAACAACACGCGGGTGCTGGCCGCGCGGCTGTTCGCGCGCAAGCCAACCGGCGGGGAGGTGGAGATCCTGGTCGAGCGGGTGCTGGATGGCCATGAAGCGATCTGCCAGGCGCGCGCGTCCAAGCCGATCCGGCCGGGCACAGTGCTGACGCTGGCGGGCGGCGGCGAGGTAGTGCTGCTGGAGCGCAGCGGCGACTGGTTCCGTTTCCGCAGCGAGCGCGACTGGCTGACGCTGCTCGACGAGCAGGGTCACATGCCTTTGCCTCCTTATATGGAGCGCGCCGACGACGCTGCCGACCGTGAGCGCTACCAGACCGTCTATGCGAAGGTGCCCGGCGCTGTCGCCGCGCCGACCGCCGGCCTGCATTTCGATGCGCTGTTGCTTAGTGCGCTCGATGCCATGGGTGTGCGCCGCGCGGAAGTCACCCTGCACGTGGGCGCCGGGACTTTCCAGCCGGTGCGGGTCAGCAACATTGCCGAGCACCGCATGCACAGCGAGCGTTTTGAAGTCGGCGCCGACGTGCTGGCGGCCATTGCCGACACCCGCGCCCGCGGTGGCCGGGTGGTGGCGGTGGGCACGACCTCGGTACGGGCGCTGGAGTCGGCCTTTGCCGATGCCGGGGGCGACTCGGACGACGTCCGGCTTGAAAAGCGTGCCGGCGAGACCCAAATCTTCATCACGCCCGGTTACCGCTTCCGGGTCGTCGATGCCCTGATCACCAACTTTCATCTGCCGCAATCCACGCTGCTGATGCTGGTCTCGGCCTTCGCCGGCCGCGAACGCATTCTGGCGGCCTATCAGGACGCCGTGCGCCAGCGTTACCGCTTCTTTTCCTATGGGGATGCCATGTTCCTGACCCGCGCGGATGCCGCCGCATGAACTTTGAACTGCTCGGCACCGATGGTGCGGCCCGCCGCGGCCGGCTGGTGTTTGACCGCGGCGTGGTCGAAACCCCGGCCTTTATGCCAGTGGGCACCTATGGCGCGGTCAAGACCGTGACCCCCGACGAAGTCGCCGCCACCGGCGCGCAGATCATCCTCGGCAACACCTTTCACCTGATGCTGCGTCCCGGTCCCGAGCTGATGCAGCAGTTCGGCGGCCTGCACGGCTTTGGTGGCTGGCAGGGCCCCATCCTCACCGACTCCGGCGGCTTCCAGGTGTTCAGCCTGGGCGAGATGCGCAAGATCAGCGAGGACGGCGTGATGTTCCGCTCGCCGATCGACGGCTCGAAGATCTGGCTGGACCCGGAACGCTCGATGCAGGTGCAGCGCGCGCTCGGCGCCGACATCGTGATGATCTTCGACGAATGCACGCCGCATCCGGCCACCTGGGATCAGGCGCGGCTGTCGATGGAGCTGTCGCTGCGCTGGGCCGCGCGCAGCAAGACCGCGCATGGCGACAATCCGGCGGCGCTGTTCGGCATTGTCCAGGGCGGCATGTACCAGGATCTGCGCGAGCGCTCGCTGGCCGGCCTCGAAGCCATCGGCTTCGACGGCTACGCCATCGGCGGCCTGTCGGTGGGCGAGCCGAAAGAAGACATGCTGCGGGTGCTGGACGGCATCGCGCAAAAATTGCCCCGCGACAAGCCGCGCTATCTGATGGGCGTCGGCAAGCCGGAAGACATCGTCGAGGCGGTGCGCCGAGGCGTTGACATGTTCGACTGCGTGATGCCGACGCGGAACGCCCGCAACGCCCACCTGTTCACTGCCGACGGTGTGCTGCGCCTGCGCAATGCCACCTACCGCAACGACCAGCGGCCCATTGAGGAAGGCTGCGACTGCTATACCTGCCAGCACCACAGCCGCGCCTACCTGCACCATCTGGATCGCTGCAACGAAGGCCTCGGCGGACGCCTGAACACTATCCATAACCTGCGCTATTACCAGCGCCTGATGGCTGGTTTGCGGCAGGCAATTGAAACCGGTAGGCTTGCCCGCTTCGTGGAAGACTTCTACTCCCGGCGCGGCCTCCCGGTGCCGCCGCTGGCTGATGGCACGGCCCCCGTGGCAGCGGCCGACACGCCGACAACGAATCCCTGAGTCTGAACAACATCCGCTTCAAATCCACCTGAAAACACCAAGAGGAACAGCCATGAGCTTTCTGATCAACACTGCCCATGCCGCCACTGGTAGTGCCGGCGCTGCCACTCCGGGCGCCACCTGGCAACCGATCATCATGCTGGTCGTGTTCGGCCTGATTTTCTATTTCATGCTGATCCGTCCGCAGAGCAAACGCGCCAAGGAACACAAGGCGATGATGGAAGGTCTGCAGAAGGGTGATGAAGTCGCCACCATCGGCGGCATTCTTGGTCGCGTGGTCAAGATCAAGGACAACTTCGTGGTCATCGCACTGGCGGAAGGCGTTGAGATCAGCGTCCAGCGTCATGCCATCTCGGCCACGCTGCCGAAAGGCACGTTGGGCAGCATCCAGAACGGTTAATCAACATTCGGCGGGCGCTTGGGCGCCCGCCGGTGCTTTGTGCGGCCGGGCGTCAGACCCGTCCGTGTAGAACAAATCGGTAACGCAAGGAATTGTCATGCTATTCGGAGCGCCTGCAGCGCGGCCCATCAACACCTGGCCGCTCTGGAAGTACCTGCTGATTGGCTTCATTTTTGTGTTCGGTGTGGTGTACGCACTGCCGAACATGTTCGGTGAAGATCCGGCTCTGCAAATTTCCGGTCAACGCGGCAAGGAGATCGCGCCTGAGCGCATCACCGAAGTCGAAACCGCGCTGAAAGAAGCCAAGATCGTTTACAAGAGCGTCGAACAGGATGGCGGCACCTGGCTGATCCGTTTCTCCGACACCGACGTGCAATTGCTGGCGCAATCCGTGGCGCGCAAAACCCTCGGTGACGAGGTCAATGTCGCGCTCAATCTGGCGCCGGCAACGCCGGGCTGGCTGCGGGCCATCGGCGCGTCGCCGATGAAACTCGGTCTCGACCTGCGTGGCGGCGTGCACTTCCTGATGGAAATCGACATGCCGACCGCCATGTCGAAAAAAGAAACCCAGTACGTCGACGATTTCAAGACCGAACTGCGCAAGGAAAACATCCGCTACGCCAGCGCCCAGCGCCGGCCGCAGGGCGGCGTGCAGGTCAGGTTCCGTGACGAAGCGACGATGAGCAGCGGCGAAGCCGTGCTCAAGCGCCAGTTCCCGGATCTGATCTTCACCGACAGCCGCGACGGCGAATTTTATGTCGTCGATGCGGTGATGAGCGATGCGGTGCTGAAAACCGCGCGCAGTGAAGCCGTGCAGCAAAACCTCAGCATCCTGCGCAATCGCGTCAACGAACTCGGCGTTGCCGAGCCGCTGATCCAGCAGCAGGGTTCCGAGCGTCTGGTGGTGCAATTGCCGGGCGTGCAGGATTCCGCCCGCGCCAAGGAAATTCTCAGCGCCACTGCGACACTGGAATTTCGTCTGGTCAATGAAGAACGCGATGTCCGTGATGCACTCGCCGGCCGTGTGCCGGCCGATTCCGAAGTGCTGATGGACGAAACCGGTCGTCCCTACCTGCTGAAGAAGCAGGTGATCCTGACCGGCGATCACATCACTGGCGCTTCGCAGGGGCTGGACCAGAACGGTCTGCCGAACGTCAACATCAGTCTCGACAGCAAGGGCGGCAGCAAGATGGCGGCCGCGACCAAGAATGCGGTCGGCAAGCTGATGGCGTCGGTGCTGATCGAATACAAAACCGAATACGAAGAAAAAGACGGTCAGCTGATCGCCAAGCCGCCGAAGAAAGTCGAGCGCGTGGTCAATGCCGCGACCATCCAGTCGCAGCTTGGCAACCGCTTCCAGATCACCGGTATTGGTTCTGCATCCGAAGCGCAAAACCTGGCGCTGGTGCTGCGTTCCGGTGCGCTGATCGCGCCGATTCAGATTGTTGAAGAACGCACCATCGGTCCGTCGATGGGCCAGGCGAATATCGACATGGGCCTGAAAGCGATGGTGGCATCGATCATCGCAGTGATGGGCTTCATGCTGCTCAAGTACCGCGTGTTCGGCATCGCCACCAATGTGGCGCTGTTCATGAACCTGGTGCTGACCGTGGCGGTGATGTCGCTGATCGACGCCGTGCTGACCATGCCTGGCATTGCCGGTCTGGTGCTGGGGCTGGCGATGGCGGTGGACGCCAACGTGCTGATCAACGAACGCATACGCGAGGACATCCGCGCCGGCATCACGCCGCAAATGGCCATCAAGATGGGTTACGACGAAGCCTCGATGGCGATCACCGACTCGAACCTGACCAACCTGATCTCCGGTCTGGTGTTGTTCGGTGTCGGCTCGGGCACCATCAAGGGTTTTGCCGTGACCATGTGCATCGGCATTCTCGCCTCGATGTTCACTGCCGTTGCCGGCACGCGCGCGATCGTCAACGCCATTTACGGCGGTCGCGATGTCAAGAAGCTGTGGATCTGAGGACGCTGACATGAACGCACTCAATCGTTTCTGGAACGGCGAAACCAGTATCAATTTCTATCGCGGACGGCTTTTCGCTTACGTGCTGTCGGCGATTCTCATGGTGGCCAGCATTGGTTCGCTGGCGGTCAAGGGTCTGAACTTCGGCCTCGACTTCACTGGCGGCACGCTGGTGGAAGTGGCCTTTCCGGCCGCTGCGGATCTGGATGTGGTGCGCGAGAAACTGGTATCCGCCGGTTTCGAAGGCGCCACCGTGCAGCACTTCGGTTCGGCGCGCGATGTCTCGGTGCGTCTGGCGACCCGCGAAGGCGTCAGCAACGAACAACTGGGCCAGCAAATTCTCGCCGCGATGAATGACATCGGCAGCGGCGGTGTGGTGCTCAAACGGCTCGACTTTGTCGGCTCGCAGGTCGGCGATGAGTTGACCGAGCAGGGCATCATGGCGGCGCTGGTGACGGTGGTGGCGGTGCTGATCTACGTGGCCTTCCGCTTCGAGTTCAAACTCGCCATCGGCTCCATCATCGGCACCGTGCACGACGCGATGCTGGTGCTCGGCGCGTTTTCGCTGCTGCAGGTCAATTTCGATCTGACCGCGCTGGCGGCGGTGATGACCATCCTCGGTTACTCGCTGAACGACAAGGTGGTGATCTTCGACCGCGTGCGGGAAAACTTCCGCAAGTCGCGCGTCACGGATCTGATCGAGCTGATGAACCTGTCGATCAACCAGACGCTGGCGCGTACCACCATGACCACCGGCCTGACCTTCATCGTCGTGCTGGCGCTGTTTGTCTGGGGCGGTCCGGCGGTGCACGAGTTCTCGCTGGCCATGCTCATCGGCGTGTTCGCGGCGATTTACTCGTCCATTTATCTTGCCGCTTGCCCGGCGCTGGACATCGGTTTGTCGCGCGACGATCTGATGCCGCCGAAAGTCGAGAAAGAAGGCGAAGGTCTGCCGGAAATGCCCTGATCGGTGTTCTGCCGTGAAGAAAAAAAAAGCGCCTGCGGGCGCTTTTTTTCTTGTCTCGTGATTCATCCAGTGCGCGTGTGCATTTTTCGTCACGATTGCGCAGTAATCATTCATCTGCTCCGACCTGTCATCGTTACGTCATCTGCGCGTCACGGACCCGTCAAGCGCGCTGCCTAGTCTGGCCGCACTTTTCAGACGAGGGGCGCTTGTCGCGCTAAAACCATGGATAAACACGACGTTCTCCTTTCCCACGCGTTCCAGGAAGAAAACTCCAATACGTCCGCGAATCCCGAGTTCGATTCAGTGCTGGCTGCGCGCCTGAGCCGCCGCTCGCTGCTGCGCGGTTCAGTCGGAGGTGCGGCGACGGTGATGTTCGGCAGCACGCTGCTGAGCGCCTGCGGCGACAGCAACAACAATGATTCGACGCCGGTCACGCCGCCGGTCACGGAAAAACTGCTGGCCTTCACGGCAGTGCCGAAATCGCTGGAAGACAAGGTCAGCGTGCCGGCTGGGTACAGCTTCAGCGTGATCTTCGCACTCGGTGACCCGATGCGCGCCGCGACGGCGGATTACAAAAACGACGGCACTGACACCGATTTCGAAAACCGCGCGGGCGACCACCACGACGGCATGGAATGGTTTGGTCTGGCGAGCGACAACAAGCCGTCGGCAACCAGCGCTGATCGCGGCCTGCTGGCCATCAACTTTGAAGCGACCACCAACGAATTCGTGGGTACCGGCTCGCCTTCGCATTTCATCCACGCCACCGGCGGCACCGCCGGTCTGCCGCGTCCGGCGGCAGAAGTGGACAAGGAAACGGCGATCCACGGCATCGGTGTGATCGAAGTGAAAAAAGCCAGCGACGGCAAGTGGTCGTATGTCAAAGACTCGGCTCTGAATTTCCGTCTCACCGCGCAGAGCGAAGTGGAGATCTCCGGCCCGGCACGCGGCAACAAACTGCTGATCACCAAGTATTCGCCGGATGGTCTGAAAACCCGTGGCACGATCAACAACTGCGGCACCGGCAAGACGCCCTGGGGCAGTTTTGTGTCCGGTGAAGAAAACTGGAACGGCTACTTTGCCCGTGCGGCCAGCGATGACACCGCGCGCGGCAATGACAAGAGCGTAACGGCGCTGAAACGCTACGGCATGGGCGCCGGACTGGCCAGCCGTCATGGCTGGGAAACCGGCGGCAGCGAAGATCGCTTCGTGCGCTGGAACACCAGCAAACTCGGCGCCTCGGCCGATGGCAGCGATGACTATCGCAACGAAGCCAACGGTCAGGGATACATCATCGAAGTCGATCCGTACGACAAGAGCAGGAAAGCACGCAAGCGCACTGCGCTGGGTCGTTTTGCCCACGAAAGCGCAGCGTTTTCGCTGCCGGTGGCCGGCAAGCCGCTGGCCGTGTACATGGGTGACGACGCGCGCAACGAATACATCTACAAGTTTGTTTCCGAAGCCGCTTGGGACAACGCCGACGCCAACCCGGCTGATCGCCTTGCCACCGGCAGCAAGTATCTCGACAAAGGCAAACTCTACGCCGCGAAATTCAACGCTGACGGCAGCGGTGAGTGGCTGGAACTGTCGAAAAACAATCCGACCATCGCGCTCTACGACAAATATGCGTTTGCCGATGAAGCTGATGTGGTGGTCAATGCGCGCATCGCCGCCGACGCCGTTGGCGCGACCAAAATGGATCGCCCGGAATGGTGCTCGGTGAACCCGAAAAACGGCGAGATCTATTACACGCTGACCAACAACAGCAACCGTCGTGTTGATCCGGCCAGTTCATCGCAACTGCGTCCGGACAGCGCCAACCCGCGCGTGTACACCGACATGAAGGGCACCAGTGCCCAGAACGGCAATCCGAACGGTCACATCCTGCGCATCAAGGAAGGTGCCAACGGTTCGACCTCGACCACGTTCACCTGGGATGTGTATGTGTTCGGCGCCGAAGCTTCGGCCGATACGGGCAAGGTCAACCTGTCGAGCCTGACCAATGATCAGGATATGTCCAGCCCTGATGGTTTGGCGTTCTCGAAAGCCACCGGTATTTGCTGGATTCAGACCGATGATGGCGCCTACACGGATGTCACCAACTGCATGATGCTGGCCGCTGTGCCGGGTCAGGTTGGCGATGGCGGCAAGAAAACGCTGAGCTACACCAAAGCGGACGGCAGCACGCTGAATGTCGATACCTACATCGGCAAGGCGCCGACCGCCGACACGCTGAAGCGTTTCCTGGTCGGCCCGAAAGGCAGCGAGATCACCGGCATCGCGGAAACGCCGGATGGCAAAACGTTGTTTATCAACATCCAGCACCCGGGTGAAGAAACCGCGCGCGCCAATGTTGCCGACCCGACCAAGTACCAGAGCCAGTGGCCGAGCAACGCCGGCTACGGCGCCGGCAAACGTCCGCGTTCGGCAACGATTGTGATCACCAAGAACGACGGTGGCCGCATCGGCAGCTGATAGTGTCTGTTCGTGCAGCAAACAAAACGGCCCGCGCGGGCCGTTTTGTTTTTTATGTGTTGGCGTCGGTGACAACCATGCACCGAAAGAAATTTGTGGAGCCGAATTGATTCGGCAAAAAATGCGGCCGCTCGCAGGATGGGTAGAGCGAAGCGAAACCCATCGGCGTAAAGCGGAGCGGCCTGATGGAGCGTCTTGTCCGTTGCTTTATTGCTTCACGCCAAAGATTTTTCTCCGTTGTTTCATCGCTTCGTGCCAAATATTTTTTCCGCTACTTCATCGCTTCACGCCGATGGGTTTCGGCGCTTTGCGCCTCTACCCATCCTACGCGTAACCCGTGCCACGCAACCCGCAACCCGTGCCACGTAACCCGTAATTCGCAACCCGTTATCCGCGGCGGGGAGCCCGCAACTCGCTGGCCTTATCCGGCCAGCACACCGTCCTTGCGGAACATGTCGCGGATGCCGCGCAGGGCCTGGCGGGTGCGTTCTTCGTTTTCGATCAGCGCGAAGCGGATGTGGTCGTCGCCGTATTCGCCGAAGCCGATGCCGGGGCTGACGGCCACTTTCGCTTCATTCATCAGTTTCTTGGCGAATTCCAGCGAGCCGAGTTCCTTGTAGGCCTCCGGGATCTGCGCCCAGACAAACATCGTCGCTTTCGGAATGTTCACGTTCCAGCCGATTTTGTGCAGGCCCTGGCAGAGCACATCACGACGTTTGCGATAAATCTCCGTGATCTCGGCGACGCAGTCCTGCGGACCTTCGAGCGCCAGTATCGATGCCACTTGTATCGGTGTGAACGTGCCGTAGTCGTGGTAGCTCTTGATGCGCGCCAGAGCCGCAACCAGCGTGGCATTGCCGACCATGAACCCCACGCGCCAGCCCGGCATGTTGTAGCTTTTGGACAGCGTGTAAAACTCGACCGCGATGTCTTTGGCGCCGGGCACCTGCAGGATGCTCGGTGCCTTGTAGCCGTCGAAACAGATGTCGGCATAGGCGATGTCGTGAACGATCCAGATGTTGTGCAGTTTGCACAGCGCCACGATGCGTTCGAAGAAGGACAGATCCACGCATTCCGTCGTCGGATTGGACGGGAAGTTGAGGATCAGCATTTTCGGTTTCGGATAATTCAGCTTGATCGACTGCTCCAGCTCGGCAAAAAAATCGACGCCCGGTTTCATCGGCACGCTGCGGATGTCGGCGCCGGCGATCACCGGACCGTAAATGTGAATCGGATAACTCGGGTTCGGCACCAGCACGGCGTCGCTGCGATCCAGCGTGGCCAGACACAGGTGGGCGATGCCTTCCTTGGAGCCGATGGTGGCAATGGCCTCGGTGTCGGGATTCAGATCGACATCAAAGCGTTGCTTGTACCAGTGCGTGATCGCCTTGCGCAGGCGCGGGATGCCTTTTGACACCGAGTAGCGGTGCGTGTCCGGCCGCTGCGCGGCTTCGACCAGCTTGGCGACGATGTGCGGCGGCGTCGGCCCGTCCGGGTTGCCCATCGAGAAGTCGATAACGTCCTCGCCACGGGCTCGTGCCGCCGCGCGCAGGTCGCCAATCACGTTGAAAACGTAGGGCGGCAGGCGTTGCAGACGCGAGAAGGATTGCATGACGACAGACTCCGATGGCCACAGGGGGCAGGGAAACAGGGGATGGAAGGCGCCACCCGACCGGGCAGCTGGCAGGGATTCTAGGCAGGCTGGATCATGCACTGCAACAGCGCATACAGGGTTTTACTTCGCATAAATGTACTTAAAAGCATAAAACTCTGTTTATTTTCCTGCTACGAGATATATGTCCATATGCGTGATTTGGGCAGACGTCCGGATGTCAGGATGCGTGGTCGGATTTCGCCGCTGGTTGGCCCGCTTGTGATACGGCGGCGGTGACGTGCAGGCAGGCAAAGGCGCTTGCCGGTGCGAGCGTCATCTTCGTATGCTCCCGCGCCAATCCGGCGCATCCAGGTCTGAAGTGGCTCGCCGGGCACGACCGGGCGGAACTGGCGCGCAGGGCATACAGGACAGGGATAAGGGAGCAATGAGCATGAAGCAGGGCAAGGGATGGGTATGGGCTGCAGCGCTGGTGCTGGCCTCTGTACAAGCGCTTTTCAATGCGTCGGCGGCGGAGCTGCAAGTCGGCGACCAGCCGGAGTTCCGTCTCGGGACCGACAGCGACGGCAATGAGGTGACGCTGGCAAGCCTGCGCGGTCAGGTGGTGCTGGTGAATTTCTGGACCTCGTGGTGCGGTCCCTGCATGAAGGAAATACCGGTGCTGGTGGGCCTGAACAAGATCATTGCGCCGTATGGTGGCCAGGTGGTCAGCATCAACGTCAAGGAAGACCGGACCATCTTCCGCAACATGGCCAAGAAACTTCGCCCGCATGGCGTGCTGCCGCTGCATGACAAGAACGGTCGCCTGCACGAAGCCATGGGCGGCGTCGGTTTTCCCTACACCGTGATCTTCGACCGTGAAGGTGTGGTGTACAAAATCCACAGTGGCTACGGCGAAAAAACCGCCGAGCATTTTGTCGATGACATGAACGCGCTGTTCATGCGCGATCCGGAACACGTCAAACAGGTCAAAGCGCGGCTGGAAGCCGGGGCAGCGAACGCCGCCGGGTCGCCGTGAGCGGAGCTGTCCATGGTTGCTCCGTCGGGTTTGTCCGGTTGATCGCTGGCTGTCGCATTGCGCCGGATGCGAAACATGGCTGACGGGACATCCCTGTTTGCAGCACAAACAAAAAAGCCCGGCTGATGCAGCCGGGCTTTTTTTATTCCCGCTTGTTTGCGCCTGCGTTCGGGGCAACGGCAACAAGCCGGCGTGATCAGTACACGCCTTTAAATGCCTGCACCATCTGTTTGAACAGTTTCGGATTGGCGCAGACGATGCCGTTGGCGCCGCCGATGTCGCTGCCGCCGTTCATGTCGGTGAGCAGGCCACCGGCTTCCTGCACCAGCAAGGCGCCGGCGGCGATGTCCCAGATCTTGACGCCGTATTCCCAGTAACCGTCAAAGCGGCCGGCGGCAACATAGGCGAGATCGAGGGCGGCCGAACCGTTGCGGCGAATGTCGGCGCAACGCGGATAAATGTTCTGGAATTCGCCGAGGTAGCGATCCAGCGAAATGGCGTTGTGGAACGGGAAGGCGGTGGCGAGCAGCGCCTGTTCCAGACGGTTGGTGTTGCCGACGCGGATGCGCTTGCCGTTGACGGCCGCGCCGCCGCCGCGCGAGGCGGTGAACAGTTCGTCGCGCAGCGGATCGTAAATGACGCCGTGTTCGACACGGCCCTTGATCTGGGCGGCGATGGAAATGGCGAAATGCGGCAGGCCGTGCAGGAAATTGGTGGTGCCGTCGAGCGGATCGATGATCCAGGTCACTTCGGCGCTGGTTTCACCCTGCGCGCCGGATTCTTCGGCGAGGAAGGCGTGCTCGGGATAGCTCTTGCGGATGCTCTCGATGATGACGCGTTCTGCAGCATGGTCGGTTTCGGACACATGGTCGTTGCGACCTTTGGTGTCGGCCTTGATGGCGTCGTACTTTTCGAAGTCACGGACGAGGCGGGCGCCCGCGGCGCGCGCGGCACGGACCGCAATGTTGACCAATGCGTGCATGGGAACGGGTCTGTCAAAGAGCGAAGGGGCGCGGATTATAGGGGAGGCTCGCCGGCTTGGCCACGTGGCAATATGCCCGGTGAGCATGAAGGTCCGGGAGACGGGCGGCCGCGCGAACGCTTCAGGCCCGGCGGACCGCCGACAGCATGCGCCAGGGAAGCTGGTCGCGGTCTTCGATGAGCTCGAAACCGTGGCCATCCAGCCAGGCCGCGTGGTCGCGGTCGTGCCAGGCGGCGAGGAAGGGCTCGTGGACGCGGCCGGCCAGGGCGCGGAAATACAGGCCGCGCCAGCCGTGGCGCTGCCAGAGCTGGCGACGGCTGCCACTCAGCTGGGCCGGCGAGGGTTCGACGATCAGCAGTTTGCCGCCCGGCTTGATCAGCCGGTGCAGTTCGGCCAGCGCCCGGTCGGCATGGCGCGGCGGGATCTCATGGAACACGAAGCAGGCGCCGGCGGCGTCGAAATGGCCGTCGGGCAGGCCGCTGTCTTCGATCACACCCTGCACGCAGCGCAGGCCGGGATAGTCGCGGGCGGCGTGCTGCAGCAAATAGGGCGAAGGTTCCAGCGCCCAGACTTCGGGGATGCCGGCTGCCTGCAACGCGCCAGCCAGATGACCGGCGCCGGTGCCGACATCAAGCACGCGCGTCGCGTCGCGCAGGGTTTCAGCCATCAGGCGGCGCGCCTGGCGCAGGGTGCCGAGCATCACCCGGTCGAAGCCCCTGGCATAGCCACGGGTGATGGAGCGCGAGTAGTTGCCGTTCGGCAGGTAATGGAATTCCTGGAGCAGGTACTTGGGCAGCCGGTCGACGCCGGGCAGGCCGTCGGGCAGTTGCAGCTTCTGGCAGCGCTTGCGCCACATGGCGCGGAAGATCAGCCAGAAATGGCTGATATAGGGCAGCGCCATGCGGTCCGGCCAGGCATCGGGCAGGCGGACACGCGCCCAGTCGACAAGCGCGTCGGCCGGCCGGGCCGGTCCGGCGACCGGCGGCGCATCGGTTTCGGCGCTGTGGGGGCGGGGCAGAACCTGGCTCACGGCGAACAGGGCGGACGAAAAACGGGGCGGCGATGCTAGCACAGGCGGTGCGCGCGCCGGTTGGGCGTGTTGGTCGGGCCGGTGCGTGACCGTCACCGCCGGCTTGCGTATGCTTGCGCGCCCCGGTGGCCGGGGCGTGTTGTGCGGCCAGCCGGCTCTTGTTTCCGACCGAGGTAGTCATGCTCGACCAGATCCGTGTGGTGCTTTCCCACACCCAGCATCCCGGCAATATCGGCGCCGTCGCCCGGGCGATGCGCACCATGGGGCTGTCGGATCTGCGGCTGGTCAATCCGCGCGAAGCGCATCCGCATCCGGAAGCACGGGCGCGCAGCAAGGGCGGGCTGGATATCCTGCTCGGCGCGCGGGTGCACGATTCGCTGACCGCCGCCATCGAAGGCTGCCGTACGGTGATTGGCACGTCGGCGCGTGGCCGTGGCCTGAACTTTGAAGTGCTGAATCCGCGCCAGCTGTCCGAGCGTCTGCGTGACCGGCCCGGCGCCCTGCCGGCGGCAATCCTGTTTGGCTGCGAGGCCAACGGCCTGTCCAACGACGAACTCGGTCTCTGCAACAGCCACGTCTATATTCCCGCCAATCCCGACTACAGTTCCCTGAACCTCGGTTCGGCGGTGCAGATCATTGCCTACGAACTGCGCATGGCAGCGTTTGGCGGCGCGGTGAGCGACATCTGCGAACCCGGCGATCTGCTCGACGCGCCGGCGCCGGCCGAGCATATGGATATGTACTTCGCCCACATGCGCGAACAGTTGTTGCGGATAGAGTTCATGAAACCGACGGCGTCGGAAAAGCTGTTCGGCCGTTTGCGTCGCCTCTATCTGCGCGCCCAGCCGACCGTACGCGAAGCCAACATCCTGCACGGCATCCTGAAAGCCACCAATGAAGCGCTCGACGGCACCACCGCCGCGCGTCAGGCGGCCCGGGATGAACAGCGTTCCGGCGCAGTCCACCAGTCGACCAGTACACCGGGCGCCGAGTAAACGCGTCCGGCAACCCACAGGGTTACCGCTCGCATGTTTGCCCGCATCCGCGAAGACATCCGCAACGTCCTCAGCCACGATCCGGCGGCGCGCAACGCCGTCGACGTGCTGACCAACTATCCCGGCCTGCACGCCATCTGGCTGCACCGCGTGACCCATCGGCTCTGGCGCTGGAAACTGCGCTGGCTGGCCCGCTGGCTGTCCAATTTCGGCCGCTTCCTGACCGGTATCGAGATCCACCCCGGTGCACGCATCGGCCGGCGTGTGCTGATTGATCACGGCATGGGGGTGGTGATTGGCGAAACCGCCGAAGTTGGCGACGACTGCACGCTGTATCAGGGCGTGACGCTGGGCGGCACCAGCCTGAGTCAGGGCAAGCGCCATCCGACCCTGGGGCGCGGCGTGGTGGTCGGTGCCGGCGCAAAAGTGCTGGGCGCCTTCACCGTCCACGACGGCGCCCGGATCGGCTCCAACGCCGTGGTGGTCAAGGAAGTGCCGGCCGGCGCAACGGTGGTCGGCATTCCCGGCAAGATCGTCAATGAAGAGCGCAAGGACGCCGGCAAGGACACTGCGTTCATGCCCTACGGCATCGAAACCGGCATGCAGGACCCGCTGAGTCCGGCGCTGGCCAGCCTGTTGCGCCACATCCAGGCCTCGGACACGCGGCTGGCAACGCTGGAGTCGCTGCTGAAAGCGCAGGGCATTGAAGTCAATTGCCCGGAAGTGCCGGCCCTGGAAAGCCGGGTGTTCAAGCCGCTGCTCGACGCCGGCAACGAGCAGGGCATCGAGTACATCATCTGATCCGGCGCGCACCAACACCGGCCCGAACGGCTTGCCAGCCATGCTGTGGGGCAGAATTCCGACGGGACACACCGCGAGTCTGGTGCTGACGGCGGCCGGATAGAACTGGCCTCACAGCTGTAGGATGGGTAGAGGCGCTGTGCGCCGAAACCCATCTGCGCGAAGCGTTGAAGTGACGGAAGGAAGGTGTCTTTTGCTGTTGTTCGCGCCGCTTTTGCGCAGGCGGATGATCGCAATACTTTGCGCAGGATGCCTGGCCGCAACGCTTTATGCCGATGGGTTTCGCTGCGATCTACCCATCCTACGGTTCAGGTATCCGGCATCACGGCAAAACTGCGGCTCCGCTATGGCCCCGTTCCCTGTCCGGCCCGGCCCCGCCGAACCGGCCAAATTACCCTTTTCTGCAGCGCAAAATAATTTAGCGATTTAGTCGGGTAAGGCCTATACTAATCCCCGAGCATTTCACTCGGGTATGACCATGAAGCTCAGCACTCGCGGCCGCTATGCGGTTACTGCCATGTTGGACCTTGCTTTGCACTATGATCGCGGCCCGGTTTCGCTGGCCGAGATCTCGGGCCGGCAGGGCATTTCCCTTTCCTATCTGGAACAGCTGTTTGCCCAGCTGCGACGCGAAGGACTGGTGTCCAGCGTGCGCGGACCGGGGGGCGGCTACCGGCTGGGACGCGGCCCGGAGGCGATCCACGTCGCCGAGGTCATCGCTGCGGTGAACGAGAACATCGACGCCACCCGCTGTGCCGGCAAAGGCAATTGCCATGAAGGCGAAGAGTGCCTGACACACCGCCTGTGGCATGACCTGAGTGCGCAAATTTACGACTTCCTGAGCAACATCAGTCTTGCGGAAGTGATCGCCCGCCGCGAGGTGCAACACATCGCGCGCCGGCAGGAACGTCGCGGCGATCGGGACCGCCTGATCGACGTAAAAGTCGATGACCCCGATGCGGTCACGCCGACACTTTGAGATGTGTGGAGTTCTGACGACATGAAATTGCCGGTTTACTTCGACTATTCGGCCACTTGCCCGGTCGATCCGCGCGTCGCCGAAAAAATGATGCACTACCTGACCGCCGATGGCGTGTTCGGCAATCCGGCTTCGCGCTCGCACAAATTCGGCTGGCAGGCCGAGGAAGCGGTGGAAGAAGCGCGTGAACACGTTGCCGCGTTGCTCAACGCCGATCCGCGCGAAATTGTCTGGACTTCGGGCGCAACCGAAGCCGACAACCTGGCCATCAAGGGCGTTGCCGAGTTCTACAAAGACAAAGGCCGGCACATCGTTACCTGTAAAACCGAACACAAGGCGGTGCTCGACACCTGCCGTTATCTGGAAGGCCAGGGTTACGAAGTCACTTATCTCGATCCGGAAAGCAATGGCCTGATCGATCTGGCCAAGCTGGAAGCGGCCTTGCGTCCGGACACCATCCTTGTCTCAATCATGCACGTGAACAACGAGATCGGCGTCATCCAGGATATCGATGCCATTGGCGCCATGACCCGCGCACGCGGCATCCTGTTCCACGTCGATGCCGCGCAGTCCACCGGCAAGGTGGAGATCGATGTCGAGAAAACGCCGGTCGATCTGATCTCGCTGACCAGCCACAAAACCTATGGCCCGAAAGGCATCGGTGCACTGTATGTGCGGCGCAAGCCGCGCGCGCGCATTGCGCCGCAGATGCATGGTGGTGGTCACGAGCGCGGCATGCGTTCCGGCACGCTGCCGGTGCACCAGATTGTCGGCATGGGCGAAGCCTATCGTCTCGCCAAGCTGGAAATGGCTGCCGAAAACGAGCGACTGCTGCGTCTGCGCCACAAACTGTGGAACGGCATCAAGGACATGGAAGAAGTACACCTGAACGGTGATGCTGAGCGTCGCGTCGCCGGCAACCTCAATGTGTCCTTCAACTACGTCGAAGGCGAATCGCTGATCATGGCGCTGAAAGATCTGGCCGTGTCTTCGGGTTCGGCCTGCACCTCGGCCAGTCTGGAACCGTCGTATGTGCTGCGTGCCATCGGCCGCTCCGATGAACTGGCGCACAGCTCGCTGCGTTTCACACTTGGCCGCTTCACGACCGAAGAAGACGTTGATTTCGCCATCAGCCAGCTGCGCTCGGCGGTGACGCGTCTGCGTGAATTGTCGCCGCTCTGGGAAATGTACAAGGACGGCGTCGATCTCAGCACCGTCGAGTGGCAGGCGCACTGAAATGAATGCGGCGCACCGGCACAGAGAACACACAGAGCGCCGGGCGCGAACAGTTTGAATTGCAAGGAAGCCGGACCCGTCGTCCGGTTTCAGGCGAGGTGAGTTATGGCGTACAGCAACAAGGTCATCGATCACTACGAAAACCCGCGCAATGTCGGCTCGTTCGACAAGGGTGACAGCAGCGTCGGCACCGGCATGGTCGGCGCGCCGGCCTGCGGTGACGTGATGAAACTGCAGATCAAGGTGGGTGATGACGGCCGCATCGAAGATGCGCGCTTCAAAACCTATGGCTGCGGTTCAGCCATTGCATCGTCGTCGCTGGTCACCGAATGGGTGAAAGGCAAGACGCTGGATGAAGCGGCGCTGATCAAGAACACCGACATCGCCCAGGAACTGGCGCTACCGCCGGTGAAAATCCACTGCTCGGTTCTCGCTGAAGATGCCATCAAGGCAGCGATCGAAGACTACAAGAGCAAGCGTGGCTGAGTGAGTGTGTCGCGCCCGCGGCAGCGATATCTGTCGCAGGCGCTACACGTCTCAACCGCAAGCGCGCCGTTTCCGGCGCACAGGTTGTCAGAAGCGTTGCCGGTTGCTGCCGGCCGCTTGCAAGAGGAGTTCCGTCCGTGGCCATCAGTTTGTCGGACTCGGCAGCACAGCGCGTCAAGACCTTCATTGCCAATCGCGGCAAAGGCGTTGGCGTGCGGCTGGCGGTGAAAACCACCGGCTGTTCGGGACTGTCATACGTGCTCGAATTTGCCGATGAAGTCGCCGCCGAAGATGTGGTGTTCGAGGACAAGGGCGTGCAGATCCTGGTCGATGCCAAGAGTCTGGTTTATCTCGACGGCACCGAGATGGATTTCGTCAAGGAAGGCCTGAACGAAGGTTTCAAGTTCCACAACCCGAATCAGAAGGCCGAATGCGGGTGTGGCGAAAGTTTCACGGTCTGATGGCGTTCCGCCGTCAGCACGCTGCGCCATGAGCAACTTCTTCGATCTGTTCGCGCTGCGCACCGGCTACGCCGTCGATACGGAACTGCTGGCCGCGCGTTACCGCGAGCTGCAACGCGCCGTGCATCCGGATCGTCATGCGCAGGGCAGCGAGTCCGAGCGCCTGATCGCGGTGCAGCGCGCCGCCGAACTCAATGATGCGTACCAGACGCTGCGCGATCCAGTGCGCCGCGCGCGCTATCTGCTGACCTTGTGCGGCGGCTCCTGGCAGGACGAGCAAACCCTGCAGGATCCGGCCTTCCTGATGATCCAGATGGAACTGCGCGAGGAAATGGAAGCGGTTGCCGATGGCGGCGATGCCGTGGCGGCAGAAAGCTTTCTGGCGACGGTGCGGCAACTTGAGCGTGAACAGGAAGCCCGTCTTGCGGCACAATTCGCCGATCTGGATAACCTGCACCTGATCAGTGGCAAGGCCGAGCTGCAGAAGCTGATGTTCTTCCGCAAGCTGCGCGACGAAGCCGATGATCTGCTGCAGCGTCTGTCCGATATCGATTTCTGAGCGGCGTCACCGGCGCCGTTTTTGCGTTTGCCATGCAAACGCCTGCTGACTGGAATTGCCATGCCGTTGTTGCAGATCGCCGAACCGGGAATGAGCGCCGCCCCGCACCAGCACCGACTGGCGGCGGGCATTGATCTCGGCACCACGCATTCGCTGATCGCCAGTGTCCGTTCCGGCCTTGCGGAAACTCTGCCGGATGCCGAAGGCCGTCATTTGCTGCCCTCGGTGGTGCGCTATCTCGCTGACGGCTCCTGCGTGGTGGGCGACGATGCGCTGCGCGTTGCCGGCGACGATCCGCACAACACGCTGATGTCGGTGAAGCGGCTGATGGGCCGCGGCATGAGCGACGTGGAAAAATTTCCCGGCCGCGCTTCACACAGTTTTGTCGCCACGCGCGACAACCTGCCGGCATTTGTCACCGCTGCCGGCGCGCGTACGCCGGTGGAAGCCTCGGCAGAAATTCTCAAGACGCTGGCTGCGCGCGCGGAGCAGACGCTGGGCGGCTTGCTGCAGGGCGTGGTGATCACCGTGCCGGCGTATTTCGATGATGCCCAGCGCCAGGCCACCAAAGATGCGGCGACGCTCGCCGGTCTGAAAGTGCTGCGCCTGCTTAATGAGCCAACTGCGGCAGCGGTTGCCTACGGCCTCGATACGCGCGATGAAGGCGTGTTTGCCATTTACGATCTCGGAGGCGGCACCTTCGACATTTCCATCCTGCGTTTGTCGCGCGGTGTGTTTGAAGTGCTGGCCACCGGCGGCGACAGCGCCCTCGGCGGCGACGATATCGATCACGCACTCGCGCGTGCCTTGCTGTCGCGTCGCAGCGAACACTGGCCGCAGGACGCACGCGCCGCACGGCGTTTGCTGACCGAAGCGCGGCGCGTGAAAGAGGCCCTGTCCGATCATGAACGCGCGACGTTCAGCTTGCCGGACGGCAGTGCCGAAACGGTCACCGTCGCCGATCTGGCGGCCTGTGCCGAACCGCTGATCCGTCGCAGCCTGCAAGCGTGCCGGCAATGCCTGCGCGATGCGCAGATCGATGCCGCAGACATCCGCGAAGTGGTGATGGTTGGCGGTTCGACGCGCATGCCGCTGGTGCGTCAGGCGGTGTCGAAATACTTCCAGCGTGACGTGCTCACTTCCATCGATCCGGATCGCGTGGTTGCCATCGGTGCGGCCCTGCAGGCGAACACGCTGGTCGGCAACAAGAGCGACGATGAACTGCTGCTGCTGGATGTCATTCCGCTGTCGCTGGGTCTGGAAACCATGGGTGGCATCGTCGAGAAAATCATCCCGCGCAACACCACCATTCCGGTCGGCCGTGCGCAGGAGTTCACCACCTTCGCTGATGGCCAGACGGCAATGAGTGTGCATGTGGTGCAGGGCGAGCGCGAACTGGTCAAGGATTGCCGGTCGCTGGCGCGTTTTGAATTGCGCGGCATTCCGCAGATGGTGGCAGGCGCGGCGCGTATCCGTGTCGAATTCCAGGTCGACGCTGATGGCCTGCTGTCGGTGACGGCGCGCGAAACGCTGACCGGTGCGCAGGCAGCGGTGCAGGTCAAACCGTCCTACGGTCTCAGCGACGACAGCATTCGCGAAATGCTTGAAGCCTCGCTGAAAAACGCCGGCGACGATATCCGCTTGCGTTTGCTGCGCGAACAACAGGTGGAAGCCGAGCGCGTCCTGCTGGCGCTGCGTGCAGCGATGCGTGCTGACGGGCAACTGCTCAGTGAAGACGAGCGCGCCCGCCTGCATGCCGGCATGCAGGCGCTTGAACAATCCGCGAAAGCCGACGACGCGGATGCCATCAAGCAGGCGATCAGTGCGCTTGATCGCCAGAGCGAAGCGTTTGCGGCGCGGCGCATGAATCGCAGCATTGCCGATGTGCTGGTTGGCCGCACGGTGGACAGCATGTAATTGTTTCCGCGCGGTGCAGATCGCAGCGGAATTATTTTGCGGAGTTTTTTTCACATGCCCAAGATCACCTTCCTGCCGCATCCGGAATCCTGTCCGGACGGTGTCACGGTCGAAGCCAAAACCGGTGAGACCATCATTGATGCCGCGCTGCGCAACAAGATAAATATTGAGCACGCCTGTGAAATGTCCTGCGCCTGTACCACTTGTCATGTGGTGGTGAAGGAAGGTTTCCAGAGCCTGCCGGCCAGCGACGAGGAAGAAGACGATCTGCTGGATCGGGCCTGGGGCCTGACACCGCAATCGCGCTTGTCCTGCCAGGCAAAAGTCGGCACCACTGATCTGGTGGTCGAGATCCCTCGTTACACCATCAACCAGGTTTCCGAGCGTCACTGAGACGAGCGGGCGAGGAGGCGATGCACATGACGCTGAAATGGACCGACACGCTGGAAATTGCCATTGCGCTGGCTGAGCGCCACCCGGATGTTGATCCGCGCTTCGTCAACTTCGTCGATCTGCGTGCCTGGGTGCTGGCGCTGCCGGAATTCCAGGACGACCCGAACCGCAGCGGCGAGAAGATCCTGGAAGCCATCCAGATGGCATGGATCGACGAAGCTGACTAAGCTTTGACCAGCCTGTCTCCGGCCCTGCCGGCAGGGGGCAAAAAAAGTATCCTGAACAGTTGCAAAGGCGCGCAGAATCCGTATCATGTGCGCCTCTTCGCCGGGTCGTTAGCTCAGTCGGTAGAGCAGCGGACTTTTAATCCGTTGGTCCCGCGTTCGAGTCGCGGACGACCCACCAAATTGAAGACAAAAAAGCCTGCTCACGCAGGCTTTTTTGTTTTCCGGCCAGCGAACGCCAGACACGCGCAACACATCGCGGCGTGCGTGTCGCAACAGCGCGCTCGCCGCCATCAGGCTTCTGCCGCTACCATTCCCGCCTTCACGCACCTGCGTCCTTGCCCGGAATGCCACCATGACTGCCCTGACCGGCCCGATCGAAAAAATGCGCACCGAAGCGGCGGTGCCGGTGAATTATTTCCTGCCGCTCGGCCAGGATGAGCTGGCGATGACGCCGCTGATTGGTGCGCGTCTGTTGCTGCGTCATACCGGGCGGATCTTTTGCATCGCCTGCGGACGCAAAACCAACAAAAGTTTCAGTCAGGGGTATTGCTACCCGTGCTTCACGCGTCTGGCGCAGTGTGATTCCTGCATCGTCAAGCCCGAGCTTTGTCATTACGCGCAGGGCACGTGCCGCGAACCGGAATGGGGCGAAACGCACTGCATGATCCCGCACGTGGTGTATCTGGCCAATTCATCGGGTCTGAAAGTCGGCATCACGCGGCATTCGCAAATTCCGACGCGCTGGATCGATCAGGGCGCCACCCAGGCGCTGCCAATTTTGCGTGTCGCATCCCGGCATGTATCGGGGCTGGTCGAAGTGTTGTGCAAGGATCACGTCGCCGACAAAACCGATTGGCGCGCGATGCTGAAAGGCGAAGCGTCTCCGCTGGATCTGCCGGCGCAGCGTGATCAATTGCTGGGCGCGATCAGTGGCGGCCTTGATACCCTGCGCGGTCAGTACGGCGACAGCGCCGTGGTGCGCGTCGACGAGGCGGTCACCACGCTGCGGTTTCCGGTGCAGCACTATCCGCTGAAAGTCAGTTCGCTGGATTTCGACAAGCAGGTCGAGATCAGCGGCGCACTGCAGGGGATCAAGGGTCAGTACCTGATCTTCGATACCGGTGTGATCAACATGCGCAAATTCGGTGGCTACGAGCTGACAGCCAGCGTGCTGGACTGATTGATCGCCCGGCCAGCTGCCGCGCGCGGTACCAGTATTCGCGGTCGCAGCGTCCGCCGCCGCAAAAGGGCATCGACATTCGCGTGCAGTTGTTTAGATTGACGGCTCCGCTCATCTGCTGCGTGGCTGCCATGTCCTCGCCCTTGCGCATTCTTGTCGGATTGTTCGTTGGCCTGCTGGCCGGCCTTGTGCTTGCTCGTCAGGATGCAACGAGCTTGCCGGCCTTGCTCGCCGCGATCACACCCGTCGGCAAACTCTGGCTGGCCGCGCTGCAAATGACCGTGGTGCCGCTGGTGTTGTCGCTGCTGGTCACAGGTGTCGCTGCCGTCAGTGACGCCGCCAGCTCCGGGCGTATTGCCCGGCGTGCGGTGCTGGTTTTTCTGGCATTTCTCGCCGCAAGCGCGGCTTTCGGCACGCTTGGCGCGTGGCTGCTGTATCAGCTTGTGCCGGCGGATGCGGCGTTGTCTTCAAGCATGCGCGCCGCAGCCGGTCTCGCCGGCGATATCCCGCAATTGCCGTCCATGTCGCAGTGGTTGCAGGGCATTGTGCCGAGCAATGTGCTGGCGGCGGCGTCGCAGAATGCCGTGTTGCCGCTGGTGGTTTTCGCCCTTTGTTTTGCGTTTGCGCTGACGCGTATCGCATCGCAACGTCGCGTGCTGGTGGTGGAATTTTTTCAGGCCATCGCCGACGCCATGATCGTGATTGTCCGCTGGGTGTTGTGGCTGGCGCCGCTCGGTGTTGCGGCGCTGATCTTTCCGGTGGCGGCCGGCACCGGTCTGGATGTGGTGCGCGCGCTGGCGGTGCACATTGCCTTGCTGACGTCCTTGTGCGCGCTGCTGACCCTGGCCATGTATCCGGTCGCCGTGCTGGCCGGCAAACAGCGGCTGGCGACATTTGTGCGGGCGATCTGGCCGGCGCAGGCCGTGGCGCTGAGTACGCAATCGTCACTGGCCTCATTGCCGGCAACGGTCGCGTGCGCGACGCAGGGCCTGCAGATGCCGGCGCGCAGCACCGCCATTGTCCTGCCGCTGGCGGTATCGCTGATGCGTCTGACATCGCCGGCAAAAAATGTCGCCGCGGTGATGTTCATCAGTTGGTCGCTGGCCATTGAACTGGGTCCGCTGCAACTGCTGGCGGGCGGACTGGTGGCGCTGGTGGTCAGCATCGGCGCCGTGGGGTTGCCGGGCCAGGTCAGCTTCATGGGCCAATGCGTGCCGATTGCCCAGGCCATGGGCCTGCCGGTGGCGCCGCTGGGCATGTTGCTGGCAGTGGATGTGATCCCCGACATGATTGGCACGGTGGGCAATGTCACCGCCAATGTTACGGCGACGACCGTGGTGAACCGGCTGGAAAGCGCAGAAACATGAATGTGAGGATTTGCGCAGGACTCCATACGGTCGTAGTTTTCCAAACTCAAGAATCGATTCTCGGCCCTTCAGGCTTTGAGATGCATCAGGCGCCTGTGGAACGTGAGGTACTGAAGTGTCGCACCTGAAGTCTGTCGAGCAATCTGGAAGATTTGTTGAGTGGTTACGTCAGGAGACTCATGGCAGGTCGCTTCCTGATGATGCCAGAACGCGGGCTTCCGCTGCATGTTTTGTAATTGCGCAGGAGCATCACTACGCAATAGTTCACCTTTTGCGTGAGCAAATTTTCCCCTCTGCATTTGCGCTGCTTAGGCCTGCTTTCGAGGCATACACAAGAGGCAAATGGTTGTCCACATGTGCGAACTCGCTTCAGATCAAAAGTTTTGTCGAAGGTCGAGAGCCACCAAAACTCGAAGCACTGCTGAGCGCGATTGAGATTGAGCCTGGTTTCGCTGAAAAAAAGGCGCTTTCTGCGATAAAAACTCAGCTTTGGTCAGCTATGTGTGACTATACACATACCGGGGGGTTGCACATTCAGCGATGGAATACAGGTAAATCTATCGAATCTCGCTATTCGGATGAAGAGATTGCTGAATTGCTTATGCTGGCCAATTTTGTTGGCGCGATGTCGACGTTGGGCTTGGCTGAAATTGCAAATCTGAGTGACCTGGCGCAGCGGGTTTTGAATGAATATACAGAACTTTCTGGCAAAGGCAGGGAATAGGTTAAGGCATGCATTGCATGCATGTGCGATTTGCCTAAACCGTATGCAAAGAAAATCAAAGTGGCCTCATTCCCGGGGCTGGCCATCCTTGTGGGAAAACTGCCAGCGTCCTTCGACGAAATCGGCGCGCAGATCGTCATCTGGATAGCTGACGCTGTCGCCGGCGCTGCGGTCGCCGACCTCGAGGTAGATCACTTCGTCGTCGCTGTCGTTGAGCAGGCAGTGGCCGTCGCCAGCGCCGGCAGGAAAACCGGCGCACATGCCGGGTGCCAGCCGTTGTTTGCCGGCGTCGGTATGCAGGGTCGGATGGCCGGCGATGATGTAAATGAATTCGTCCTGCTTCGCATGAGCGTGGCGCAGCGCCGAGCGCGCGCCGGGAGCAAGCCGGGTGATGTTGACGCCGAAATTGCTCAACCCGAAGCGATCACCGAGCACGCGTTTTTCGCGGCCTTTCATCATCGAGGCAAACGGCTCGGGATAGATTGATGCCTGTGTGCGTGGCGGCACATCGAGCGCCACCAGAGCCGTGGGCTGTGCGGCGTTTCCGGCGGTGTTGTCGTGATGGTTGCTCATTTGTTCAGTCCTTCAGGGTGTAGCGCTGGTCGATGTAACGCACCCACTGCGGCTGGCCAAACCGTTTGCCAGGGAGATTCTTGAGCATGACGGGCACTCATTGTGCGGGGCGTCGGTGGCGCGTTGTTGTGGGTGAACGCTTGTGGACGAAAGGCCGTGGGCGAAAAGCGCCCGGCGAGTTCGGGTTGGCGCTGTTCCCGGCAGCCCGGCACACGCATCGCTGCCGATAGCGCACGGGCGTGCCACCTTAGTGCCGGTGTGCGCCGGGCGGCAAGGCCAGGACAGGCCATGAACCGTGCCGCCAGCGAGGGTGACCGCCGGCATCCCGGATCGCCGCACGGTCCTTGCCGTCTTCCGGGAAACTGCTCTGACCTGTCACGGCTGCCGCCGATCGCTGCTCACGTGTAAACTTGCCGCCCGTTGTTGGCGGCTGTCTGGCTGCCGACGCCCGCAATACAGGATCGCCTGAGACGATGAGCTGGTTTGAACGCCTGATGCCCCGGATGAAAGAGCCGGCGGCGGACAAGAAGCGCTCGATTCCGGAAGGCCTCTGGAACAAATGCGAGCAGTGCAGCGCCGTGCTGTACCGCGCCGAGCTGGAACGCAATCTTGAGGTTTGCCCGAAGTGCGGCAACCACATGCGCATCGGCAGTCGCGCCCGCATCGACGGGTTTCTCGATGCCGACGGCCGTGAAGAGCTGGCGGCGACGCTGGAGCCCAACGATCCGCTGAAGTTCAAGGACACCAAGAAGTACAAGGACCGCATTGTTGCCGCCCAGGAGGCCAGCGGCGAGAAAGACGCGCTGGTGGTGGTGAAGGGCAAAGTGCAGGGCGTGCCGGTGGTGGTCGCGGCTTTCGAGTTCGGCTTCATGGGCGGCTCGATGGGTTCGGTGGTCGGCGAAAAATTCGTCCGCGCCGTCAATCAGGCGATTGCGGATCGCTGCGGTCTGGTCTGCTTCTCGGCCTCCGGTGGCGCGCGCATGCAGGAAGCGCTGCTGTCGCTGATGCAAATGGCGAAAACCTCCGCCGCGCTGGCACGCTTGTCGCGCGAAGGCCTGCCTTACGTGTCCGTGCTCACCGACCCGACCATGGGCGGTGTGTCGGCGTCGCTGGCCATGCTCGGCGACGTCAACATTGGCGAACCGGGCGCGCTGATTGGCTTCGCCGGTCCGCGCGTCATTGAACAGACGGTGCGCGAAACCCTGCCACCGGGCTTCCAGCGTTCGGAATTCCTGCTGGAAAAAGGTGCCATCGACATGATTGTCGATCGCCGTGAAATGGCGACCCGCGTCGCAGGCCTGCTGGCCAAGTTCACGCAAATGGCGCGTCCGGCCGCCTGAGTCGCTGGTGAAACAAAAAATGCCGGAGTCTCGCCTGACGATGCTCCGGCATTTTTCATTGTGGGCGTTGTAGCGGGTGTGTTGTGACGGTGTGCTGTGAATCTGTGTCGTGCGCTGTGCTGTGTAGCGGTGACAGTGGCGCCAGCTCCCGGAACTTGTTGCCGAGCAGAATTCATGCGGCCATTTTTTTCGCACGTGTGAAGGGCACCGCAAGCCGCATGTACCGCGGCCGGATAGTTCCGGCCCCACGGGTTTCAGCGGGCAGCGTGTGTACGTGTTGTCGGTGATTTGATCCGACCGCGATCGGGCCGATATGCAAGGGCCCGTGCGCTGACACGCGGTGCGTGTCGATCCGTCTGTATCCAGTCCTGAAGACAAATTCAAGGAACGTTGCCGATGAACAACATTTCCGCGCCTGTCCTGCCAGCAACGCTCGACGGCTGGCTGAGCCTGCTCGAGCAGCGTCATCCGGTGACCATTGATCTGGGCTTGGCGCGTGTCGGCGAAGTGGCGCGTCGTCTGGATGTGTGCCGGTTTGATTGTCCGGTGATCACCGTGGCCGGCACCAATGGCAAGGGCTCAACCGTGGCCACGCTGGAAGCACTGGCCGGCGCGCACGGCAAAACTGTCGCCACCTACAGCTCGCCGCATCTGCTGGTGTTCAACGAGCGCATCCGCATCAATGGCGCGAATGTTGCCGACGATGCCTTGATCGCGGCGTTTGTCGCTGTCGAGCAGGCGCGCGGCAAGGTGTCGCTGACCTATTTCGAATTCACCACGCTGGCGGCGCTGTGGTTGTTCCGTCGTGCGCCGCTGGATCTGCTGGTGCTGGAAGTCGGCCTCGGCGGCCGGCTCGATGCGGTGAATCTCGTCGATGCCGATGTCGCCGTGATCACCAGCATCGATTTTGATCACATGAATTTTCTCGGCAATACGCTGGAAAAAATTGCCGCAGAAAAGGCCGGTATCTGTCGTGCCGGCCGGCCGGTAGTGTTGAGCGATGCCAGCCGTCATGCCGTTACCTTGCCGGCCGTGCTGGCGCGTGCGGCGCGGCCGGTGTGCGCCGGTGTGGATTGGCAGCTGCACGCAGCGGTCAATGGCGAACAACTGTTCAGCGATGCACACGGACACACCATCAATATTGGCCAGCCGCAACTGGGCGCTGATCTGGTGGCGGGTGCGCTGATGGCGTTTCGTCTCGCCCTGCCGGGCGTTGCCGACGCGAAAAAAAGCCGGCTTGCGATCAGCCGGGTGCAGCTCGCCGGCCGTTGGCAAATCATCGCGGAATCACCGCTGCAGGTGCTGGATGTCGCCCACAATGCACAGGCGACCGCGCGACTGTATCAGCGCGCGATGGCGACGCCGGTAAGGCGCTGGCATCTGGTGCTTGGCATGTTGTCTGACAAGGATCGTGCGGCGGCGCTGGCGCCCTGGCTGCAGCCGGAGACTCCCTGCGTCTGGTATCTCTGCGACCTCGACGGACTGCGCGGTGGCAAGGCCAGCGAGCTGGCAGCGTTGTTGCCGGAAGCGGCGGAGAAAAATCTGTTTGTCGATGTGCCCGGCGCACTGCGCGCGGCACAAGCCGCGGCACGCAGCGATGAAGGCGTGCTGATCTTTGGTTCGTTCCTGACTGTTACCGCGGCGCTGACAGCAATGGGCGGAGAATCCGGCTCAAGGCCGGAATGACAGGAGTTTTTTTGAGGGGTTCGGGAGACAAATACCGATCGCAGATAAACATCCCTGTCATTCCGGAAACGACGCAGTCGTTGTCCGGAATCTCCCGGCCGTGAAATGCCCGTGAAGGGAGATTCCGGCTCAAGGCCGGAATGACGGGAAGTTTTTCGTTGTCGCAGCGTTTCAGCGACAACGAATGCTCAGAAAAAATTGGATCACGCAAAAAAGAAAACCCCGTCGCCAAAAGCAGACGGGGCTTTTCTTTTTGCGTTGCCGGTGTCCGCAGTTTGCGCAGTGACCGGCTCGAGCGCTCAGGCGTAGTAGGGCTCGACCACGCCCTGCAGCTTGATCAGTAGCGGCTGGCCGCGACGGTCAACGGCTTTGCCGGCCGGCACGCGGATCCAGCCTTCGCTGATGCAGTATTCCTGCACGTCATCACGTTCCTTGCCGTTGAAACGGATGCCGATGTCGTGGGTGAAGATCTCGGCGTTGTGGAAAGGGCTGCGCGGATCGATGCACAGGCGATCCGGCAGGGCCGGGCGCTGCGGTGTGTCGCTCATGGTCTGGGGCCGTGGGAAAAATGGGCCGGCATTCTCGGACATTGCCCGGCCCTTGCTCAAGCCTTGTGCTTGCAGCCGGTGCCGGGGTGGTGGATGGCGGTAGGCGCCCGGCAGTCGCAGCGGGTAAACTCCGGCCGGTTTTTGGCTTTGCCCGGGAGAGCGGCTTGGACGTCAAACTCAAGGAACGCCTGGTCGGCGCACTGGTGATCGTTGCGCTCGCCGTGCTGGTGCTGCCGGTCGTGTTCGATGACGACAAGGGCGAATCCGCGCTCGACAGCCGCATTCCCGATACCCCCGCCGGTGAGCCGGTGCGGGTCATTACCCTGAGCAGCCCGCGGCCATTGGACGAGATCCAGCCGGCCGCCGGCCAGATCGCTGCCGGGACGCGCAACGAAGAGGTCAGTGCCGGCAAGCCGGTGTTCGAGGCCGTGGTGCCGGATGCCGGTGTCGACGGCGACCTTGCTGCTGGCGAGCCTGAAAGTGCAAACCCGGCGCCGGTGGATGCCCTGGCTGCCGCTGAACCCGTCCGGTCGCCGGCGGCCGCGAGCGCCCCGGATTCCGCCGCCACAGCCAACACCGCCAACACCGCCAACACCCGGAATGTGGCCGGCGCCACGCCGGCAAAACCGGCAGCTTCACCGGTCGGTGCGTCCTCCGCGGCTGCGTCCGATGCGGCGATCAGGACGGAAGGCAAGGGCGGTGAACCCGCTGTCGCCAGCAAAGCGACCGTTCCCGCGGCCAACGCCAAAGTGCAGGACCAGCCGGCCAGCAAGCCGGCGGCCACGACGCCGGTGCCGCGTCTGGCGGAGGCGGTCGGCGGGTTTGTCGTGCAGGCGGGCCTGTTTTCCAGCCCCGAGGGGGCGAAGCGTGTCGAGCAGCAACTGCGCGCGGCCGGTCTGAAGGCCTATCTGCGTCGCGAGAAGCAGGACGGCAAGGCGCTGACCCGGGTGCTGGTCGGCCCGCTCGGCAGCCGGGCGGAAGCCGACGCCGTGAAGGCGAAGATGAAGGCCGCGCAGGTGGACGGCATGGTCGCCGCCTACGACCCGCTCAAGCACTGACCGGCGACTGGCCGGTGGGACGACAGCGGCGAAGCCCTCGCATCGGGTCTGTCAGTGTCAATGCTTTCCTCAAGCTGCGGTCCGCCAAACTCCGGCACACACACCGGAAAATCTTCTGGCACTCATGCCCGGCGGGCATTTGCTGCCTCGCGGCAGAGAGCCGCTTCGGGTATGATCCGCGCCCCGCATCGCAGCCCTGATCGCAAATGCCCTGGATAGACTGGACGATTGTTGGCGTTGTCGCCCTGTCCGTTGCCCTGAGCCTCTGGCGGGGCTTCGTCCGTGAGGCCATTGCACTGGCCGGCTGGGTATTGGCCTTCTTTGCCGCCCGGCTGTTTCACGCCGAACTTTCTATCCTGTTTACCGATGCCATCCAGCCCGAAGGTTTGCGCCTCAGCCTGGCCTGGCTGACACTTTTCATCGCCGTGCTGTTTCTCTGCTATCTGGTGGCCATGCTGGCCGGCAGCCTGATCGACAAGGTCGGGCTGACCATCCCGGATCGCCTGCTGGGCATGGCGTTCGGGCTGCTGCGCGGATTGGCGCTGTGTGCCGTGCTGGTTCTCGTCTGCAAGGCCTTTACCCGTTTTCCGGAAGAAAGCTGGTGGGCCGAATCGCGGTTTGTACCGCACCTGGAAACAGTGGCGGATTGGTTTCTCGCAGCGTGGCGCGACGAAGGTGTCGCGGACGCTGTGCATTCCAGCGTGGAGCGTTAACGCATGTGTGGCATCGTCGGTATCGTCGGCAAATATCCGGTCAACCAGAGCATCTATGATGCGCTGACCGTCCTGCAGCACCGTGGCCAGGATGCCGGCGGCATTGTCACCGAATCGGGCGGACGCCTGTTCCTGCGCAAGGCCAATGGCCTGGTGCGCGATGTGTTCCGTCAGGAGCACATGGAGCGCCTGGCCGGCAACAGCGGCATCGGTCACGTGCGCTATCCGACTGCCGGCTCGTCCAGCTCGGCCGAAGCGCAACCGCTGTACGTCAACTCGCCGTACGGCATCGTGCTGGCGCACAACGGCAACCTGACCAATTCCGAACAGCTGAAAGGCGATCTGTTCCGCACGGATCGCCGGCACATCAATACCCGCTCCGATTCCGAAGTGCTGCTCAACGTGCTCGCCCACGAGCTGGACGAAGAGAACACGCTGTCGCTGACGCCGGAAAACGTTTTCAACGCCGTCAGCCGCGTGCACAAGCGCTGCCGCGGCGCCTACGCGGTGGTGGCGATGATCGCCGGTTTCGGTCTGCTGGCCTTCCGCGATCCGTTCGGCATCCGTCCGGCGGTGTTCGGTCGCCGCGAAACCGACAAGGGCACCGAATACATGGTGGCCTCGGAATCGGTAGCGCTGGACGTGCTCGGTTTTGAACGCATCCGTGACGTGCATCCGGGCGAAGCGGTGTACATCACCTTTGACGGCGAGCTGCATACCCGCCAGTGCGCCGACAACGCCATTTACCGTCCGTGCATTTTCGAACACGTGTATCTGGCGCGTCCGGATTCACTGATGGACGACATTTCCGTGTACCGCGCCCGTCTGCGCATGGGTCAGAAACTGGCCGCCAAGATCAAGCGTGAATGGGCCGATCACGACATCGACGTGGTCATTCCGATCCCGGACACCTCGACCACGGCGGCGATGGAACTGGCCCATGATCTCGGCCTGACGCTGCGCCACGGTTTCGTGAAAAACCGCTACATCGGCCGCACCTTCATCATGCCCGGCCAGCAGCAGCGCAAAAAATCGGTGCGCAGCAAACTGAACGCCATCGAACTGGAATTCGCCGGCAAAAATGTGCTGCTGGTTGATGACTCGATTGTCCGCGGCACGACCTCGCAGCAAATCATCCAGATGGCCCGCGATGCCGGCGCGAAGAACGTGTATTTCGCTTCGGCCGCGCCGCCGGTGAAATACCCGAACGTGTACGGCATCGACATGCCGGCCGGCAGCGAACTGGTGGCATTTGGCCGCACCGAAGAGCAGGTGCGCGAGCTGATCGGCGCCGACAAGCTGATCTATCAGGATCTGGAAGATCTGTTCGAATGCGCCCGCGAAGGCAATCCGAACATCACCGAGTTTGAAGCCTCGGTGTTCAACGGCGAATACGTTACCGGCGATGTGACGCCGGCCTATCTCGACGCACTGGAAGCGGCCCGCAACGACAATGCGAAAGTCTCCGGTGGCGGCAAGAAAACGCCCATCAACGACGCGGCATTGATCGATCTGCAGAACGCCGACTGAGCGGCGCGCACGTGCTGCGTCAGAAACTGTCGGCGTGGATACTGCGGCGCTTTGGCTGGCAGATTGTCGGCGAGGTGCCGCAGGTGCCGCAGTGCGTGTTCATTTTCGCGCCGCACACCTCGAACTGGGATTTCGTGATCATGTATCTCACGAAAGTCGCAATGGGTGTGCAGGTGAATTTTCTCGGCAAACACCAGCTGTTCCGCTTTCCCTACGGCTGGTTTTTCCGCTGGCTCGGCGGTATTCCGGTGGTCCGCCACGAGCATCACAATGTCGTGCAGGCCACTATCCAGGCGTTTCGCGATAACCCGCAGCTGAAGCTGGCGCTGGCGCCGGAAGGCACGCGGCGCAAGACCGAGCACTGGCGCACCGGGTTCTATCACATCGCGGTCGGCGCCGGCGTGCCAATCCAGTGCGCGTTTCTGGATGCGCGCAGCAAGCGTCTGGGGCTCGGGCCCCTGCTGCAGCCCAGCGGCGATCTCGAGGCCGATTTCGCCGCACTGCGGGCGTTTTATTCGCAGCAACAGGGCATCGTGCCCGCGCTCGCCAGCGATATCCGTCCGCGCCGCGAAGCGCGCTGATCGCCTCCTGATGTCGCGCCGCCACCGGTGCGCGGATCTGCTGCGGTTTCTCCTGCCTGCCCCGCTTGCCTGTGGCGTCGCTCCGGTACGCCGATTAGCATGGTGCTTTGCGCGCGACAGGGAAGCGGCTTGTGTTGCAACGAATCCGGAATCTGGCTGATGAGTGGGGCAGGGAAGTTGCCGGCCGTGGTCAGGGTCGCGGCATGCCGGTCGGCCGCCGGTTGGCGTCGGCAAGTTCGCGCACTGCCGCGCCGCGCTGGCGTGTAGCGGGTCTGGCGGCGCTGTTGCTGATCTCGATCCTGCCGGCGCAGGCCCAACAGCAGTCCGGCGCCTGCGCCGCGTTGGCGCCGCGTTTCCAGCGCCTGTCGCTGGAAGATGGCCTGTCGCAAAGCGTTGTCACCGCCATGGCCCAGGATGTCGATGGCTATCTCTGGTTTGGCACCCAGGAAGGGCTGAACCGCTATGACGGCTACAGCTTCGAGGTCTTTCGCCAGGACAGTTCGCGTCAGGACAGTTCGCGTCAGGACAGTCCGGTTCAGGGCAGTCCGGTTCAGGGGAGGCCGGCGCAGTCAGCTTCCTGGCAGGACGGTTCGCGTGCCGACGCCGGACTGCCGGCCAGCGAGATCAGCGCGCTGCTGGCCGCCGGTGACAGTGTCTGGATAGGCACCACGCACGGGTTGGCCCGTTATCGGCCGGATCAGGGCTTCCAGCGCCAGCCGCTGCCGGCGCCGGCAGGTGAACCCCTGCGTGTGCTGGCGCTGGCGGCCGACAGCGAACAGACCCTGTATGTCGGCACGCTCGAACAGGGGCTGTTCCGCAAAGCCGCGCAGGACGATGTCTTCCAGCCGCTGACCGGCGGCGACCTGCTCGATGGCACCGCGATCCGCACCCTGCTGCACGATGCCGGCCGGCTCTGGGTGGGCACGCCACGCGGCCTGTTCCTGTTCCTGCCGCACAATCGCAGCTTCAGCCGCGTGACCAGCTTCGCCAGCGAAGCGGTAACCGCGCTGCACCGTGACCAGCTGGGCCAGCTCTGGGTAGCGGCCGGCAATCGCCTGTGGCGTTACGACGAAAGCAGTGAGCAGCGACTGGCCTACAGCCAGATCCATCCGCAGTTGCCGGCACCGCCGCTGGCGCCCATTCAGGCCATCGCCGAAGACGCCGGCGGGCGTTTGTGGCTGGCGACCGAGCAGGGCGCCTTTGTGCTCATGGCGGATGCCGGCGCCGCCTGCCTGTTTGATGAAGAAAGCCCGGCGCCCGGCGCGCTGGCGGCGTCCGATGTGCTGAGCCTGCTGCGTGATCGCAGCGGTGTGCTCTGGTTCGGCACCTATACCGGCGGCCTCAATCGCTGGAACAGCACCAGCGCCGGCTTCCGCAGTCTGGTGCCGCCTGGTCTCAGTGGCGCCTCGGCGATGGTCAGCGCTGTCTGGCGGGACCGGGCCGGTCGCAACTGGCTGGGCACGGTCAACAGCGGCCTGCACCGCGAGGACGCCGGTCGCTGGCAGGCCTATCCGGCCGGCGAAGCCGAAGGCCAGCTGGCGCATGCGCATGTCTCGGCCCTGCTGGAGGACAGCAACAGCCGGCTCTGGGCCGGCACTTTTGGCGGCGGCCTGCACCGTCTCGACGCCGAGGGCCGGCGCTTTACCCGCCTGCGCCGGACAGACAGCGAATCGACGCTGGCCAGCGACTATGTCTATGCGCTGCACGAGGATCGCAGCGGCGTGATCTGGGTGGGCAGCGAAGGCGGGCTGGACCGCATCGACATCAATCCGGCCAACGACAGCCTCGCGCTGCGGCGCATGAACAGTTTCCTGCCGCCCGACTGGCTGGGCGTCGACCCGACGGTGCTGGCCGTTGCTGAGGATTTCGACGGCCGGCTCTGGGTTGGTGGGCCGGCCGGGCTGGTGGTGATCGAACCGGGGGCGGCCGAGGGGCAGCTGGTGTCGCCGCCGGGCGAGGCCATCGCCTTCAACGTCCAGGCGCTGCGGCTGACGCCCGATGGCGCGCTCTGGGTCGGCACCAGCGACGGCCTGTGGCGGGTGGCGCGCGGCGATGATCGCCAGCCCTGGCTGTTCGAGCATTACCGGCCGGCCGACGGCCTGCCGCTGAACGCGGTGTACGGCATCCTGCCGGGACGGGCCAACGAACTGTGGCTGAGCGGCAACAACGGTCTGGCGCGTTTCGATTTGCAGCGGCGCGAATTTGTCTCGTTCCGGCAGGCGCTCGGCCTGCCCAGCGACGAGTTCAATATCGGCGCCGCGCAGTTGGCAGCAGACGGCCACCTGCTGTTTGGCAGCATTCGTGGTGCCGTGCTGTTCCGCGCCGATGATCTGCCGCAGCGCGATCAGTCGCCGCCGGTGGTGTTGAGCGCCTTCCGCCGTTTCGAGCAGCCGCAGCCGCTGGATTTTCTCGTCCGCAACACGCGTGACATATCCGCCAGCACCGCCGCGAACAGCGAAGCATCCGGCAATCCTCTGGAGAGCGATGCGCTGCCGGACGATCCGCAACTGACGGCGTCCGGTTTGCCGCGCCTGCTGCTCAGCGTCGATGATCGCGTGGTTGCGTTCGATTTTGCCGTGCTCGATTTCGCCGCGCCGGAGCTGAACCGTTTCCGCTACCGCGTCCTCGGCCTGCACGACGAATGGATCAATCTCGCCCGCAGCCGCACCGTGGTGCTGTCCGGTCTGGCTGCCGGCAGCTACCGGCTGGAAGTGCAGGGCGCAGCCGCCGGTCGCGGCTGGTCGCCGGACGTGTTCCGCCTGCAGCTTGAGGTACGCAGTCCGTTCTGGAGTTTGCACAATCGCTACGCCGCCGCGTTCGCATTACTGACCATGCTCACACTGATCGCGCTGGCGCTGTTCTGGCGTCGGCACCGGCGGCTGATCAAACTTGCCGAAACGCGCAACATCCACGCCGAGCAGCGCCAGCAACGCGCGCAACAGGAACGCGATCGCATCAAACATGATCTGCTGGCCACGCGCGAACAATTGCAGCAGCGCAGCCAGCAACTCGCCAGCCTCAGCCAGTCAGTGGCCGATATCGAATACACCGATGCCCTGACCCAGTTGCCGAATCGCCGGCGTTTTCTGCAGCAGTCGTCGCGGTTCAGTGATCGCTACGCCTGCCTGCTGCTCGACATCGACGGACTGGGCTACATCAACGATCAATATGGTCTGGATGCCGGTGATGATGTGATGCGGGCGGTGGCGCGCCTGCTGCAACAACAGCGTCAGGCCGGCGACTTGCTGTTCCGCTGGGACAGCGACAAGTTCCTGCTGATGCTGCTGGTTGATACGCCGGAACAAGCCGCACCGCTGGCTGAACGCACGCGGCTGTGCATCCTGCAACATGCGTTCGTGATCGGTGAGCGGCGGCACATCGATCTGACCTGTTCGATAGGGTTTGCCATGCTGCCGCTGCTGGCGGATCTGCACAGCGATTTTGCCCGCGATCTGACCCTGCGCCTCGCCCAGCAAGCGCTGGTGCTGGCCAAGCGCAACAGCCGCAATGCCTGGGTGGGCGTGCTCGTGGCGCCGGGTTTGAACGAAGACGCGCTGCGCCGCATTCAGGATGAGGGCCTGACGCCGGCCGCGCGCGCCGGACTGGTCAGCGTGATCAGCTCCATGCCGACCGTTTCCGCCGGCAGCTGGTAAAACGTTCCGGCAAAGAAAAAGGCCGATCCGTTCGCGGATCGGCCTTTTTGTTTTCCTGATTTTTTTACGCGTGCGACTTCACCGCATCACTTGCTGGCGCCGGCGTCCTTCTTGCGCTGCTCGCAGATCACTTTCAGCTTCGCTTTTGCTTCGGCAATCGAACCGGCATCCCCGGCCTTGTCATGGCTGCTGACAAACACGGCGACCTTGCCATCTTTTTCGCCGGTGATGATTTCCTGCTTGTCGATGACAATCTTCGGCTCCTTGCCGCTGCTGCTCAATACATGGACCTTGCCGCCCATCTTGTCGTGATTGGCCAGCTCGCAGTTTTCATCGAGCTTCATGACATGCACTTCCTTGTTGACCTGCGACTGGGCAAAGTTCACCGGCTTGTCGATGCCCGCCGCTTTCAGCGCGTCACGCACTTTTTGCTGCTCGGCTTCGCTGAGCGTGGCGCCGGCGATCAGGATGCCTTCCGACACGCCGTGCAGCGCGGGACGGTGAAATCGTGTTGTCCACTCTGCGCCTCCGGCCGGCATTTCGAACTCGGCATCACCGGCCTTGAAGTAGTAGGTGTCGCCTTTGCGCTGCACATCCACGACTTTGCCATCGGCCGTACCGACCTTGCGCTGTTCACCATCTTTCAGCTCCGGCAATTTGAATTTGTATTGCTGCTCGTCGGCGCGCAATTCGATTTCGCGTTCGCCATCGACTTTCTGGACGCGCATTTCGCGGATCTTGCCGCTGGCATCGAACGGTGTCGCCAGCGCCGCAGTGGCCAGACCGAGACTCGCCACCAGCGACAGGCTGAACAGGCTTGCTTGCAGACTCATCATGTTTCCCCTTGATGGTTTCACTGGATACGGCCGGACGCGCAGGTCTGCCGCCTCGAACCGACACGTGACAAACGTGCTTGCGTTTGCCGACGCTGAAACTGTCTTTTCAATTGTCGTGCCAGCGCGCTATCAACGGTGTATTGCTTGTTGGCCGTGACAACGGTGCGCATCCTGCACCGGCGAACCGCTACGTATCTGTCCAGCTGCATGCGGAGAAAATCAGCGGAAAACCTGCAGGTTTCCGGCTTCGCGCAGTTTTTTTCGGCCAGCAACTGGCCGGCCATCCTGCATACGGTGCGCGCGATGCATCGGCGGCCGGCTGATCCGCAGCCATTGCGGATGCCTGGCCCGCACGGTCGCGCCGCATCCCGAAATGCGCAGACGATTTCCCCATTTCGAGAGACCGCCGTTGTCGCACTCATTCGTTCAGGCCGTGTTTGTCCAGACGGTAAAGAAACGCCTTGTAAGGCAGTTTGAGCAGGCGCGCAGCCTGGGTGCGATTGCCGGCGCAGCGCGACAAGGCCTGGGCCAGCAATTCGCGTTCATGCAGTTCCCAGTCAAGGCCGCCAGCCGGCAGACGGAACGCCGGATCCGCGGCAACCGCCGTGACATCCGGTTGCTGATCGAGGATCTCCTGCACATCGCTGGCAGCAATCCGGTTGCCATCGGCCAGCACCACCAGCCGTTCAATGGCATGGGCAAGTTCGCGCACATTGCCCGGCCAGTCGCGCGTGGCCAGTTGCTGTACAGCCTGATCATCGATGCGCATGCCGGCACGGCCATGACGGCTGGCCGCCTGGTCGACAAAGTGCCGTACCAGCAGCGGAATGTCTTCGCGGCGTTCCTGCAGTGCCGGCATGCGCAGCGGCACCACATGCAAACGGTAAAACAAATCGGCGCGAAATCTGCCGGCCTGCACCTCCTGCTGCAGATCACGATTGGTGGCGGCAACGATGCGAACATCGGCGCGATGCTCGCGGGCATGGCCGAGTCGCGTGTAAACACCTTCCTGCAGTACGCGCAACAATTTTGCCTGCAAGCCAGGCGGCATCTCACCGATCTCGTCGAGAAACAGTGTGCCGCCGCTGGCCGCTTCGATACGGCCGATTTTCAGTTTGTCTGCGCCGGTGTAAGCGCCGCGCTCGGCACCGAACAACTCGGCTTCAAACAGGGTTTCCGGCATGGCTGCACAGTTGAGCGCGACAAATGCCGCTGCGCGACGCGAGGACAACCGGTGCAGTGCGCGCGCGGCCAGTTCCTTGCCGGTGCCACTTTCGCCGGTGATCAGTACGGTTACTTGTGTGTCGGCAATTTTGCGCAAGCGCTGGAACACGGTCTGCATCGCCGGCGCCGCGCCGATCATTTCGTCGAGTTGTGTCAACGGTGCGTTGTCAGCGGCGCGTCCACACGCAGCAAGGTTTTCGGTCAACTCCGCCGTTGAATCCGCTGCCGCCTGGCGTGCGCGTGCGGCCGACACTTTTGCCAGGGCAAACAGCAACTGGTTCTTCTCAAACGGTTTGCTCAGGTAGTCATCCAGACCGGCGCGTATGCATTGCACGGCGTGCGGCAAGCTGCCGTATGCGGTCATCAGCACGCAGGCGATGTCCGGCCATTGTTGCTGGACACGGATCAGGAATTGCAGACCGTCATCGCCGGCAAGTTTCCAGTCGGACAACACGATCTGCACCTTGCTTGCCGATTGCCGCGCATCTGCCGATTGCTCAAGGCGCTGCAGGGCGGCCGCGACGCTGGCGCAGGCGGTGACCTGATAACCGGCGTCTTCGAGCATGAATTGCAGCAGCTGGCGCTGGTCTGCATCGTCTTCCAGCAACAACAACTGTTCAGCGGACATGGTGCAACTCCAGCGACGCGCTCACGCCGCGCGGTGTGTTGTCATCGAGATGCAGATCGCCGTGGTAGCGGGCGCGGGCAATGCGTCGCGCAAGAAAAAGACCCATGCCGGCGCCGCGGGTTTTGTCGGTGACATGCGGCTGGAACAAGCGATCGCGCAACTGCGGATTCAGTCCGCTGCCGTTGTCGCGCACCTGAACGCGTACGCCGTCGTCGATGTTTTGCAGCAGGATTTCGACGCGTGGCGGTTCGCCACTGTCCTGCGGCGGGATCAGGCAGGCGTCAACGGCATTGCCTATCAGTGTGTGCAGCAGCGAAGCGATTTCATTTTCATGTCCGTGCAGCGCGGCGAGATTTTCGTTTGAGCGGATGGTGATGGACACACCCTGATCGGCAAACTCACCGGCGATGCGTTCCGCCAGTTCCGGCAGCGACAAGGCACGTGCGGTTTCGTATTCACCCTGGGTGACAGCGAGCAGGGCGCGCAGCCAGTGATCGATGTGAGCGATTTGCCGACGCGCCATCGTGGCGAGATTGTCGCGACGATCGGCGGGCAGATCATCGCGCGCCATTTCGTCGAGTGTCAGGCCCAGCGTGTGCAGGGGATTGCGCAGTGTGTGCGCCAGACCTCGCGCCAGATCAGCGATGTTGCTGAGTTCCTGGCGGGCCTGAAGCCGGCGGTTGCGGGCGTCGAGCTCGGCCAGTTGCGCCGACATGCGATTGAACGCCTGCACCGCCTGACGCAGTTCGCGCGAGGTGTGCGCACCGCTGTCAATTTGTGCGCCGAGTTCGCCATCGGCGACACGCTCGGCAGCGCGGGTCAGGTTGCGCAGCGGACGTGCGTAACGGTGTGCCAGCCAACCCGCAGCCAGCAGTGCGAGCAGAAAAACGGCGGCCGTTGACAGCCATTGCTGCTGACGGCTTGCGCGCAGTGTGGCGTCGATGCTGTCGCGCGGAATGGCCACGTACTGCTCGCGGCCGTCATTTTCCAGCAGCAGTGACGCGCCGCGCGCATCAGCGACCAGCGACAGATCAATGGTGCGATCCGCCTGACGCCAGATGAATTCATTTTCGCTGTCACTGGCGCGCAGGAACTCGCCGAGTGTATCGCGGGCGACGCCGAAGGCTGTGGTTTGCAGCGCATCGGCGAGCTGGCGCGACTGCTGTTGCGACAGCCACAACTGCGCGCCGAGCAGACTCAGGATCAACGCCGTGATAAGCAGGAACAAACTGGTACGGACCGACATGCCGGACTCCGGAAACGCGGATTGCGCAGGAGGGTAGCAAATTCGGGGCCGGCGCCGGTCGCGCGGCGGATGGGGCGTAACGACCCAGGCGGTGAGGAGGCGGGTCGTGCAGGAGAGGTCGTGCGGAAAACGTCAGACCGTCACCCCCTCGTGCGGGGCCGGAAACGCAACGACCGGCACAGGGCCGGTCGTTGGAATTGGTGGGCGTTGACGGGCTCGAACCGCCGACCCCCTCCTTGTAAGGGAGATGCTCTACCAGCTGAGCTAAACGCCCTGCGTTGCAGGTTTCGCCGGGCCAAGGATGTTGCCTCCCGGGCGAAGGCGCGCATTCTAGGGAGCCGGGCAGGGCCGGTCAAGCGCTGACGCGTGCCGCGCCGCATGCGTGCTGCGCCCATGCGACCGCTGCCGGGTCGTGCTGCCAGCGGTCATGGCTTTGCGCCGCCGCCGTCACGCGCCGGGCGCGCTGTTACAATGCGCGCCCTTCGCAATCCTGTTTGGTGTAAGTCTCCATGACCGTTCGTACCCGTTTCGCGCCCAGCCCGACCGGCTATCTGCACGTTGGCGGCGCCCGTACCGCCCTGTACAGCTATCTCTACGCGCGCCGCATGGGCGGCCAGTACGTGCTGCGCATCGAGGACACGGATCTGGAGCGCTCCACCGACGCGGCCGTGCAGGCAATTTTCGACGGCCTGCAGTGGCTGGGCCTGAAAGAAGACGAAGGTCCGTTTTTCCAGACCAGGCGTTTTGATCGCTACAAGGAAGTGATCCAGCGCATGCTCGCCGAGGGCACGGCGTATCGCTGTTATTGCAGCAAGGAGCGGTTGGAGACGCTGCGCGCCGATCAGGAAGCGCGCAAGGAAAAACCGCGTTACGACGGTCATTGCCGCCATCATCTGCCGGCCGCCGAGGGCGTGCCGTTCGTGGTGCGTTTCCGCAATCCCGATGAGGGCGCCGTGGTCTGGGATGATTTGATCCTCGGACGCATCGAGATCGCCAATGCCGAACTGGATGATCTGATCATCGCCCGCAGCGACGGTTCACCCACCTACAATTTCTGCGTGGTGGTCGATGATTACGACATGCGCATCACCCATGTCATCCGCGGCAATGATCACGTATCGAACACACCAAAACAGATCAACATCCTGAAAGCGCTGGGTGCAACCCTGCCGGCTTACGGACATTTGCCGATGATCCTCGGACAGGATGGTCAGAAACTGTCCAAGCGTCATGGCGCGGTCAGTGTCATTCAGTATCGCGACGAGGGTTTCCTGCCCCAGGCGCTGCTGAATTATCTGGTGCGTCTCGGCTGGTCACATGGTGACCAGGAAATTTTCTCCATGGACGAAATGACGGCGCTGTTCGACGTGAAAGACGTCAACAAATCCGCCGCCGCTTTCGATGTCAAAAAACTGCTCTGGCTCAATCATCACTACATCAAGACGCTGCCGGCCGCCGAAGTCGCTGCGCATCTTGAATGGCACATGGCTGATCAAAAAATCGACACCGCAAACGGCCCGGCGTTGCCGCAGCTTGTCGCGGCGCTGGCCGAACGTTGCGACAACCTGAAACTGCTCGCCAGCAGCAGCCGGTATTTCTACGAAGAATTTGCCGAGTACGATGCGGCTGCTGCAGCAAAACAACTGACAGCGGTAACACGTCCGGCACTTGAAGCACTGCATCGCGCATTTTCTGAACAAAGCGAATGGCAAGCTGCAGGCATTCACGCAGCGATCGATTCGGTTTGCCAATCACTTGGTCTCGGTTTCGGCAAAGTTGCACCGCCGCTGCGCGTGGCAATCACTGGATCAACTGCGTCGCCATCGATCGATTTGACGGCGGAATTGATTGGCAAAACACGCGTGCTTGCACGCATTGCACGCGCACTCGCGCACATCGACGCGCAGGGCTGAACGGAGCCGGTACGGGTGTCGGCAAAAAAACTTCAAAAAAGTTTTCCAAGGTTGTTGACACCCCCCCGACCCACCCATAAAATGCGCGCCTCTTTCGGGGCTATAGCTCAGTTGGTAGAGCGCTTGCATGGCATGCAAGAGGTCAGCGGTTCGACCCCGCTTAGCTCCACCAGATTCATCGGTGAGTTGCCGGAAAGCAGAACTCGGAACATTGAGCGATGCGGCGCGGTGACAGACCTGAAAGACAGCAGTAAGCAAGACGGTTTAGTCCCCATCGTCTAGAGGCCTAGGACATCGCCCTTTCACGGCGGTAACCGGGGTTCGAATCCCCGTGGGGACGCCAAAAAAGCAGAAAGGCCCGGTGCAAAACACCGGGCCTTTTTGCTTTTCGTTGTCGCGGGGATTGAGAACCCCGCAGGGGTTCGACCAAATCGCCGGGAGCGATTTGGCGCGAGCGCAAGCGAGTCCGCAGGACGCGGCTCAGGACGAGCCGCGCCATCCCCGTGAGCATTACGGGAGGACACAGGACAGCGTTTCGGGACGCCGGAGGCGCCCGCAGGGCGAGCGCCAAGGATGGCGCGAGTCCATCCCTTGTGGCCTTATCCTCTGTCGGCGTTGTTGATCTGGTACGAGTTACCGAGGCTGCTGCTTCAGCCCCGAACACCGCGGCCGGATAAATCCGGCCCCACAGCCCGGTTCCGACGTCAGTTCAGAAACCCGCGAGCAGCAGCCTGAATCCGGAAATTCCGGAAAAGCGCGGCCCTGCAAAGCCCGCAAATAGCCACGGTGGCAAGGGCATCGGCCCATGCCGCTCGACCAGGGTGCGTCCGCAAAATCTCCGCTTGGCGAGATTTCCGTTTGTCGTCTTCGCGGTAGCCGGCTAGCATCGCCGGCTGCCAATTACCGGATGACTGCCATGACGTCTGCCGCTCTCGAATTCCTGCTCACCCGCAGTTCCCGTCCGTTGCTGGAGGCCCCGGCTCCGAATTCCGTGCAGCTCGAACAGATGCTGTTGGCGGCGGCGCGGGCACCGGATCACGGCGCGCTGAAGCCCTACCGGTTCATTGTCTGTGAGGGCGAGGCGCTGACACGGCTGGGCGCGCTGTATGTCGAGGCCTTGCTGGAGAGCGGGGAGAGCGACGCGGCGGTGCTGGAGCGGACTCGCGGACTGCCGCTGCGTGCGCCCATGGTGATCGTTGCCGTGGCTTGTCTGCGCGAGCATCCGAAAGCGCCGGTGCAGGAACAATTGCTGACCGCCGCGCTGGCGACTGGCGCGCTCATCAATGCCGCCGAAGCGCAAGGACTGGGGGCCTACTGGCGAACCGGCCCGCTGGCCTACCATGATGGCGTTGCACGCCGGCTGGGGCTTGCCGAAGGTGAGAAGGTGATCGGTTTTGTGTACGCCGGTACACCGAAAGTCACGGAGAAAAAGCCGGAAAAACAAACGCCGGCAATGCCGGCGTCGTGTTCGAGGCTGTAACGCTGACGGAGCCGCCCGGAAAGCCGCCGCGACGGCAAGCGTCGCGGTGCGGGCCGTCAGGCGCGCTTATTTGCGGGCCAGCGTCACCAGATTTTTCAGGCGCTCGATGAAGTTGTAGTTCTTGTAATCAGTGAACTCGCCGGCGTCGAAATAGGTGCCGGCGCATTTCGGGCAGCGCTCAAGCGTGATGTGCGTCTGCTTCGGATCCTGGATGCGATCCATCAGCGTGTCCGGGCAGCGCGGGCAGGGGATGGGTTCATCTTTCGAGAACTCGGCGCCGATGGTGGCCACGCCCCAGTCAAGCAATTCGGCATCCTGGATCTTGCTCAGTTTTTCTTCTTCGCCCTGATCGAACCACAGGCCTTTGCAGCCCTTGCAGCGTTCAATCTCGACGCCTTCCAGCATCGCGTTTTCCATTGGTGCCTTGCACTTCGGACATTTCATGTTCGACTTCCCCCCATTGGTCCCCGATTTCAGGGCTCCCGTGTTCCGGTCCGGCCAAGTGTAGATCAGGCCGGCTTCCCGGTGTTTGTCAGTATTGGCGGCGAGGCTGCAGCGCCGTCGCCTGCCGGTTCAGAAACCGCCCCAGATCTTGCTGTCCGGACGTGCCGGCTGAACCTTGTCACGCAGTTCGTTGAGCTTTTCGTACTTGGCGACTTCAGCCTGCTTGGCCGGCGAACGGTTGAACTCGGGCTTTTGTTCCAGCTTGCGCAGGAAGTGGGTCGCTTCGGAAACGTGTTGACGATCAATGCTCATCTTGCAGACTCCGTTGCCGGTGCGTCACCGGCCTGGCAGAACCGGCCGCTGTCGCGGCCGGCAGGACGTAGTATCTGGAAAAAACGGACTCAGAACGCCGCACTGTTCGGTGTGCGCGGGAACGGGATCACGTCACGCACGTTCTGCATGCCGGTGACATAGGCCACCGTGCGTTCCAGACCGAGGCCGAAGCCGGCGTGCGGTACGGTACCGTAGCGGCGCAGATCGCGATACCACCAATAATTCTCGAACGGCAGGCCCATCTCGCGGATACGCATGTCGAGCACGTCGAGGCGCTCCTCGCGCTGCGAACCGCCGATGATTTCGCCGATGCCGGGCGCCAGCACGTCCATCGCCGCGACGGTTTTGCCGTCGTCGTTCAGACGCATGTAGAACGCCTTGATGTCCTTCGGATAGTTCATCAGTACCACCGGACGGCCGACGTGTTTTTCGGCGATGTAGCGCTCGTGCTCGCTTTGCAGGTCGATGCCCCATTCGACCGGGAACTGGAAGCTCTCGCCGCAGTTCTTCAGGATCTTCACCGCTTCGGTGTAGTCCATGCGCTCGAAGTTCGAATTGACGATGGCCTCCAGACGATCGATCACCGTCGCGTCGATGCGCTCCTTGAAGAAGCCCATGTCGTCCATGCGCTCGTCGAGCACGGCTTTGAAGATGTACTTGAGCATGTCCTCGGCGTGATCGGCGTCGGCCGCCAGATCGGCGAATGCGATCTCCGGCTCAACCATCCAGAACTCGGCCAGATGGCGCGTGGTGTTGGAGTTTTCGGCGCGGAAAGTCGGGCCGAAGGTGTAAATCTTCGACAGCGCGCAGGCATAGGTTTCGCCGTTCAGCTGGCCGGACACGGTCAGGAACGCTTCCTTGCCAAAGAAATCTTTTTCGAAATCGATTTTGCCGTCCGCCTTGCGCGGGCAGTTGAGCATGTCCAGCGTCGAGACGCGGAACATTTCGCCGGCGCCTTCGCAATCGGAGGCCGTGATGATCGGCGTGGCCACCCACATGAAACCGCGCTCGTGGTGGAAGCGGTGGATGGCTTGCGAAATGCAGTTGCGCACCCGCGCCACGGCGCCGATGACGTTGGTGCGCGGACGCAGGTGGGCAACGTCGCGCAGGTATTCAAAGCTGTGGGCTTTCGGGCTGATCGGATAGGTTTTCGGATCATCCACCCAACCGTACACGTGCACGCGTTCGGCCTTCAGTTCCACCGCCTGACCCGAGCCCGGCGACGGCACCAGCTCACCTTCCACTTCCACCGAGCAGCCGGCGGACAGTTTCAGGATCTCGCTCTGGAAATTCGGCAGTGTGCTTTCTGCCACTGCCTGGATCGGGTGAAAACCCGAACCGTCATGAACGTTGATAAACGCAAGGCCGGCTTTCGATTCGCGCAGCGTGCGCACCCAGCCACGAACCGTGACCCGCTGGCCGGCTTTGGCCTTGCCCTTGAAAATGTCGGCAATCGACAGTGTGCTCATTTCGGATTCATTCCTGTGCGGCGCCGCTGGCGCCGTGATCAATCGGGGAGGAGCCGGCCGCGACGGGCGGGCTCAGGTGTTTTCGATTTCCTTGACGCTGGCAACCGCAGCCGCCAGCCGACGATTCACGGCGCGCTTCTGCTCGTCCGTGTAGCGGTGCCAGTTGACCACTTCCTCGAAGGTGCGGTTGCAGCCCCGGCAGATATCGTCGCCAATGACCGTGCTGCACACCCCGATGCAGGGGGATGCGGTGTCACTGCGCTGGCCGGACAGGCTGATGGTCATGAAAAGTCCCGGAAAACAGAGCCGTGGCCGACACGCGCCGGGCACGGACAAACGGCGGCTATGGTAACGGAGGGGCGTTGCAGCCGCCAGCCGCACGGCAGCCAGACCGGGCATGGGGCGCCGCGCCGTCCGCCACAAGGGACGGCATGGGGCAGGGCGGAACCTGCCGTGCGCGTATTGATACCGCGCTGGTTGCAGCCTGTCGTGGCGATCGCGGCGCGTACGTGCGTGGCCGCCGGCACTGCAGCCAGTCTCCCGCAGCGAATTGCGGGACAGCGATCATGGCGGCCCAAGTGCCGGCCAACTATCTTTGTTGTCGCCGTCACGCAAACAGCGGACGGCCTTGCGGTAAGCGGACGCCGTTTCCGTCCGGAACAGGGATGCGGCATGGCCGGACTGGCTTCGACACTGGTGCCTCTGGCCCTTGCGCGGCTGCGCGAGGCGGTGCTCATTGTCGACCGCGAATTGCGCGTGGTGTTCGCCAACCAGGCGCTGCTCAGTCTGCTGGGCGAGAGCGGGACTGTGCTGGGCCAACCGCTGACCAGCGTGCTGCACGTCATCGACGAACATGGGCGTCACGATCTGCGCCTCGACTGGGACAGCCTGCAGGATGCCGACCGGCTGCACCAGCTGAACGAAAACGCCGTCATTCAGCGCCGTCGCGGCGATGAATTTCCCTTCGAACTCACCGTCACCCTGTTGCAGGTGCATGCCGGCGAAAACGGTGGTGCAGGCGGCGAGGGCCTGATGCTGACCCTGCGCGATTTGTTCCAGTTGCGCAGTCTGGCGGACACCGTGCATTTCCAGCGTTCGCATGACGAACTGACCGGGCTGGTGAATCGCGCCGAGTTTGAACGCCGGCTGCAGGACGCCATCCTGCAGTTGCAGCTCGATCCGGCGCCGCATACCGTCGCGCAAATCGACCTCGATCAATTCAAGGTGGTCAACGACACCTGCGGTCATGTTGCCGGTGACGAACTGCTGCGCCAGATCACCGAACTGATCCGCAGCCATCTGGAGCCGCGTGATGTGCTGGCACGTCTGGGCGGCGATGAATTCGGCATTCTGTTCTGGCAGAACGATGTCGACGAGGCGATGCAGAAACTCGAAACCGTGCGCCGCGAAGCCAGCGAATTCCTGTTTCGCTGGGGCGAAAAAAGTTTCACCGTTTCGGTCAGCATCGGACTGGTGGGCCTGCAACGTGGCCAGACTTGGGCTGATGTCCTGGGGCAGGTGGATGCCGCGTGTTTTCATGCGAAAGAGCAGGGCGGCAACCAGATCCGTGAATTCCGCAGTGATGATCTGCTGCTGGCGCAGCGGCAATCAGAAATGCAGTGGGTGTCGCAGATTGTCCAGGCGCTGCAGGATGACCGTTTCGTGCTCTATGCCCAGCCCATCGTGCCGGTCTCGGCGGCGGCGCAGGCGGTCTGTCCGCATGGCCATCAGGAGATACTGCTGCGTCTGATTGATGCGCAGGGCAACGTTGTCCCGCCGGGCGTGTTCCTGCCGGCGGCCGAGCGTTTCAACCTGATCCTGATGCTGGATCGCTGGGTGGTCAGCCACACCTTTTCCTGGCTGCGCCGCGAACGCGAAGCCGGCCGGCGCCCGCCGACCTGCGGCGTCAATTTGTCGGGCACCAGTCTGGGTCAGAGCGGCTTTCTCGAATTTGTGCTGGAGCAGCTGGCCAGTTCGGCCGTGCCGGCAGAATGGCTGTGTTTCGAAGTCACTGAAACGGCCGCAATCGCCAATTTTTCCGCCGCGCGCAATTTCATTGCCCGGATACGCGAACGCGGCTGCCATTTTGCGCTCGATGATTTCGGTGCCGGCATGTCCTCGTTCGGCTACCTGAAAAATCTGCCGGCTGACTATCTGAAAATTGACGGCGCGTTTGTCCGTGAGCTGCCGGACAGCCACGTTGATGCAGCAATGGTCCGGTCGATCAACGAAGTCGGCAAAGTGATGGGCATGATGACCATCGCCGAATTCGTCGAAAACGAATCGATACTGGCCAGCCTGCGCGACATCGGCGTTGATTACGCCCAGGGCTATGGTGTCGGCAAGCCGGCTCCGCTGGAACAGAAATGAAAAAAACGGGCAGTCAGCGCTGCCCGTTTTTTTATGCCGACTGTTTCGGTCTCTCAGCCGGTAGTGGTGTCCGGTTTGCGATACGTGCCGCGTGCCCGTGCCAGCGCTTCCTGCCAGACACGCCGGTTCCATTCGCGCAGATTGTCCAGACCGATGTAGATCACCGGCAGCACCAGCAGGCTGATCACGGTTGAAAAGGTCAGGCCGCCGACCACGGCACGCGCCATCGGGAAATACGAAGGCGAGTTGTCGTCGCCACCGATGGTCGTCGTACTGATGCACAGTGGCACCAAACCCAGCACGGTCGTGGCGGTGGTCATCAGGATCGGCCGCAATCGTTCGCGTCCGGCGGTGAGTATGGCGTCGCGCCGATCGCGGCCTTCCTTGCGTAGCTGGTTGATGTGATCAATAAGCACGATGCCGTTGTTCACCACCACGCCCATCAGCACCAGGATGCCGATGTTGGCCATCATCGACAGCGTGGTGCCGGTGATCCAGAAAAACCAGAACACGCCGACCACCGAGTAGAAGATGGAGAAAATCACTGCGGTCGGGAAGATCAGCGATTCGAACATCGCCGCCATGACGATGTACACCATCATCAGCGCCAGCAGCATGTTCATCATGAACACCTTGCCGGCTTCATTTTCGCGATTGAAACCGCCGCCGAATCCGGCCTTGTAGCCGGGCGGCAACTGCAGTTCCTTGAGCAGCGGTTCCAGTCGTTCGCGCGCCACTTCCGCCGTGATGCCATCCGGTACCGCCGTCACGCCCAGAGTGGTCATGCGGAACTCGCGGCGGATTTGTTGTGCGCCGCGTTCCATGCGAATGTCGGCAACGGCGGACAGTGGAATGCGTTCGCCGTTCGGGCGGAACAAAGGCAGCGTTTCCAGATCCGCGACATTGGCGCGGTTGGCTTTTGCGAACAGCAGCCGCACCTGGGTTTCACCGTGCGTGGTGCGCATGGTGCGCAGTGGCTGGCCGCGCAACGCGACACCGATAGCCTGAGCCACCGATTGCGGCGACAGTCCCATGGCTTGTGCACGCTCGCGGTCGATGCGCACCTGCACTTCGTAATCGCCGATCTGCGCTTCCGAACGAACATCACGCAGCCCTTCGACGCCGCGCATCATGCGTGCCAGCTCCAGTGACAGCTCCGTGAGACGCTGTGTGGAATCACCGCTGAGCGTGACGCGCAGATCTTCATCCTCTCCAAAGCTGTCGCGACTGAAGTGGACTTTGCCAAGCGGGAAGGCCGGCATTTCCTTCTGGACGATGTCGCGGATCTCGGTGCCTTCCAGTTCGGTGCTGCGCTCGGCTTTCAGCAGCAGCGTGGTGCCGGCTTCCTCGCTGGTGAAAAAGCTGTACACCGACTCAATATCCAGGCGTTCGCGGTTGGCCAGCAGCCAGGTCTCGATTTTCTCGATTTCCTGTTCGACACGATCGACGGCATAGCGGCCATCGAGTTCGTAATTGAAGCGAATGCGGCCACGCACGTTCTGCTCGAACATTTCCTTTTTGACCATCATGAACGGCGGCACTACCGACGCCAGAAGGCCCAGTGCGAACACGGCCGACCAGGCCGGATGCCGCATCAGAAAAGCCAGGCTGCGTGCATAACCATTGCCAAGTTTGGTCAGCCAGGGCGCGGACTCGTGAAACTTGCCGAGCGGCAGGCGATAGAGCAGCAGCGGAATGATGGTCAGCGCGATGAACAGCGAAGCGAACAGCGATACGGTAATGGTGTAGGCGACATGACTCAGGAAGACCGTGATGTCGATTTTTTCGCCGATGATGTTCGGCAGGAAAACGATCACCGTGGTGATGGTGCCGGTGGTGACGGCGAGCCCGACATGACGCACGCCGGCGATCACGGCTGCCTTGCGGTCTTCCGGATGCAGGGCTTCATGACGGAACACGCTTTCGGTAACAACCACCGCGTTGTCCACCAGCATGCCGATGGCGAGCATCAGGCCCATCATGGACAGGATGTTCAGTGTCAGGCCGGTGAAGTACATGAACGCCAGCGTCATCAGCAGTGCAAACGGCACTGACATCGAGACGATGATGGTCACCATCCAGTTGCGCAGGAAGGCATAAAGCACCAGAACCGACAGCACGAAACCGACCAGGCCGCCCATCAGGATGTCATTCAGGCTGTTGACCACGCCTTCGGCCTGATTGTCCATGAAGAACAGATCAATGCCCTTGAAGTCCGGGCTGTTGCCGATCTCGTTGATCCGCTGCAGCACGCGCGTCGTGGTGTCAACCAGATTGGCGCCGGCCTCGCGGGTGATTGACAGGCCGATGGCATCTTTCATGTCGATGTGACGGCCGACTTCCTTGGGCGGATGGGCGAGAGCAACGGTGGCGATATCGCCCAGACGCAGGCCGCGCGCATCGAGAGGAATGGCGCGCACTTCATCCAGCGATTGCCATTCACCGACCGGCTTCACACGCAGACGACGATTGCCATCGAAGATCTGTCCGGCACTGACACTGAAATTGTGCTTGGCGAGTGTCGCCGCCAGCGCATCGAGACGGATGTGGTGGGCGGCGACGCGCCCCGCATCAAGCTGAATCTCCAGTTGCAGCGGATCGACGCCTTCCAGCCGCACTTGCGACACACCTTCAACACCTTCGACAGCGCGCTTCAGTTTGCGATCCAGCAGATCGTAGGCTTTGGACAAATCCACCGTATCGCTGGAGATCCGTACCTGCAGCATCGGCATGTCGGTGGTGCGGCCGGTAAAAACGAACATGCGTTGCAGATCGCTCGGCAACTGGTCGCGGATGGCGTCAAGCTTTTCCCGCGCTTCAATGCCTTTGACGACGGCGTTGGCATCCCAACCAAAGTTGATGAAAATCGTCGCGCCTTCCGGCGTGGTGGTCGAGTTGAATCGCTTGACGCCCGACAGCGTCGCCAGCACTTCCTCGACCGGCCGCGTCACCAGCCGTTCGACCTCTTCGGCGGTGGAGCCGGGATAGGGCACGTTGATGAAAATGCCGGGGAACTGGACCTCGGGGAAATACTCCAGCGGCAGCAGGCGTGTAGCGATGCCGCCGGTAACGATGAAGCAGAGAAAAAACATCAGCGTGGTGACGGGACGGCGCAGGGACAGTTCGGTCAGGCGCATGGCGGTTTACTCCGAACGGTCCATCAGGCTGTAAATCACCGGGATCACAACCAGCGTCAGCAGCGTCGAAACCGTGATGCCGCCGATCACCGTGATCGCCATCGGTGCGCGGATCTCGGCGCCTTCGCCGAAACCGAGCGCCAGCGGCAACATGCCCAGCACGGTGGTCAGGGTGGTCATCATGATCGGACGCAAGCGGGTGTGGCCGGCGTCGCGGATCGCGGCCATCTTGTCCAGCCCTTCCTGACGCATCTGGTTGATGCGATCAATCAGCACGATGGCGTTGTTGACGACAATACCGGCCAGCATGATGAGACCAATGAGCACGACCACGCTGATGGTTTTGCCGGTGACGGTCAGCGCCAGCACGGCGCCAATCAGCGCCAGCGGTACGCTGAACATGATCACGAACGGATGCAGCAGCGATTCGAACTGCGAGGCCATCACCAGATAAACGAGGAACAGCGCCAATACCAGTGCCAGTTGCATGGACTGGAAGGACACGCGCATTTCCTCATTTTGGCCGGCAACGCGCACGCTGATGCCGTTGGCCGGCGGCAGTTCGTTGACCAGCGTCTGCAACTGCGCAGCCGCTTCGCCGAGATCGCCGTGACGCAGGTTGGCCGAAACGATGGCAACGCGCTCCTGACCGATGCGATTGATCTCGCCCGGTCCAATGGCCATTTTAACTTCCGCGACCGCTGACAGCGGAATGCTGCGCTGGCCGTCGGAGTGGACAATCATCTGCTGCACTTCATTGATACTGTCGCGGGCACTTTCCTTCAGTCGCACCACGACATCGATCTTGCGATCACGGAAGGCATAGCGGGTGGCAATGTCGCCGCGCAATTTTTTGACCACATGGCTGGCGATATCCGGCACGTTCAGGCCGAGGCGTGAGGCGCGTTCGTGATCGAACAGGATCTGCAGTTCCGGGTGGCCACTCTCGATGCTGGAGCGAATGTCGGTGTAGCGGTCATCGGCGCGCATGCGGCGCGTCAGTTGTTCGGACACGGATTTCAGGCCGTCGAGGTCGTAACCGAGGATCTCGACTTCGAGCGGTGTCTTGAAACTGAACAGCGCGCGCCGATCCACCTGCACCTGTACGCCGGGCAGTTGCGACAACTGATCCCGCAGGGCCAGCATCACGCGCGCTTCGGTTTTGCTGTCCACCGGCTTTTTCAGCACGATATTCAACTCGCCGAAATTTTCACCGCCCTTGTCCGGCGATGCGTCGAGACGGTTGCCGGTGCCGGCCACCGCAAAACTGCGTTCGACTTCCGGCATGGCCGTGGCAATGGTGTTGGCTTTCAGCAACAGTGCATCAGTGCGTTCCAGCGGTGTGCCGGGCGCAGTTTTCATCTGCACCACGAACTCGCCCTGGGCGAGCTGCGGGATCAGTTCCACTCCCAAGCGCGGCAGCAGCACCATGGTCAGTGCGAACATCACCACCGTGATGAACAGCACCGTTGCGCGGCGACGCAGCGAGAAATCCAGCACCGATGCGTAGGCGCGGGCCAGTGCCGCGTAGCCGGCGTTGAAGCCGATGGCCAGCGGTGCAAACAACTTGCCGAACACCCAGCCGATAGCGCCGAACACTTTCAGGAACAAGCCCAGCACCGGCGCGGCAATATTGATGCGACGTTTTTTGCCGGAAGCGGGCTGTACGGATTCGGCAAACTCCGGTTTGCGGCCGGCGGCAGCGGCCAGCATCGGCATCAGGGTGAAGCCGATGATCAGCGAAACAAACAGCGAGAAACAGACCGTCAGTGCCTGATCACGGAACAGCTGGCCGGCGATGCCCTGGACAAACACCAGCGGCAGGAACACTGCCGCCGATGCCAGTGTCGAGGAGGTCAGCGCGCCTGCCACTTCGCTGGTACCGTCGCGCACAGCGGTCATCAGATCCTTGCCCAGACTGCGATGCCGGTCGATGTTTTCCAGCACCACCACGCCGTTGTCGATCAGCATGCCGATGGACAGCGCCAGCCCTCCGAGCGACATGATGTTCAGGGTGATGTCGGCGGCGTACATCAGGTTGAAGGCGATCATCACGCCAACCGGAATCGACAGCGAAATGATCAGCGTTGCCCAGATATTGCGCAGGAACAGGTAGAGCACGATGATCGCCAGCACACCGCCCTGCAGGCCCTCATCGACCACTTCATTGACCGCGTTCTCGATGAAGATTGACTGGTCATAAATGATGTCCAGTTTGCCGGATTCGCCCAGCGTTTCCTGCAGGTGCTTGATCTGATCGTGAACGCGTTTGGCCACCGAGACGGTGTTGGCATCGCCTTCCTTGTAGATGGCGATCTCGACCGCTTCCGTGCTGTTGATGCGGGTGACGGCTTCGCGTTCCTTGTAGCGCAGCGCCACGTCGGCGATGTCGCGCAGGTAAACCGGTTTCTGATCCACGGTCGCGACGATGGTGTTGGCCATCTCCTCGACACTGCTGTACTGATTGATGGTGCGGACCAGGAACTGCTGCGAACCTTCTTCCAGACGACCGCCAGAGAGGTTGATGTTCTCGGCCTTCAGATGCGCCGCCACCTGCTCGGCGGTGAGTTTCAGCTGCGAGAGTTTTTCCTGATCGATATTGATCTGGACTTCGTCTTCAAAGCCGCCGGATACCTTGACCGCCGCGACGCCTTCAATGCTTTCCAGCTGCTTCTTGATTTGCTCGTCGGCCAGACGACGCAGCAGGGTCAGGCGTTTTTCGACGTCGTCATTCTTGTCAGCTTCGCGCGACAGCGACAGACGCAGGATCGGGTCCAGTGAAGGGTTGAAGCGCAGCAGGCTGGGCCGTTCCACATCCAGCGGCAGTTGCACGATGTCGAGTTTTTCGCGCACGTCGATGCCGGCGAGGCCCATGTCGGTGCCCCAGTTGAATTCCAGCAACACGTCGCTCTGGCCGGCGCGCGACACGGATTTCACGCTGCGCACGTTCTTGATCACGCCCACCGCTTCTTCAATCGGTTTCGAGATCAGGTGTTCGACTTCCGACGGTGCGGCACCGGGATAGCTGGTGCGCACGGTCAGTGTCGGATAGGACAGATCAGGGAGGAGAGTCAGGCCAAGCCGGCCGAACAACACCAGTCCGAATACGATGAGGGCCACGGTCGCCATCGACACCGTGACCGGCCGGCGCATGGACAGATCAATCAGGTTCATGCTTATTCCTTGTCGGCGCCGGCGTTCAGTGGGCGGTGGCCAGTGTTTCTGCTTTGGTAGGGGCCGGCGCCGCGGCGGCGTTCAGCACATTGACTTTGGCTTCGTGCTTGAGGCTGTTCTGGCCGGTGATGACGATTTGATCGCCGGCGCTCACGCCGCTGAGAATTTCCACCTGGCCTTCGTTCTGGAAGCCGGTGCTGACCGGCGTGCGATGTGCTTTGCCGTCGCGCACGACAAACACCGCCTGCTCGCCATCTTCAGACAGCACGGCCTCCTTGTTCACCAGCAAGGTATCCGCGTGCTGCGCATAGGTGACGGCGACGCGGCCGAACATGCCGGGCTTGACGCGACCGCTGTCGTCCTTGAGCGCCAGCGTGACTTTCACCGTGCCGGTTGCGGCATCAACCACCGGCGAAATGCGCAGGATGTGCGCGGTGTGCGGAGCGTCGCGGAAGGCGTCAACGGCGATCAGCGCCGGCTGTTTCAGTTGCAGCTTCGGCAGTTCTTTTTCCGGCACGTGGATCACGGCCAGCAGCGGGTCGAAATCAGTGATCTCGAAGATCATCTGGTTGAGCTGGACCATGTTGCCAACCTTGACGTTGCGCCTGGAGATCACGCCGCTGATCGGCGCCCGTACGGTGGCGTAATGCAGATCGAGTTTGGCCAGATCGTAGCCGGCTTTCTGCGCCTCGTATTCAAAGCGTGCCTTGTCGGCTGCATCGGCGGCGATCAGCTGGCGGTCGCGCAGCATCAGCGTGCGGTCGAGTTCCTGCTTCAGTTTGCCGAGATTGCTTTCGGCACGCGCCAGTTCCAGCTTGAGTTTGTCGGTGTCGAGTTGCAGCAGCGGGTCGCCGGCCTTGACCATCTGGCCTTCTTCAACATGCAGCGCGGTAACGATGCCCGACACTTTTGCCACGACGCTGGCCTGTTCTTCGGCTTCCAGCGTGGTGGTGCTGGTCAGCGTCGCGGCGATGTCACCGGTGCGCACGGCGGCAACTTCCACCGGCACGGCGACATCGTCTTTCTTGTCTTTTTGTTCCTCGCCCTGTTCGGCTTTGGCGCTCTTGTCGCCGGATTGCGCATCGTTGGCGCAGCCAGAGATCAGGCTGCTGCTGATCAGGGTGGCCAGAAGCAGGTAGCGGAAGCGGTTCATGTGCGTGTCCTCGCCGTGCAGGGGCTTGTGGGGATGGCTGAGTCTGGCAAGCCAAATGCGCCATCCCGTTTCCGATTTGTAATTAACTGTGTTGGTGATGCAATACACCGGGGCAGGGCAAAGCCGCGAATGTGGTTAAATTCGCCACCCGTATGGTCTCTGGAGCCACTTTCCGTCATGCACGCCGATGCCCTGAGCGCTCTCGACATGTCTACGCCTGACAAGAAAACCAACGCATATCAAACGCTTGCTGAACAGTTGCAGAGTCTCATCGCCGGTGAGCGCGACCTGCTTGCCAACCTCAGCCAGTTCAGTGCGCTGGTCTATACGCAAATACCGGGCCTGAACTGGGCCGGCTTCTATATCAATCGTCGCCAGCCCGATGGCCGCGAGGAACTGGTCCTCGGCCCGTTCCAGGGCAAAGTCGCCTGCGTGCGCATCCCCTTCGACAAGGGCGTGTGCGGCGCCTGCGCCCGCAGCCGGCAAATCCAGGTGGTCGAAGATGTGCATGCGTTCCCCGGTCATATCGCCTGCGATTCGGCCTCGAACAGCGAGATCGTCCTGCCGGTGCTGGTCGCCGGTCGCTTGTGGGGTGTGTTCGATATCGACAGCCCGCTGCATGCCCGCTTCGATCAGCTCGACGCCGCCGGTCTCAGCCACCTGCTGGACCTGCTGGTCGCCGGCACTGACTGGCTCTGACGCAGCAGCGGTCAGAAGAGTTTGCTAGGGTTGGCACGCAAGGCTCTCCGGAGCCTTGCGCATTCCCTTCACATGGAGCAGCAGACGATGACCGATATTCGCGATATCGAAGGTGTGGGCGAGGCCTATGCGGCGAAGCTGGCGGCGCAGGGCGTGAAAACTGTCGAGGCGCTGCTCGACAAGGGCGGCACGGCCGCCGGACGCAAGGCGCTGGCCGAGAGCTGCGACATCAGCGACAAGCTGATCCTGCGCTGGGTCAATCACGCCGATCTGTTTCGCCTGAGTGGCGTGAAATCGCAGTTTGCCGAACTGCTCGAAGCGGCTGGCGTGGATTCGGTGCCGGAACTGGCACAGCGCAAGGCGGCCAACCTGCAGGAAAAAATGGCCGCCGTGAACGCCGAGAAAAAACTGGCCGGCCGAGCACCGACGCTGGCGGAAGTTGAAGCCTGGATCACGCAGGCGAAAACGCTGCCGCGCGCAGTGCATCACTGAGCGGTACCGGACGCTGATCCGCGCCATGTTGCGGATCAGCGTTGTGACTTCTGGTCCGGAAATACCGTTCTCCAGAATTGTGGCGGCGAATTTTCCGGACGACGCACGTTCCTGATCAGCAGTGCTGCGCCTTGTCGATGCGCTCGACAAAGTTGCGCAGCGCTGTGCGCCCTTCAGGCTGGCGCAGTGCGCCGCCGTGGCCAACTTTGGCGATCACCTGCAACTCGACACAACCGGGAAACTGGTGCGCATCGCGGATCTTGCGCGCGAAACTCACTGGCGTGACCGCATCGTCATCACCGGTGATCAGCAGCAAAGGTGAACGCAGCGATTGCGTGGCGGCGACATTGTCGTAGGCCAGCAGTGGTGGATCGATGCTGATGCGCACGAAGGGCCAGGCCCACCACGGCACACTGTTGTCGGCCCATTCCGCGACATTGGTGGCGCTGCCTTCCAGAATCAGCCCCTGCGGTGTCTCGGTTTTGGCCAGTTCTGCAGCGACCACGGAGCCGAGAGAAAAACCGTGGTAGATGATCGGCAGCGGCTGAGCATTTTCTGTCCGCCGGTCACGCTGGCTGAGGCGCTTTGCCTGTTCCAGTACGGTATGGGCATCGTCACGCAAACCCTGCAGACTCGGCTCGCCGCTGCTCAGTCCGTAGCCGCGATAATCGTGGAACAGGACGTTGACCGGTTGATCGCGATACGTGTCGAGCAAGCGCTCCATGCTGCGCGGCAAGACCGTGCCGGCACCGGCGAAATACACCACCAGTGCCCGCGCTTCCGGTTTTCTGAGCAGCACCAGATTCAGCGTTGTGCCATCACTGCTGGGCGCGGTAAACGTTTCCAGCTCGCCATCGGCCTGCGCGCGAGCCTGCGTCAGCCAGTCCGGCGCAATGTCCACATCGCGCTTGCTCAGCCACTGCTTTTCCGTGACATGAAACTGCACACAACCGGTGGTCAACAGGCTCAGGCCGAGCAGCAGCGCAGCGGGCAGCGCTCGCGCAAGCGACGGTGCGCTGTTCATCGGCAGTACGGGAAATGACATGAAGACTCCTTGTTATGAATCCGCGACGACGCCGCAGGCGGACGATCGTGGACTGTCGATCCGGCCGTCAGTTTCCCTGCTGACCGGAAAATTCATCTGGCTGGTCCTGCAACCAGATCAGACTTTGCCAAATGCTCTCGACAGCAGCCGCAAGAAACGCGGGATCGACACGATCACTGTCATCTTCCGGCGTGTGATAGTCGCGATGCGTGTCGACGCCAAAATACAGCCAGGGAATGCCGGCGCGGCGGAACACCGCGTGATCGCTGGCATTGGGCCAGTCAACGCCGGCCATGCCGGCGAGATTGTCACGCCGTGAGGCGCGCTCGTGTCCGGCCACCAGTTTGAGCGCCGGTGATCGTTGCTGCAGATGGGCGAGCAGACCGGGAAAACGTTTCGCGCCAGCGAGCACCAGTTTTCGCTGTTTGCCGCCACGGGCGATCATGTCCATGTTGAGCGTGAACGCGATTTGTTCACGGGCGAAAGGCAGCGCGTCGAGAAATGCCCTGGCGCCATGCAGGCCGGGTTCTTCGGCGTCGGTGGCGAGAAAAATCAGCGACCGCGACGGACAGTGTTCGCCGCTGCGTCGCGCCAGTTCCAGCAGACCGGCGACACCGGATGCATTGTCATCGGCACCGTTGTGAATCCGTCCGCCGACGACGCCGAGGTGATCGTAATGGGCGCTGATGATCACGTAGCGATCCGCGGTCACGCAGCCCTGGCGCCAGGCGATCACATTGACGCCGGTGTGCTGCTGCGAGTGACCGTAGTGAAAGGTTTGCAGATGTCCATTCGCCGGCTCAGCAAGGCCGGCTTCGGCAAAACGGCGCAGGATGAAAGCGCGTGCACGCTCTGCGCCCGTGCTGCCGGTCAGTCGTCCCTGCATGTCGTCGGCAGCGAGCGTGACAAAATCCTGCCAGAGCGCTTGTTCGCGCAGATCCGTTCCGGCATGTGCGACCGGCACCAGAATGGCAAGCAGACATAACAGGAAAAAAGCAAAGCGGATTTTTGCGTCGTTCAGCCGGCGGCGGAAGCCGACCAGTCCATTGCGCTGTTTGCGCCAGAAAACCTGCCACAGCCCGCGCGCCAGCATTGCTCTGGCGGCCTGACGCGCGGGCGTGATCATGGCTGTCAGCGCCGGACGCTGTTGAAATCCAGCGCGGCTTTCAGTGCTTCCGGCAATTGCGGCAAGGCTGAACGCGGCAGCAGGAAGGTCGACAGGTTGAACAAATCGCGGAAGAAGCGGTTCTGTTCAGTGGTCTGGCGCAGGTAGTCGCTGCCGGCCGAACCGCCGGTGCCGATCTTGGTACCGATCATCCGCTGCACCATCACCACGTGACGGTAGCGCCAGAGCGTGAACAGCTCGTCGAGTTGCACCAGCGCGGTGAGCAGGCGGAACGGCAGATGCAGGATTGGTTCATCGCGGTACAGGTTGATGAACACGGCGGCGAGCAGTGCGCGCTGGCTGAAACGGAAGCGTCCCTGCCCGCGCAATTCGGTGAAACGCGAACTGTCGAGCAGGCAATCGAAGCTGAGCTTGGTGCGCTCCAGTTCGCGCAACTGGAAATCGCGCTCCTGCGGCGCCAGTTCGGCCAGACCGCGCACGGTGTCGGCATCCTGGGCGAGCATGGCGTCAACCGCCTGGCGATAGGCGCTCCAGAAATCAAAATCCGGCGTGGTAATGAACGGAATGCGCGCCAGCCAGGCGTCGATGTGATCGTGCAGGCTGGCTTCGGTTTCCAGACCGATGAGGTAGTTGCGGTCGGTTTCATTCAGCCGGCTGTAGAAACTTTTCTGATCAAAGTTGATGCGATCATTGGCGCGCAGACCGAGACGGATCTCGATCTCCTTGAACTGGATGCTCTGGAAGCCGGAGGCCGGGATAAGGAAATCGCGGAAATCGAGAAAATCCAGCGGTGTCATGGTTTCCAGAATGCTGAGCTGCTGGACCAGTACTTCCTGGATGCGGTGGATGCGCTCCAGCCGGGCGATGGCGGTGCCCAGTTCGCGTTCGTTGACGAAGTCCTGGGCCATGGTCGTCTGGACGTCACGCAGTTCGTGCAGGATCTGCTTGAACCACAGCTCATAGGCCTGATGGACCACGATGAACAACAGCTCGTCGTGCGCTTCCGGACCGAACTGCGGGCTGACCGGTTGCTGGGCGGCCAGCAGTTTGTCGAGGCCGAGATATTCGCCGTAATAGCAGGGGCGGGGATTTTTTTGCATGTCGGGTCTCCACTGCGGGACGGCGATTATACGGGGACAATCCGGTCGCCATGCTCGGAGCTCCCGCCGGTGACCGGCTTGCGGCTCAGCGCCCGAAGTGTTGCGTGTCCAGGTTTGCGCCGTCAGCAGCGACGCGGACGATGAACAAGTCGCCGTATTGCGTCTCATCCAGCTCGGCGACGCCATTGATGCCGGCGCCGGCGAGCAGGGCGGGCAGGGTGTTTGAATGTCCGGCGATCAGGATGTGCTGGCAGCGATGCTGTGTCAGCAGGGTGCGTGTGGCGTCGGCCGAGGCGCGCGCGTCGTAGTCCTGCAGACGCAGGCCATGGCTCTCGGCGACGCCGGCCACGGTCTGGCGCGTGCGCCGGAACGCGGTCGTGTAAACAGCAGCGAGCGGTGTGTCCTGCAGTCGCTGTTGCAGGGCGTTGGCGCGCTCGTGCCCGGCCGCGGTCAGTTCCGGGTCGTCGCCGGTGGCTTTCTCGGCGTGACGAACCAGATAGAGAACTGTGATGCAGTCGCTGGTTTTTTCGTTGGCGTTCACGGTGGTGCTGGCCGAAAACAGGAGGAACAGGAGCAGGTATCCGATTGGCATGGCGGCGGTGTGCACTCGTGGCAGGTGTCCGTATAATGCCCGACTGCATTACGACCCGCTCGCCCGTGCCCGGCAGAGGCTACCGGATTTGCCCGCGATGTTCCCGTCGCGGGTTTCAGGATGAAGGAAGTATGGTTCGTATCTTCAAGCACTACATCCCGCGATCGCTGTTCGTGCTCGGTTTTGCCGAGCTGATCGCTCTGTTTGTCGCGCTGCATCTGGGCGCTCACCTGCGTTTCGGTTCGCAGGAAATGGCCGCCGAAAATCTCGCCAACCCGCTGTTCAACACCAGCGCCGCCGTCATTGCCATGGTGCTGATGATGATTCTGGTCGCCACCGGACTGTACCAGCGGCATTTGCGCGGCGGCCTCAGTCATGTGCTGTTGCGCCTGTTTGTCGCCCACGTGCTGGCGCTGCCGGCGCTGACGGTGCTGTTCTACGTGGTGCCGGATCTGTACGTCGGTCGCGGCGCGTTCGGCCTGACGCTGGCGGTGAGTTTTGTCCTGCTGGCGATCATCCGCGTGCTGTTCTCGGTGCTCAGCCATGTGCCGATGCTGGCGCGTCGCGTGATGGTGGTCGGTACCGGTCGCACGGCGGTGCCGCTGGACCGCCTGCGTCGCAAATCCGACTGGCAGGGCATTTCGCTGATTGGCTTCCTGCATCTGAAAGGCGATCGCGATGAGGTGGAAGCGGGCAAGGTGATCCGCGTCGAGAAGCCGATTTTCGAAGTTTGTCGCGATTACGGTGTCGACGAGCTGGTGGTGGCCATCGACGAGCAGCGCAAGAATTTCCCGGTCGAAGACATCATTTACTGCAAGCTGCACGGCATTCAGGTGACCGATCTGGCGGATTTTCTTGAGCAGCGCACCGGCCGCATCTGCCTCGAGGCGGTGCCGACCGCGCGCGTGATCTTCCTTGACGGTTTCGACAACAGCCTGCCGCGCGTGCTCGGCAAGCGGCTGTTCGATATCGCCGTCTCCACCGTCGGCCTGTTGCTGGCCTGGCCGGTGATGCTCGGTATCGCCTTCATGGTGCGGGCGCAGGACGGGTTTCGCCATCCGGCCATCTTCAAACAGGTGCGTACCGGTCAGGGCGGTGAGGATTTCGTGCTCTACAAATTCCGCAGCATGATCGTCGATGCCGAGAAGAACGGCGCCCAGTGGGCGACGCGCAATGACCCGCGCATCACCCGTTTCGGTGCTTTCATTCGCAAGACCCGTCTGGATGAGCTGCCGCAACTGTGGAATGTGTTGAAGGGCGACATGAGCTTTGTCGGCCCGCGACCCGAGCGGCCCGAGTTCGTACAGGATCTGGTACACAAGATCCCGTTCTACGACATGCGCCACCGCGTCAAACCAGGCATCACTGGCTGGGCGCAAGTGAATTATCCTTACGGGGATTCCGAAGAGGACACCCGCCTGAAGCTGCAATACGACCTGTACTACATCAAGAATTACAGCCTGTTTCTGGATTTCACCATCCTGATGCAGACCGTGCAGGTGGTCCTGTTCCGCAAAGGCGGTCGTTAAACGCGCACATTCCGCAAGGAAGCGAGGAGAGTCAGCCGATGTACGAGTCCTACTACAAACTCAGTGGCAAACCGTTCCAGCTTGCGCCGGACCCGTACTTTTTCTTTGGCAGTTCGACGCACAAGCGCGCGCTGGCCTACCTGCGCTATGGCGTTTCGCAGAGCGAAGGCTTCATCGTCGTCACCGGCGATGTTGGCACCGGCAAAAGCACGCTGGTGCGCACGCTGTTCAATACGCTGGACAAAAAAGACGATCTGATCGCCGGCCAGCTGATGAACACGCAGCTGGATTCCACCAACATCCTGCGCATGGTGGCCGCGACATTCGGACTGGCGCATCAGGCTGCCGACAAAACCAGTCTGCTGAAAAATATCGAAAACTTCCTGATGGCGCGCGGCCGTGAAGGCAAGCGCTGCATGCTGGTGGTGGATGAAGCGCAAAACCTGCCGTTTGAATCGCTGGAAGAACTGCGCATGTTGTCAAACATGCACAATCGCGGCAAAACCCTGCTGCAGATCTTCCTGCTTGGCCAGAGTGAGTTTCGTGACAATCTGCGCCATCCCAATCTGGAACAAGTCCGTCAGCGTATTACCGCGTCTTATCATTTGGCGCATCTGGATCGTGACGAGACCCAGGGCTATATCGAGCACCGGCTGAAAAAAGTCGATTGGAAAGATGACCCGCAGTTCAGCAAGGAAGCGTTCGACACGATTTTTTCCTACACCGCCGGTGTTCCCCGTCGCATCAACACGCTCTGCGATCGCTTGATGCTGTTCGGTTTCCTGGAAGAAAAGCACGTCATCGACGCTGAAATCGTGCACACCGTTGCCGGCGAATTGAAATCGGAAATGATGGTGCCGGACACAAACAGCCAGCCAGTGCGTTCAGCCAATGGTGCGTCATCCAATGCCTCGCCGCTGGCGGCGCTGGTCAATGGCAGTGGTGAACATGGCATTGCCGCCAGCGGTTCACTTGAAGCCCGTGTTGCTGCTTTGGAGCAGGAGTTGGCGGCAATGCGCAGACGTTTCGACAGGGAGCGTGATTTCATGCGCAAGGTGGTCGCCATCAGTTTCAATTTTGATGACGACAACGAACAAGGCAATGCGCCACGCACGGGAAACTGAAACCATTCCGGATGCCGGATAGATGTAAACAACAGGGCCTGATCGGCCCTGTTGTTTTTTTGTCGAGATATTGCTTTGCGGCGAGCCTGATTTTCTTATGGCAAATCTGTTTGGAAGACTCGCGGAAAAAAGCTGAGCCAGGAACTTAGCGCAGCTTTTCTTCCCAGCGCAGCGCGTGTTCAACGATGAGGTCCAGATTGTTGTATTTCGGTGTCCAGTTCAGCAGTTTGCGCAGCTTGTCAGAATTGGCGGTGATGGCACCAACGTCACCGTCGCGGCGCGGGGCATAGCTGATGCTGAGCGCTCTACCGGCCACTTTCTCGGCCGTTTTCAGCACTTCATTGACACTGTAACCCTCGCCGTAACCGCAGTTGAGCGTCTGGGAGCTGCCACCCGCGCGCAGATAATCCAGTGCTGAAAGATGGGCGGCGGCCAGATCCTCGATGTGGATGTAGTCGCGCACGCCGGTGCCGTCCCTGGTCGGATAATCGGTGCCGAACACGCTGATGCCGGCGCGTTTGCCGGTCAGTGCCTCGACAGCGACCTTGATAAGGTGCGTCGCATTCGGGGTTGCCTGGCCGATGCGTGCCTGGGGATCAGCGCCGGCCACGTTGAAGTAACGCAGCGTGACATGGCGCATGGCGCCAGTGGCGCAATAGTCGCGCAGCATCCATTCACTCATCAGCTTGGACAGGCCGTAGGGCGACTCGGGACGCGTCGGCGATTCTTCGGTGACCTGCAGAGTGTCCGGCGTGCCATACACGGCAGCAGTGGACGAAAAAATGAAATGCTTCACGCCGGCGTCGCGGGCACATTCCAGCAGGTTGAGCACATTGGCGGTGTTGTTGCGGTAATACTTGAGCGGCTCTTTCACCGACTCGGGCACCACGGTATTGGCAGCAAAGTGCAGAATGGTTTCGATCTGGTGTTCACGCAGGATGCGGCCGACCAGTTCCTGATCGCCGGTATCGCCGACGATCAGTTCGCCGTACAACACGGCCTCCTTGCGGCCGGTGCTGAGATTGTCGAGCACGACGATGCGTTCGCCGCGTTCACCCAGCTGACGGACGGTATGGCTGCCGATGTAGCCGGCGCCGCCGGTAACGAGAATGCCCGGTTTCATGATGGACGGACCCTGTCTGGAAAGCGCGCCGGATGGCGCGCGCGATGGCGGCAAGCATAACGAAAAATCAGTGCGTTGCCTGCTGTCGTCAGTGCTATACGATGACGCATGAAAAACGGGAGCCGTGGCTCCCGTTTTTCATGCCGCTTTCGCGAGCGATTGCCGGATGCAGCCGGCGCCGGATTCAGCGCTTGTCGACGGCGATGTAATCGCGTTGCGTGTGGCCGGTGTACAGCTGGCGCGGACGACCGATCTTCTGGTTCGGCTCGCCGATCATTTCCATCCACTGGGCGACCCAGCCGGTGGTGCGGGCGAGGGCGAACATCACCGTGAACATGTTCATCGGAATGCCCATCGCCTTCATGATGATGCCCGAGTAGAAGTCGACGTTCGGATACAGTTTCTTGTCGACGAAATACTCGTCCTGCAGCGCGATGCGCTCCAGCTCCATGGCGGTAGCCAGCAGCGGATCGTTGTCGGCACCGAGGTGATGCAGCACTTCGTGAGCGGTCTGGCGCATGATCTTCGCGCGCGGATCGAAGTTCTTGTACACGCGATGGCCGAAGCCCATCAGGCGGAAGCTGTCGTTCTTGTCTTTTGCACGCTTGATGTACTCGGGGATGCGTTTCACATCGCCGATTTCCATCAGCATGTTCAGGCAGGCTTCGTTGGCGCCGCCGTGTGCGGGGCCCCACAGCGAGGCGATGCCGGCCGCGATGCAGGCAAACGGATTGGCGCCCGAGGAGCCGGCCAGACGCACGGTTGATGTGGAAGCGTTTTGTTCGTGATCGGCGTGCAGGATCAGGATGCGATCAATGGCGCGCACCAGGATCGGGTCCGGTTTGTATTCGGCGCAGGGCACGGCGAACATCATGTGCAGGAAATTTTCTGCATAGGAGTATTCGTTGCGCGGATACATGAACGGCTGGCCGATGCTGTACTTGTAGGACATCGCGGCCAGCGTCGGCACCTTGGCGATCAGGCGGATGGCGCTGATCTCGCGGTGCATCGGATCATTGATGTCGAGCGAGTCGTGATAAAACGCCGACAGCGCGCCGACCACACCGATCATGATCGCCATCGGATGCGCGTCGCGACGGAAGCCCTGATAGAAGCGGTTCATCTGGTCATGCACCATGGTGTGGTGCGTGATGCGATGTTTCCAGTCAGAGAGTTGCGCGGTGTTCGGCAGTTCGCCTTTCACCAGCAGGTAAGCGGTTTCCAGAAAGTCGGATTTTTCCGCCAGTTGTTCGATCGGATAGCCGCGATATTGCAGCACGCCCGCATCGCCATCGATGTACGTGATCTTCGATTCACAGCTGCCCGTCGACATGAAACCCGGGTCATACGTGAAGGCTTTGTATTTGCCGAGATCGCGGATGTCGATGACGTCATTGCCCTGCGTGGGCGAGTACATCGGCAGCGAAACCGGGTCGGCGCGATCGGGAAGATGAAGCGTGGCGACCTTGTCTGCCATGGCGGGCTCCTTGGGGAGAGTGAGGGCGGCGATTGTGGTTTTGCCGCTCGTGGGCTGCGTGGGACGGGCGTAACTATAGGCGATCGACGCAGCGCGTCAAAGGGCAAATGTACGCATCGGATCAGCCCTCACAAGTGGTTGTTTACGCAGCAGAATTTGATCGCGATCAGGTTTCGGAGTTCATTTGTCATCAAGGGGTTGCCTGTCTATAATCCGCCTCCGGCGCGGTGGACGAGGGGAATTTTTCACCGCACTCCGACCCTTGCCCGGCACCCCGGGCCTCACTCAGAAGACCGACAACCGTGAACAAGCAACGTCCTGTCTTTCTGCAACTCAACGTTGCGGAAATGCCGATCACGGCGCTGGTATCGATACTGCATCGCATGTCCGGCATCGTGTTGTTTCTCGGCCTCCCTGTACTGCTCTACCTCCTTCAGCAATCGCTTGCTTCGCCCGAATCCTACGCAGCACTGCAGGACTGCCTGTCCGGTACCTTCGCCCGTCTGGGCCTGTGGGTACTGCTCAGCGCCGTGGCTTATCACGTCATTGCCGGTGTCCGTCACCTGATCATGGATCTGGGTCACGGCGAAACCAAAGCCGGCGGCCGTCAGGCGGCCGTCACTGTCCTGATCGTCGGCGCCATCGCCGTGCTGCTGCTGGGGGTATGGGTATGGTAAGGCCGGCAACTTCCCTGGGCCGCAGCGGCCTGCATGACTGGCTCATCCAGCGCCTGTCGGCCGTCGTACTGGTGGTCTATGCGCTGATTCTGGCGGTGTACTTCGCCGGTCATCCCGGCGCCGATCAGGCCACCTGGGTGGCGTTCATCAGCCAGCCGGTGATGAAAGTCGCGACGCTGCTGGCGCTGCTGGCCGTGGTCGCGCACGCCTGGATCGGTATCTGGACGGTATTTACCGACTACGTGAAACCGGCCGGTCTGCGTCTGGTTTTGCAGAGCGGTCTGATTGTTGTCTGCCTCAGCCTGTTGCTCTGGGGCCTTGTGATTGTGTGGGGTGTGTGAGATGGCGCTTCCGGTTCATACCTTTGATGCCGTGATCGTCGGCGCCGGCGGCGCCGGCATGCGCGCCTCGCTGCAAATGGCCCAGGCCGGCCTGAAAACCGCCCTGATCTCGAAAGTGTTCCCGACCCGTTCGCACACCGTGGCGGCGCAGGGCGGCATCACCGTCGCGCTCGGCAACACCCATGAGGACGACTGGCGCTGGCACATGTACGACACGGTCAAGGGCTCCGACTACATCGGTGACCAGGACGCGATCGAATACATGTGTCAGGTCGGTCCGCAGGCCATCTACGAACTCGAACACATGGGCCTGCCGTTCTCGCGCAACAAGGACGGCCGCATTTACCAGCGCCCGTTCGGTGGCCAGTCGAAGAATTTCGGCGGCGAGCAGGCTGCACGTACTGCCGCCGCGGCCGACCGTACCGGCCACGCCCTGCTGCACACGCTGTATCAGCAGAACGTCAAGGCCAATACCAATTTCTACAACGAGTGGTATGCGCTCGATCTGGTCATGAATGACAAGGGCCAGTGCTGCGGCGTCACCGCCATGTGCATCGAAACCGGTGAAATCGCCGTGTTCCGTTCGCGTGCCGTGGTATTTGCCACCGGCGGCGCCGGCCGCATTTACGCCTCGACCACCAACGCCTTCATCAACACCGGCGACGGTGTCGGCATGGCGCTGCGCGCCGGCCTGCAGGTGCAGGACATGGAGTTCTGGCAATTCCACCCGACCGGTATTGCCGGCGCCGGCGTGCTGGTCACCGAAGGCTGCCGCGGCGAAGGCGGTTATCTGGTCAACAAGGACGGCGAGCGGTTCATGGAACGCTATGCGCCGAACGCCAAAGATCTGGCCTCGCGCGACGTCGTTGCCCGCTCGATGATCAAGGAGATCATCGCCGGTCGCGGCATGAAGCTGCCGGACGGCAGCGACTACGTGTACCTGAAGCTGGATCACCTCGGCGAGAAAACCCTCAACGAACGCCTGCCGGGTATCTGCGAGCTGGCGAAAACCTTTGCCCACGTTGATCCGGTCAAGGCGCCGATCCCGGTGGTGCCGACCTGCCACTACATGATGGGCGGCATTCCGACCAATGTGCACGGTCAGGCCATCATCCAGAAAAACGGTCAGGACCAGATCGTCGAGGGCCTGTACGCGGTCGGCGAAATCGCCTGCGTGTCGGTGCACGGCGCCAACCGTCTGGGCGGCAATTCGCTGCTGGATCTGGTGGTCTTCGGTCGTGCTGCCGGCCTGCATCTGGAAGAGTCGTTCAAGAACAACGAACTGGCGCTCAACAGCTGCAGTGACAGTGACATGCAGCGCACGCTGGATCGCTACAACCGCTGGGATCAAAGCAAGGGCGGCGAAGATCCGGCCAAACTCCGCCGCGACATGCAGACCTGCATGCAGAACTACTTCGGTGTGTTCCGCACCGGCGAGGCGATGGCCAAGGGCTTTACCGAGCTGAAAGCTCTGCGTGAGCGTCTCAAGTCGGCGCATCTGGCCGACAAGAGCAAGGCCTACAACACCGCGCGCATGGAATGCATGGAACTCGACAACCTGATGGAAACCGCGTACGCCACGGCCATGGCGGCGAATTTCCGCACCGAGTCGCGCGGCGCGCACGCCCGTGAAGACTTCGAGAACCGTGACGACGAAAACTGGCTGTGCCACTCCATCTATGACCCGACTACCGAGGCCATGGGCAAGCGCGGAGTGAACTTCCAGCCGAAAACCGTCGACGCTTTCCAGCCGAAAGCACGCACCTACTAAGAGGCGGAGCCGAACAACATGCGTTTCCAGATTTACCGGTACAACCCGGAAACCGACAACGAACCGTCGATGCAGGAATTCGAGCTTGATGTGCCGGAAGGCCGGGACATGATGCTGCTCGAAGCGCTTGTGCTGCTGAAAGAGAAAGATCCGACGCTGACCTTCCGCCGCTCCTGCCGCGAAGGCGTGTGCGGCTCGGACGGCATGAACATCAACGGCAAGAACGGCTTGGCCTGCACCACATCGGTCAAATCGCTGAAACAGCCGGTGGTCATCCGTCCGCTGCCGGGCCTGCCGGTGATCCGCGACCTCGTCGTCGACATGGCCGCGTTTTTCAACCAGTACAAGCGCATCAAGCCGTTCCTGATCAACAGCGGTGAAACGCCGGCCAAAGAGCGCCTGCAATCGCCGGAAGATCGCGAGAAGCTGGAAGGTCTGTGGGAGTGCATCCTGTGCGCCTGCTGCTCGACCTCCTGCCCGTCGTTCTGGTGGAACCCGGACAAGTTCGTCGGGCCGGCCGGCCTGCTGCAGGCCTACCGCTTCCTCGCCGACACCCGCGATGACGCGCAGGCCGAGCGCCTGGCCGATCTGGACGACGCCTACAGCGTGTTCCGCTGCCGCGGCATCATGAACTGCGTCAATGTCTGTCCCAAGGGCCTTAATCCGACCCGGGCGATTGGCAAGATCCGCAGCCTGCTGCTCCAGCGCGGCGTGTGAAATCCTGCCGTGTGCGGAGCCCTTACGCACCAAGCACGGAACGGCGCAGACGCGCTAAGATGACAGCCGTGTGACTGGCAAAGGCCGGTCACACGGCTTTTTGCCGTTCTGCTTTTGTCGGCGCCGACTGGCGCCGGGCGGCAGCGGAGGCAAAAACGGAAGCCGGCACAGAGGGCGGCTTCCACCGGACTCCACGCCAAAATGGCGCGGAACGGACGGGGGGCAGGGCGGTTGTTGCGGAAAAGCGCACGGCGGCCATGACCAGTGACCACAGCACCGGCAACCTGCCGGACGACTCACAAAAGGTGAGACATGGGCATCGAACAGCTCTTCTCGACGAGCTATCTCAATGGCGGCTCCGCTGCCTACATCGAAGAACTCTACGAACAATTCCTCGCCGACCCGGCCTCGGTACCTGAGAACTGGGCACAGCTGTTCCGCGAACTGCGCCAGGGGGCTGCCGATTCGCCGCACGAACCGGTGCGCGAATATTTCCGCGAAGCGGCCAAGCGTCCGGCTGCCCTGGTCGTGCATGGCGCCCGCGACGACGAATTCGAGGCCAAGCAGGTCGGTGTGCTGCGTTACGTCAACGCCTGCCGCGCCCGTGGCCACCAGCATGCCAAGCTTGATCCACTCGGCCTCTGGCAGCAGGAACACCTCTCGGATCTGACGCTGGAATATCACGGCCTCACCGAGAAAGATTTCAACACCACCTTCCGCTCGACGCTGTACGGCCCCACCGAGCGGACGCTGAAAGACATTCACCAGCACCTCACCGACTGCTACATCAACAAGGTTGGTTTTGAAGGCGCCCACATTACCAACCAGAACGAACGCATCTGGTTGCGCGAATACATCGAGCAGTCGCGCGGCGTGCCGCAGATGGACGCGGAAACGCGCAAGAACCTGCTGCGCGGCCTGACTGCCGCTGAAGGTCTCGAGCGCTACCTCGGTGCCAAGTTCCCCGGCGCCAAGCGTTTCTCGCTGGAAGGCGGCGATGCCTTCATTCCGATGATGGAGGCGATGATCCAGCGCGCCGGCACCCAGGGCGTGAAGGAAGTGGTGATCGGCATGGCCCACCGCGGCCGCCTGAACGTGCTGGTGAACATTCTCGGCAAAAAGCCGGCCGCACTGTTCGACGCCTTCGCCGGCAAGCACGACGATGTGCACGGTTCTGGTGACGTGAAATACCACATGGGTTTTTCCTCCGACTGCATGACGCCGGGCGGCAAGGTTCACCTGGCGCTGGCGTTCAACCCCTCGCATCTGGAAATCGTTTCGCCGGTGGTGGAAGGATCGGTGCGTGCCCGTCAGGAACGTCGCGGCGGCGAGCGTTCGCAGGTGTTGCCGATCACCGTGCACGGCGACTCGGCCTTCACCGGTCAGGGCGTGGTGATGGAAACGTTCAACATGTCGCAGGCGCGTGGCTACACCACCGGCGGCACCGTGCGCATCGTCATCAACAACCAGGTCGGTTTCACCACCTCGCGTCACGATGACGTGCGCTCAACTGCCTACTGCACCGACATCGCCAAGATGGTTGGCGCACCGATTTTCCACGTCAATGCCGACGACGCCGAAGCGGTGCTGTTTGTCACCCAGCTCGCGCTCGACTACCGCAACAAGTTCGCCAAAGACGTGGTCATCGATCTGGTTTGCTATCGCCGCTGGGGTCACAACGAAGCCGACGAGCCGACCGCCACCCAGCCGGTGATGTACAAGATCATCAAGGCGCATCCGACCGCGAGGCAGATTTATGCCGAGAAGCTGGTGAAAGAAGGCGTGATCAGCGAAGCCGACGCCAAAGCTTTTGTTGACGATTACCGCGCCAAACTCGACGCCGGTGATCAGGTGGCGCCGAATGTCATTCCGTTCGAGCGCAGCGAGTTTTCGGCGGACTGGTCGCCCTACTTCAACCAGAAGTGGACTGCCGCTGCTGACACCACCGTTGATCTCGCCCGTCTGAAAGCACTCGGTGAAAAGATCACCGTCGTGCCAGACGGTTTCAAGCTGCAACCGCGCGTTGCCAAGATTGTTGAAGACCGCCGCAAAATGACCACCGGTGAGCAGCCGCTCGACTGGGGCTGCGCGGAAACGCTGGCCTATGCAGCGTTGCTGGAAGAAGGTTTCGGCGTGCGCATTTCCGGTCAGGATTGCGGTCGTGGCACCTTCTTCCACCGCCATGCGGTGTGGCACGAGCAGGACACTGGCAATACCCATGAAGTGCTGAAGCACATTGCGCCGACGCAGGGCAAATTCACTGTCATCGACTCGGTGTTGTCTGAAGAGGCGGTGCTGGCGTTCGAGTACGGCTACGCCACCACCGAACCGAAATCTCTGACCATCTGGGAAGCGCAGTTCGGTGATTTCGCCAACGGCGCGCAAGTGGTCATCGACCAGTTCATTTCCTCGGGCGAACAGAAGTGGGGCCGTCTCTGCGGTCTGACACTGCTGCTGCCGCATGGCTATGAAGGTCAGGGACCGGAGCATTCGTCGGCGCGTCTCGAGCGTTTCCTGCAACTCTGCGCCGAGCAGAACATGCAGGTCTGCACCCCGACCACGCCGGCGCAGGTGTTCCACATGCTGCGTCGCCAGATGGTGCGTCCGCTGCGCCGTCCGCTGATTGTCATGTCGCCGAAATCATTGCTGCGTCATCCGCTGGCGGTGTCCTCGCTGGACGAACTGGCCACCGGCAAGTTCAAGACCGTGATCGGTGAAATTGATCAACTGGATCCGAAGCAGGTCAAGCGCGTGGTGATCTGTTCGGGCAAGGTCTATTACGACCTGCTCAAAGCCCGCCGCGATGCCGGTCGCAACGATGTCGCCATCATCCGTCTGGAACAGCTCTATCCGTTCCCGACCGCCAGCCTGAAAAAAGCGCTGGAGCCGTATGCACACGTCAAGCATTTCGCCTGGTGTCAGGAAGAGCCGAAGAATCAGGGCGCCTGGTACCAGAGCAAGCATCACTTCAAGGAATGCCTGCCGGAAGGGTATGTGCTGAGCTTTGCCGGCCGTCCGGCGGCTGCGGCACCGGCCGTGGGCTACGCTTCCGTGCACGACGAACAGCAGAAAGAACTGGTCGCGAAAGCGCTGGGTTGATCCGGCTTGGCCGTCGCAGCGTGTGCGACGGCTAAACTGGCCCGCTTTCGGAAACGATTTATCGCGGCGCAAAAGGCGCCAATCAGGAGAAGACAATGGCACATGAAATCAAGGTACCGGTTCTGCCGGAATCCGTTGCCGATGCGGTGGTCGCCGCGTGGCACAAAAAGCCGGGTGAATTCGTCAAGCGTGACGAAAACCTGGTCGACATCGAGACCGACAAAGTGGTGCTCGAAGTCGTGGCTCCGGCCGACGGTTTCATTGAAACCATCCTGAAAGACAAAGGCGCTACTGTCGGCGCCCAAGAAGTTATTGCCGTGTTCAAGGAAGGCGCTGGTGCCGGCACGCCGGCTCCGGCCGCCGCCGCGCCGGCTGCCGAAGCGCCCAAAGCTGCGCCGGCCGCAGCAGCTGCTCCGGCGGCGACGCAAGCTGCCAATCTCGACACGCTGTCACCGGCTGTTCGCCGGCTGGTCGCCGAACACGGACTGGACGCCAGCAAGATCCCGGCTTCGGGCAAAGATGGTCGCCTGAGCAAGGAAGACGTGGAAGCGTTCATCGCCGGCAAATCGAAGGCTGCTGCACCCGCGGCGGCACCGAAAGCCGCTCCGGCCGCAGCGCCGGCCGTCGCAGTTGCCGCTGGCGTGCGCGAAGAGCGCCGCGTGCCGATGACCCGTCTGCGCATGCGCGTCGCCGAACGTCTGCTGTCGGCCCAGCACAACGCCGCGCTGCTGACCACGTTCAATGACATCAACATGAAGCCGGTCATGGAGCTGCGTGCCAAGTACAAGGACCAGTTCGAGAAACAACACGGCGTGCGTCTCGGTTTCATGAGCTTCTTCGTCAAGGCCGCAACCGAAGCGCTGAAGCGTTATCCGGAAGTCAACGCCTCGATCGACGGCAACGACATCGTTTATCACGGCTACTACGACATCGGCGTTGCTGTTTCCGCACCGCGCGGTCTGGTTGTGCCGGTGCTGCGTGACACCGATCGCATGTCGCTCGCCGATGTCGAAAAAACCATCGGCAACTATGGCCAGAAAGCCAAAGACGGCACGCTGACGGTGGAAGAGATGACCGGCGGTACGTTCACCATTTCCAACGGTGGTGTGTTCGGTTCGCTGTTTGCCACGCCGATCATCAACCCGCCGCAATCGGCGATTCTCGGCATGTTCCGTACCGAAGATCGCGTGGTGGCTGTCGGTGGCCAGGTGGTTATCCAGCCGATGATGTATGTGGCGCTGTCCTACGATCACCGCATCATCGACGGTCGCGAGTCGGTCGGTTTCCTGAAGACCATCAAGGAAATGGTCGAAGATCCGGCGCGCATGCTGCTGAACGTGTAAAGCCGCCGCCGATTCCCTGGATGGAGCATCGTAGGATGGGTAGAGCGCAGCGAAACCCATCACACGGAATCCGGGGCAAAGAAAATGTTTGATGGGTAACGCTCCGCAAAACCCATCAAACACCAGCATAAACCCAGTACCACCTGACGGGACGCGCGTCGCGCAATCCGTCAGGCAAAAATGAATTCTTATCGGAGTGCCAGACCCGCGATACATCGTCCTGTTTTTCAGTCGCGCTGCTTGTTGCAAACGCGAAGGCATGACACACCGTGTATCGCAGGTCCGGCACTTCACAAACTCAAACGTCGCGAAAGAAAGGAGCGACCATGAATTTGCACGAGTATCAAGCCAAACAGCTGTTCCGCGAATTCGGCATGCCGGTATCGCGTGGCGAAGCCGTCAGCAGTGCTGAAGATGCCCTCGCAGCCGCTGCCCGTCTGGGTGGTGACCGCTGGGTAGTGAAAGCCCAGGTCCACGCCGGTGGCCGTGGCAAGGCCGGCGGCGTCAAGCTGGTGAAATCGAAAGAAGAGCTGGAAGCCGCCGTCAAATCGATGCTCGGCATTCGTCTGGTGACTTACCAGACGGACGCACGCGGTCAGCCGGTGCACCGTGTGCTGGTGGAAGAAACCTGCGACATCGCCAAGGAACTGTACCTTGGTGCCGTGCTGGATCGTGCGACGCGCCGCATCGTCATCATGGCGTCGACCGAAGGTGGTGTGGAGATTGAGAAAGTCGCCCACGACACGCCGGAAAAAATTCTCAAAGTGACGGTCGATCCGCTGGTTGGCGTGATGCCTTACCAGGCTCGCGATCTGGGCTTTGCACTGGGTCTTTCGCTGGAACAGATCAAGGAGTTCACCGCGCTGGTGCTCGGCCTTGGCAAGCTGTTCAAGGATCTGGATCTGTCACTGGTCGAGATCAACCCGTTGGTGATCACCGGCGCCGGCAAACTGATCTGCCTCGACGGCAAGATCAATGCCGATGACAACGCGCTGTACCGCCAGCCGAAACTGCGCGACATGTTCGACCCCACCCAGGAAGACGAGCGCGAGCTGCGCGCCAAACAGTGGGAACTGAACTACGTCGCACTGGAAGGCAATATCGGCTGCATGGTCAACGGCGCCGGTCTGGCGATGGCCACCATGGACATCATCAAACTGCACGGCGGCCAGCCGGCCAACTTCCTTGACGTCGGTGGCGGTGCCACCAAAGAGCGCGTTTCGGAAGCGTTCAAGATCATTCTCTCTGACGAAAACGTCAAAGGCATCCTGGTGAACATTTTCGGCGGCATCGTCCGCTGCGACATGATCGCCGACGGCATCATCGGCGCCGTGCAAAGCGTCGGTGTCAAAGTGCCGGTTGTTGTCCGCCTCGAAGGCAACAACGCCGAACTCGGTGCCAAGAAACTGGCCGAATCGGGCCTGAACATTACGCCGGCTGTTGGTCTCACCGACGCTGCGCAAAAAATCGTTGCCGCTGTGGGGGGCAAATAATGAGCGTCCTGATCAACAAAGACACGAAAGTCATTTGCCAGGGTTTCACCGGCAAACAGGGTACTTTCCACAGCGAACAAGCCATTGAATACGGCACCAAAATGGTCGGCGGCGTGACGCCGGGCAAAGGTGGTTCGCAGCACCTCGGCCTGCCGGTGTTCGACACCGTCAAGGAAGCCGTTGCCGCTGTCAAACCGGACGCCTCGGTGATCTACGTGCCGGCGCCGTTCTGCAAGGATTCGATCATCGAAGCCGCTGACGCCGGTGTGCCGCTGATCGTCTGCATCACCGAAGGCATTCCCGCGCTCGACATGCTCGACGTGAAAATCTACGTCGAACAAAAAGGCGTGCGCCTGATCGGCCCGAACTGCCCCGGCATCATCACCCCGGGCCAGTGCAAAATCGGCATCATGCCGGGCCACATTCACAAACCGGGCAAAGTCGGCATTGTTTCGCGTTCGGGCACGCTGACCTATGAATCGGTCAAGCAGACCACCGAACTTGGCTTCGGCCAGTCGACCTGCATCGGTATCGGCGGTGACCCGATCCCGGGCACCACTTTCATCGATGCGCTGAAACTGTTCCAGGACGATCCGCAAACTGAAGCAATCGTCATGGTTGGTGAAATCGGCGGCAGCGCCGAAGAGGAAGCCTGCGAGTACATCAAGGCGCACGTGACCAAGCCTGTCGTCGGTTTCATCGCCGGCATCAGTGCCCCTCCGGGCAAGCGCATGGGCCACGCCGGCGCGATCATCTCCGGCGGCAAAGGCACTGCCGAAGAGAAATTCGCCGCCATGGCCGCCGCCAAAGTTCATGCCGTCCGTTCGCCGGCTGACATTGGCAAAGGTGTTGCACAGATCACCGGCTGGAAATGACCTTTTTCTGAACGTTGTTCGTGCAAACAAAACGCCCGCTGATGCGGGCGTTTTGTTTGGTCAATTATTTTCTGCTGCGCGGGACAAGCAATGCATCTTCTCCCGGACCATGCAGCGAGCACCTGGCTGGCTGGCGCGACAGACGTGCGCCAACCGTACTGGTTAATAACTTCTGCAATGCCCGCGTTACGAATGAGTACCGAGCAACGCTGCTCACAACTTCCGCGAAAAGGATTGCTCTGCAGGCGCGACAGTCCATGTACTTTGCGCGCAGCTGATTCGGCAGTGGTGTGGCCATGACGTTGTCAAAGCCTTTGCGCAGCGCTTCAACCAAATCAGGATTGCTGTCGCGATTCATCGCCACCCACAGCTCGTGCCGCTTATCCAGCAGAAAAACCGAACGCAACTGCTCTGGCGATTCGCCAACCGCTTTCGCATAGTGGGCCGCACTCCAGTCCAGCGCGACGATCACATCAACACGGCCGAGGAACAGCTTCTTCATGTTCGATTCCTGGCTGGTTGTGACATCAAAGTTGCTGTCACTGCCCAGCATTTCACGGAGCAGCCCGGTGGATGCCATACCCTGGACGACGCCGAGCCGGTAGCGCAACAGATCCTGTGCTGAGTTGATGTGCAGGTCTGTGCGTTTGCCAAGAGCATAAATGTGTATGTGACGTGGACCGAGATTGGCGATCCAGATGAAGTTTGGTTCGCGATCCGGCGTGCGGGCCACGGAGTACAACACGGTGTTGGCGCGCGTCTCCGCCAGCTTCAGGGCGCGGGACCAGGGTAACAATTCGATCTGTGCGGCCAGACCGGCAGCCGTCAGTGCCGCCGAAGTCAGCTCGGTGGCGTAACCGACGATGCGACCATCGTGCATGTAGTTGAGCGTGGGCAGATCTTCGGTCAGCACGCGCAGAGGCGCTTCGCTCTGAGCGCTTCCCTGACTCACATACAAGAAAGCCAGAACGCTCAGAAGAAGACGTCGTGTGCGCCGTTTTGCCGGCCCAAGGCTGTCGTGCATGTCTGCCTCCCAAACCGCTGCGAGACTGAAGCTTGCCCAACTCACGATCCTGTACGGGTGGCGCCGCAAACACGATCAGAGACTTTGCAATTGAAGCGCGCGTGCCGTGATGTTGAGCCTGTCTTTTCCGGTGCCCATCCAGATGACAGTGTTCAAGCATAGTCGAGTCCCTGAAATGATCGGGGCGGGAGAAAAAGCGCCGCGGTTTATCCATCCATGAGTGCAAAGGAGCGAGTGCGGGGCTTGCGCCGGGCCAGACGAACCGGAAGCACAGTTTGTGCGCGGCGGTGTCAGATGCCGAGGGGAGAGCAGAAAGAATGACGACAAGCTGGTGCGGACACTTCCCTGCGAAAGTTGCCGGCCGAATTTGACGCTGGTTTTACCTTCGGATGCGCAAACTGACGAGGTTCCTGATCAGGAGGTGCGTCATGCGTGTGCGGGAAGCAGGTTCAATTGCTCTGGTGGTGCTGGCGGCCGTTGCGCTGTGGCGCTTTGTACTGGCGATGCCAGCCTATTCGCTGACGGCCGATGAATTTGTCTCGCTCTATCAGCTACCGGCTGCTGAAAGCGGCGCGCAGGCCAGTGCAACTGAGCCTCTGTCGTTCGAGTTTGTTGACGCGCGCCGTGCGCGTTTCCGGTTTTCCGCTTACGACGGTGACAGTGTGACCGGGTATATCGAATGGCCGGAGCCGTTCGGGCCGCGGGACGTGGCGCAACAAGGCTCGCCAACCGCTGCGGATTCGTTGCCAAGCAGTGCCCGCTACCCGGTTCTCCTCGGCCTGTCAGCGATGGGGCAGAGCGCGCAACGCTGGTGGCTGGCAGAGTACAAGGGCAAGCCGACACTTACGCAGTCGCATCACATTCGCGAGATGGCGATTGCCGCCGGCTATGCGGTGGTGACTATTGACAATCGCTATACGGATTCGCGAAAAAATCCGGAGCGTGGCGTCGATGCGATCATGCGTGACCTGCATGTATTCGGCGACCGGACGGATTATGAGCGGATGATCCATGGCACGGTCATGGACTATCGCCAGTTGCTCGACAAGCTGGCTTTGCAACCCGAACTCGACATGCAGCGGGTGACAGCAATGGGTTACAGCATGGGCGCGCAAACAGGCCTGTTGCTGGCCGCTGTTGAGAGTCGTATTCACCGCCTGATTGCCGTGGTGCCACCCTGGCTGGATGATGGTACGGCGAAAGTCTCTCCGCGAAATGCCGCGCCGCTGATTGAAAACATTCCGGTACTGCTGATCACCGCCAATGATGACGAATATGCTTCGGTGGCGCAGAACGCGGAACTTTTTCAGGCCATCGGCAGTGCTGACAAGCGGCATGTCCGCATGGATGCAGGACACTTGCTGCCTGCTGAATATGTGGACGTGCTGCGTCCGCTGTTTCCCGCAAGACCGTGACGTATGGCCACTGAAGTTCGCAGTGCGGTGTGGCAGACTTCCTGTGAGCGGCTGCCATCGGAAAGCTGCGTCAGCATGGACATCGGAAAAGAACGGGAGAGCGCGAAATGGCGAGCCTCAAGGAAGCAGACAGAACGTGTCTGATGCAGCTGCAAAATCGCTTCGAGCAACACAGGCAACGTCATTCCGAACTGCGCTGGGCAGATGTGCAGGCGCGTATCGAAGCCAGGCCGCAAACACTGAAGGTGCTGGCGGAAATGGAACGTACCGGTGGTGAACCGGATGTGGTGTGGCAGGCGCCGGACGGTGAAATGGTGTTCTGCGATTGTTCGGTGGAAACGCCGTCCGGACGGCGCAGCCTTTGCTATGACCGCAAGGCGCTGTTGTCGCGCAAGGAAAATCGCCCGCAAACCAGTGCGCTGGATGTCGCTGCTGAAATGGGTGTCGAGCTGCTGGATGAAACCGACTATCGCCGGCTGCAAACGCTGGGCAGTTTTGACTGCAAGACGTCCAGTTGGCTGCTGACGCCGGAGCGTATCCGTGCGCTTGGCGGTGCACTGTTTGGTGACCGCCGCTATGACACCGTATTCGTCTATCACAACGGTGCGCAGTCGTACTACGCCGCACGCGGATTCCGCGCCAAGCTGCGGGTCTGAACGGCAGCGTGATGGTCTTTGCTGAGAGTTGTTCTGCTGGTGGATGTTGCGTTGCGCTGCATGCTGGAGGCGATGTCCAGTGTCCGTGACGCCCGCGACATGCGTTTCTTTTCCGTGCCGCTGCATTCACAATCAGGCCCTGAACAATTGGCCACCGTGATGTGACCCTACGCCATGCATTGCTTCTTTCGTCGTCTGTTGGCGGGATGCCTGTCTACTGCCTGTACGCTGGTTCCGTTGTTGGTTCTGATTCTGGTGCACGTGCTTCCGGTGGCCGGGCTGGCCCGGGCCAGTGACGAGCCGCCGCTGCCGCCGGTTGCGCGCAAGGATGTGCACGATGGTCCCTACCTGCGTCATGACCCGTCGAGCCGTGACACGCTGCACGCGTTCTGGGTCTGCGCTGGCGAACGATCGTATCGGCAACTGTCGTCAGCGCCGGGTGCGGCGATTACGCCTGTGTGCGGATTTCCCCAGACCCTGCACCTGCATCAACAGCCGGCAGTGATCGATATCGGCATGGCGCACCGTGCTGCGCGCTGGGCGGCGTTCAGCGACGTGCATGGCCAGTTTGATCTGATGGTGCGACTGCTGCAGGCCAACGGCATCATTGACGCGGATCTCAACTGGGCCTGGGGCGATGGGCATCTGATCCTGACCGGCGACGTTTTTGATCGCGGTCCGCGCCAGACCGAAGCATTGTGGCTGCTGTACCGGCTTGACGAGCAGGCGAAACGGGCCGGCGGTGCGTTCCACATGCTGCTAGGCAACCATGAAACCATGGTCATGTATGACGACACGCGCTACCTGAATCCCAAATACGCGGTGGTCAGCGAGGTGCTCGGGCGTCGCATGCGCGACCTGTATGACGAGCACAGTGTGCTCGGTCGCTGGCTGCGCAGCAAAAACATGATTGTGCAGGTGAATGACACGCTGTTCATGCACGGCGGCCTGTCGCCGGAGGTGCTGCAATCGGGACACAGTCTGCCGGCGATCAATCAGCTGTTTCAGCAGTCGCTGGGCTTGCCACGCGCAGTGCAGAAAACTGTTCCGGCGCTGGATCTGATCTATGGTCGTAGCGGACCGGTCTGGTATCGCGGCTATTTTGTCGAACCGCGCTTGCCGGTCGAGTCCTTGCAACAGCTGCTGGATCATCTTTCTGTTCGCCAGATAGTGGTGGGTCATACCACGATGAATGGTGTGCACAGCTGGTACGCCGGACGTGTTTACTCCATCGACGCCAACATGAAATCCGGCGCCAACGCACAGATGCTGTTTTTCGAGAACGGACAGTTTTCGCTTGGCGGGCTTGATGGCCGTCGTCAATCCGTTCCGGAAGCCGGGCCGGATATCGAGCGCAATCTGTGATGTCGGGCAAGGCCGAGCGTACAGGACAGAGAACGACATGAATCACGGAACTGATCACGCTGCCGAAAACAAAGCCGCGCCCGCAATGGCGGAGCACTCCACCTATACGGTGCCGGGCAGTTCAGTGAAATCATCTGCCAGCACTCCGGTGATGCGGTCTTTTTTTATCACCAATCTGGCGTGGATCTCGATTGTTGTCAGTGCTGTCGCAAGCTTGTTGACGGGTCTGCAGGTGCTGGTGTTTTTTCTTTGGGTCGATGATCTGGCCTATCAGGAAATGCTCGCTTACCTGTCCTCGCAGAACCTGCTGCCCGCCGATCTGCTGTGGCTGTTCCAGCGCATGCGTCCGATCATGCTGGCCAGCTTGCTGTTTTCGCTGGCTTCCCTGCTGATCTCGATTGCCCTGCTGCAACGCCGGGAGTGGGCGCGTCTGGCATTTATTGCACTGATTGTCGTCGGCATTGCCGGCAGCGGTGCCGGTCTCTATCTGCAATTCAAATTCTACTTTGCCGCGAAGCTGGCGACGGCCGCCGGCACCGCCGCGCCGCTGTATGCCATGGGGCTGGGAGCACATGTCCTGTCAACTGCGCTTACCGTGTTGCTGATGCTGCTTTCTGCCTGGCTGATCCGACGCTTGCAATCAGCCGCTGTTCGCGCCGAGTTTTGCTCCGGCTAAAAAGTGACGTGCGCGTTTTTCATGTTGTGGCACGCGCACGCGTTCCGGTAAAAAAGTGGAGTTGCAAACTCGTACTTTTCCTTCGCGGACACAGGTTCCGTGTAGCGGAGTCAAGGCAGCGACACGCATCAAGGTGCAATGCGCAGGTAGCGTGGAAGAATCATCATCGGAGTTCCGGTATGCGAAACGTAACAAGCAGCGTTTTAGCGGTCATGCTGTCGGCTTCTCTTGTTTGTGCGACAGGGGCGGCAGCAGACACTCAAGCAGAGCCCGGGCAGAAAACCGCGCCACTGTCGGCTTTCAGACTTATGAATCAGGCCGATCTGGACTGGTCGCAGGCGACGGTAAAGGACGGTGTACGGCGTTTGACGCTGCACGGAGATCCGCGCACGTCAGGCTCGTTTGTCCAGCGGGTGATTTTTCCGGCCGGGTTTCGTGGTGCCGCGCACACGCATCCGGTTGATCTGCATGTGCTGGTCATTCGGGGACGCTCACGTGTCGGCTTCAGTGCTGATGCTTCGGAACCGGGAGTTGAGCTGAATGCGGGTGGCTACGCGTTCATTCCTGCCCATCAGTTGCATTGGGAGGCAGCTGATGAGGAAACCGAAGTGACGTTGTTCGGCGTCGGCCCATTGCAGGTTGGCAACGATGCCGGAAAGCGCTGAGGGGCTTGCCGGCGTGAAAGATTAGCGCCTGTATTGAAGCAACTTCGACAGCGCACGAAATTCAGCGACAGCGTCTGCCGAGTCTCTTGAGTTTTCACGGTTGGTACACCGGACCCCTGACAGTCAAAACCCTCGTGACCATCTTCTCAATCGGCGTCAGTAATCGGACCTTGCCCGAAAATTGAGGCGGGACAAGCTCGGAACAAGTCGAGCATGTCTTGCTGGTGCGCTTTGCTTATCCGTGGGGACAGGAGCTGCGGTTGATGATCGCGCAAGCCGTCGCCTCACTGTCGCAGATATGCACGGCAACAGCTGGCTGAGACGTCCCTCCAGATTGCGGCCGTCATGATGTGCCTTGAGCAATGGTATGCGCGAAAACTATTTCCGGTCCTTACCTGGGCGCGGTTTTGCACCGACGCTGCGTAGGTAACTCTCCAGTTCTGCATGTTTCTGGCGGATGGCGATTTCGACCGGTTGGTCGTCGCTCTGTCCCGTCCGCCCCAGATCGGCGCCGTGCTCCACGAGAAGTTTTGCGAATGCCGTGTGGCCGAAGAAGGCGGCCCAGTTCAGCGCATGATCGCCGTAGCGGTCTGGCTCGTTGACCTTGGCACCTGAGGAAATAAGCCGCTTGGCAATGTCCGTTGATCCATGGCGTGCCGCTTCCATCAACGTTGTTGTGCGATAACAGGTATTGGTGTGCGTATTGGCGTTTGCGCCGGCGGCGAGCAGGGCGTCGATGCTGTCGCTGCGTTGCCAGCGCACTGCAAGTGCCAGCGCTGTGTAGCCAGTGTCGGCACCTGCATCGGCACTCAGGCCGTCGTTGAGCAGGGCTTTCACCATCGCGGTATCGCCTTTGCTGGCGACTATGCGCAGCAATGCCGTGCGCAAAGCGGTTGAAGCGGAGAACGCCGGAAGGGGGCCGCCCTTGAGAGCGGCTGCGGCGTACGCTTTTGCGTCATCATCGGCAAGGTGTGCCTGCAGGGCGTGATTCAGAAGCAGCAGTGAGGCTTCGTACTGCCCCCATTCAATGCTGTAGTCGAGCGCGTCGTAGCCGGATGCATCACGCAGGCTGATGTCGACATTCCTGATCAGTAAATCATTGATGACTGCGGTGTTGCCCTGTTGCGCGGCTTTCAGCAACTCCGGAGACGGCTCCGCAGCGTGCGCCAGTGTGCTGAAGCTGACGAAAGCACAGGCTATCAGCAGCGGACGACAGGCAGACAGCAAGGGCCTGGCGGACAGACGATTTCGACAAATGAGCGCGCGCATGATGGTCCCTCAACAATCCGGCACCGACCATAGCGTACGGCGACACGCGCGTCGAACGCAGACATCTTGTCTTACATTCGAATTGCGCAGCCCGGAGCTGGACCATCGTCTGTGCTGAATGGCCCATCAACCGGTATTGCGCAGGCCCGCCGCGATGCCATTGATGGTCAGGTGTACGGCATGACGAACCGCCTCACTGGTGTCGCCGCTACGCAGGCGTTTCAACAGCTCCACCTGCAAGTGGCTGATGGGGTCGAGGTAGGGCAGGCGATTTTTCAGGCTGCGCGCCATGGCGCGGTTATCGGCCATCAATTCCTGCTGGCCGGTGATGGCACGCACCATCTGGATGGTCAGCTCGCGTTCCTGTTTCAGATGCGTGAACACGCGCGCTGCCAGCGCGGTGTCATCGACCAGTTCGGCATAGCGTGAGGCGATACGGATATCGCTTTTGGACAGCACCATTTCCATGTTGGCGATGACGGTTTTCAGGAACGGCCAGCGCTGATACATGCGCTGCAGGGTTTGCAGTGCGCTGTCGCCTTCGCGTGCCACCAGAGCCTGCACGGCGCTGCCGAAGCCGTACCAGCCAGGCAGCATCAGCCGGCATTGCGACCAGCTGAACACCCAGGGAATGGCGCGCAGATCGGCAATGCTGCTGGTGGCTTTGCGTTTTGCCGGACGACTGCCGATGTTCAGATCGGCAATCTCGTTGATCACCGTCGCTTGCTGGAAATAGGTGATGAAGTCCGGATTGCCATAAACCAGCGCGCGATAGTGTTCGAACGCGGATTGCGAAAGCACTTCCATCAGCGCATGAAACGGCGCTTCGTCGTCACCGAGCGGCTGGTTTTCCAGCAGGCTGGCTTCCAGTGTCGCGGCAACCAATGTTTCCAGATTGCGCCGTCCAATGTCGCTGTTGGCGTATTTGGAGGCGATCACTTCACCCTGTTCGGTGATGCGGATCTGGCCACCGACGGTGCCGTCCGGCTGGGCCAGAATCGCTTCGTAGGAGGGACCACCACCACGTCCCACCGAACCGCCGCGCCCGTGAAACAGGCGCAGGCGAACACCGGCATCGCGGAACACCTGCACCAGCGTGATCTCGGCTTTGTACAGCTCCCAGTTCGACGTCAGGTAACCGCCATCCTTGTTGCTGTCCGAATACCCCAGCATCACTTCCTGAACATTGCCGCGCGATTGCAGCAGCGCGCGCCACGCGGGCAGTGCCAGCAGTTCACGCATCACCTCACCGCAGTTGCGCAAATCGCCTATGGTTTCAAACAGCGGGATCAGGTTGACCGCAAGATGCATCTGACCATCAGCATCGCGACGCAATAAACCGACTTCTTTCATCAGCACGGCGAGCGCCAGCAAATCACTGACCTGTGCGCAGTTGGAAATGATCGCATTCGGCAGCGCGTGAATGCCAAAGCGCTCGTGGATGGCGGCGGCGGCGGAGAAAATTGCCAGCTCTTTTTGCGTTTCCTCGCTGTAGCGCACAAAGGGGCTGCGCAGCAATCGTGCCGACGCCAGCTCGCGCAGCAACACGCTGCGGCGTCCGGTTTCATCCAGCGCCGCGTAATCCTCCAGACCGGCGCGGGAAAACAGTTCAGCGACCGCGCGCTCGTGGGTGCCGGCGTGCTGGCGCATGTCCAGTGAGGCGAGATGGAAACCGAAGCAGTCCACCGCACGGCGCAGACGCCGCAGGCGACCATCGGCGATCAGTGCGCTGCCATGGCTGCGCAGCGATGCGTCAATGCGATCCAGTTCGCTGCGCAACTCGGCCGGTGAGGCATAGGCCTGAGCGGTGTCGCTGGCGTCGCGGTCATCAATGAAACGTGACCAGGTTTGCTGCAGACGTTCGGCGATGCTCGTCAGCGCAAGACGATAGGGCTCTTCGTCGCGGTGCAGCGGCGTTTGCTGCAGTCGTGCAGCCAGCGCCTTGACGGCCGGCGTAACCTCGATCAGACGCTGCGATTGCGAGAGCTCATCGATCAGTTTGCGCACCTGTGCCAGGTGATAGCCGATGGCGACTGTCGCCTGACGGCGCAGCGCTTCATGCATCACGGCGGCATCGACAAACGGATTGCCGTCGCGGTCACCGCCTATCCAGCTGCCGATGCGAAAAAACGACGGTAGTTGCACCGGTTGATCGTTGTTGAATTCGCGTGCCAGCCAGTTTTCCAGATCGTTGTACAGGCGCGGCAATTGACGCAGGAACGTGTAGTGATAGTAGGTCAGGCCGTTGGCGATCTCGTCGAGCACGGTGAGCTTGCTGGTGCGGATCTCGCGCGTTTGCCACAGGCTGAGCACAATGCGTTTCAGTGCGCGCTCATTGTCATGCAGTTCGTCGGGCGTGTAATCGGCCCGTGAGCGGCGATACATCAGCTGGGCGATGGCGCGCTCGCAGTCGAGTATGGTTTTGCGTTGCACTTCAGTCGGATGCGCGGTCAGCACCGGCGACAGCAAGGCGTGGCTGAACAACTGCTGCAGATCGGCAAACGGGATCCGGTTTTGCTTCAGCCGGTGCAGGGCCGCGACGATGGAGCCGGCCTGTGGCGCCGCACCAGCCCGCTGCCAGGCGCGCCGGCGCCGGTTGCTGTGCAGATCTTCGGCAAGATTGAACAGGTGCGAGAAATAGCTGAACGCACGCACCAGTGAAGTGGCGTCATCAAGACTGAGTGCAGCGAGCAAATCCTCAAGCTGCTTTTGCGCGCTCAAATCCTCTTCGTGCACGAAACGCACCGCCAACTGCCGGATGCGCTCGACACATTCATAGGTCTGCACACCATCCTGCTCGCGGATCACATCGCCAAGCAGGCGTCCGAGCAGGCGCAGATCTTCGCGCAGTGGCTGATCCTTCTCATCGCGATTGCCGGCGACCGTGTCAGCGTGGGCGAGGGGCGAGGACGCAGGGCTCATGCGCAAATCTCCGTGCAGGGCTGGGGTGGCGCGCATGACGTTTACGTGTACGTCAGGTTTCGTTGACCGGCGCCGCGAGCGCAGAGTTTTTGCATGTTGCGCTGCGGAAAGCAAGACACTGCGCGAAAAGTCATCACGAAGGGAATAACGACAAGCGCGTGCCGAATCGTCAGTTGGCGGTAACGGCCATGGTGACGTGCGCGGAGCGCAGCGGGTTCGCGGCATGCGCAGGGTGGGTCGCACATGGCGTAAAGGCAACGCAAAGCAGTGCGCGGGCCGGCGCCTGTTGCCCGGAATATTTGAGTTGTTCGGAGAATGCGAGTTGCTCGAACACGTCGAGTTGTTCGGAGGGTTCAGACTGCTCGGCAGATTCAAACAGCTATCGCTCGTACGGGCCGCGCCAATGAACGCTGATGCAAGCGCATCCGCGCGGCGGATACCACGATCATGCATTCAGCAGGCGGATGCGCTCGTTCAGCTCTGACGGCAGCGCAGGCTGCGCGCATGCCAGATCAGTCCTTCGGCGTCGGCCATGACCGCAGCAGCTTCATACAACGCGCCGCCCTTGCTGATTTCCTGCACGGTTTGCACACGCAGGAAATCCAGCACGGACAGACCGCCGCTGCGTCGTGCCGCGCCCAGTGTTGGCAGTGTGTGATTGGGGCCGCTGAGGTAGTCGCCGAGTGCAACCGGGCTGTGCGCGCCGCAGAACAGCGCGCCATAGTTTTGCAGGGCGCTGTTCGCGATGCCGCTGTCGCAGAGTTGCAGGTGTTCCGGCGCCATGCGATTGGCAAGGGCAATGCTGTCGGCAATGCTTTCAGCAAACACCAGCTGGATTTGCTGGCGCTCCAGCAAATCACGATCGCGCGCATCGGCTTGCAGTGCTGCCCACGCGCTGTGCAATTCCTCGCGTGATCGCGAAACGTAAACCGACAATGCCTGCGGATCGTGTTCGGCTTGCGCACGGCCGTCGTTGAGCAGCCAGTCCACCGCATTGTTGCCGTCAGACAGGATCAGCAATTCACTGGGGCCGGCCAGCGTGTCGATGCGGACACGATTCTGCAGTTGTGATTTCGCCTCGGCGACATAGGCATTGCCCGGACCGACGATGACATCCACCGGTGCAGTGAATGACGAGCCGTATGCCAGCATGCCGATGGCCTGCGCGCCGCCAATGCGGATGAAGGTCGTGGCGCCAGCCAGACTCGCGGCCGCCAGCACTGCCGGATGGGTGGACGGCGAAACCGCGATGCGATGTTCACAGCCGGCGACTGCAGCGGGGATCAGCGTCATCAGCGCGGTGGACAGCAAGGGAAAACGGCCGCCGGGGATGTATGCGCCCATGCGTGCGACTGGTGTCACCACTTGACCGTAGCGGCCGTATTCGTCTTCAAAGCTGGCACTCTGCAGCGCCTGACGCTGAAACTCCGCAAAGCGGCGTATGCGCGCGGCAGCCAGTTGCAGGGCGTCGGCCAGCGCTGTGGGCAACTGGTAGTCGGCAAATGGCTGGAGCGTGATCACTTCCGGTGCACAGCCGTCGAAACGCTCGCTGTATTCACGTATTGCGGTATCACCACGCTGGGCAATATCCGCCAGCAAACCGGCAACACGCTGGCGGATGTCGTCGCCGTCGATCAGCGCGGGACGCTGCCAGTCGCGGGCATTGATGATGCAGGCATCAGCCTGGTTGAACGATGCATTCATGACAAAGGTCCGTTATCAAAAACACGCGATAGCGCTGCATTCACGATCCGGGCTCCGGGGCGATGCCCGGACGGCGTTCAGCTGTGCCGGGCGCGCAATTCGTTTTCGATCTCGCGCAGGCTGACGCCTTTTGCACGCGCCATGACCAGGGCAAAGAACAGCACGTCGGCCGCCTCCCAGCGCACTTCATCATGCTGGGTCGCCTCTATCAGCTCTTCACATTCTTCGCGCAGCTTTTCCGTCTGCAAGTCGCTGCTGGCAAACAGTTGTGCCGTGTAGGATGTCGCGACATCGCCATGCTGCTGGCGTTCGGCGAGCACGGTATCCAGACTGCCGAGACTGAAGCGGCGATTCTGCGTCGGAAAGCAGCTCCAGCGATTGAGATGACAAGCCTGACCGCTTTGCCGCACTTTGAATAGCAGCGTATCGCCGTCACAGTCGATGTCGATACGTTGCAATTGCTGGACATGACCGCTGGTGTCGCCCTTGCGCCACAGACTGTTGCGCGAACGACTCCAGTACACGCCCACGCGTTCGCGTATGGCACTGCGCAGCGAGGCTTCATTCGAGTAGGCAAGCATCAGGACGTCGCCGCTGTCGGCGTCCTGCACAACAGTCGGGATAAGGCCGTCCTGCTTGGCGAAGTCGATGGTGCTGAGCAGCGCATCGTCGAGCGCCATGCGCCCGGTGTAGATCGCCATGCCAATCTGGGCATTGGCGCCGAGTGTGCGCAAAAAGCGCAGATCATCAAGCGTGGTCACGCCGCCGGCAACAGTGACCGGCACCGGCGAAGCGGCGCAAACAGCACGCACACGCTCTTCATCGAGTCCTTGCAACATGCCTTCTTTCTGCACTTGCGTGTAGAGGAATTCACTGCAAGGCGTCGCCAGCTCGGGGATCAGATCCAGCACCTTGTCGCCGGTGCCTTCGCGCCAGCCTTTGGTGACCAGCTCATCGCCGTTGGCGTCAATGGCGAAAATCAACGCATCACGCGGCAGTTTCCGGACCCAGTCTTCGCGCGCCGCGGTGCCGAGAATGATCTTGCTGGCGCCGGCTTTCAGATAGCGACGGGCACTGTCCAGATCGCGGATGCCGCCGCCAACACGGCAAGGCAGCTTGCGCAGCATGGCTTCAATCAGCGCGCGATTGTCACCTTCGCCAAGCGCTGCGTTCAGATCGATGACGGCTACTTCGCCAAACAGGCTGAATTGTTCCAGCAGTTCAAATACATCGTCACGGGCAAGAATTTTCTCTTTGCCCTGACGCCATTGCACGGCCTGGCCGTTGTAGAGATCGATGCTGGGAATAAGCATGATGGTCCTGTTCTGATGTGTTGGTTGTGTAGGCTCGTGAAAACGGAACGATGGCTTGTCTCGTAATTCGGAACTACCCCCGGCCCCTCCCTTGAAAGGAGGGGAGTTGTGTGTTGTCTTTCCGAAGCCGAGTGTTGCTCCGCTTACGGGTTCTCCCTCCTTTTCAAGGAGGGAGGCAGAGGGTGGTTTGCGTACTTACGAGATGCGTTTCGTAAGTCTGAACCACCCCCGGCCCCTCCTTGAAAAGGAGGGGAGTTGTGTTGCTTCTACGCGTCGTAACGCACCGGAATGCCAGCATCGCGCATAGCGAGTTTGACATCGGCGATGCGGACTTCGCGGCGATGGAAAATGCCGGCAGCGAGGGCGGCGTCGGCGCCGGCGCGCAGGACGTCGACGAAATGCTGTGGCGTTTTTGCACCGCCCGAGGCGATCACCGGTACGCATAATTCACGGCCGAGTGCGCCTGTGATCGCCTGCTCGAAACCGGTGCCGGTGCCGTCGCGATCGATGCAGGTCAGCAGCAATTCGCCGGCACCGCGACTGACCACTTCGCGCGCCCATTCCTGCGCATCGCGGCCGCTGTCCTGACGGCCGCCGTGGCTCATCACCTGCTGTGTTTGCGGTCCGGCACGGAAGTCGATGGCGACGACGATGCATTGCGCGCCGAAGTGACGGCTGGCTTCATCGATCAGCGATGGCTGCCGCAGTGCTGCCGAATTGATCGAGATCTTGTCAGCGCCGGCTTCCAGCAGGGCAGCGATATCGGCAACGCTGCGCACACCACCGCCGACCGTGAACGGAATGGACAGCGTTTCCGCAACCCGGCGCACGATGCTGCGTGCTGTATCACGGCCTTCCGGACTGGCGCTGATGTCGAGCAGCACCAGTTCATCGGCGCCTTCCTGTTCATAGCGCTGGGCCAGTGCAACCGGATCGCCGAGATCCTGCAGGTCCACAAATTGCACGCCTTTGACGACCCGGCCATCGTGCATGTCGAGGCAGGGAATGACACGTTTCAGGACAGCCATTGATGCATCAACCTCGCACCGTAAGCGCCGGATTTCTCCGGGTGAAACTGGCAGGCCCGCCAGTTGCCGGACTGCAGCACCGCACAAAACTTCTGGCCGTATTCGGCGTAACCGATGCCGGCTTCGCTGTCAGTGACCACGTAGCTGTTGACAAAATAGGCATCGCCGTCCGGCGCTTCTGCGCCGGGAAAATGCACCCGGCTCCAGCCCATCATCGGTTGTTTCGGGCTGTCGAGACGACGCACACGTCCACGCAAAATGCCGAGTCCCTGACTGCCCGGATCTTCGTCACTGCTGTCGAACAAGACCTGCAGGCCGACGCAAATGCCGAGCAAGGGTTTGTTGTCGGCGTACCAGCGCAACAGGGCCGTTCGCCAACCTTTTTCGTCCAGTGTTTTCATCACTGTGGCGAAGCGGCCTTGTCCGGGCAGCACCAGCTGATCAACGGCAGACAACGCCGCGGCATCCGGCAGACGAATCGGCTGGTGCCCGGCGCGCGCGATGGCGGCGATCAGGCTGGCGATGTTGCCACCGGATTCAATCACGCCAATACGCTTTGAAACGCCCTTGCTGTTCATGATCACAACACACCTTTGGTGCTGGCGGTGGCCGAACCATCGGCGGTAAACGCTTCGCGCAGGGCACGACCGCACGCCTTGAACGAGGCTTCGACCAGATGGTGATGATTGTCGAAGTACAGCGTTTTCACATGCAGCGCGATGCCGGCGCGTGATGCCAGGGTTTTGTAGAAGTGCGGCCACATTTCTGTCGCCAGACCGCCCACCGTTTCGCGGGTGAACGGCAGATCGATCACCGCTGCCGCGCGCCCGGACAAATCCACCGCACACATCACCAGCGTTTCGTCCATCGGCAACAGCCGTTGGCCATAGCGTTGCAAGGCACCCTGCGAGCGCTGGCGGGCAGCGGCCAGCAAATCGCCGATGACAATGGCAACGTCTTCAATCAGATGATGGTCATCGATCTCGATGTCGCCGCGCGCTTCGATAGCGAGATCCCAGCCGCCGTGAAACGCCAGCTGCTCCAGCAAGTGGTTGAAAAACGGCAGACCGGTGTTGATGGCACAGCGCCGGTTGCCAAGCAGGTTCAGCGTGGCGCGGATATCAGTTTCCCTGGTTTTGCGACTCAGGCTGAATTGTTCACCATCGATGATGACGTGGGCGCTCACAGCAGGTCCTCCAGCGCATTGATGTCGGCGATCACCAGATCGGCGCCGGCCGCGTACAGCGCATCGGCATTGCCCAATCCCACGCCGATGGCGAGTACATCGGCGGCGCGCGCAGCGCGCATGTCATCGACGCTGTCGCCAATCATCCAGGCATTGCTGGCGGCAGTCAGGGTCAGCGCTTTGCGTATGCCTTCAGGCGCCGGCTTTTGCGCTTGAACATCATCACGACTGATGATGGCGCGAGGTGCGAGCCGGCACAGACGGACACCGTCTTCGGCTTCGCTGCGCGGGCGGCCGGTGACAATGCAGGCATCAAGTTTGCTGAGTCGTTGCCGCAGACTGTCGCTGACATACACACGTTCCTTTTCCCGCAGTCCCGGTGTAGCGGCATCGCCCAGATAGAGATTCTGGAAGGTGTCGATGACACGTTGCATGACCGGCACGACACCACGCTGGAGCAGCAATTCGGCGCTCAGCGCCCAGTCATCATTGAAACCGCCGCTGTTGCGCAGGGCGCGCAATTCGTCGAGTTCCGGTCGCACGCCAGACAAGGCCTGAACAGTGGCCTGCACGCAGTTGTCGTAGCTTTCCCGCGTGTCGATCAGCACGCCATCCATGTCCAGACACAGCAGTTGTGGACGCAAGGCTTCCGACAGCGCGCGTTCCAGTGCTTCGCTGTTGCCCGGGATGGTGACGCGCAGGCAGCCGTCGAGTTCGGCTTCGGTAAATTGCCGGACGCTGATGCCGCGACGTTGCAGGGCTCTGGCCACCAGCGCTGCGCGGGCCGTGCCAAGTTGCAGCAACAAAAAATTGCCGCCACTGGCGAGTGTGCGTATGCCCCAGCTGTTGAGCCGGTCGCGCAGGCTGTCGCGGGCATCGACAATGGCGCGGCAGTACTGGCGCATTTCCGATTGTGCGGCGGGCGTGCAGGCGGACTGCGCGAGACGCAGTGCCGGTGTGGACAGATTGAACGGTGCGGCGAGTGCGCGCAGACGCGACATCAGTTTGTCCTGTGCCAGCAGGCAACCGACACGCAGGCCGGCAAGGCCGTAGGCCTTGGAAAAACTGCGCAGCACGATCAGGTTGTCATAGTCACGCAGCAGATCGATCACGGACTGACCGCCGTCGGCAATGAGAAATTCGGCATAGGCTTCATCCATCAGTACCGGGTTGCCGAACGCACGCGCTTGCATCAGCAGCAGTTGCAGACGTTCGCGGCTGATCACTTCGCCGGTCGGATTGTTCGGCGAAGTCAGGGCCAGAATGCGGCCGCTGGCTTGCAGCGGCTCGACCACGGCGTCCAGATCCAGTGACAGATCGGCGTTGCCGGGAATTTCGATCACGCGCACATCGCTGCGTGCAGCAGTGACGCGATACATGGAAAACGCCGGCAACGGCAGCACCAGCGTGCGACCTTCACGACGCGCCAGACGCAGCACCAGATCGATGCCTTCGTCGCCGCCGTTGGTGGCCAGCACCTGCACCGACTGCACACCGAACAGCGCGGCGATTTTTTCTTCCAGCGGTGCGCGGTCCGGGTAGCGCCAGAGGGCGCTGGCATCGAGGGAGGCGAGCGCTTCGGCTGCCCAGTAGGGCGTGCCTTCGCAGCGCTCGTTGAAATCAAGTTTCAGCATGATGGCGTTCCGTTCAGGTTTCGTTGCCGTGTTTGTTGCTGGAGTTTTTTCCGAAGTTGTTGCCGAAGTTGTTGTCGTAGCAACTGCGGGCGTTTTGTGCATCCCGCAGGTTGTTCAGATCACCTTGCGGATGGGCGTTTCGAGTATGTCGGTGGCACCGGCTGCGATCAGTCGCGGCACCAGTGTCGAGACATCGCGTATCGGAATCGCCGCTTTGACGGCAAATCCGCTGGCGTTGTATAGCTGCGATACCGTGGGTGAACGCATGGCCGGCAGCAGGTTGACGATGGTTTCCAGCCGGTCGGACGGCACGTTCATTTCCAGCAGCACGCGCGAGCGGCCGTTGATCACGCCTTTCATCAGCAGCAGCAGGTCTTCGATGATCTGGCGCTTGGCAAGATCGTCCAGGGCGCGCGGATTGGCGAGAAAGCGCGTGCTGCTTTCCAGCACGGTGCCAATCACTTTCAGGCGGTTGGCGACCAGGGTTGAACCGGTGGCGCTGTTGTCGACCACCAGATCGGCGTCTTCGGGTGCGAACACTTCGGTGGCGCCGTAGGAACGCACGAAGGTGTAGTCGAAGCCGTTGCGACTGAGGAAATTGCGAGTCAGTTGCTCGTATTCGGAAACGGCGATGATTTTGCGCTGTTTCAGTTGCTCGACATCGGTGGTTTCCGGTACCGCGGCGACGATCTTCACCGGATCGAAACCGAGGTCCAGCAGCTCGACCACTTCGGCGCCTTGCTCGATCACCCAGTCGTAGCCGGCGAAGCCGATGTCGTGCTGGTTGAGCGCCAGCAGCGGCGGGATGTTCTGGCTCTTCAGCAGTTTGACTTCGACGCCGGGCATGGACACGGCAGGCCGGTAGTTGCGTTCGGCGCCGGTCAGCTTCAGGCCGCATTCGCCGAGCAGTTCGTTCACCTTGTCGTAGATGCGGCCCTTGGGGACCACCAGTCGCAGTGCCATGTCATGTGCCTCGTTTCGGTTTCAGTGCTGGAGGAAGATAAAAAGCTGGACAAGAAAAAAGCCCCGTTGGTGGCGCCAACGGGGCTTTGCGAAATCGTCCGGGAGAGGGACGCGCGCCTTACCACCGCTGTCGCTGGGCGACACCGTGATGGTGGTGATGATGGCGGGCGTTGCGCAGCACGGGCGGGTTCTCCTCGGGTAACGGCGGGCATTCGACCACAGCCTTGCGCGGCGCGTCAACAAAAAAGATACAAGTTAGGTCAAGTGCATGTAAATAAACAGATAATTGTCTGTATATACAAGCGGCCGCGAGCGTCGCACCGATATGCGCTGCCGTCATGGCCGAGTGGCGACGCAGCCGGTATCCTCCTCGGTCCAGTTCCCCGCGACCTGTGGAGAAACGATGTCGCGCGTAGTTGAAGTGGTGCCTGCGGGTGCCGTATCGGGCCGGGTTTGTGTGCCGGGTTCCAAGTATCAGGCCAATCGCGCCCTGATCCTGGCGGCGCTGGCTGCCGGTCGCAGCGAGCTGTCGCCGGTGCCGGCCAACGATGATATTCAGCGTGTGCAGGAAGGCATCCGGGCGCTGGGCGCCGGTGTCCAGTCAGCGGACGGCGTGGTGCAGGTCGAAGGCATCGGCGATCCGCGCCGCTTTGCTGCGTGCGCGATCAATGTCAACGCCAGTGGCACGTTTGCCCGCTTTGTTTCGGCGCTGGCGGCACTGGGTACCCAGCCGGTGGCGATCGATGGCAGCGCGCGCATGCGCGAGCGGCCGATGAGTGATTTGTGCGCGGCGCTGCGTGCGCTGGGCGCGACAGTTGAAAGCCGTGGTGCGGCACCGGATGCCTTGCCTCTGGCCATCACCGGTCCGCTGCGTGGTGGCAGTTGCGAACTGCCCGGACACATCAGCAGCCAGTTTCTCAGCGCGCTGCTGATTGTCGCGCCGTATGCCGAACAGGACGTGACCATCCGCCTGACCACGCCGCTGGTGTCGCGGCCGTTTGTCGACATGACGCTGACGCTGATGCGCGAAGCCGGCGTTGAAGCCGAAAGTTCAGACACGCTGTTCCGCGTGCGCGCCGGCCAGCGTTATCAGGCGCGAAATTTCGTCCTCGAAGCCGATCCGTGCAGCGCCTCGTATTTCTTCGCCGCTGCAGCGCTCACGGCCGGCGATGTCACCGTGCAGGGCTACAATCCCGATTCGGTGCAGGGCGAAGCCCAGTTTCCGCGCGTGCTGGAAGCGATGGGCTGTCTCATCAAGCGCACGCCGGACGGTGTGCAGGTGCGCGGTCCCGGTCTGGGTTTGCGCGCCGTCGATGTGGACATGGGCAACATGCCGGATGTGGTGCAGACCGCCGCTGTGCTGGCTGCGTTTGCCAACGGCGTGTCGCGGTTCCGCAATATCGGTCACCTGCAGCACAAGGAATCGAACCGCATTTTTGATACCGCGACCGAGCTGGGCAAAATGGGTATCAAAGTGCAGGCCGGTGCCGATGAATTGATCGTTGAAGGCGGCCAGCCGCAGGGCGCGCTGATTGAAACGCATCACGATCACCGGATGGCGATGAGTTTTGCCATCGCCGGCCTGAAAATTCCCGGCATGCGCATCAACGATGCCGACGTGGTCGGCAAATCGTTTCCGCAATTCTGGAATGTGTTGCAGGGCCTCGGTGTGGCGCTGAAGTGAGTGTCATCGGGAAACGAGTTTGTGTTTCCTGATTCGGCAGTGCTGAAAAAATGCATTGGGGAAGTACTGCACACGCCTCCCGTTCAACCTGCTGGATCGACAAACACGGCAGTAAATGAAGAACGACAGATCAAAGGACGTCCGTGTGCAGTCCGGCCGTTTGTGGTTCGACAGGCTCACCACGAACGGCTCCGGGATTTGTTCGGTGTTGCCTTGAGTGTCAGTCTCCACCATGTCGGGAACTGACCCTGAACCGTTCGCCCTGCGTCAAGCTCAGGACAGGCGACGTCGAAGGTGGTGACGGCGAGCGGTTCTGTGGCTGCTGGCTGGTCAGAAAAGTAATTGTCGATCGGGCCGGCAACTCTGGCCTGATCCCTCAACAAGGAGTTTCCCGTGGCCGGTGATTCGTTCGGCACGTTGTTGCGCATCAGCAGTTTTGGCGAGTCGCATGGCCCCGGCGTCGGTGCCGTGCTGGAAGGCTGTCCGGCCGGTTTGCCGATCACGGCAGAAGAGATTCAGATCGAACTGGATCGCCGTCGTCCCGGACAGAGCAAAATCTCAACGCAGCGCAAAGAGCCCGATACTGTCGAGATCCTGTCCGGTGTGCTGGATGGCAAAACCACCGGCACCGCCATCGCGCTGCTGATCCGCAACACCGATCAGCGTTCGCATGATTACGACGAAATGAGCCAGTTGTTCCGTCCGGGGCATGCGGATTTCACCTACCAGAACAAATACGGTCTGCGCGATGTGTCCGGCGGCGGTCGCAGCTCGGCACGCGTCACGGCTGGATGGGTCGCAGCCGGTGCCATTGCCAAAAAGCTGCTCGCGCTGCGCTGGGGCGTACAGATCCACAGCTATGTCAAACGTGTGGGTGATCTGGCTCTGGATGTCGCCGCCGAAGACGTCGATGTTGCGCAAATTGAAAGCAATCCGGTGCGTTGCCCGCATGCCGAAACAGCGGCAGCGATGCAGGAATTGATTGAACGCACGCGCAAGTCCGGCGATTCGATTGGTGGCGTTGTCGAGTGCATCGCCCGTGGCGTACCGGTGGGCTGGGGCGAGCCGGTGTTCGACAAACTGGAAGCCGATCTGGCGAAAGCCATGTTGGCGATCAACGCCAGCAAGGGCTTTGAAATCGGATCCGGTTTTGACGGTACGCGACTGACCGGCTCGCAGCACAATGATCCGTTTTACAACGACCAGGGCGTGATCCGCACGCAGGGCAATCGTCACGGCGGTGTGCTCGGTGGCATTTCTTCCGGCATGCCGATTGTGTTTCGCGTGGCGTTCAAACCGACAGCAACCGTTGCCGCGGAACAGGATACCGTCACCCTGACCGGCGAAGCGGCCCGCTTCCGCGGCAAGGGGCGTCATGATCCCTGTGTGTTGCCGCGCGCCGTGCCGATAGTTGATGCCATGACGGCGCTGGTGCTGGCGGACCATGCCTTGCGCCAGCACGCGCAATTGGCTTTGCGTGACGTGCTGGGTTGAGGGGAAAACAATCTCTTTTTTGGAAATGGCAGCCGGCTTTCAAGTCAACGCTGTTCAGGCAAGAAAACCCCGTTTGCCCTGAGCCTGACGAAGGAGGTTTCCCGAAAGGGGGCATGTTTGTGAGCCGCTGCAGGTGCGCCGTTCAACCCTTCGATTGCACTCAGGGCGAACGGAAGTTCTTTCAGTTCGTTGCAAGGGAAGCCTTGCCTGAACAGCCGGCGCCTCGCCGGCTTTTTTCTTGCCGGACGGCGGATTAACTTGCGATTCATCTGCCGTCGTTCAGGATGCCTGCCTGGGCTGCAATGCGGCTCAGGTCGTACAACGAATGAATATTGCGGAGACGCTGATCATGAATCACCAGACGAAGAATACTTTCATGCCCCTGCGTCATGCGCTGTTGCTGGCGGCAAGTCTGGGCCTGAGTGCCTGCGCCAGTTTGTCGGAAGGCGAATGCCGCGTTGGCGACTGGTACGGCGTTGGTGTAGAGGATGGGGAGCGCGGCTATCCGCTTTCGCGGCTGGCCTCGCATCGCGAGGCCTGTGGTGAATATGGCATCGGTGTTCAGGCCGATGCCTGGCGCGAAGGTCGCGAACGTGGCCTGTTGCGTTATTGCACACCGGAAAACGGTGCGCGCGTGGGCCGGGCCGGGGAGAGTTATCAGCAGGTATGCCCGGTGGAACTGGAGGCGGCTTTCCTGCGCGAGTTTGAATGGGGGCACCGGCTGTGGGATCTGGAGCAGCAAATCAGTCAGATGGAAAGCCGCATCAGCAGTCTTGATGCCGAACTCGACAAGAAAGATCTGGCCGATGACAAACGCAAGCGGCTGGAGCGTGAGCGACGCGATCTGCGCGACGAACTCAAGGATCTGAAGCGTGATCTGCGCCATTTCGAGTTGATGCGCATGGTGCATTGATTGCCATGCTGATCGCCCCGAGTGGCGAACCGGGCGCAAACAGAAACGGAGGCTTGCGGCCTCCGTTTTTTGTCTAACGTTTCCTGTGCTCTCAGGCGACGTGCACCGACTTGATCGTCGTTGCCGCTTCCTGGGCCAGATTTTGTGCCCGTGGCAGTTCTGAGGGATCGAAATCATCGACGGCGATGATGCGCTGGCGCGCGGCTTCCACGCGTTGCAGCAGGGTGATCTCTTCCGGAAGCAGGCGATTCTCGGCTTTGGCGCGGGCGAGAATGTCGGCCGGCAGCATGCGCGTGGCGGCGGCGCCCATTTCCTGACGCAGGCGTTTCCAGATCGGTTCGGCGGCCACTGTATCGCGCAGCGCCTCGTCGAGTTCGTGGAAACGGTTGTGTTCGGAGGCATCGAGATTGATGCCGGCAATCAGTTCGCTGCGCGCCAGTCCCGGATTGACCAGCAGGCGCGCCACTTGTTGACCGAGGCGATCCGACGGCGCACGGAAGGCGCGGCCATACGGGAACACCAGCCGACGCAGGCTGCGGCCGAGCCAGCGCACCGGGAAATTGTCCGCGAGTCCGTAAATGGCTTCCTGCACCTGCCAGAGATGGTTGTCCATCGCCCACTGCACCAGCGGTTTGTCGCCTTCCGGACGGCCTTTGTCGTGGAAGAATTTCAGCACCGACGAGGCCATGTACAGGTGACTGAGCATGTCGCCGAGACGCGCGGAAATTTTTTCCTTGCGCTTCAGTTCGCCGCCGAGCACGGCCATGGAAATGTCTGTCCAGAATGCCAGCGCCGCCGACAATTGCGTCAAGCGCTGGTAGTAGCGGGCGGTAAAGTCACTGGCTGGCGTAGCGGTGAAATGTGCGGCGCTCAGACCGAGGAACAGGCAGCGCACTTTGTTGCTGATGGCGAAACCGATGTGGCCCCAGAGCGCGTTGTCGAACTCGTCGCGGGCGCGCGCTTCGTCGCTCTGCTGTGCGGCGTTGAGTTCGGCCAGCACATACGGATGGCAGCGGATCGCGCCCTGACCAAAAATGATCAGGCTGCGGGTGAGAATGTTGGCGCCTTCGACAGTGATGCTGATCGGCAGACTCTGGTAACCGCGACCGAGGTAATTGTTCGGCCCCAGACAAATGCCCTTGCCACCGTGGATGTCCATGGCGTCGATCATGGTTTTGCGGCCAATCTCGGTGACGTGGTATTTGACGATGGCGGACGCCACCGACGGTTTCTCGCCGGCATCGACGGCAGCGGTGGTAAAGGTGCGCACGGCGTCGGCGGAATAGCACAGGCCACCGATGCGGGCGAGCGCTTCTTCGACGCCTTCCATGTAACCAATCGGTGTGCGGAACTGCACGCGGATGCGGCCGTAGGCGCCGCTGCTGTGCGCCGCCACTTTCGCGCCGGCCGTTGCCGACGAGGGCAGCGAAATGGCGCGGCCGGCCGACAGGCATTCGACCAGCATGCGCCAGCCCTGGCCGGCCATTTTGGCGCCGCCGATGATGTAGTCGAGCGGCACGAACACATCCTTGCCTTGCGTCGGGCCGTTCATGAACGCAATCGACAGCGGCCAGTGGCGGCGGCCGATCTGCACGCCCGGCGTGGTGACCGGAATGAGCGCGCAGGTGATGCCGATGTCTTCTTCGTCACCGAGCAGTTTGTCCGGGTCGTAGAGCTTGAACGCCAGACCGAGCACGGTGGCGACCGGCGCCAGCGTGATGTAGCGCTTGTTCCAGGTCAGGCGCATGCCGAGCACCTGCTGGCCGTTCCATTCGCCGCGACAGACGATGCCGATATCGGGGATGGCGCCGGCATCGGAGCCGGCTTCCGGCGAGGTCAGCGCGAAGCAGGGCACGTCGAGACCCTTGGCCAGACGCGGCAGGTAGTGATTCTTCTGTTCTTCGGTGCCGTAGTGGAGCAGCAGTTCGGCCGGGCCCAGCGAGTTTGGCACCGAGACGGTTGAGCCCAGCGTCGGGCTGGCGCTATTCAGGCGGATCAGGATCTGCGAATGGGCGTAGGCGGAGAATTCGCGGCCGCCATAGCGTTTGGGAATGATCAGCGAGAAGAAGCCTTCGTCTTTCAGGTATTGCCAGAGCTCGGGCGGCAGATCAGCGCGGTTGTGGCTGAGATCCCAGTCGCTGCACAGGGCGCAGGCGGTTTTTACCTGATTGTCGAGGAAGGCCTGCTCTTCGGCGCTCAGCCGCGGTGCCGGCAGATTGTGCAGCTCGCGCCAGTCCGGTGCGCCGGAAAACAGTTTCGCTTCCCACCAGGTGGTGCCGGCGTCCAGCGCTTCTTTTTCGGTGCGCGACATGGTCGGCATGATCTTGCGGTAGGCGCGCAGCAGCGGGCCGCTGAGCAACGCGGTGCGCAGCGGCGTGATCACCAGCGGCGCAGCGACCAGCGCGAACACGATCCAGCTGGTGACGCCGAGGACGCCGGCCCAGGTCGCGATGGCCAGCATCACGGCGATCACCGCCGCTGAGGCGCGCAGGCCGAGGCGGTGGTAGGCGCAGAAGCCCAGCATGATCAGCAGGGCGAATATCCAAAGCGCGAGGCTCATGGCAAGTCTCCGGAAACGACGGCAATGACAGGATCAGGACCGGCGCCAACCGGGCACCGGGCAAACGCTGACCGGGCGGAACGCGACGACAGGCGTCGGCTCCGCAAGTGGTCCGATGTGTTGGTGAACCTAAACCCGTCGCCGGCACACGTCAAGCACACATCCTGAACCTGAGCTGTACCGGCAAGTGTAAGGCGGCGGGCATGTTTCCGCTTGCCGCGCCGGATCGGCTCCTTACAATGACGCGCTTTGCACGGAAGCCCATCCGTTCGGACGCATGACGGCGGTCCGTGGCCGATGGCAGGCACCGGTGCAGGGGAGGGAGTACAGATGGGTCGTGAACTTGCGATTGCTGTTGTCCATGGCATGGGCAGCGCGCCGGAGCACTATTCGGTCGAGTTCAAGCAACTGGTGACGCAGAGCTATGTCCGTCTCGGCGGCGGTCGCAGCGCCGACGATCTGATCTGGCAGGAGATCTGGTGGGGTGATCTGGTGTCCACACGGCACAACCAGATTGTCAGGGCGGTGAACTACCGCAACGATTTGGCCTATCCGACCCTGCGCCAGATGTTCATCGATTATCTCGGTACCTCGCTGGCCTACCAGCCGATCAGCGGTGAGCCGCTGTACGGTGCCGTGCATGCGCGCATCCGTGCCCAGCTGGCCAAGCTGGCACATCACCGGCGTGTCGATCCGGAGCGGACGCCGCTGGTGGTACTCGGTCATTCGCTGGGCTCGGTGATCATGTCCAACTACATCTGCGATCTGCAACGCGCGCAGTCGGAACGTGATGGCGAAGTGCCCAACCTGAATCCGTTCGAGCAGTTCTGCACGCTGGCCGGATTCATTTCCTTCGGCAGTCCGCTGGCGATATTTGCCGAGCAGGTGGGCACATTCAACAAGGCGATCAAGGTGGCCGGTCCGCGCCTGAATGCGCAGATGCAGGCGCGGGTGCGCTGGCTGAATTTCTACGACAAGGACGACATCATCGCCTATCCGTTGCGGGCCATTAACGACACCTATCGTGAAGCGGTGAGCGAGGATATCGAGATCAATGTCGGCAGCGCCGCCACCTCGTGGAACCCGGCTTGTCACAACGGTTACTGGGAAGATCCGGATTTCTATCTGCCGGTCGCCCGTTATCTCGGTGAGCTGTCTGCCGTTGCCGGTTGATGGCTTGCCTGTGTTTCTTTTCCAGACAGGTTTTCTGCAGTGATGAAACGTTCCACCCTCGGTTTGATCGTGGCGCTGGGCTGCTATGCGCAGTCCGCTGCGGCGATCATTTCCATTGAAAATCTCAACGCCCAGCCGACGCGTATCGGCTGGAGCGGTAACGCCGAAGTCGGTGCCGAAGCCCGTTTCGGCAACAGCGAGCGCCAGGCGATTCGTCTCGGTGGTCGCATGGACTGGTTTGGTGGCGAAGATACGGCGTTTGCCGTCGCCGGTTACCAGTACGGCGAAAGCAAGGGCATCAAGGATGCGGATTCGCTGTTCTCGCACTTTCGCTATATCGATGCCCAGACTCGCACGCTGGCCACCGAATACTGGGCGCAGTTCGAACAGAATGAGTTCCGCCGCCTGTCCGAACGCGATCTGTTCGGTGCCGGTTTGCGCTTCACGGTCGAGCGCCCCGAGCAGCGTCAGCAACATGCGTTTGCGGTCGGTGTCTTTCATTCCCACGAACGCTTCGAGGCTTTGGCTGGGCGGCCGGAAACCGCGTCGGAGGAGTCGGCACTGTTCGGCAACTTCTACTGGGTTTTCAAATACGAGATCAGTCCGACCAGCTCACTGGCCAATACCCTGTACTGGCAGCCGGCACTGAGCGGCCGCGATGGTTTCCGGGCGCTGGAAACGTTTGTGCTGCGGGTAAAGATCAACGGTGATCTGGGCTTGCGCGTGGCGCTCAATGTCGAGCATGAAAGCGAACCGCAAGACGGTGTGAAAGCGACCGATACCTCGTTCACCACCAGTCTCAGCTACGAGTTCTGAACGCAGCCCAATTTTTTTCCGGAAAGAAAGCGGGCAGATAATCTGCCCGCTTTTTTGTTTTCCAGATCGGGTAGATGTACCGGTGCGGCTCGCCGTTCAACCCTTCGACTTCGCTCAGGGCGAACGCAATGGAGTGAGTTCGCCGCGCTGGCTCAGCTACAGAATCCGGCCTGTTTTGCTTTCGTTGCCGGCGATTGCCGGATTGTTCAATACGCGAGAAACGCCTGCATCAGTGCGATGTAATGCTGATGGTCATGCGCGCCGGCGCTTTCCCGCGCGCTGTGCATCGCCCACATCGGCGCACCGACATCAAATGTGCGGATGCCGAGGCGTGCCGCGCTGATCGGCCCGATGGTGGTGCCGCAGCTCAAATCGGCGCGGTGCACATAGGCCTGATGCGGAATGTTGTGCCGTGTGCAGAGCAGGCGGAACAACGCTTCACCCTCGCTGGTGGTGGCATAGCGCTGGCTGGCGTTGATCTTCAGCGCCGGGCCGTTGTTGACCGTCAGGTTGTGATGGCCGTCGAAGCAATCCGGATGACTGGGATGCGCGGCGTGCGCCATGTCGGCGCTCATCAGCCAACTGTCAGCGGCGCGCCGGGCAAAGGCTTCGCTTGAGGCCGGTGCGGCGATGCGTTGCAGGACCTGCGGCAGCAGTGTGCCACCGGCACCGGGCAGGCTTTCGCTGCCGACTTCCTCGTGATCAAACAGGGCAATGACCTGGGTGTTGGCCGGCGTGCGATCCGTTGCCAGCAACGCGCTGACAGCAGCGTGGCAGGAGGCCAGATTGTCCAGTTGCCGGGCGGCAATGAATTCCTGATTGGCGCCGAAAAACGCCGAAGCCTGCGTATCGGCAACCAGCAGATCGAAACCGAGAATGTCTGCGGCGCTGACATTCAGCGCATCGGCGAGCAGCGCCAGCAGATGTTCGCGCGGTGTTTGCTGTCCGAGTGTTTGCAGCAGCAGGTTCAGTTCGCGGTGCTTGTGAACTTTCAGGCCGTCTTCGTTGACGCCGCGATTGAGATGAATGGCGAGATTGGGCAGTCGCACCAGCGCCGAGGGTGAACGATAGAGCGCGCTGCGCCAGCCACGCGGATCGCGGTCATCGCGCAGCTGCACGCGACCGGCCAGCATCAGATCCCGATCGGTAAAGGTGGCCAGGATCGGCCCGCCGTAAATTTCGCAATTCAGCCGCACATAACCGCCGCTGGCGTGCACGCCCTGGGTTTTCACTCGCAGGCCCGGCGAATCGGTGTGTGCGCCGATGATGCGGAACGCAGCGTCAGCGTCGTGGCCGACGCGAAAAGCGATCAGTGCTGAATCATCGCGCACCACATAGCGCTGGTCGCCGGCACGGAGCGACCAGGCATCGCGTTCATCCAGCGCCGTGAAGCCGGCCGCCTGCAGACGCTGCACCAGCGTGGCGACGGCATGCCAGGGTGTCGGACTGGCATCAATGAAGCCGAGCAGATCGTGGACCGGGCTGGCGTGTGGACTCGGGGCAGACAGATTTGCATTCATGGCGGGGCGACCGGGAAAATGGCGGCCCTTGGAGCAGGGCGCGTCGTTGGCGCGCATGCTAGCGCCGCCCGTCAAGCTGCGGCAACCCGGAAATCCTGATGTCTGAATCTGCTCTTCCTGCTGAGTCTGTTCTTCCTGCGGAGCTGCTCGCTCTTGATGATCGCATTGCACGTTGCAGCGCCCGCGCCCAGCCGGCGCTGCAGGCGCAGTTGCAACGCCTGCTGCTGCGCGCCCGTCGTGGTTTGCCTGCGGATCGCGATCAGGAAAAACTGCTGGCCGATCTCGACAAAGCCGAGCGCTGGCGGCAACGCCGCGAGACGGGCGTACCGACGCGTCAATACGACGAGGCCTTGCCGGTGGTGCAGGCGCGCAGCGAAATCGCCGCCGCCATCGCCGCGCATCAGGTGGTGGTGATCGCCGGCGAAACCGGCTCCGGCAAAACCACGCAGATCCCGAAGATCTGTCTCGATCTGGGGCTGGGATTGCGCGGTCTCATCGGCCATACCCAGCCGCGCCGGCTGGCGGCGACGTCGGTGGCGCGGCGCATTGCTGACGAGCTGGGTACTACGCTCGGCACGGCAGTGGGTTACAACATCCGCTTCGATCAGAAATCCTCCGACGACACGCTGATCGAAGTGATGACGGACGGCGTGCTGCTGCAGGCCCTGCGGCGCGATCCGCTGCTGCGTCGCTATGACACGCTGATCATCGACGAAGCGCACGAGCGCAGCCTGAATATTGATCTGCTGCTCGGCTATCTGAAACGCATTCTGCCGCAGCGCCCGGATCTGAAACTGATCATCACCTCAGCGACCATCGATCCGGAAAAATTCGCCCGCTTCTTTGCCGATGCCGGCGGCAATCCGGCGCCGATGCTGAGCATTTCCGGCCGCACGTTTCCGGTTGAAACCCGCTATCAGCCGCTGCAGGCCCAGGAAGACGAGTACGACGATCGCAGCGTGCCGGAAGCCGTGCATCATGCCGCGCAGGAGCTCTGGCGCGAGGGGCCGGGTGATGTACTGGTGTTTCTCAGCGGCGAGGGCGAGATCCGCGACGTGGCGCAGTATTTGCGCCGTCATCCATTGCCCCGTGCCGAAGTGATGCCGCTGTATGCGCGACTCAGCGCTGCCGAACAGAACAAGGTGTTCACGGCATCAAACGGCCGGCGCATTGTGCTGGCCACCAACGTTGCAGAAACCTCGCTGACCGTGCCCGGCATCCGCTATGTGGTGGACAGCGGCACCGCGCGCATCAGCCGCTACAGTCAGGCCAGTCGTGTACAGCGTTTGCCGATTGAAGCGATTGCGCGCGCCAGTGCCGATCAGCGCAAAGGCCGTTGCGGTCGCGTCGCCAGCGGCATATGCGTGCGTCTGTACAGCGAGGACGATTTTCTCGCCCGGCCGGAATTCACCACGCCCGAGATCCAGCGCACCAATCTCGCTTCGCTGCTGCTGCAGATGCTGTCGCTCGGCATCACGGAAATTGAAACCTTTCCGTTTGTCGATGCGCCGGATCAGAAGCGCATCAATGATGGTCTGCGGCTGTTGCAGGAGCTGGGCGCCATTGACGAGGCGCGCAAACTTACGGCCAGCGGGCGCAAGATGGCCGAGTTTCCGCTGCCGCCGCAGTTGTCGCGGTTGTTGATCGCGGCGGAAAAAGAGCGCTGTCTTCGTGAAGCGCTGATCATTGCCAGTTTTTTGTGCATACGCGATCCGCGCGAGCGGCCGATGGAAAAGAGCGAGGCGGCGAACGCGCTGCACAAGCGCTTCATCGAGGCCGGTTCGGATTACCTGAGCATCCTCAAACTCTGGGAGCATATTCACCAGCGCAAGGAAGCCTTGTCGTCCAGCGCCTGGCGCAAGGAGCTGAAAGCCGAGTTTCTCAATGTGCTGGCGGTGATTGAATGGGGCCGTCTGTACGCGCAGTTGCGCCAGATTGCAGTCGAGCAGCAATTGCGCAGCAACGAGCATCCGGCCGATGCGTTGTCGCTGCACCGCGCGGTGCTGGCTGGTTTCATCCACCAGATTGGACAACGCACACGCGAGGGGGACTGGCTGGGGCCGCGCAATGTGCGCTTTGTCGCCCACAACAGCTCGGCGCTGCACAAACAGGCAGCGCCCTGGGTGGTGGCGGCGGATTTTCTCGATGGCACGCGTTTGTACGGCATGCAGATGGCGGCCATCGATGCGCGCGATATCGAGCGTCTGGGCGGTGATCTGCTGAAGCGCAGTTATACCGATCCGCACTGGCGGCGCGACCGCGGCGATGCCGCGATCAAGGAGCAGATCACGATCTTCGGTTTGCTGCTGGTGCCGGCGCGGCCGGTGGCGCTGGCGAAAATCAATCCGCAGCAAGCGCGCGAGCTGTTTATCCGTCATGCACTGGTGCAGTTCGACAGCGACGAGAAAGCTGAATTTCTTGCCCACAACAAGCGCGTCATTGCCCGTGTGCAGGAGCGTGAAGCGCGCCAGCGCCGGCGTGATCTGCTGGTCAGCGAAGACAGCTTGTTGACCTGGTTTGACGCCCGGCTGCCACCGTCGGTGGTGGATTGGCACAGTTTGCAGCGGCTGCTGAAAACCGATGCGGCACTGGGCAAACTCTTGATGCTGTCCGAAGCGGACGTCACCCAGGCGATGGCCGCCGGCGACGACGCCTGGCCCGCCGAATGGCCGCACGATGATGGTGCCTTGCGCCTCAAATACAGTTTTGCGCCCGGCGAGGAGCACGACGGCGTCAGCGTCGAGTTGCCACTGGCACGGTTGCCGGGACTGGATGCCGGCGAATTTGAATGGCTGGTGCCGGGTCATCTGGAAAGCAAGGTCGAGGCGCTGCTGCGCAATTTGCCGAAAGACACGCGCAAGCAACTGCATCCGCTGGCGGATTATGCGAAAGCGATCAGCAGCAAACTGATCTGGCGCGAAGGTGATTTCCATGACGCGCTGGCGCGCGTGCTGTTCGACTGCGCGCGCCTGCGTGTCAGCGCCAGTGAATGGCGTGAACTGGAACAGCAGGTGCCAGCGCATTTGCGCATGCGTTTCGTGGTGCTGGATGAGCGCAAGCGTGTTCTGGCGCAGGGCCGCGATCTGGCGGCCCTGCAGCAGGAACTTGCCGGCACGCACCGCGCCAGTGTCAGCGCCAAACTGAAAACCATTGAACAGGATGGTTTGCAGGACTGGCCGGAAATGGCCTTGCCGGAGCGCGCAAAACTCGCGGGCGGCGAAGCGTTTCTGGCGCTGGTGGCCAAAGACGACGGTATCGCCGTGCGCGGATTTGTCCGCGAGGAAGAAGCGCGCTGGCAAATGCGCGCCGGTGTGCGCGAACTGGTGCGCAAGGCACTGGAAGCGGATCTGAAATCCTTTGTCCGTCAGCAGCGTGATGTGCAGCAGTTGCAACTGGCGGCGGCCGCGTTTGTCGCGGCGCCGGCGTTGCTCGCAGACTGGGGCCGCGCCGCGGTGGAAGCCGCACTGCCAGCCGATGTCTGGAATGTGCGCAGTCGCGACAGCGGCCGGCAACTGATCGCCGATCTCGCCAAACCGGTGCGCGTGCAACTGGCGGATTCACTGCCGGTGCTGAAAGCACTGATGCAGACCGCGGCGGAAGTGAAACAGATGTGCAAGCTGATCGGTTTGCCCGCCTTGCGCACTGATATCGAAGCCCAGCTTGCGCGCTGGCTGGCGGCGGGCTGCATCAGCCAGCACGGCTTGTCGCGCCTTCGCCATCTGCGTCGCTACATGGATGCGATCAAACAGCGCGCCGAACGCGCGCGCGTCAACGGCGGTGCGGAGCTGCAGAAGCTGGCGGTCTGGCAGCAGTGGCTGGGCAAAACCGCCCCGGCGCTGACCGGTGCGGCGCCGTGGTCGGCGCGTGGTGAACAGGAGCGTGAACTACGTCGTCTGCTTGATGAATTTCATGTCTCGCTGTTTGCCCAGTCACTGGGCACCGACGGTCCGGTGTCGGAAAAACGCATCGAAAAGTTATTGGAAACGATGCGTTGATTCCCGAATGCCAAAGCGTGTCGCCGTTCATCGGCTGTTTGCGCAGGGCGTCACACAAGCTGAATGCAAGCTGACTACACTGTGGCTGTCGGTGCGCAATCTGCCGCCGGCCGGTCACGAGACCGTTGCGAAATCTCGCCGTGTGGTGTCGCCGATCAACCGGCCGCCACGTCGTCGGGGAGGTGGGTCATGAGTACGCCAGTCCTGTGCAAGCTCCTTGTGTCGGTGGTCGGTGCCAGTCTGCTGGCTGCAGGGCTGTCCTGCGCGCAGGCCGATGACCGGCTGACAGTGCTGAATGTCGAAGAGCGCGCTCTGCAGCGCGACATCAGCGCCTCGCTCTGGTCGGCCAGCTGGCTGCAGCGCGATTGGGATCAGCTCGACGCCCGCTGGTCCGGCATGCCGGCTGCCGGCTCGCTGCAGCCGCTGAGCTTCACTCTCGACGTCCGTTCCTCCGGTGTTCATGAGCTGGGCCTGTCCTGGGCAACGGCCGTGTCGCGGCCGGGTCCGGCGGAGGAGCCGTTGGTGTTCCGCGTGTCGTTGCGCGGGTTTTCGCTCTATGAATCGCGGGTCGATGGCGACCAGCCGGCCGAGCTGTTCAGCTTTGACCGGGTGCGTGACCGGGACGTGCGCAAGCAGATCATGAGCATCAACCTGTCCAAGCGTTTCTGACTGTTGTCCCGGCTGTTCATGAAACCAGTTCGGGAAACCAGCTCGTGAAACCGGTTCGGGAAGCCAGTTCTGGAATCCAGTTCCGGAATTCAGTTAAAGCCCTGAAAAAATCGCACCGGCCGCTAGCCTGCTGAGCGGCGGCCGGCTGTCTGTCTTCTGCTGCCGCACGGCCGCTTTCCCGGACACAACTTGCCGCCTGAACCTGTTTGCGCTTTGCTGACAAGCCGGCGTTCTGCAGCTTGTTGCACTGGTCTGTCCAGTCTAGGATCGCCGCCCTCCGGTCGCCGGGCCGGAGCAAGCCAACCAGCGGGAGAGCCTTGATGACGGGTGTCGTAATCAGCGGAACCGGGGTCTACACACCACCAAACGCAGTCAGCAACGATGCACTGGTGGCCGCTTTCAATTCCTGGGTGCAGGCCTGGAATGCGCAGCATGCGGCCGCCATCGCCGCCGGTGAGCTGGACGCCAAACCTGAATCGAGCAGCGAATTCATCGTCAAGGCGTCCGGTATCCAGTCGCGTTTCCTGGTTGATGCCCAAGGTGTGCTCGACCCGGCGATCATGGCGCCGCGCCTGCGCGAACGCAGCAACGATGAACCCTCGGTGCTCGCCGAAATGGCCCTCGCCGCCGCGCGCGAAGCGCTGGCACAGGCTGGTCGCGAAGCGCATGAGGTCGATTTGATCATTGCCGCCTGTTCCAACATGCCGCGTCCCTATCCGGCACTGGCCGTTGAAGTGCAGCACTTTCTCGGTGCCGGTGGTTATGCTTTCGACATGAACGTTGCCTGCGCGTCGGCGGCCTTCGGCTGGAAAACTGCCGTTGAGGCCCTGCAGCGCGGCAGCGCCCGCTGTGTGCTGGTGGTCAATCCGGAGATTTGTTCCGGACACCTGAATTTCCGCGACCGCGACAGTCACTTCATTTTCGGCGATGCCGCCGCTGCCGCCGTGCTGGAACGCAAAACGGATTGTCGTGCTGATAACGCGTTTGAAGTCGTGGGCAGCAAACTTATCACCCGGTTTTCCAGCAACATCCGCAACAATTTCGGTTTTCTCAATCGCACGCATCCGGACACCCGTGACGCCAGCGACAAACTCTTTGTCCAGGAAGGTCGCAAAGTGTTCAAGGATGTTTGTCCGATGGTGGCCGAACTGATCTCCGCTCACCTGGACGAGCTGGCCCTGTCACCGACAGCGCTCAAACGTCTGTGGCTGCATCAGGCCAATGCCAACATGAACCGCCTGATCGCCAGCAAAGTGCTGGGTCGTGACGCCGAAGCGCACGAAGCGCCGGTGATTCTCGATCGTTACGCCAACACCAGCTCGGCCGGCTCCGTGATCGCGTTTCATTTTCACCGTGCTGATCTGTCAGCCGGTGATGTCGGCTTGCTCAGTGCTTTTGGTGCCGGTTACTCGGCCGGTTCGATAGTCCTGAAGAAATGTTGAGTTGCTGCAACGAACTCGCAATTGATGCTGCCGTCCCGCGCCTGCGGCGTCGCGTTATCTGTTGACGCCCGGGTGCAGGAAAGGCGCGATCGATGCGCAGGCAACTGTGCTGACTCAGCAAACTCCTGAAAGAACAACTCGCATTTCTGTTCCCGCCATTGCCAGCGCCGGTGCAGGAAATTTGCACAGCCAGCGGTAATTTCTCACCTCGTCTTTTCCGCAACGGACGGTCAACGTAGCGACCCGTCCGCCGTTTTCGCCTGCGTCCGAAGAACACTTCGCGTGGCAACAGCGGCCTGCATCGGACACCAACCGCTGCTGGCCGGAACCGCTGCTTGCAGCACGGCGCACGCGAATCCCGTTCATATTTCTGAAAAAATACCGGACATGCATCCGCAGCGCGTGCTGAACAGCGTTGGCGGCCGGCGCGGGATCGCGCCTGACCTTGCAGGGAGAAACTGCTGTGTTGAAGGACGTACAAACGCGCGCGGGCATCCTGCGCGCAGGCTTGTTGGCAATCGCCGTATTCGGCCTCGGTGCCTGTGGCGGCGGTGGTGGCGGAGGCGGTGGCAACAAGGACGGCGACGACGGTGGTGGTGCGCGGCCGCCAGTGAGCATTGATGTTCGCAAACTGGAAACACAGGCGCGCCAGTACGCCGCAAACAAGCGTCAGGAGATTGCCGCACTCAACTGCCAGCAGACGCCGAATCTGCCGGCCTGCGCGCGCACATCGGTGCAGTTTTCCGATGGCCGCTTTGTCGCGGAAAAACATGATGACAACCAGACCATCATGGTGCTGGATTTCGGCATGCAGTTTGCCGCCACGCTGCGCTATCGCTCGCGTGTGCGCGGCTATTACGAAATTGATCCGCAAAGCGGACTGCTGCGTGCCAGCAATCCGCGCTTCGATGATTTGCCGCGCTGGGGCGTCGATCTGTTGCAGGGACTGGACAACTTTGTCTATCGCTACACCGATGCCGGTGGCGCGGCGAAAGAGATGCCGGCATTCATTTCAGCCGGCTGGCTGCGCACCGATCTGAATCCGCTGCTCAGGGGCGAGAAAAACTTTGCCGGCACACACGGTGCGACACACGGCATGACCGTGCTCGGTCCCTTGCTGGAATACAACCCGCGTGCGTCGTTCGTGCTGGTCGAGTTTCCGTCGCTGGCGCAGACGTTTGCCGACAGCTTCTGTGGCAAGGATTACGCGCGCCTGCAGCAGCGCATCCGCGATCATGCCGAGGCCATGCGCCGCGATGTCATGCAGGTGCATGGTGTGGATTTCATCAATGTTTCGGGCGGGATCTGGCACGAATCGATCCGCACCGCCTGGCGCACGGCCGGATGTGCCGGCACGCTCAGCGATGCAGACGTGCACCGCTTCCTGAAGGCGTATCTGCCGTGGTTTGAAGTGCTGTTTGAAACGCCCGGTGTGCTCGGTGTGCAGGCTGGCGCCGGCGGCATGGATGAGCAGAATTTCTGGCTGGATACGCTGGAGCTGCGCAACCGCGTCCGGGTCGGCAGTTTCGAAGCGTTTGATTCCGGCTTGCCGGCCAATGGCGTGGTCGGCCGGCAGGCGCCGGTCGCCCAGCCGCATCCCTGGCAGAACGGTTCGCGGCAGTGGCTGGATGTATTCATCAATGCCGGCTATGACGATGATGACCGCCGCAAGCTCAACAGTTCGCCGCCACTCTATGCCGATACCGAGTACGGCACCCGGCTCGGCGGCTTCGGTCACGCGCATACCTCCTGGCTGGCGCCCATCGCCCTCAGCCGCCTGATCCATCTGCGCATGAGCAGCATGGCCGGCGAGCCGCAGAACGATGCCCTGATCCAGCGGCTGAAACAGGCGCTGACGCCGGAAGGATGCAGCTACGAGCCGCGCGACCGCGGCCTCTGCAAGCTGCAGGACCCGGCCTGGCACAAGCAGCAGGAGATCTTCCGCCTCGGCTATCTGCCCGCCGACTTTGTCGCCGAAGCCCGGCCGGAGCAGGACACGGCCAGCGCCGTCGAACCGCAGCGCCGCTGAGCGGCGATTTGCCGCCCGGCGTGTCCGGGCGGTCCGCCACCGGCCCCGCGCCGCTGGCTTGCCGAAGGCGGACCCGGTCCGCCTTCGGTCTTTTGGGCCGCAATATTGCGGCCGGACGGGGCCGGATCGGCGCCGGTTCCGGGCCCGGTATCCGCACCCGGCTGTGGGGAAAGCCGCGAAATCCTGTGACTCCCCACAACTTATCCACAGGCCTGTCCCTACGCCCGAACCGGCCTTTCCTTTACACTACCGGCCTTTCGCAGCCGGACGTCCGCGGAACAGGACCGACCGGCCCGACCACCCGAAGTGACTCACACAAAGACAACATGCGGCTGAAGCAGATCAAACTGGCGGGTTTCAAGTCCTTCGTGGACCCGACCACCGTGCCTTTCCCGACCAATCTGACCGCCATCCTCGGTCCGAACGGTTGCGGCAAGTCCAATGTCATCGACGCCGTGCGCTGGGTGATGGGCGAAAACTCGGCCAAGAACCTGCGTGGCGAAGACGCCACGGACGTGATCTTCAACGGCTCCTCGGGCCGCAAGCCGGTCGGGCAGGCCAGCGTCGAGCTGGTGTTCGACAACTCTGACGGTTCGCTCGGCGGCGAATGGGCCACCTATGCCGAGATCTCGATCAAGCGTCTGGTCACCCGTGACGGCCAGAGCAGCTACTTCCTGAACGGCACCCGTTGCCGGCGCAAGGACATCACCGACATTTTCCTCGGCACCGGCCTTGGTCCGCGTTCCTACGCGATCATCCAGCAGGGCACGGTGTCGCGACTCATCGAATCGAAGCCGCAGGAATTGCGCGTGTTCATCGAAGAGGCGGCCGGCATTTCCAAATACAAGGAACGCCGCAAGGAAACCGAAGCCCGTATCCAGCAGACGCGCGAAAACATGGCGCGTCTGGGCGATATCCGTCAGGAACTGGATCGCCAGCTGAACACCCTGCAGCGCCAGGCGCAGGCCGCGGCCAAGTTCAAGGAATTCCGCGCCGAAGAGCGCGACGTGAAAGCGCGTCTCGCCGCCTTGCGCTGGCGCGATCTCGACGCCCGCATCCGTGAGCACGAACACGGCATCGGCGCGCTGGAAGTGGACATCGAAGCGCGCAACGCGGAAATGACCGCGATTGATGCCGGCATGGAAGATTCGCGCATCAAGCACATCGAGCTGACCGACAATTTCAACGCCGTGCAGGGGCGCTACTACGGCGCCAAGGCCGAAGCCGAGCGACTGGAAACGGCGATCAAATACACCCGCGAACGTCGACACAGTCTGCGCGACGATCTGGTGCGTCTGGAGCAGTCGCAGCGCGGCGCTTCCGAACATCTGGCTCTCGATGCTGATCGCCTGCGTCAGCTGGAAGAAGAAATCGAGATGCAGATGCCGGAAATGCTCCGGCTGGAAGAACAGTCCAAAGGCGGTCAGGACAACCTCGAAGAACACGAAACCGCCATTACCCGCTGGCAGCACGAGTGGGACGAGTTCAACCGTCGCGCGGCGGAAACCTCGCAGAAAGCCCAGATCGCCCGCACCCATGTCGCGCACCACGAAACCGTGATCGCGCGCATGGCGCAACGCGTGTCGCATGTGCAGCGGGAACTCGCCGCGCTCGATGCCCAGCCGCACAACGAAGAAGTGCTGCTGCTGGAAGAAAAACTGCTGCAATCCGAGCAGGAAGCCGAAGACGTCCGCGTCAAACACGCGGAAGGCATGGCCTTGATCGATCGCCTGCGTGAACAACGCCGCGATCTGACCGCGCGCATTGATCAGGCGCGCACTGAATTGCATGGCCTGCGTGGCCGCAAGGTGGCGCTCGAAGCGCTGCAACGCGCGGCGCAAGCCCGTCAGGCCGAGAAGCTTGGTCCCTGGCTGGATGCAAACCACCTGGCCACGCGTCCGCGTGTTGCCGACAACCTGCGTGTCCAGAATGGCTGGGAATCGGCGATTGAAGCCGTGCTCGGTGAGCAGCTGCAAGCGGTGGTCGTCGAACGTCTGGATGATTTGCTGGCGGCACTTGGCGAACGGCCGGAAGCAACGCTGCATCTGGTCGAAAACAGTCTTGCACGCAGCACTGGCCGGGCACCGACGTTGGCCGATCAGGTCACTTCGGGCGCCATTCCGTCTGCGCTGATGTCGGCCTTTGTTGCCGAGGATTTGAGTGAAGCCTTGCGCCGGCGCAGCGAGCTGGCCGCGCATGAAGTACTGGTGACGCGCGACGGCATTGTGGTCGGTCGCAACTGGCTGCGTTCCGGCAAGGGCGCGGACGGGCAGGGCGGTGTGCTCGAACGGGCACAACAACTGGAATTGCTCAACGCCCAGGTCGCTGAAGCCGAAGCGCAGCTGGAAGAACTGGATCTGCAATCGGAGCAGGTGCGCGATGCGCTGCGCGATGCAGAAACCTCGTGGGCGGCGCTGCAGCGTCAGGCCACCGATGTCGAACGTCGTGTCGTCGAAGCACGCGGCGCGCTGCAACAGCGGCAGGCGAAAGTCGAGCAACTGAAGCGTCAGCGTGATCAGCTCAGCAACGAGATTCAGGATCTCGGCCGCCAGCGCGAGGAAGAAGAAGTCAGCCTGCTGCAATCGCGTCAGGAACAGTCGGAAGCCGTGGAACAGATGGCCGAAGATCAGTTGCGCCGCGAAGAACTGCAGGCGCGACGCGAAGAATTGCGTCAGCTGATCGAAAAAGCCCGCAGCACGGCCAGCAGCGCCAAAGAGCAGTATCACAAGGTGGCGCTGCATGTCGAAGGCATGCGTGCCCAACTGAACTCCACCCGCCAGAGCGAGCAGCGTGTGCGCGAGCAACTGGCGGCGATCACCGAACGTCGCGAACAGCTCGAACAACAACTCGAAGAAAGCATCGAGCCGCTGGCGCAGATGGAAGCCGATCTGGAAACGGCGCTGAACAAGCACGTGGCGCTGGAGCAGGATCTGATCACCGCCCGCGAGGCGCTGGGTGAAGTCGATCAGGTGTTGCGTGCCCACGAGCGTCGTCGTCAGGAAATTGATCAGGGCGTGCAGGCGGTGCGGATGCGTCTGGAGCGTTTGCGCATCGAACGCGGCGAGCTGGCGGTGCGTCGCGATCAGCAAACCGAACTGCTGCAGGCCGAAGAACGCGTGCTGGACGAAGTGCTGGCGCTGTTGACCGATGCAGATCGCGAGCACGAGCTGGCGTCTCGCATGCAGGAATTGGGCGAGCGCATCGCTCGTCTGGGCGCCATCAACCTGGCGGCTATCGAAGAATTTGAACAGCAGTCCGAGCGCAAGGTTTACCTTGATGCCCAGTGCGACGATCTCAATCTGGCGCTGGAAACACTCGAAGACGCGATCAAGAAAATCGACGCCGAGACGCGCTCGAAATTCAAGGATACGTTTGACTTCGTCAACAAAACCTTCCAGGAATTGTTCCCGAAAGTGTTTGGCGGCGGTCATGCCTATCTGGAACTCACCGGTGAAGATCTGCTCGACACCGGCATCACGCTGATGGCGCGCCCGCCGGGCAAGCGCAACAGCACCATTCATCTGTTGTCCGGCGGCGAAAAAGCGCTGACCGCGATTGCGCTGGTGTTCTCGATCTTCCAGCTCAATCCGGCACCGTTCTGCATGCTGGACGAAGTCGACGCGCCGCTTGACGACGCCAACGTCGGCCGGTTCTGCAATCTGGTCAAGGACATGTCCAGCCAGGTGCAATTCATCTACATTTCCCACAACAAGATCGCCATGGAAATGGCGAATCAGTTGTGTGGTGTCACCATGCAGGAACCGGGGGTGTCGCGCATCGTTGCCGTTGACATCGAGGAAGCCGCCGCGCTCGCCGGTGCCTGATAGGGGTCAGCATGGAACTCGGAATCAGAGAGTTACTGGTAATACTCGGCGTCGGTCTGGTCGGCTACGTCGTGTTCGACAGCTGGCGCAACCGGCGTCGCAACGAATACCGCTTCAAGCTGGAAAAAAACCTGCCGCCGGAGACGCCGCCGGCAAGTACTGATCGCGCCGGATTTGATCCGTATGGCGTTGGCAAGCCGCGTGTCCGTACGCTGGAAGAAGAGGCCGCAGATCGTGCGGCCGCTGCGCATCGCGAACCAACCTTTGGCGACGATGCCGGCGAGGATGTGCCGGTGCTGACGCAAAGTGCCGCCGCGCCATCGGCGTGGACCGATGCGCCGGATGATGCAGATTTCCCGTTTGTCACGCGTGATGCCGGTTCGGCCGACATGTACGCGGACAGCCGCTCCGCTGCAGGGCAGTCAGCTGCCGACAACGCCCGTCGTGAATCGGCGGGCGAGCATTTCGATGACATGGGTGTTTCAGCGCCGCGTACCGTCGGCACACCACGTCATGCGGATGACGATGGCCGGGCGATGCGCAGCACAGACGAAAGTCGTGTGCGGCACAGCGACAGCGAACTGCCGTCGCAGGGCGAGATTGGTGATCTGTTCGGTGATGCGCCGTCGCGACCGGCCAGACGCAGTGCCGCGCGCGAGCCGCGCAACGATGCTCGCCGGGATGATGGGCGCAAGGATGATGGTCGTCGTGGCGGGCAGCGTCCGGCCAGCACCGATGTCGATGTCATTGCGCTGACCGTGCTGGCGAAACCGGGGCGCAATTTTGCCGGTTCGGCCGTGGCCCTGTGTTTCATGGAGCATGATTTGCGCTTTGGCGACATGAACATTTTCCATCGTCATGCCGATGCGGCCGGTCAGGGTGAAGTGTTGTTCAGCGTTGCCAATGCGGTGAAGCCGGGCACTTTCGATCCGGATCAGATGGACAAATTCAGCACGCCGGGTGTCAGCCTGTTCATGACCATGCCGGGACCGCAGGATGTGCGCGAGGCGTATGCCGTGCTGGTGCAAACCGCCGAGCGACTCGCGGCGGCGCTGGATGGCGAAGTGCACGATGGTGCCCGCAAACCCTTCAATGCCGAGACGCGCCGCAAGCATCAGGAACAGCTGAGCAATTACGAGCGTCGCTTGTTTGCCGACGCCTGATACGCCAAAGCTTCCGTGTTGGTCGGAACACAAAGAACAATGACAGCGACATCACCGGCCACGGCCGGTGATGTGCTTTTCGGGAATCCTGCTGATGACCATGGATCTGTTTTCTGCGGCCGGTGACGATGCGCAACACGCGCGTCTCCAGACCTTGCGTCGCACGCTGGACGAGCACAATCATCGCTACTACGTGCTCGATGCACCGAGCATTCCGGATGCTGAATATGATCGTCTGATGCAGGAGTTGCGTGCCATTGAGGCCGCGCATCCTGAGTGGATCACGGCGGATTCACCCAGCCAGCGGGTGGGTGGTGCACCGGTGGCGGCGTTTGCGCAAATCCGTCACGCACTGCCGATGCTGTCACTGGACAATGCGTTTACCGACGACGATTTGCAGGGCTTTGTCCGTGGCATACAGGAGCGGCTGGGCGACTGGCGCGAGCTGGCGTTCAGTTGTGAGCCCAAGCTCGATGGTGTTGCCGTCAGCCTGATTTACGAACGCGGCTTGCTGGTTGCCGGCGCGACGCGTGGTGATGGCAATACCGGTGAAGACATCACCCACAATGTCAAAACCATCAAGTCAATTCCGCTGCGGCTGCGCGGCGACAATATTCCTGAACTGCTTGATGTGCGGGGCGAAGTGTATTTGCCGCGCGCCGATTTTGATGCCCTGAATGCGCGCGCCCGTGAGCGCGACGAGAAACTCTTCGTCAATCCGCGCAATGCGGCGGCCGGTTCACTGCGTCAGCTTGATCCGCGCATCACCGCTGAGCGTCGTTTGGCGATGTTCTGCTATTCGCTCGGCCGTTGCGAGGGGATAGAGTTGCCGGCGCGGCATTCACAGCGACTCGAACTGCTGAAAAGCTGGGGACTGCGTGTGTGTCCGGAGATGACAGTTGCTGAAGGTGCGGCCGGCTGTCTGGCTTACTATCAGCAAATCGGTGCACGGCGCGCGAGCCTGCCGTACGACATCGACGGTGTGGTGTACAAAGTTGACGAGATTGCCTTGCAGGAACGGCTGGGATTTGTCGCGCGCGCGCCACGCTGGGCGATTGCCCACAAATATCCGGCCCAGGAAGAACTGACGCTGCTCGAAGACGTTGAGTTTCAGGTGGGACGTACCGGTACGCTGACACCGGTAGCGCGCTTGAAACCGGTGTTTGTCGGCGGTGTCACGGTGTCGAACGCGACGCTGCACAATACCGACGAAATTGCCCGGCTTGATTTGCATATCGGCGATACGGTGATTGTGCGACGTGCCGGTGATGTGATCCCGCAAGTGGCGGCCGTCGTTGCCGATCGGCGACCGGCCGATGCCCGGCCGATCAGCGTGCCGGCAGTGTGTCCGGCCTGCGGCGCGGAAGTGGTTCGTGACATCAAGATCGAGCGCAAAAAATCCGGCGAGGAAAAAGTTACCCAGCTGGCGGCGTATCGCTGCTCGGCGGGTATTTCCTGCCCTGCGCAGCGCGCGGAAGCGATCCTGCATTTTGTCCAGCGTCGCGCCATGGATGTTGATGGTCTGGGTGACAAGCTGGTAGAGCAGTTGATCGAAACCGGCCGCGTGCACAATCCGGCCGATCTGTATGCACTGCGCGCCGAAGATCTGGCCGGTATGGATCGCATGGGCGACAAATCGGCGAGCAAGCTGGTCGCCGCCATCGCAGCCAGCAAGCAAACCACGTTGCCGCGCTTCATTTACGCACTCGGTATTCGCGATGTCGGCGAAGTAACGGCAGCAACACTGGCAGAAGCCTTCGGCGATCTCGACGCACTGATGAACGCTTCTGCTGAACAGTTGCAGGGCATCCGTGATGTCGGTCCGGTGGTGGCCGAACGGGTGGTGCATTTCTTTGCCAATGCGGCCAATCGTGCGCGTGTCGAGGCGCTGCGTGCGGCAGGTGTGCACTGGCCGGCGATCGAAGTAAAGGCGGCGGAAACATTACCGTTTTCAGGACAGACCTGGGTATTGACCGGTACGCTGGAAGCCTTGTCGCGCGACGACGCTGCCGACCGGCTCAAGGCGCTGGGGGCAAAAGTGACCGACAGCGTTTCGAAGAAAACCACTGTGGTGGTGGCCGGGCCGGGCGCGGGTTCCAAACTGGCCAAAGCCACCGAACTGGGTGTGCCGGTGCAGGATGAAGCCTGGTTGCTCGCCCAGCTGGCGGCTCACGGGATGACGGCGCCGCCAGCGACGCAGTGAAATGCAGCGCTGCGCTGAACAGCGGAGCGCAATGAGAAATTCCGGCGGGTGTCTGGTGTGAAACGCCCTGCCGACAAAGCAATAAATCTTCCGGGGAGACTGATGATGAAAACTGTCTGTAACGGTGCTGCGCTGATGTTGCTGGCCGTGCTGTCTGCCTGCGCAAGCGCGCCCACTGATGAGGTGTCGCCGGCGCCAAGCGCTGCGGCGGCATTGCCGGTTGTGCAGGTGTCCGCCGCGCAGTTGGCCGATTATTGGCAGGCTGACACGGAACTGTTTCCTGAAGGCAGCAGCAGCGGTGCCCGCAATGTCCAGTATGGCTGCGTGCGGGTCAGCTTCGGTATCGACGCCGAAGGTCAGGTTTTTGATCTGACGGTGGAAAAATCTTGGCCACAGAATCGTTTCGTGGCATTTGTCAGTGACGTGCTGAACGACACCGATTTTGACGCCAGCGAAAACAACGCCGCGCTGCAACCGGTGCGTACCGAATTGCTGCTCACCGTGGTCGAGCGTGATGGCTCGACGGCGTTTCAGAATGTCGAACACGTGAAGCGTTTCTGTCAGTGAATGCTCTGGCAGTGATGATCTGGCAGTGAGTATGTAATTCGTGCTGCCGGTCAGCGAAGCTGACCGGCAGCGCAAACGGCGAATGGATCTCGCGTGTTCGCGCTTAACCTGCGCGAGCCTGCAGCAGACCGAAGCGCCCGTGGTAGCGGATGGCGTCGACCACATGCGCCTGTGAAACCGGCAGCGTTGGCAGGATGCGGCCCATGGTGTGGCGGACAAACTGTTCGTCATTGCCGTCGCGTGCGGTTTGTCCGGCACGTGGACGCTGACTGAGCAGTGACATGGCTTCACGCAGCGCATACAGCGACGGCGGAATGTCCAGATCGGACAACACCAGCAAACGGTTCAGGGTTTCTGCGGCGTGCGCGGCGCGAAACTGGCCGCAACGTACGGCATGCAACAACTGCGCGGCGAGATGCGTCAGCACTTGCGGCAATAGCTGATCGTCAATGTTGTGCTGGATGCGCCACTGGCGAACGGCCTGCGCACAGGCATCATTTTGTGCCTCGCTGAACACTGGTGTTTGCAGCAATTCATAAAGACTCTGGGACAGGGCTTTCATGGCCTACACCTCGCAAGTTGGTGTCGCAGAACGGGGACAACAGGCCGTATGTGCAGTGTCCGGCAGCCGGACCGCGGGTTCCGTGGCCTGCATCGCGTTGCCGGCGTGCGCGAGTTCACAGCTGTGCCATACTCGAAAACGAGCGGTAGCGGAGGGGCGATGAATGGTTGACGACAATGAAGAGGTGGTCTGGACGCCGACCATGCCGGACCGTCGTCTGGCTGATCGCCGCAGTGGCCTGGATCGCCGCGATATCAATGGCCGTGGCATGAACGTACCGGATGTGCGCAACGGCAGTGATCGGCGCGGCAATGATCGGCGCAAGGTGCGCCTGACCATTACCGGCCGGGCGATGGATGCCTGAAGTGAGACGGGCGAGGGATCTGGATTTGCGGTCGCTCGTCTTGAGGTTGTTTGCTGCGAGGTTGTGCACTGTGAGCGTGTTTGTTGTGAGCGCGCCTCGTAGTGGGAACCACTCCCGGCCCCATTCCTTCCGGCGAGTTGATCAATCGGATCTCGTGATTCGGACTTGCCGGTATTCGCACCGGCGGGCGACCTTCTTTCTTTGCTTGTGCGAAGAAAGAAGGCAAAGAAACACGCCCCGGCCGCGCCAGAATGGTGCTGTTACTTCGAACGCTGTTGGTTGGGCTGAGGAACGAAGCCCAATATCACCGTTTTTCTGTGAATTGATTCACCGCATCTCGTGATTCGGATTTGCCGGTATTCGCACCGGCGGGCGACCTTCTTTCTTTGCTCGTGCAAAGAAAGAAGGCAAAGAAACACGCCCCAGCCGCGCCAGAAGTGTGCTGTAGATTCGGGTAGATCTGCCCGTCGCTTCGACGCCATCGGCTTCGGGCACGCGTTGATGCGGCGTCCTGCC
>JAYSEY010000012.1:0-162453 GCA_041913605.1 Permianibacter sp.
ACGCCATGGCAAAAAATCGCCACGACCGCTTGATTTGGAACACAGATGCTCCTTGGCAAGGAGGGAGAACCTTTGTGCGCCGCCTTGTGCAGGAAACCGGACCGGTCGTCCCCCCTCCTTTTCAAGGAGGGGTTGGGGGTGGTTCGAATTACGCAACGCACATTCAGTGCGCGTGAAATGTCCGTTTGCAGCGGCGCACTGCCAGCCCTCACGCAACCAAATGCAAACCCGCCTCAACCCTGCGCCACGTGCGGCAACAACAGTTCGGCTATGCAGCCCTGACCGTCTTCGGCGTTGCGCAATTGCAGGCGTCCCTGATGGGCATCGGCGATTTGCCGGGACAGCACCAGACCGATGCCGGCGCCGCCGGGTTTGGTGGAATAGAACGGCACAAACAGGTTGGCCGGATTGCTGATGCCGGCGCCGTGATCGCGCACCGACAGCAGCCAGCCCTGTTCATGGCGTTGCAGTTGCAGCTGCAGCGGCCGGGCCGGATCGCGCTGGGCTTCGGCAGCGTTTTTCAGCAGGTTGATCAGCAATTGTTCCAGCTGCACCGGATCGCCCCAGGCCTGCAGTGAGCTGTCCGGCAACTGCAATTGCACCGCCTGTTGCGGCAGCATGGCCGGCAGCCGGCGCAAGATATCCTGCCAGTCGAACAGGCGCTTGCTCGGCGCCGGCAGACGCGCCAGTTCGGCGTAGCGGCGGATGAATTCGGTCAGCCGGCGCGCGCGATCCTGGATCACCGACAAACCATCGTGCATGTCGTCGCGCCAGTCGGATGCCAGCTCCGGCTTGCGGATCAGCGCATCCAGGCTTTCGCTCAGCGAGGCAATCGGCGTCAGCGAATTGTTCACTTCATGACTGATGACGCGGATCAGTTGTTTCCAGGCTTTCAGTTCTTCGGCGCGCAACACCTGCTGCAGATCGGTGACAAACAACAGGCTCTGTTGCTGGCCCTGCTCGCGATAACCTTCGTGGCGGATCTGCCAGATGCCGCTGCAGCCAGGAAAGCTGTACTCGATCAGCTGCGTCTGCTCCTGACGCAGAAAGTCCGCCAGTCCCAGTTGCAGCGCTTCACGACCGATCAATTGTTCGCGCGGCTGCCCGAGCAGGGCGATGCCGGCCGGATTGATCAGGCGCAACCGCCGTTCACGATCAAATGCAAAAATCGCCACGTTGATCTCGGCCATCACCCGCTCCAGCAAACGCTGGGCTTCTTCGGCGCCGAGCCGTTGCTGTTGCAGGGTTTCGGCCAGCTGGTTGATCTCGCCGAACAATTCGCCGATGACGCTGTGTTCTCCCTGACGGCGGGCACGCAAACTGAAATCGCCGGTGCGCACGGCTTCAACCAGATTGATCAGCGTGCGCAACTGGCTGGCGAATTGTTGCTGCAGAACGTACAGCGCCAGCAGCAGGCTGCCCAGCGCCAGCGCCGCCAGCAGCAAGCGCGGATAGATCGACCATGCGGCGGCGTACAGGCTGGCCAGTGCCAGCACCAGCGATGGCAGCGCGCCGAGTGTGGCGATCAGCAGCTGTTTTTTTTCAAACGCCAGCGGCTTGCGGCGGGGTGCGTTCATAAGCCGAATTTTTCCAGCCGGCGATAAAACGCCGAACGGCTCAGACCCAGCGCCTGGGCCGCGGCAATGGCATTGCCCTTGTGCCGATCCAGCGCGGCGAGAATCAGCTGCTTTTCCGCGCGTTCAAGATTGAGATCGGCGTCGTCCGCCAGCGGCGCCAGCACTTGCGTATCAGCCTGCAAACCGGCGCGGGCACTGGCCGCGCTGTTGGCGACACCGAGCACGGCGGCGTCGATTTCCGGCTCGCGACTGAGCAGCACGGCGCGTTCCAGCACGTGCGCCAGTTCGCGGACATTGCCCGGCCAGTCGTAATGCAGCAGCGCGCGTTGCGCCGACGCTGACAGCGACAAGTCTGGCTTGCGGTATTTGCGTGCATAGCGACGCAGGTATTGATCCGCGAGCTGCAACACATCCTCGCCGCGCTCGCGCAGCGGCGGCAATTCGATTTGCACGCTGTTGAGCCGGTACAGCAGATCGCGACGGAAGCGGCCTTCGCCGATCAGCGTGTCCAGATCGGCATTGGTGGCGGAAATAATGCGCACATCCACTTGCAGGCTGCGGCTGCTGCCCAGCCGTTCAAAGCGGCCGTTCTCCAGCACATGCAACAGTTTCGCCTGCTGGTTGTGCGGAATGTTGCCGATCTCGTCCATGAACAGCGTGCCGCCATCAGCGAGTTCGAATCGACCAGTGCGGTGCTCGCGGGCATCGGTGAACGCGCCTTTCATGTGACCGAACAATTCGCTTTCAAACAGCGTTTCCGGAATGGCGCCCATGTTCAGACTGACAAAGGCGTTGCCGGCGCGCGCCGACTGGCGATGGATAAGTTCGGCGAGCTGGCTTTTGCCGGTGCCGTTTTCGCCGGTGATCAGCACATTGACATCGGCAGCGGCAATGGCCGCCACGGTCTGCATCACCTGTTGCATCGGCGCGGAATCGGCCACCCATTCGGCGCTCAGCTGATCGGCTTTCAGCGCGGCATTTTCCTGCACCAGTTGTTGCGCGGCGCGACGACTGGCGGCGAGGGCCAGCAGGTTGCGCAGCGTGATCGCCAGACGGGCGTTGTTCCAGGGTTTCTCGATGAAATCATTGGCGCCGCTGCGCATCGCTTCGACGGCAATGTCGATGCTGCCCCAGCCGGTCATGGCCACTATCGGCAGATCGGCATCCAGCGCCCGCACCTGACGGATCAGATCGATACCTTCGCGGCCGGAAGTGGTATCGAGATGAAAATTCAGATCGGTGAGCAACAGCGAAAACGGCTGGCGCGCCAGCGCCGCCAGCGCTTCAGCCGGCGAGCTGGCGGTTTGCACCGCCCAGCCTTCGCCTTTCATGAACAGGCGCAGTGCCGACAGCACTCCGGCTTCATCATCAACAACCAGGATCACTTCACTGCGACTCATCGGTGTTTCCTGTTTGGCCCGCGCACGCGCACTGATACGGCAATGCAGGGCGTCAGTTTAGGGCGGCGGAAACGACAACGCCACGACCGTGGCCGTGGCGTTGTCATGCGGACCGGTGGTGGCCGGTCCACCTTGCTCATTCGTAGCGCAGCGCATCCATCGGTGTGAGACGGATGGCACGGCGCGCCGGCAGCAGTGTCGCGGTCATGACGATGATCGCGATCAGCAGCGTGATCAGCACCGCCATGACACCGACGATGGCGCCGACATCATGGAACAGCTTGCTGAGGATCTGGCCGGCAAACACACCGAGCGTGACACCGATACCCAGACCGACAAGCAGATGCCGGGCTCCGGATTTGGCGAGCATGGCGAGAATGCCGGCATCGCTGGCGCCAATCGCGCGCCGCACACCGAGTTCCTGGGTGCGCTGCACGACACCGCGCGCGGTGACGCCGTAAATTCCCGAGGCCGCCAGCAGCACGCCGATCAGCGCCAGTGCCATAAAGATCTTGCTGACGAAACGCATGCCGGAGGTTGAACGCTGCACGCGCTCACGCAGACTGCTGACCCGGATCACGCTCAGTTCGTTATCCAGCGCTGTCACTGCGGCGCGCAGCGCATTGCCCAGCGCTTGCACATCGCCTTCACCGCGCAGCGAGACGCCGAAGCTGTCGGGATTGCTTTGCCGCAGCGGCACATAAATACCCGGCCGTCCCGGCGCGGCACCCACCGGTTGCCCGAAAATAACCTGCGCGGCAACACCCACCACCGTGACCCAGGTTTCCTTTTCCGTGCCGGCATACATCAGCACGCGCTTGCCGATTGGCGTGCCGTTTGGCCAGTGGGTTTTGGCAAACACTTCGCTGACAATCGCCACCGGCAGGGATTCGGCGGTGTCGGCTGCCGAGAACGCGCGACCGGACAGCAGACGGATATCAAAGTGGCTGAAAAAGTTGTCGCTGATCTCGATCAGATCGGCACCGGGATAGCGCTTGTCCGGCACGTCCAGATGTTCCGGGCGCACGTTGATGCCCGGTGCCCAGCCGCCCGGCAGACTGCTGCCGATGGCGTGATCCTGCAGCTGCGGATTGGCCTGCAATTGCTGCTGCAGCTGGGTGATGAACAGCTGGCGTTTTTGCCGATCCTGATAACGCTCCACCAGCAATTCAACGCTGCCAACGGTGTAACCATCGACGCGCGCGCCGTAGTCCATGTTCACGGCGCGATCCACGGCCGCCACCATCACCCCGGCGGCGATCAGCAGCGCCGCCGACAAGGCGATCTCGGCCACCACCAGTGCGCGGGCGACACGGCCGGTGTGCCGGCTGGTGGCACCGCGCGTACCGTCGCGCAGCACGCTGGCGACTTGACCGGACGTCGCTTTCCAGGCCGGCAGCGCCGCCGTCAGTACCGCCGTGATCAACGCCAGCGTCAGCGTGAACACGGTGGCGCCCGGATCGAGTTTCATCTGCCACCAGAACGGCATGCGACCGCTCGATGAGGTTGCTTCCAGCATCGGTGCCGACAGTTCCAGTGCCCAGCCGGCAAAGAAACAACCGAGCACGGCGCCGGCCAGCGACAACAGCAGCGCTTCGGTCAGTGTCTGGCGCAGCAGTACCCAGCGCGGTGCACCGAGCGCGGCGCGGATCGCGGTTTCCTTGTGCTGCTCACTGGCACGCGCCAGCAGCAGGTTGCCGGCATTGACCCAGACCAGCAGCAGGATCGCCACACCGGCGCCGGCGATCATCACCACCACCAGCATCGAGTTGGCCATGCCGATCTGCGTGATCGGCCAGACTTTTACCCCGGTGCTCTTGTTGGTTTCCGGAAATTGCTGCTCGAGACTTTTCGCCATCGCCGACAATTCGGCAGTGGCCTGCTCAAAGCTGACACCGGGACGCAGGCGAGCGTAAATGCTGACAAAGTTTTTGCCCGGCTTGGCCTCGACCAGCTCGTTGAACGGCATCCAGATATCGGTGATATCCGGCACGTGAAAACCTTCCGGCATCACGCCGACCACCGTCACCGGTTTGCCGTTCAGGCGCACGCTGCGACCGAGGATATTTTCATCGCCGGCGAAATAATTGCGCCACAGCAAATGCGAGATCACCGCCACCGGCTCGGCGCCGGCCTGCAGATCGGACGCCTGCAGCACGCGACCGAGTTGCGGACGGGTGCCGGCCATTTCGAACAGCTCGGCGCGCACCGCATAACCGATCACGCGTTCGGGAAACTGGCCGCCGGAAACTGTCACGGCTTCAGCCTGCGCCGGCATGAACAGTTCAAAACTTTTTTGCTGTTCGGCGAAGTAACGGAAATCGTGCAGGCTGATCTGGCCGCCGTTGCGTTCGAAGCCTTCGACCACGGCATCGATCTGCGCCAGCCGCTCGTGATGCGGCAGGCCGGTATCGGCATAGGCCAGCTGTTTGACCAGCACGTAAATGAAACAGGCCATGCCCAGACCGGCGGTCATCACCATCAGGGTCAGCAGCGAAAAGCCGGGGCTTTTCACCAGCCGGCGCAGCGCGTAACGGATATCACTGAACATCACGGCAGTCCTCAGGCAACGGCGGCGAGATTGCGGCTGTCTTCAACGACACGGCCGTCGAACAGGCTGATGCGACGCTGCGCGGCCGCGGCGCTGCGCGGATCGTGCGTCACCATGCAGATGGTGGCGCCGTCGCGGTGCAGGCTGGCGAGCAGGTCCATGACCATGTGGGCGTTTTTCGAATCCAGGTTGCCGGTCGGTTCGTCGGCCAGCAACAGCGCCGGTTTGCCGACCAGCGCGCGGGCGATCGCCACCCGCTGTTGCTGGCCACCGGACAATTGCGACGGAAAATGTTTGCTGCGATGGCCCATGTCGACGCGCGCCAGCGCTTCTTCGACGCGCTGCTTGCGCTCGCTTTTGCTGATGTCGTTGCGATAGCTGAGCGGCAGTTCGACGTTTTCGTAAACGCTGAGATCCGAGATCAGGTTGAAGGCCTGGAAAATGAAACCGATCTCGCGATTGCGGATCACCGCGCGTTGGCGGTTGTCGAGTTTTTCCACTGCCGTGCCGCGCAGGCTGTAGCTGCCGGCGGTCGGCGTGTCGAGCAGGCCAAGCAGTGACAGCAGCGTCGATTTGCCGCAGCCGGACGGGCCGCTGATCGACACGTATTCACCGGGCTGGATGTCGAGGTGTATGCCGTTCAGCGCCAGCGTTTCCACTTCATCGGTGAGAAAGCTTTTGCTCAGGTTGTTGAGGCTGATGATGGGCGTGTTCATGTCAGGGTCCTTGTCGGTTCGGGCAATGCGGAATCGGGGGGTGTCAGAAGAATCAGTTCAGTCGCAGGCTGTCGCGATGAGCCCACTTGCTGGTGTCGGACAGCAGCACGCGATCACCTACGTCAAGACCGGATTTGATCTCGATGTGGCGCGCCGAGGCGATGCCGAATTGCACCGGCACGCGGCGGGCGATGCCGTCGTCATTGACTTTGAAAACCGTGGTGGTCTGGTTGCCGCTGACCTGGGCCGGACGCGGCAGGTACACGGCGTCGGCCAGTTCGCTGACGCGGATGCGGCCTTCAATGCTCAGATCCGGTCGCGCACCCTTGGGCACTTCGCCGGTGAGCTCGACATCGACTTTGACGATGCCCTTGGTGACAGCGAGATCCACGCGCGACACGCGGCCTTCGACCACACCGTTGCGGGTATCGATTTCTGCCGGCTGGCCAACGGCCAGATCGCGGGCCAGCGTTTCCTGCACCTGCAATTCCGCGTACAGCGATTCCGGCTGCGCGATCTTCACCATGTTGGCGCCTATCAACACACGCTGACCGGGTTGCAGCGGCGATTCCTGCACCATGCCGCTGATCGGTGCGCGCACGCTGAGCGCGGCCACCTGTTCGCTGGCGCGTTGCAAGGTCTTGCGCAGTTTCGACACCTGCGCATCCTTGGCCTGCAGCTGCGCTTTCAGGTTGGCGCCGAAGCGCTGCAGGCGCTGCTTTTCCAGCTCCAGCGTTTCCGCCAGCTGCTTCACATTCAGTTCGCTCTTGCGGTAGTCGAGTTGCGACACGACATGGGTGGCGATGAGTTTGCTCTGGGCATCAAGCTGCAGCTTGGCGCTGTCGTAGGCGAACTGCGCTTTCGACACCGTCGCCTGGCTGTTCAGCAGTTCGCTGTCCAGCTGCACGCGCAGCGCGTTCAGTTCCGCTTCCATCGCTTCCAGCGCCCAGCGCGTTTCCTCGGCCTGCTGGTGCAGCACCGGATTCGACAGCTGCACCAGCAGATCGCCGGCCTGCACGGCCGCACCGGCTTTCACTTTCACTTCATCGACGCGGCCATCGACCTGGGCGGCGACATAGCTGACCGTGCTCGGCAGCAACAGGCCGTTGGCCTGGACGGTGACTTTCATTTCGCCGCGCTGGACATCGCCGATGCTGACCGTGTCGGCATCAACGCGCTCATGCGCTTCAACCAGCCGCATCGCGGCCACCATGCCGGACAGGCCGAGCAGCACGGCGGCAGTGATCAGCACTTTCGGGCGGCGCCATTTCGGCGTGACGGGGACAGTGCGGGCGATATCCATGTTCGGTACTCACGACAGACGGGGCATGTCCGCTGTATTGCGAAGCCCGTGCCAAGCCGGCAAGTTGTTGAATGGATTGATTTTTATGGTCGTTTGGTGGCGCAGGCAGCGGTGCTGATCCCGGAATCGGGACGGTTGCGGTCGGGAGGACTGTCCCGGTTTCGCGACGATTGGGGCTGGATGGCGCTCGCCCGCGGGGTTGCTGGTGCCGGGAAGATCGGGTCTCCGATTACGCTGCGCTAATCGGAGCTACGGCGGATGCGGGACGGGACCTGGGCTGCGGGGCCGGGTTCTCCCTCCTTTGCAGGGAGGGAGGCAGAGGGTGGTTGGGCAATACGCAGCGCCATTGCCCGAGGAGTGCTGGTGCGCCGGGATGCATGCCGCCGATGACGGCCACTTCCCGTAACTCGAGCCCTCAACCTTTCAACTGCCCCTGCCAGTGCGTTTCCGGCAGCGGTTCGGGGTGGCCGTCGCTGCGGCTCTGGCGCCAGCGGAAGAAGGCCAGTTCGCAGGCGGCGCGGCGCAGCTGACGCCAGCGCCACCAGGCGGACGGGCCTTTGCCGAGCAGCAGGGCCAGATCGTGACCGAGGGCGCTGCGCTGGCCGCCGAGGATGGCGAGCTCGACGCCGCTCAGTTCGCCACGTGCCAGTTCCGGCTGCAGGTAGCGTTGCAGCACGGCGCGTTCGCGGCGCAGCGAGCGGCGCACCAGCCAGAGCGCGCCGAGCAGGGTCGGCAGCATGATCAGGAAGTACACCGGGAAGAACTGGCCGGCGGTGGCCGAGCCGTTCCACAGGCCGTGCATCAGCATCGCCAGCGCCAGACCGGCGAGCGGCAGCAACGCCCGCAGCAGACGCGGCGCGCGCTGGCCCAGCTCGCGGGCGAAGCCGAAGCCGAGCCCGGTCCAGACCGTGAACAGCGGGTGGGCATAGGGCGAGATCATGCCGCGCAGCAGGAACGTGGTACCGGCGACCTCGCTGCCGGCGTTCAGCGCCCGGCCGTAATAGAGGATGTTCTCGGTCATGGCGAAGCCGAGGCCGACCATGGCGGCGTAGATGACGCCGTCGGTGACGTTGTCGAACTCGTGTTTGGCGCGCCGGTAGAGCTGCCAGAGGACGATGGCCTTGGCCAGCTCCTCGACCACCGGCGCGGCATAGACCACGGTCAGCCATTGCACCTGTTCGGGCGGATGGAAGGCTGCGGCGATGCTGCCTGCCAGACCGTTGCCGGCGTAGGCCAGCACGATGGCGCCGGTGGCACCCCAGAAATAGGCGCGGCTGAGCAGGCCGGCCGGCTCCGGTTCGTTGCGGTCCAGCCACAGCACCAGCAGCACGTAGAACGGCACCGGCAGCATCGCCAGCAGGCTGGCGGCCGGCAGCGCCGGGCCGATCTGCGCGACGATCAGCATCAGCGCCAGCGCGCCGAGCAAAACGGTGACCAGCAGGCTGGTCAGGGTCCAGCCACGGATGATGCGTTGGGTGGGCAAGGCAGGCTCGGCGCGGAGGGCGGCAATGACGGGGCCGTCATTCTGCCGGAATTGCGCCGTCCCGGAGATGACGGGCTGGCTTCGTGGCGCGCGGCAGCAGCCGGCCGGCACAGCGGCGGACTGGCACCGGCACAGAAGCGCGCCCTCCCCGGCAGCACCCTCCCCGTCAGCGCCGTCAGCAGGCAAGATGCCGGCTGCGCCGGTTGCCGGCGCCGGATGAGGGAGAGCCGAACATGAGCTATCAGGGCAGCTGTCATTGCGGTCGCATTGCCTACCGCGTCGAAGGCGAGATCGATCAGGTTATCGCCTGCAATTGTTCCATCTGCCGCCGGCGCGGCTCGCTGCTCTGGTTCGTGCCGCGCACGGCACTGACACTGGACACGCCGGAACGCGACATGGCGACCTACACCTTCAACACTCACAAAATCCAGCACCGCTTCTGCCCGGTCTGCGGTTGCGCGCCGTTCGGCGAGGGTGTCGATCCGCGCACCGGTGTCGCCACCGCCGCCATCAATATCCGCTGCCTCGACGGCGTTGACCCGGACCGTTTCACGCCCTACCGCTACGACGGCGCCAGTCTCTGAGCGCGGACGCGGCCCGGACGGCGGAATGCGTGTGGCGCCAGATGCCAAGTCCTGACATCCCCCGGCCGTCAGGCGGGCGGAAAGCGCGCGGCGCCGGCGCAAGTCTGGGATAATCGCCGCCCGATTTTGCCCGCCCCCGTTCAGGACTCCGCCATGATCCCCGATGACCGCCTCCCCGACATGCGCCTCAATGCCGCCGAGCTCTATCGTGAAGAAACCTTCACCGACGGCCGCATCGGCACGCTGCGCCAGCTGACGCCGGTCACCGCCGACGGCCAGTTCGACATCAGCCGCAAAGTGCTGTTCTCGGGCCAGACGCAATTGATGATGCCGGGCGGCGCGCTGCCGCTGGTGTTTGAAATTGACGCCGCCAATCTCGCCGACGCCATCGAAAAATTCGGCGATGCGGCCAAACAGTCGCTGCAGCAGACCATGGAAGAAATCCAGGAAATGCGTCGCCAGCAGGCGTCGAGCATCGTCATTCCCGGACAGGAAGGCGGCTTCGGCGGCATGGGCGGTGGCGGCGGCAAGATCCGTTACTGATCGCTGCGCAATGCCACCGATGATCTGCCCATGCTGACGCGCGCGACGCTGAAACACATCAAGTCCCTGCAGCAGAAAAAATTCCGCCGCGAACACGGCTGCTTTGTCGTTGAAGGCGGCAAATCCGTGGCCGAAGTGCTGGCTTCGGATTTTGTCGTGCTGCAGCTGTTGTGCACCGAAGCGTTCCTGCCGCAGATCCGCACCGCGGCGCTGGCACGCGGCGTCGAGCCGCTGACGCTCGGCGAAGCGGCGCTGACCGAAATCAGCACGCTGGAAAACAATCACAGCGCGCTCGCCGTGGTGCAGATCCCGGCGCCGAAACCGATCCATCGCACGGACGGCGAATGGTTGCTGGCGCTCGACGGCATCCGCGATCCGGGCAACCTCGGCACCATCATCCGCACTGCCGACTGGTTCGGCATCCGGCAGATTTTCTGCAGCGAGGATTGCGCCGAATTGTTCAACGCCAAAGTGCTGGCCGCGAGCATGGGATCGTTCACCCGCGTGCATCTGGCCTACGGCGATCTGGCAGCTTTTTTGTCTGCGCAGCGCGTCCGCGATGCGCAAGTGCCGGTGCTGGGCATGGATCTCGATGGCGACAATGTTCACCGCCTGCAGTTCGCCACCGGCGGTGGCGTGATCGTGGTCGGCAGTGAATCGCACGGCCTGTCCGCCGATGCGCAACAACAACTGAGCGCACGCATCACCATCCCGGCGTTTGGTCAGGCCGAATCGCTGAATGCCGCAATCGCCACCGCCATCGTGCTGGACAATTTGCGCCGCTGATTGTGCTGCAGAAACATTGATGCATCAGGTCTGTTTCGCCGTTGCACGCTTTGACCTGCGTTTACGGCTGAACGTGCCAATACTGCTGAGCGTGCCGAAGTTTGACTGCGGCACCGTTCGCCCTGAGCTTGTCGAAGGGCAGAACGGCATGCCGCAGGTTTCCCGCACGCGATGATGTTTCGCTTTGTCACTGCGTCACCCTTACCGCTTTACCGGACTCATCATGCCCCTGCTTACTGCCCGTGAACTGTCACTCGCTTTCGGTCTGACGCCGCTGCTCGATCACGTGTCCTTCAGTGTCGACAAGGGCGAACGCATCGCCGTGATCGGCCGCAATGGCGAAGGCAAATCGACGCTGCTGCGCGTGCTCGGCGGCAGCGTGCACGCCGACAGCGGCGAGGTCGTGCGCCACGACGGCGTGCGCATTGCCGAACTGCCGCAGGAAGTGCCGCAGGATCTGCAGGGCAGCGTGCTCGATGTGGTGCTGACCGGCGCCGGAGCGCTGGCGGAAGCGCTGGTCAACTACCATCACGCCGATCCGATGAGCGCGGAATTTTCCCGGCTGCACGAACAGATCGATCGCGAAAACGGCTGGGAGCTGGAGCAGCGCGCGCTGCGCGAAATTGCACGCATGGATCTGGATGCGCAGGCGGATTTTTCCGCATTGTCCGGCGGCAGCAAACGCCGCGCCCTGCTCGCCCGTGCCTGGTTGTCCAAACCGGACATCCTGCTGCTCGACGAGCCGACCAACCATCTCGATGTGCGCACCATCGCCTGGCTGGAAAACGAATTGCTGCAGTTTTCCGGCACGCTGATCTTCATCACCCACGACCGGGCGTTCCTGCAAAAACTGGCGACGCGCATTTTTGAACTGGATCGCGGCGTGCTGCGTGATTTCCCCGGCGACCTCGACAATTATCTGCGCCGCAAGCAGGAGATCCTGCACGCCGAAGACAAGCAGAACGCCGATTTCGACAAGAAGCTCGCGGTGGAGGAAACCTGGATACGCCAGGGCATCAAGGCGCGGCGCACGCGCAACGAAGGCCGCGTCCGCGCGCTGATCGCCATGCGCCGTGAACGCGCGGCGCGGCGCGAACGCAAGGGCAATGTCAGCCTCGCCATACAGCAGGCGGATCGCTCCGGCAAACGCGTGATCGAAACCCGTGATCTGCGCTACGGCTGGCGCGACGGCGAACGCGAACAACTGATTGTTGATGGTCTTTCCACGTTCATCGAACGCGGCGACAAGCTGGCCATCATCGGCGACAACGGCGTCGGCAAAACCACGCTGCTGCGCCTGCTGCTCGGCCAGCTGGCGCCGACGGCGGGTGAAGTCGAACTTGGCACGCAACTGGAGATTGCCTACTTCGATCAGCTGCGCAATGCGCTCGATGAAAACGCCACCGTGCTCGACAACGTCGCCGACGGCGCCGAGTTCATCGACGTCAACGGCGAGCGCCGGCATGTGCTCGGTTATCTGCAGGATTTCCTGTTTGCGCCGGCGCGCGCGCGCACGCCGGTGAAGGCCCTGTCCGGTGGTGAACGCAACCGCCTGCTGCTCGCCAAACTGTTCACCAAACCCTGCAACCTGCTGGTGATGGACGAGCCGACCAATGATCTCGACATCGAGACACTGGAGCTGCTTGAGGAGCTGCTGGTCAATTATCCCGGCACGCTATTGCTGATCTCGCACGACCGCGCCTTCGTCGACAACATTGCCACCTCGGTACTGGCGTTCGAGGGCGAGGGCCGGGTGCGCGAATACGTCGGCGGTTACAGCGACTGGCTGCGCCAGCGCCCGGCAGAAATGGCGCTTGCCAAGGACAAGCCGACGGAGAAAGCGGAGAAAACCGCGAAAACGCCGACCCCGGCGGCAGACAAAGCCGAGCCGGCCAAAAAGAAGCTCAGCTACAAGGATCAGCGCGAACTGGACCTGTTGCCGGCGCGCATCGAGGCGCTGGAGGCCGAACAGGCAGCGCTGCAAACCGCACTCGCAGACCCGGCGCTGTTCAGGCGCGAGGCCGACAAGGCGGCGGCGCTGAGCCAGCGGTTGGCGCAACTGGAGGCCGAGCTGGAAACCGCCTACCAGCGCTGGGCCGAACTCGACGGCTGAGCCGCAACGTCCGGCACCGTCGCCGGTGCGACGCATCGCCGCAACAGGGCATCGCCAACACCAGCCCAGCCTCACGCTCCGGCGGCCGGCGCTGGTTGTTTTTTCGCCATCGCCCCTGCCGGGCGAATGTGACGCAATGCTAGAATCGCGCCCCCGCTGCGGCCCCCGGCCCGGCGGCTTTGTGGACACCTGACGGCACGGCCGTTTTTTCCCGACCACCCATAGAAAAAGCCTCCCCGAACATGAACCAGACTGCCCGTGCGGCCGCTTACGGCCTGCATCTGTCCGCCCTCAGCCTGGCGCTGATGGCCGCCTCCTCCGCCTATGCCGCCGAACCGCTCAGCGACGGCCGCAATCCGCTGCAGCCGCAAGCCGAAATGCAGGGCGAGGGCTCGCTGAACTATGTCGGCGATGGCACCCGCATCGGCATCGGTTACGAGAAAGACGAGAAAGCCCGCGTCGAGCTGTATCAGGTGTTCAGCGAAGGCACGCTCGATGCCTGGATCGGTGAAGCCTGGTTCGCCCGCGACGCCGGCGGCCTGCGCTTCAGCTATCACTGGTTGCCGGCACTGGACGGCAGCGACCAGGCGGTCGAAGGCGCAGCCGTGCGCAAACTGTTTTTTGCCGCCGACCAGAACGAGTTCGATGATCGCAAGGCGACTTTCGGTTTCGGTCTGGAGAATGAAGCCGGCTTTGGCGCGCTCTATCTGGCCAGGGGCCTGAGCGATGCCCGCCAGATCGGCTCGCTGACCGAGCGCTTCATCGAGACCCGCGAAGGTCTGGAAGGCGACCGGCCGTTCATCGACACCATCACCACCACCCGGCTGACCCGCACCTTCGAGCAGGCCTATGACTGGGGCATCGGCGCCCGCCTCGGCACGCTGTTCCGCGACTCGCTGCTGCGCGTCACCGGCGGCCTCGACTACGAATGGGGCGAGGCCGACAGCCACCAGACCACCCTGTCGGTGGAGCTGGAAAAATTCTTCAGCAATTCGCCGCACTCGTTGTCGCTGCGTCTGGAAACCCTGCGCAAGGCCGGCGACTTTGAAGTCGACCGCGACGACACCCGGGTGATGGCCATGTACCGCTTCGAGTTCGGCGGTCGCGGCGCCGGCAACCAGTGGATCGGCAGCTTCCGGCCGGAAACCCTGGTCCGCCAGGTGCGCACCACGGCGCCGGCTGCGGCCAGCGAACAGCTGGTGGAAAAGAAAGAGCAGCAGATCGTCAAAACCACCGCGACGATGGCCAGCGACGCCTTCTTTGAACTGAACCGCGCAGTGCTCACCGCCTCGGCCAAGGCCGAACTCGACAAGGTGATCGCGACGCTGAACGCCCAGGGTTACGAGGGCAACCTGCGCGTGGTCGGCCACACCTGCGATCTCGGTCGCGAGGCCTACAACCTGAAACTCTCGCAGCGCCGCGCCGAAGCGGTGCGCGACTACCTGGCCAGCCAGGGCCTGCCGGCGGCGCGCATCGTCACCGAAGGCAAGGGCGAGAGCGAACCGAAATTCCCGAACTCGGATGCCGAGCGCAGCAAGAACCGCCGCGTCGATCTGGAATTCGTCACCTATGTCGAGAAAACCGAAGAGGTGATCGTCAAGGTGCCGGCCAGCAGCAGCGAAACGCAGACCGCACCGGTGGAATGGCAGCGCGAAGTCGTCGCCCAGGAACCGGCCTGGGTGCGCCGCGCCCTGCACAACACCATCCGCCACAAGACCCGCGTTGACGTGTACCGCACCCAGGAAACCGACACCACGGTCGACAGCCAGCGCCAGTACCTGAACCGCGCGCCCATCGCCGCGGCCGACACCTTCAGCATGATGAGCGGCAAGGAAGCCAGCTTCGACATCCTCGCCAACGACCGCGATCCGGACGGCGACGCACTCAGCGTCACCGCCATCACGCTGGTGGCACCGAGCGACTTCTCGCCCAAGTACGGCGAGGCCAGCCTGGTCAACAACAAGCTGGTGCTGAAAACTGTCCGCGAGTTCTCCGGCCCGGTCAGCTACCAGTACCAGCTGCGCGACGCCCAGGGCAAAGTCACCAGCGCCACCGTCACCGTCAACGTCGCGCTGTCGAACACCGCGCCGAAAGCCACCGACGACAGCGCCAGCACCCCCATGGCGACACCGGTGCAGATCGCCGTGCTGGCCAATGACAGCGATGCCGACAACGACAGCTTTGCGATCAGCGCGCTGGGCACGCCGGCACATGGCACCGCGACCCTGCAGGACGGTATCGTCACCTACACGCCGGCCAGCGGATTCTCCGGTGAGGACCAGTTCAGCTACACGCTGAAGGACAGCTTTGGCGCGACCAGTACGGCAGTGGTACGGGTCACCGTGGCCGGCAAAGCCAATGGCCTGCCGGTTGCCGTTGATGATCGGGTGTTCGTCAGCGGCAAGGTGCCGACCACCTTCAGTGTGCTTGGCAACGACAGCGATCCGGATGGTGACGCACTGACCATCATCGCCGTCAGCCAGCCGGTCGATGGTCACGGCACGGTGAGCATCGTCAACAACCAGATCCTGTTCACGCCCAAGGCACCGTTCATGACCGATCAGTTCACCTACACCGTATCGGACGGCAACGGTGGCACCGCGACGGCGACCGTGTTCCTGTTCGATCCCTGAGTTGCGCCAGCGACTGTTCCGGTTTCCTTATGTCCAACGTAACCCCGCTTCGGCGGGGCTTTTTTTTGCCGGCTTTTGCGCTGCGTTTCCCCGTCATTCAGGCTGCCCTCCAGCGCCGCCCCTCAGCCCCAGCGCCACCAGTCCATCGGCAGGCAGCCCATCAGGGTTTCCGGATTGCCGTGGCTCACTGCCTCGCCGCGACCGGCGCCGAGGGCGACAAAGAAGGGCAACAGGTGTTCGGGCGTCGGGTGATTGCGCAGCGCCGCCGGCGCTTGCTGCCTCCAGGCCAGCAGCGCCGCGATGTCGCCGTCGGCGCAGCGGCCGATCAGCCAGGCGCGGAAATGCTCCAGCCACTCCGGCGGCGCCGGATAGTGGCCGCTGAAGACTTCGCGCAGGTTGTGGCTGCTGGAACCCGAGGCCAGCACCAGCACGCCCTCGTCACGCAGACCGGCCAGCGCCTGGCCGAGCCGGTAATGCCAGCCGGCGTCGCCGTCGCGGTCCAGCGACAGCTGCAGCACCGGAATGCCGGCCGGCGGATGCATCAGCAGCAGCGGCACCCAGACGCCGTGGTCGAGGCCACGTTCGCCGTCCAGCGCGGCAGCGATGCCGACTGCGTCGAGCCGGTGGGCAATCGCCTGCGCCAGTGCCGGCGCACCGGGCGCCGGATACCGCAGCTGGTAGAGCGGCGCGGGAAAGCCGCTGAAATCATGGACGGTCGCTGGCGCGGCGCCAGCCGTCAGGCGCAGACCCGGCGTCTGCCAGTGCGCCGAGATCACCAGTACCGCACGCGGACGCTCCGGCAGCGCGGCGAACAGCGCCTGCCAGGCCGGCCCGGTGGCGCCGGGCTGCAGCGGCAGGAAGGGCGGGCCGTGGGAGACAAACAGGCTGGGTTGACGGTGCATGGGAGACGTCCTGGCAGGTGCGTGATGATGTCCGCAGGCTAGGCCGGCGGCACCGGCCGCTCAATCCGCGATCCTTGACCGATTCGGTGAAAGCGCCTGAACAAGTCCGGCGCGGCGGCGGCTGCCCGGGCTGATCACCGGCGGTATTGCCCCCGCCCTTGTTTCAGGGCAACCGCGTGCTGTACACGTCGCATACAATTGCTGCAGTCATCCGACAACTTGACAATTTTGCGCGTCCGTGTAGGCAATGGCGGCGATTTGTGGCAGTTTGCCCGCCGCTTTGCGCCGGCCCGGACCGGCGCTGCGCACCTCTTCACCATCCGGCAGCGGAGCCTGCCGGCCTGATCGCGGACACGGACGCCGACGCCCCAGCAAGCGGAGCAAACGATGGCAACAGTGGCCCTGATGTTCGATGCGGAGACCCGACAGGTGCGCATGCAGCGCAGCCTGCCGGTGCCGAACCGCACCGAGGTGCTGCTGGCCCTGAAAGATCAGGGCTATGGCGATTGCGTGGTCGACGAGGCCGCGCTCAAGCAGGCGCTGACCCCGCCGGCCGGCAATGACAGCGACTGGGTCGCGGTGGCGCAGAAACGCAATGGTGAATTGCAACTGCTGGTCAGCGCCGATCAGATGTCGGCCACTCTCGATCTGACCAGTCCGCAGGGCGGCAGCGCGGTCAGCGCCGAGCACATCTTCGCCGCCTTTCGCGACAAGGGCATCTGCTACGGCATCAGCAGCGAGGCGGTCAACGATCTGCTCACCCGCAGCCGTGAATCGGCGCCGGGCACCACCGTCAGCGCCGTGGTCGCCGAAGGCAAATGGCCGGTTGACGGCGACAATTCGCGCTTCGAATCGCTGGTCGTCACCATCAAGGATCGCATTCTCAAACCGCGCGAAAGCGACGACGGCAGCATCGACTATTTCGATCTCGGCGACATTCCCACCGTGCAGCCCGGCACGCCGCTGATGCGTCGCCATCCACCCACCGCCGGTGAAGCCGGTTCGGATATTTTCGGCAACATGATGGCGGCCACCGCCGGCAAGGCGCTGGAGTTTGATCCGGGCGACGGTGTCGCCGTCAGCCCCGACAATGCCGATCTGCTGATCGCCACCACCGGCGGCATGCCGGTGCCGCGCGCGCGCGGCATGGCGGTGGAAAATGTCTATCGCATCGACAACGTCAGCACCGAAACCGGCCACGTCAAATTCGACGGCAGCGTCTATGTCACCGGCGATGTCGGCATGCACCTGAAAGTCGAATCCGGCGCCGATGTCACAGTCGGCGGCTTCGTCGATACCGCGACGCTGAACGCCGGCGGCGATGTGCTGATCGGCAAGGGCATCACCGGCGGCTTCGCCGGCAACGTCAACCAGCTGCAGGCACACGCGCACGCCGATCACCATCTCTGGGTGCGCTTCGCGCAATTCGCCGAGCTCGACGCCGGCGCCGATGTGATGGCGGAAAAAATGCTCCTGCACTGCAAAGTGCACAGCGGCGGTGCGGTCAAGGTCGGCCCCGAAGGCGTTGGCGCCGGCAAACTGGTCGGCGGCGAGATCCACGCCGGTGATTTCGTCAAAACCGATATTCTCGGCGCCGAGAACGAGATCCACACCGTGGTCATCCTCGGCGAAAAATTTGCCGACCTGAAACAACTGCAGCGCGATCAGGAAGCGCTGATCAACAAGCAGCAACTGGTGGTACGCAACCTGCAAACCCTGCTCGACAAACCCGAACGCCAGGGCGATGCCGAACTGAAAGCGCGCATCCGGGCCACTTACGAACACACCCTGCAGCAGATCCTGCAACTGCAGGGCGAGCAGTTGCGGCTCAACCAGCAATGGCAGGATCTGATCGATCGCACACGCGTGATCGTGACCCGCAAACTCTACAAGGGCTGCGAGATCACCATCGGCGACAAGACCTGGAAAGTGACCAGCGATTACGGTCCGGGCACGGTGATTTACACCGCACACGGACTGCAATTCAAACCCGGCATCATCGGCCTGCCGAAAGCGAAGGCCTGAGCGTCGCCAGTTTCGCCAGCGCCGTCTCCAGCACTTCATCGCGGCCGGCGCGGAAACCGGCGACCGTCGCCGCCGCCGGCACATCGGCCGGCAAACCCTTGCCGACAAATTCGCTGCCATCCGCCAGACGATCCCGCTTGGCGCAAATGCGCGCGCTGCCGCCACCGGGCAGGGCAATGAACAACGGCTGGCCGGTGCTGCCACCGGTGGCGCTGCCGACAATGATGCCGCGCTGCATTTGTTTGAAGGCGCCGACAAAATCTTCCGCTGCCGAATAGGTTTCGCCGCTGATCAACACCGCGACCGGACCGCGATACAGACGCTCACCGTCCGCCGCCCAGCTGCCGGTGCCCCCTTCCGCTTGCTGGCCGCGCTGCCAGGCGCGCCAGGCGGCGACATATTTGCGCGTCTGCCACTGCGACGTGGCAAAGCCCTGATCGGTCAGCGTCGCCAGCACACGATAGCCGACATTGCTGTTGCCGCCGCCGTTGAGCCGCACATCGAAAATGATGCTGGTCGCGCGACTGATCTCGGGAAAATGTTTCAGGTATTCATTGGCGGCGGTGTCATCGCCAAAACCATTCAGTTCCACCAGCGCGATATTGCCCGGCAACATCCGCCAGGCAAACGGCGCTTGCTGCGCCGGCAAATTCTGACGTTCGGCCGGCGTCCAGCGCCGCAGTTGCAGCTCCCGGATCTGACCGTCTTCTGCCTGCACCTGCAGCCGCAGCGGCTGCGCCGCGTCACCCATCAGCAATTGATAATTGAACAGGCGCGCGTCCATGTCCTGCGGCGTCGACGCCGACACCAGCGGTGCGATCTGTGTGCGGGCGTAATCGATCACCGGCTGATCATTGACGCGCAGGATTTCCATGCCGGTTTGCAGGCCCTGTTCGCGCAGGCTGTCATGCAGGATCTGCGTGATCAGCACACGGTTTTCGATCAGCCGCGTGCGCATCGGCGGGCGGGCGTACAACTGATCATCGAGCTCATCCGGCGCATAGACATTGGTGTGGCCGTCGCGCAACCGGGCAATAAAGCGCGTCAGTTCGCGATAGTAGTCAGCGGTGCTCTGCTCTTTTTGCACCCGCATCAGATAGTCGAGATAGAGCGCGTCCCAGTCCAGATCCGGCACCAGATCGAAATTGGCGAAGTTGTATTTCGCTTCCGACCACAGCCGGGACAAACCGGCGACGCGCTCGGCGGCGCTGAGCTGCGGGCGGTAGGCCGTTTCCAGTGCTTTGGCGCCGTACTGGCGCTGCTCGATCATCTGTCGATCACGCGCGCGCTGCAACAACGTCGACCATTCCGGCAGCGCATGCAGACTTTGCAGATCGCTGTCTTTTTCCAGATGCGCGACATTCGCCCAGCCCTTGTCGATGGCTTTGCCCAGCGCCTGCAGGGCAGCAGCAGATTTGCCATTCAGCGCCAGCACGCAGGCATGGTTGTAGTGATCACCGCTTTCCATCTGTGCGTCGGCGGCACTGGCGTAGTGGTCAGCGGCGGCGCTCCAGTTGCGTGCGGACAGCGCTTTCTCGGCCGCGCTGCGCCAGTCATCGGCCAGCACCGGCAGCGCGGCCACCGGCCATGCCAGCAACAGTGCCAGCAATCGGTGGCGCCAGACACGCGCGACCGTGCGGTGATCGTGCTTGTGAGTGTGAGTGCGAGTGTAAGTGTGAGTGAGGGTTGTGAACGGCATGATCAGTTCCTGAAAAAGATCGAGGCGTCTGCAAAGACGCATCGCGCTGTAGAAAAGTTTGGATCGGTATTCAGGATGCCCTGATACCCCTCCCACGCCCAAGGTGCGTGACGAGATCATTTGTTGCCGGTCCGGCTGAAACGAACGGCGGTCCGGTCTTGCTGTGGGGCCGGATTTATCCGGCCGCGAAACGGCGACTGATATCAGGCGCCAGTTTTCGCGAAAGCAACTGCGGCCGAATAAATCCGGCCCCACTGCTTGCCAACGGATCGGTTCGTTTCCAGTCCGCTTTGTGCTCCTGGCGAAGCACGCACAATCAAAGCTTTCGTGCAGGTAATCTCATCCTTCGACAAGCGCAGGACGAACGCACCATGCATGCAGGGCTTTCGCAACATACCGTAGTGCCTTCAGCCAATGCTGAAATGCCGTGACAGCGGCAGATCGCGGATGCGTTGACCGCTGGCAGCGAACACGGCATTGGCAATCGCCGGTGCCACCGGCGGCACGCCGGGTTCACCGACACCGCCGGGCGCGGCGTCACTGGCGATCAGCTGCACGGCGATATCCGGACATTGCTGGATGCGCAGCAGCGGCATATTGGCGAAATTGTCCTGTTCGACCGCGCCGGCCTTGAAACTGATCTCGCCCATCAGTGCAATCGACAGGCCGAACATCATCGCGCCTTCCATCTGCGCGCTGACCCGGTCCGGATTGATCACGCGGCCGCAATCGGCGACGCAATGCATCGCCAGCACCTGCAGTTTTTTCTCCGTGCCACTGCCACTGATGCGCACGCGTGCGGCGACGGCAACATAGCTGACAAATGAGCGGTGCACGGCCAGACCCCAGCCCTCGCCTTTCGGCAAGGCAGCATCCACTTTTGCGCGCGCGGCAACCGTTTCCAGCACTTTGCGGTAGCGCGCCGTATCAAACGGAAACTTGTCGGCTTTCTCGCCATAGTTGCCGTATTTGTATTGCCCGGTGGCCGGATCATGATGCCGGTCAGCACCGATCAGTTGCTGCCACATCGCCAGCGGCTTGATGCCGCGCGCATGCGCTAGCTCGTCAACAAACGAGCCGACGGCAAACGCATGATGAATGTTTGCCACCGAGCGCAGCCAGCCGATGCGGGTATGCGAAGGCGCTGCGGAAAATTCGCAACTGACATGCGGAATGACAAACGGAATGTCGGCCGCACCCAGTCCCAGTTCCCAGGGCTGCGGTGTCTCGACTGCGGCATTGAAGGTGGAGCCTATGCTCGGATACGCCGAATGATGCACCCAGCTGTTGACGGCGCCCTGCTCATCCAGTCCGGCCTGCAGATGCTGGGCGCTGATGGCGTGCAAATAGTCGTGTTGCAGATCGTCGGCGCGCGTCCAGGTGACTTTGACCGGCTTGCCGGTTTTGCGCGCCAGGAACACCGCTTCGCAGACAAAATCCGGTTTCGATTTGCGACCGAACGCACCGCCCAGCAGCATGACATTGACGCGGACATTTTCCGGTTTGAAACCGAATTCGGCGGCGACGGTGGCCTGCACATCCTGCGGACTTTGCACCGGCGCCCAGATCTCGCAGCGCTCACCGTCAATGCGCGCCGTGGCGCAGGGCGGTTCCATGGTGGCGTGCGGCAGATAGGGCACCGTGTAGGTGGCGCTGATTGTTTTCTTGCTCGCTGCAAGCGCGGCGCGTCCGCTGCCGGTCTGGCGGGCGACTTTACCGGCCGCTTGCACCTGCTGCACCAGCGTTTGCAGATAGCTGGCCGAGTCGTGGCCGTCGTGCGGTGATTTCGTCCAGCTGATGTTCAGCGCCTTGCGTGCCTGCTCTGCAGTCCAGGTATTGCTGGCGATCACGGCGACGCCGGGCAGATGCTTGAAGCCGACCGGCAATTTGTTTTGCGGCAGGGTGATGACATCGATCACGCCCCTGATCTTGCGCGCCGCCGTGTCGTCCACGCGCGCCACGGCCGAGCCGAGCACCGGCGCACGCTCGATGCTGGCGTAGAGCATGCCGGGAATGGCCACATCGATGCCGAACTGGCCGCGTCCCTGCACCAGATCCGGATTGTCGACCTGCGCCAGCCCCTTGCCGATGTAGCGAAATTCATCAGGCTTTTTCCGCCGCAGTTTGCCGGCTTCCGGCGCCGGCAACGTGGCGGCAATTTCCGCCAGCTCACCGAAGGCCAGCGACTTGCCACTCGGCACATGGACCACGCGATGCAGCTGCGCGCGACAACTGTCCACCGGCACTTTCCAGACGCCGGCCGCCGCCGCTTCCAGCATCATGCGGGCGCTGGCGCCCATGTCGCGCATCACTTCATAAAAATGCCGCACGCTCTGCGAGCCATCGGTGTTCTGATCGCCGTAACGCTGATCGCCCGGCGCCTGTTCGACACTGATCTGTTGCCAGTCCGCTTCCAGTTCATCGGCGACAATTTGCGGCAGGCCGGTGCGTATGCCCTGACCCATTTCCGAACGGTGACAGGTGATGATCACGCGGTTGTCGCGCTGCACGCGGACAAACAGATTCAGTTGCGCGTGGTCGGTTTTCGCCGCGCCCTGCGCCCACACCGGCAGGGCCGACGGCAGCGCCGCACCGAGCACCAGCGCGCCGCCTCCGAGGCCGGATACTTTCAGCAGATCACGACGGCTGACATTGATGATCGCCATGTTCAGACCTCCCGGTACAGCGCGGCGCGCGCATCATCGCCGGCGTCATCGATCGCGGCGGCACTGACCGCCTCAGCATCGGCCACCGGCTTGCCGCCATTGGCCGCGCGTTTTATCGCTTTGCGGATGCGCGTGTAGGTGCCGCAACGGCAAATATTGCCGCTCATCGCCGCATCAATATCGTCATCGCCCGGCTTGGGCTTGTCGCGCAGCAACGCGACCGCACTCATGATCTGGCCGCACTGGCAGTAGCCACACTGCGGCACGTTTTCGTCCAGCCAGGCCTGCTGCACGGCGTGCAGCAGTTTGCCGCCGGCCGTGCCGGGCGCGGTGGCGGCCAGCCCTTCGATGGTGGTGATCGCGGCCTTGCCCACCGCCGAGATCGGCAACAGGCAACTGCGCGTCGGCGCGCCGTCGAGATGCACCGTGCAGGCGCCACACAGGCCGGCACCGCAACCGTATTTGCTGCCGGTCAGGCCGAGCACATCGCGCAGCACCCAGAGCAGGGGCATGTCGGGATCGGCATCGACCTTGTGGGTTTTGCCGTTGATCAGCAGGTCGGTCATCGCTGCGCACTCCTCGTCTGGACAGTGTCCGGCCAGCGGTCAGCGCCGCCGGCGAAAGCCGAAGCCTAATCCACGCCGGCGACATTCGCCGCGGTGGAATGTAAGCATCTGAAAACCGCGCGTTTCATGCTGCATTGCACAGCCGGCACCGGCTGCCGACTTGTTGATTGCCGGCCGCGCGTCTATACCCGAATGGCCGACGCGCTGAACGCTGTTTTTCCGGAGGCGTTTCCGGCTTCAGTTTTCCTGAGGCCATTTCCGGAGACCTGTTTCCGGCGATCTGTTTCTGGAGGTCCGTTTCTGGAACAACCATGACGCCTGCCCCCGCTGCTGTTCCGCCCGCCCGCATCAACGCGCCCTGGCGGGTGCTGATTGTCGATGACGAACCCGATGTCCATGACGTCACGCGCATGGCGCTGGCGCGCTTCCGTCTTGATGATCGCGGACTGGAATTTCTCCACGCCCACAGCGCCGGCGAAGCGCGCGCAATTCTTGAACAGGAGCGCGACATCGCCCTGCTGTTCCTTGATGTGGTCATGGAAACCGACAACGCCGGGCTGGATCTGGCGCGCTGGCTGCGTCAGGAACAGGGCAATCATTTCACCCGCATCGTGCTGCGCACCGGCCAGCCCGGACAGGCGCCGGAAGAAAAAGTCATCGTCGAATACGACATCAATGACTACAAGGAAAAGACCGAGCTCGATCGCAAGAAACTGTTCACCACTGTCTTTGCGGCGCTGCGCGCCTACCGCGATCTGATGCAGGTGGAAGAAGCGCGCCAGTATCAGGAGCGCTACCGGCTGGGACTGGAGCGCGTCATCACCGCCTCGGCGCATGTCTTTGAACAACGCAACCTGCGCGATTTCGCCAACGGCCTGCTGCAGCAAATTGTTGCCCTGCTGCGTCTCAACGAACACAGCCTGCTGGTGCGCCTGCGCGGTGTCAGCGCGCTGCCCAACGAAAACGATTACGAGGTGCTGGCCCACATCGGCGAGTTTGCGCATCCGGAACGGCAGATCAGCCCCGACGTTTTGGTCTGGCTGAACCGCGCCCGCGAACACAAACAGCATTTGCTCGACGGCGACGTGTTCGTCGGCTACTTCGCCAGCCGTCAGGGCAAAGTCAATCTGCTGTACCTGAAAGGTGTACGCCACATCGACAGCATCGACGAAAAGCTCATCGAAGTGTTTTCCGGCAATGTCAGCGTCGCCTTCGACAATCTGTTGCTCACCCAGGAAGTGATCGACACCCAGGGCGAACTCATCTACCGGCTCGGCGACGTGGTGGAGTCGCGCTCACAGGAAGCCGGCAACCACGTCAAACGCATGTCGGAACTGTGCTACATGCTGGCCCGCGCCTGCGGTCTGCCGGAAGACGAAGCCGAGATCCTGCGCCGCGCCGCACCGATGCACGACATCGGCAAAATCGCCACGCCCGACGCGGTGCTGCTGAAACCGGGCAAACTCACCGACGAAGAATGGCAGGTGATGAAACAACACCCGCAAACCGGCTTCAACATCCTCGACGGCTCACAACGCCCCATCCTGCGCGCCGCCGCGATCCTGTCCCACCAGCACCACGAACGCTACGACGGCAGCGGCTACCCGCAAGGCCTGCACGGCGACACCATCCACCTCTACGCCCGCATCCTCGCCGTCTGCGACGTCTTCGACGCCCTCACCCACGCCCGCTGCTACAAACCTGCCTGGTCCGTCGAAGACACCGTCACCCACATGCGCGCCGTACGCGGCACACACCTCGACGCCAAACTGGTGGATTTGTTTTTGCAGCACCTCGATGCAGCGTTGCTGATCAACAGCAGGTTTCCGGAGTAGTGTGAATTCGTTGTGCGGTGGTCCGCCATTTCATCGCCAAACGCCACAAGATTCCGTAGCTCCGATTAGCGAAGCGTAATCGGAGACAGTTTCTCGAAGTCACCACACAATCATTTTTAACCGGGCCCCATGCACGCCAGCCGGCGGCGGCTGTTCGGCGACCGGGTACGCCGGCAGGGATAGCCGGCGTAGCACCGATAAGGCAGGGATGCCGCATCGGTGCGGGCCCGTGGCGACGGGCAGGCGACGACGGGCGTTTCTGTTCGAAGCAACGGAGCTTTTTCTGGCGTGGTTGGGGTGCGTTCTTTTGCTTACTTTTCTTTCGCACAGAAAGAAAAGTGAGTCGCCCGCCGGGGCGAGACCCGGCAAGCCTGCAACACTTGCGGTGTGGGAGGAAACGTGAACGTTACTCTCGTAATTCGTAACCACCCCTCGCCCCTCCTTGAAAAGGAGGGGATCTGTCTGGCTCGCCCTTGGGAAGGCGTGTGATCGTATTCGCAAGACGCTGACCCCGATCCCCGCTCAGCCATACGAGTACGCTATCGCCATTGGTACCTGCGCAAGTTGCACCAGAAAAAATCACTGGGACGGCGGCAAAAACCGTTTCGGAATTGGATTGTCTTTGCGCTCGCTGTCCCATGTTTCCGCCAGTATCCAGTAGCGCGCACCGTCGAAATACACCTGAATGCTGTTGATGCCGCGCGCCACGACCGGCCCGTCCGGTGCATGCCGCGTTTCGTAGGTACTCCACACCAGCGTATTGCGACCGAACGACAGGGTTTCACGATGGATTTCTTTCTCGAAAAAGCCGTTCGCGTAAACCGGCGCGCCCCATTCGTGGAAAGACTTCACATCGAACTTGCGCAATGTCGGCCGACCATTCTTGTCCTTGTCCGGCACCATCATTTGCGCATCGGTATGATGCAACGACAGATCGCGCGCGACATTGCGCGGCGTATCTGCCGGCCCGCTGACGACCTCGTAGTAGGCACGCATCAGGCCGTCGAGTGTGGCAACGTCCTCGGCACGCGGATACTCCGCGGCGCGGGCATTGGCGCCAAGCAGAAAAAGAATTGCAAACGCGGCGGGAAGTTTGTTTGCTGCGGGCTGGAAGCTTGGCATGGTTACGGGCATTCGCTTGTCTCCGAAGGAGATCGCAGCCTAGTCAATTCATTTGCCGTGACGCCATGTATTCCTTTTCACCGCTGCGGTGAAATGTGTTCACCACGGCTTTCTTGATCGCGTCATTCGCCCCCTCTACCGATCCAGCCCCCTCGCGGGGAAAGCGGCAGTAGATCTTCGGTGATCTGTAGCGGCAGGATTGACATGCCTGGTCGCGGCTTCGACTGACGCGACCGTACGAATGCGCTGACGCTATGCGTAACAGCGACAACTTCCTTCGTTTGTCCGTCAATGGAACGGAACCAGAAATTTGCGTCGCGGGTTCCGTACAACGTCACGCCGGCTTGGCGTCAGAAACCCCGGTCCAAAAAAAAGTGGTCAGTTCTGATCGGGTGATGACGATGCCGGTGCCAGTCCCGGTGCGCGTGGCAAACGCAGGTGGACGTGCAAGCCAGCGCCGGGTTCGCTGCTGACTTTTATTTGTCCGCCGAGGACGCCGGTGGTCTGGTTGTAGGCGATGTGGGCGCCGAGTCCGCTGCCGCCTTGGCCGCGTTTGGTGGTGTAGAAGGGATCGAACATTTGTTTCAGTTCGGCAGCGCTCATGCCGATGCCGTTGTCGCTGACGCTGATCTGCACATCGTCGCCGTCGTCGCGGGCGACGACGCGGATCACGCCGCTGCTGCGGCCTTCAAATGCGTGCACCAGCGCATTCATGATCAGGTTGGTGATGACTTGCGACAGCGCGCCGGGATAGCTGTTCATGCGTATGCCTTTGCGGCATTCCACTTCGACGCGGCAGGGCGCCGCTTTCAGGCGCGGCTTCAGTGACAGCAGCACTTCGTCGAGGTAATCAGCGAGATCAAAGATGCGCCGTTCGCCGGAGGATTGATCGACCGCCACCTGTTTGAAGGAACGCACCAGTTGCGCGGCGCGGCGGGTGTTGCTGTCGAGGATGCGCAGGGCGTTGTCCATTTCGGCCAGCAGCGCCAGCAATTGCGTTTGCTCGATGTTGCCGGTTTCGATTTGCGTGCGCGCGGCCTGCACTTCTTCCTGCAGGTGGCTGGTGGCGGTGACACATATGCCGAGCGGGGTGTTGATCTCGTGGGCGATGCCGGCAACCAGTCCGCCGAGTGAAGCGAGTTTTTCCTGGCGCACCAGTTCTTCCTGGGTTTCGCGCAACTGGCTGAGGGTGTTGGCCAGACGTTCGTTGCGCCGTTCCAGGCGACTGGCGGCTTCACGCAATTGCGCGGCCGCTTCGTGGCGGGCGAGCGCGCTGGCGACGTGCGTGGCCATGTAGGCGAGCAATTCCAGATCGCGCTGCGTGTAGCGGATGGCGGTTTCGTAACTCTGCACGGCGATGACGCCGTACAGGCGTTCGCCGACCAGCAACGGCGCGCCGATCCAGGACACAAAATCGAGATTGCCTTTGGCGTCGCGGATCTCGCCGGCGCGGATCAATTGCCGGAAGCGTTCGGCGTCGATCAGTTGCGGCTGGCGGGTGCGCACCACGTAGGAGGTGATGCCTTCGGTGAGTGGCAAACGCAGGTCGGGCGGCGGCGGTTCGTCACGCTCGTCGATGAAATAGGGAAAGCTGATCGCTTCGCGGTCGGCGTGGTAAAGCAGGATGAAAAAATTGCGCGCATACAGCAGGCGCGCGGTGACTTCGTGCACGGTGCGGTACACATTGTCGATGCCGGTGTCGGTGCTCGACAGTGCGGCGATTTCATACAGCCCGCGTTGCAGCGCTTCGGCGTGGCGGCGTTCGGCGATCTCGCGTTCCAGCTGGGCGCTGCGCGCGGCCAGTGTTTGTTCGAGTCCGGCGGTGGTGTGCAGACGTTCGATGGCGCCGGCAACGTGGTTGGCGATCAGGCCGAACAGGGCGATGTCTTCGTCGCTGTAGCGACGGCCCGGTTCGTAGCTCTGCACGACAATGGCGCCGAGCGCGCGGCCGTCGTGGGCCAGCAGCGGCGCACCCAGCCAGTGTTCGGCGGTGGAGCCGGTGGACCAGCTGGCGGCGTGCCAGCCGGCGCGGCGATCATCTTCGGCGGTGAGCACGCGCAGTTTGCGGTGGCGGATCACCCAGGCGGTCGGTGACACCTGATCGTCGCCGAGCGGGTAGCGGGTGTGCGGATCTTCGGGCGGATCTTTTTCGTCGACGAAATAGGCGAAGCGCAATGTGTTGTCAGCGGCGTCGTACAGCGCGACGTAGAAATTGGCGGCGTAGATGATGTGGCTGATGGCGGCGTGGGTGGCGGCGAGAAAGGCTTCGCGATTGACCGGCGCGCTGGCGACGCGATCCAGTTGCAGGACCATGTCCTGCACCGCCTCAAGCCGGCGCACACGCGCCTGCAGGGCGACTTCATTGGCACTCATGGCTGACGACTGCACACCCGGACCCTGCTCTGCCTGCGTGGCGTAACGGCGCCGGCACGCGCCGGACCCGGCAGGTGCTGCCTGTTGCTGGCCGTGTCGCGATGAGTCGCGGACACGGCTTTTCCTTTCGCCTCAAAACATAGCAGACATCCGGCCAGCAGCGCGGTTCACTGTGCCATCCGGACGGGTGGCCTCAGCGTTTCAGTGCGCTGACGCCGGCCAGTACCAGCGCCATGCCGGCCAGTTGCAGCCAGGAGAAGGGTTCGGCCTGCAGCCACCAGCCGAGGGCGATGGTGATCACCGGGCCGAGCGTGCCGATGTTGGCGGCGCGGGTGGCGCCTAGCCGGGCGATGGACAGCGCCATGGCCCAGCCCGGCAGCACGGTGCAGAACAGGCCCATCGCGGCAGCCCAGCCGTAAACGGCTGGCGGGAAGTCCAGCAGCGCTTTCGGCTGGTGGCTGGCCAGAAAGTGGCCACTCACAAACGTGAGTGCGACCAGACCGGCGATGCCGGCCGTGCGGGTGGCGCCCACGGCGCGCACCACATCGACCGTGCCGACGAAGTAGAAGGCCTGCACCACCGCCGCGGCAAACACCCAAGCTGACCCTGCCAACACCAGCAGCCGGTCGCCGCCCAGTTGCAGGTCGTGACCGATGGCCGCCAGCAGGCCGCAATAGGTCAGCAGCACCGCCAGCAGCGTCCGCCGCGACGGCCGGCGCCGGTGCAGCAGGCTGTCTAGCATCAGCACCACGGTGGGATAGGTGAACAGCACCAGCCGCTCCAGTCCGGCGCTGATCAACTGCAGGCCCAAGAAGTCGAACCAGCTCGACAGCCAGAAGCCACTGATACCGATCCCGATCAACCCGGTCCATTGCCGGCGGCTCAGCGCCGGGCCCCGCCGTGTCGCCATCCAGAGCAGGAAAGGCGCCGCCGCCAGCAGGCGCAGCAGCAGCAGGCTGATGGCATCGACCGGCGCGGCGGCGTAGGCAAATTTGACGAACAGCGCTTTCAGCGAGCCGGCCAGCGCCGCGACGATGGCCAGGGTGTAGCCGTCCTGCAGCAGCGCCACGGTCGCGCGCCAGATGCCGGCGAGACGCTGGCGGGCCGGATGGGGACGTGGATGGGATTGGGAGTACGGGCAGGTTTTGATTTCGCCAACAGCGAATGATCGCTGCGGATGCTGATCGGCAGGTGTGGACATGTTTCCGGCGACGGTCGAGTATTGTCCGGTCTGAACACGCCTTGCTTGCTGGGTTCAGTCTGGACCGGGAGCGGCAATTGTCGTCGTCTCCGCCGCCGGCTGCCCTGCCTCAGATCTGGACGACCCTTCGCCAATGACGAAACCTGTTCCTGCCACCGATACGCCCCGGTTGCGCGCGCCGCGCTTCGATCTGCCTGACCTGCGCCTCTATGTGGCGGTGGTCGAGGCCGGCTCGCTGTCGCGCGGCGCCGTCCGTCTGCCGCTGGCGCTGTCGGCGGCCAGCGCCCGGCTGCGCCTGCTGGAGGAACGGCTTGGCCAGACCCTGCTCGAGCGCCGCCCGCACGGCGTGGTGCCGACCCATGCCGGGCAACTGTTTTTCGACTACGCCCGGCGCGTGGTACAGGCTGCCCAGGACGCCCAGCTGAACATGGACCGGCTGCAGGCCCAGGGCCGGCTGACGCTGCGCGTGTACAGCAACACCGTCGGCATCAGCACCGATCTGCCCACCCGGCTCGGGGCGTTTCTGGCCCGCTATCCGCTGCTCGATCTGCAGCTTGAACAGCGGCCAAGCCGGGACGTGATACGCGCCATCAGCGCCGGCGAGGCCGACGTCGGCATCGTCGATGATCACTATCCTGCCGGCGAACTGGTCAGCCTGCCCTTCCAGCGCGACCGGCTGCTGGCCATCTGCAGCGAAAACCACGCCCTGAGCCAGCAAAAAGTGACCAACTTCGCCGAACTGGCGACCAGTCCACTGGTCGGCCTGCCCGCCTCCAGCTCGCTGCAGGCCTTCATCGAGCGCATCGCCCTGCTGGCCCGCCTGCCGGTACATTTCCGCGCCGTCGCGCCCAGCTTCGGCACCGTTGCCCAGTTGGTCGCCCAGGGGGTCGGCGTGGCGCTGCTGCCCGCCGCCGCCGCGTTGCGCTACGGCAATGCCCTGCCGCTGCATGTACTCGAACTCAGCGACGACTGGGCCCAGCGCGGCCTGCAGATCTACGTCCGCCCGCTCGCCGACCTCAGCGCCCCGGCCCGGCAACTGGCCGGCTTCCTCGCCGGCGTCGAGCCGGGCTGAGGCAGGCGTGGACCGATTCGCGGCGAGGCGACGTGGGCGCCGTGACGGATGTGGTCGCGTTGTTCCCGCGCCCCTCTCACCCGCTCCCTCCTAACGAAGGCGAGGAAGCGTTGTCTGCGTCGCCCTGCCGGTGAGGCCGGCGCCGGCCTCACCCCACCTTCAGCGGCAGATACGGCGCCGCCGGCTCATAGCCATCGTCGAGGAACAGGCCGAGGAAATAGTCGCCGGCGGCCAGGCCGGACAGGGTCTGCTGGCCGTCCGGGGCGGCGACGTAGTTCCAGCGCAGTGAGCCCTGTAAGCCCGGTGTCTGGCCGGCTTTGTAAACACCCAGCCAGTGACGGTTGCCGGCCGGCAATTGCTTCCAGACCAGATCGACGCTGCCGCCGACACCAATCTGGCTGGCCGAGGCACTGAACTGCACCGCCGGCGGCGTCACCGTGCTGCCCGGCCAGGGCGAGGGTTCGGCGTTGGCGAGACCGTTCAGCACCGGGTCGGTGCGATCCATGCCGGCGCCTTCGAGGTGACCGGACAGCCGGCGCCAGTAGTGTTCGTCGCCGTCGATTTGCAGGCCGAAGTCGTACCAGCCGTGGCTGGCCTGCAGCGGCCGGAGCAGGGTTTTCGCCTGACGCGGCGCCAGCTCGAACTGTTCGCTGGCCTGGCCGTAGGCCAGCTGGCGCAGGCGCAGGCGCACGCTGCTGCTACCCAGGTTGTTGACCACGATGCGCAGCGCACCGCTGACCGGGTCGTCCTGGGTCAGGACTTCGACCCGCGGCGCGTCGGCGCCGAAGCGGCCGGCGAATTCGCGGCTGTAGCCGTTGTTGCCGAGCACGGCGAGGTGGTAGCGGTCGCCGCTCCAGTTCCAGACTTCGCGGTCGATGCGCGCACCGGCGCCGAGCGTGTAGTGCCAGGGGCCGTCGCTGCGCAGGCCGGAATAGACGATGAAGGCTTCACCGACGCTGCCGCTGTTGGCGAAGGCCAGCGCGAACTGGCGGCCACCGGCCTGCACCGCGCCGCGCACACTGCTGCGGTAGGGCAGCGGGCAGGCGGCGCGTGGCAGCGGGCCTGCCACCCGCTCCTGCACCGGCAGGCGCTGCACCGCCGGCGGCAGGGCGTCGGCACTGCCCCAGTCCCTGAAGTAGTGCGCCGTCGCCGGCACGGCTTCCGGCCAGCGGGCATCCGGCAGCCGCAGGTCGAGGGTGCTGAGCAGATCGCCGCAGACCGCGCGCCGCCAGGGCGAAATGTACGGACACTGCACGGCGCTGCGCGCCAGACCACGGCCCTGCACCAGCCACTCTTCGAGGAAGCGCAGCAGCGAGGTGTGATCGAACAGTTGCGAGTTGACCTTGCCGCCTTTGCTCCACGGCGAGATCACCAGCGTCGGCACCCGCGGTCCGACGCCAATCGGCTCGCTGCCGGCGTAAATCTCGCCGGCATTGCCGACCGTGCTGATGCCCTGGTTGGCATTCACCGCCGCCATCACCGACGGCACGTGATCAAAGAAGCCGTCATTTTCGTCATAGGTGAGCACCAGCACGGTTTTCGCCCAGACCTCGGGATTGGCCACCAGCGCGGCCAGCAGGCGGGCGGTGAAATGTTCACCGGCGTTGGGCGTTTCTTCCGGGTGCTCGCAGTACTCGGTCGGCGCGCAGATCCAGGACACGGCCGGCAGCCGTCCTTCGCGCACATCGCGGGCGAATTCATCGATCAGGAACTGGCCGCTGGTGCCGGCGGCATTTGCGGCGGTCGAACCGGGCGCCAGCGCGCGGCATTTCTGGAACAGCGGCGATTCCGGCGTCAGCTTGCGGCCCTGGGCATCGACGCGGAAATTGCGGAAATACTGCAGGTAGTTGTCGCCGTAATTGTCCCATTCCTGATAGACCTTCCAGCTGATCTGGTTGGCTTCGAGGATCTCGGCATAACTCTGCCACTCGATGCCTTTGGCGGCCGGATTGTCGTTGGCGATGTCGGCGTTGTAGATGCCGTTGGTGACGTTGTAGAGCCGGCTGTCGGGAATGCCGGTGACGTGGCCGCCGGTGTGACCGCTGAGCGCGTAAAAACGGTTCGGATCGGTGGGACCGAACACCGAGCAGTGATAGCGATCGCAGACGGTAAACGCATCGGCCAGCGCGTAATAGAACGGCAGATCACCGCGATCGAAATAGCCCATGGTGCGCACGGTTTTCTGCTTCGTCCAGGCGCTCCAGTCTTTCCAGATCGTCTCACTGCCCTTCCAGCTGTGATTGAGGCCGATGCGCAGCGCATTGGTATTGCGGATGTCGTAGTGATACGGCAACACGTGGCTGCTGCCATAGGGCTGGTACCACACCGGTTTGCCACCGGGCAGATGAATGGCACGCGGATCACTGAAGCCGCGCACACCGGCGAGAGTGCCAAAATAGTGATCGAACGAACGGTTTTCCTGCATCAGGAAGATCACATGCCCGACATCGGCCAGCGTGCCGGTGACACGCTGCGCCGGTGTCGCCAGCGCCGTGGCAATGATCTGGCCAAAACTCGGCGCGCTTGCGGCGGCCGCCAGACTGCCGGCGAGAAAACGACGGCGTGAAGACGGAAATTCCTGATCGGACATGATGACGTTTCCTGAGCCATGATGGGCGCCACCCGGCGCGAAGAAGGCCGAGTCTGGGCGCTCTGAATGGCGTTTTCATGAAGGCTTTATTGCGCCGATCCGGGCCCGGAAACACTTGAAAGATCACAATGAAATAACAGCGTGATCACACCAATGGAAACTTTATCAAACCGGGTTTGCGCGGCCCGCTGCAGGCCCGGACGGTGAACCTGCAGCGGGCGCCGGCTGTCGCGCGATCAGTGCGCCGCTGGCAACCGGTAGGGATGCGCTTCGGTGTTGAAGGTCACCGCGTCGAAGTCCAGCTCCGATTTCGGTGCAAACAGCAGATAGAAATATTTGAACGTCTCGGCAAACAGGAAACTCTCCATCGAATCCTCCTGCTGCTTGCTGGTCACATCCCTGAGCGCGGCAAAGCCGGTTTCAGTGCGCGTGTGGCGGACCAGGCCGTCGAGAAATTCGCGACCCATCAACCGGTATTTGACATCGCCGGTGTAATGCCAGAGGTAATAGGCCGACTCGACAATTTCCGGTCGCAGCGCATAACCCGGCGAGGTCACCTTCATCTCGGCGTAATTCAGCGCCTCCGGCTCGATGCCGTGCAGCCGCCACATTGCCAGACCGGAATCCTGCAGACGTTTTGCGCGATCCAGATCACCACCGAGTGCCAGCAGTGCCGGCATGAATGCATCCAGCGCACCGTATTGCTGGGCGCTGCGTTTGCCGCTGTGCATGTCGGCATGGCCATACCAGAGTTCGCCGCGGACTTCGTCGCCGAGATAGGCATTGACGCCGGCGATGCTCTGTTCCCACATCCGCTTGCAGTCCTGATCGCCGAACAGGCGCCAGCACTTGTACAGATACTCGTAGTAGGAATCGATGCCGCCGCCGATATGGGCATTGGTATTGGTCCAGACACCGGTTTCCACATCGATCCACGAGCCGACCAGACCCAGCGGTGAACGGCGCTCGTAGGTTGCCACCAGCGCGCGTTTGGCTTTTTCGTAGTACACCGGCTTGCCGGTGAGTTTCGACAACATGCCGAATTCCAGCAGCAGCGTGCCGGTTTCCGCCGGATTGCTGACCTTGCCTTTCACCGCGCCGGTGCGCAGGTTGACATGCGTGTAGGGCAAACCGGTTTTCGATTCGAACACCGGCAGCAAACGGCTGCCAAGTTCATCGGCCTGTTTGAGCAGACGCTCGTCACCAGTCAATTGATACGCGCTGATCAGGCCGCCGAGGATGCGGATGGTGATCTCGAAATTCTGCACATACATGTCGTGATCAAAGCTCAGCGTATTGGCGATCAACTCCTGCGCCTCTTTCGCTTCGCTATCAAGCCCCATGATCAGCAAAGTGTCGAGCGCATCAACCGGCGTCATCAGCAGTGATTTTTCATACCAGTTGTGGCCGGTTTTGCTCAGCGGCTTCAGCGCGTCATAGCCCCAGGCATATTGCTTGTAGCCGGACCAGGCGTGACGGGTTTCCTGCCGGACGCGCTCGGCCAGTTGCGCCGCTTCGGCGTCGCTGAGGGTTTCCGCCGCAGCGGATGTGGCCTCTGGTGTCGCCGCCGGCGTGACAGCGGCCTGCGGCGCTGGCGCAGCACTGGCCTGCTGCTCATCTGAAGCGGAGTTGCAGGCGGCCAGTGCCGCGCAGATGGCGACGACCAGCGTGGCGTGTCGGAACTTTTTCATCGTCATAACCCTTGTTGAACCCTGAGACGGAGGTGGACAAACGCCCTGCTGTCGATCCGCGCCGGATGCTTCCGGCGTCTGTTTCTTTTGCTTGTTGGCCGGGTTTCGATGCCACTGGCTGCACCGCGACATCGCACCAGACCCGCCATTCACTGTGGGGCCGAATTTATTCGGCCAAGCCCTTCTTCGCACAACCCGGTCGCAGTCTTACGAACCCGACAGCGGTCGAACAAATTCGGCCCCACAACTTGGTTATCGGTTGCGCGTTCAGGACTTCCCTGACGTGAATGCAAATCGTCTCGTCCTTACTGCGCCGGTGGCTGATAGGCCCGCCAGCGCAACGCGCTTTGCAGCGTCGCCAGCGGCACCGCGCTGCTGACATCCAGCGTCAGGCTTTCGCCCGGAAGCAGCGTCAGCGCATTGTCTGAGAGATGCACTTCACCGGCTTCGTTCGGCAAATCGAGTTCCAGCCACAGGCCGCGCAGGAAACTGTTGGCACGCAGCAACAGTTGCACACGGCCATCCTGTTCGCGCCATTCAATGGCCAGATCCGGTTTCGGCAACTGCAGATCCTTCGCATGGACAAAATACTGCGTGTGACGCGCGATCACACGGCCGTCGACTGCCAGTTCAAACACGGCAAAGCTGCGCGCCGGGTCGGCGCCCTGCAACAACAACGCGTCCGGCCATTCTGCGACCTGACGCGCACTGAGCGGCAGCAGCGAGAGTTTTTGCTTGCCGTCACGCAGTACGCGGCCAGTGGTATCGATCAGGCGCCAGCGCCATTCCGCTGTTTGTTTCGCCTGCAGGTCCGACACCACACTGACCCGGGTCATGCCGTCGAGACGCAAGGCATTGATCGCCAGCGGCGCAAAGAATCGCCGGGCATGAAAATGCAGCGCTTTCCAGCGACCGAAATAGTCGACACTGCTCCACGACGCGCCCGGCCAGACATCATTGAGTTGCCAGTACAGCGAGCCCATGGTGCGCGGCCGGCTGGCGCGGTGATGGCGCGAAGCGAGTTCAATGCCTTCGGCCTGCATCAGCTGTGACAGATAAATGAATTCGGCGAAATCGCGCGGCTCGCCATAGCCTTCACGGATGTAGTGCAGCAGGCGATCGTTGCCGGCACCGGCAAGAAACTTCTGGTGCGCGCGCACGGTGGCGTGATCGATCTGCTGTTCGCTGCGTGCGATCACCGCATCGACCGTGCGCTGTTCCGGCCAGGCCTGCAAACCGAATTCACTCATGAAGCGCGGCGTTTCGCGCAGGAATTCACTGACCGGTTTGGAACCGGCCCAGACCTCCCAGTAGTGCTTGTCGCCGTTGTTTGAATCATTGGCCTTTTCCGCCAGATCATTTGACGGCGAACTGGACCAGTACGGCAGCTCCGGCTGTTCACGCTGCACGACTTCTCGCAGATCGTGGCCAAACAATTCGACATAGCCCTGCCAGACTTTCGCGGCGAATTGCGGATCGGCTGCAGTCAGCTTGCGGCCTATGCCCCAGTCTTTCCACGCGGTTTCTTCCTCATTGTTGCCACACCAAAGGACGACGGACGGATGCCGGCGCAAACGCCGCACCTGTTCGGTGGCTTCCTGGACCACATTGGCACGGAACGCCGGATCGTAACCGGGCACCACGCCGCCACCGAACATGAAGTCCTGCCAGACAAGCAGGCCGAGTTCATCAGCCGCATCGTAGAACGCCTGACGTTCGTAATAGCCGCCGCCCCAGTTGCGCAGCATGTTCATGTTGGCGTCGCGTGCCGATTGCAGCAGCGCGCGGATCTGCGCATCGCTGATGCGATTCGGAAAATGATCCACCGGTATGACATTGGCGCCCTTGGCAAACACCGGCACGCCATTGATCACGAAGGCCATGCCCTGACCCCATTGATCACGCTCACGGCGCAGTTCGACCTGACGCAAACCGGTGCGGATCACCTGCTCGGCCAGCAGCACCGGCGCGCCCTCGCCCAGCGCTTCAATGCGGACACGAAACCGGTACAGCGCCTGTTCGCCATAACCATGCGGAAACCAGCGCTGCGGTTTGCGCAGCGTGAATGCAACACTGCGCAATTGTTCGCCGGGCACAACATCGACTTCGCGGCTGACCGCCGGCGCGCGATGGCCACGCGGATCTTCCCAGTCGACCAGCAAGCGCAGTTTTTGCGCGCGATTGCTGTGCAATTGCAGATCCGCCGACAACTCGGCTTGCGCGGCAGTGATGCGCTGCTGGCGCAGATGAAAATCAGCAATGCGCAGCGACGACCAGGTTTCCAGACGCACGTCCTGCCAGATGCCGGCGGTGACATAGCGCGGCCCCCAGTCCCAGCCATAGTGATAGCCGGGTTTGCGCGCGAAGTTGGCGGTCAGCGCGTCTTTCGGTTCGTCGCCGTAAGGCGAAGGATAATTGCCGGCCAGCTTGTGCGGCATGGCATCGATCTGCGCCTGCAGGCGTTTCAGCGGCGAATGCAGCAGGATCAGCAATTCATTGTCACCGCTGCGCAGTTTGCCGCGGACATCGACGCGCCAACGGCGAAAGGCATTGTCGGTGCTGAGCAGCTTTTCGCCGTTCAGGTGAATGTCGGCAAAGGTGTCGAGTCCGTCGAACACCAGCTCCTGATGCGCTTCAGCCAGTGTCGCCTCGCTGACCGTGAACTGGCGGCGATATTGCCAGGCCGCCAGACCGATCCATTGCAGCGCCGCTTCCGGCGCACCGCGATGCAGATCGGGAATGCGCTGCAGGGCCAGCAGATCGGTGTGCACATGACCGGGCACCTGTGCAGGCTGCCAGTTGCGCAGATCACCATGCAGGCGGGTCGCGTCATCTTCCGGCTGCAGACGGAATTGCCAGACACCGGCCAGTGATTGTTGTTGCAGACCGCCGCGGTGAGCGCTGCTGACTTCTGCGCTGTCGGCTTCATCCGCACTGGCCTGTCCGGCGTTTGCGGTTCCGGCAGACGGGACAGCGGAAGCAGGCACAGATGCTTGTGTTGTGAGAGCAGCTGGCGCGGAAATGGGCGCTTCAGATACGGACTTCGCGGAAACCATTTCCGCAGACGCTGCCGCGCTTGCTTGCACGGCCGCGGCATTGGCGATCAGTGCGCACAGTGCGAATGGCGCCAGCAGACGCGTGAAGTATCGCGGGGTCGGATGGTTCATTTTTCGCTCCGCTGTTGGCTGTGCTGCCATTGATCGGCCTCCATCACCTGCAGGGTTTCGCCGTCTCGCGCCATCCACAATTTAAGGCCGATGCCGCCGTAGCGCTGGTAGTAGCGCAGGCGCAGGCGATGCCAACCTGCGCGCAGCGGTATCGCCCCCTCGACGCGCAAATCGTAGGTGCTGTTGTCGACCACCAGCTGATCATCAATGTGCAGCATCGAGCGATCATCGCCCTGGGTGGCAAAACGCCAGATGCCCTCAGCGGGGATCTGCAACCAGCCATCGAAGATCAGGCCAAAGGCTTTTTCCTTGTCGCTGTCCTGCCTGCGCAGTTGCGCATGCTGCTGCGGATCAAACACCTGCGCGATCGCATGCTGCGCCACCGGCGCGGTATCCAGTTGCAGCGGATGACCAAACAGGCCATCGATCAGGCTGAGCCGGGCACCGGCTTGCAGTGCCGGCGGCGCGGACTGCGCCGGAAGATAGCGACGGTTGTGCAGTGTCGCGCGATGAATGGCGCTGTCGCGGCCGTCGGCGGTGACGGTGAGCGTGCGCACCGTCAGCGGTGTATCGGCGGCCAGTTGCAGATCCAGCGGGGCGCGATACTGCGCGGAGGCGCGCGTCGGTGTGCTGCCATCCAGCGAGTAATGAATGCGGCTGCCGGGCACTGGCGCGTGCAATTGCAAACGGTAGTCCGCCTGTTCGGCGAGCAGCACATCCTGCAGACCGCGCGGCGGCGGAATGCGGTAGAAAATGTCCGCCTGCTGCAGGCGCGGATAGTGATGTTCCAGCCGGCGTTCAAACTGCCGGTAGTCGCGTTGCTGTTGCGCGGTCCAGGCCACTTCGGCCAACGCCAGCAAGCGCGGGAAGGCCATGTATTCGACCTGCTGCGGCGTCTTCAGGTATTCGGTCCAGATATTCGCCTGCACGCCGCGGATGTGCTGTTGCTGTTCGGCAGTCAGTTCCGTCGGCACCGGGTTGTAGGCATAAACTTTTTCTGCCGGCAGATCGCCGTAGGCATCCCACAATTCGCTGTCAGCCGGGCCTTGCTTGTAATCGAAATAGCAGCAGTAGGTTGGCGTCATGATCACGTCATTGCCGTAACGGGCGGCAGCTATGCCGCCGCTTTCGCCGCGCCAGGACATTACCGTGGCATCCGGCGCCAGTCCGCCTTCCAGGATCTCGTCCCAGCCGATCAGGCGCTTGCCGTGCGCGTGGAGAAATTTTTCCATGCGACGGATAAACCAGCTTTGCAGTTCGTGCTCGTCTTTCAGGCCTTCGCGGCGGATCACTTCTTGCGCCACTGCACTCTGCTGCCAGCGCGTTTTCGGCGCTTCGTCGCCGCCGATATGGATGTAGGGCGCCGGAAACAGCGTCATGACTTCTTTCAGCACGTTTTCCAGAAACGTGAAGGTTTCTTCTTTCGGGCAGTAAATGTCGTCGTACACGCCCCAGGTGGTGCCGACTTCAAACGGTCCGTCGGTGCAGGCGAGATGCGGATAGGCCGCAAGCGCCGCCAGTGAATGGCCGGGCATTTCAATTTCCGGCACCACCATGATGTGGCGCGCGGCGGCGTAAGCAACAATTTCCCTGACTTGTTCCTGGGTGTAGAAACCGCCATAGCGCTGGCCGTCACCGACATAGGGATTGAGCTTGCGGCCCTCGACCGTTTCCTTGCGCCAAGCGCCGATTTCAGTCAGGCGCGGATACTGTTTGATCTCGATGCGCCAGCCCTGATCTTCGGTCAGATGCCAGTGAAAACGGTTCAGTTTGTAGCGCGCCATCTGATCAAGCAGCTTCTTGATGAAATCCACCGGATACAGATGCCGGCCGACATCCAGATGCATGCCGCGCCAGTCGAATCGCGGCTGATCACGGACTGCAAGCGCCGGCAGGATCAGCGACTGGTTTTTTGCCGGAGCCGGATGTGCCGGCAGCAATTGTAAAAGAGTTTGCAAGGCATAGAACTGTCCGGTGGCGGCACCACTGATGACAATCGCCCCGTCGTCGATCAGCAGTTGATAGGCTTCATGCGCGGTGCGATTGCCGGTGGCGTTCAGATCTGGATTGGCCATGGTGCCGAGGAAGCGGATGCGCTTGCCGGCCGGCTGCTTGCCGGCGCCGATGTGCAGCGGCAATTCAAGCTGGTACTGCTCACGCAGCAGCGTCTGCAGCAGACGTGCATTGTGCGCCGCCGCTTCGTCACTGGCTTCGATCTGCACGCTGCTGTCGAGTGTGAAATGGCCGCTGCGCATGTCGATCTGCTGCGGCAGCGGGATCAGGCCCGGTAGTTCAGCCGTGTTGACCGGATCGGCGCTGGCCAGCGCGGACAGCGTCAGTGACGCGAGCAGCAAAATGGCTGTGATCGGCTTGCGCATGGATGAGTCAACGTGCATCGATCCCTTTCCTCGCTGTGCTGGCTGTTGTTCCCGACCGGATGAAGGTCGCGGAGAACGTAGTGGTTTGTTACGCGGCCGAATTTGTTCGGCTGCGGTGTGTGTGCAGCTGATGCTGATATTTGTGTTGCGGTGCCTGTCATGCACCGGCTCATGCGACACCAGTACCGGGTCTCGCCCCGGCGGGCTGTTCGCCCGGATTCCATTGCGCTGCTCGGTCCGACAGAAGGGTTGTTGCTGACACACTTCCACGTCGCGTTTTCTGATCTGGTTTCCCTTTGCGCTATTGGTTTTGTGCTGTTGGCTAATGCCGACTTTGTCCTGATCCGGATTTCTTTCTGTCCAGTCAAAACTTTGTGTCAGCGTCTGGATTCTGGCTGTGGGGCCGAATGAATTCGGCCGCGGTCGGTGACAGATGCAGTGGCTGTTTGCTGCCGTAGCCGTTCACTCCAGCGCCGGGTCTGCTGCAGGTAGGCGTCTGCGGCCAGCGGCGCGTAATCGAGATAGCGGAAGCCGGCGGCCGTTTTGGTTTCAGCGGGTTCGATCTGTGTGCCTTCGTGCCATTCGTTGAACGAGGTCACGCTGATAATGCCGCTGTGATTTTGGATCGCGGCAGCGAACATGCGCTCGTAGTAGGCACCGGCTTCACGGTCGCGGAAGTTTCGTGTGTTCCAGGGCCGGATGCGATCATCGGCATAGCCGGGGCCAACACTGGGAATGAACAGCTTGTCGTGTTGGCGGGCAAACGCGGCCATTGCCGGCCAGTTGCGCGTGCTGCTGCCGTAAACAAAGCCGTCAACGGCGAAATAGCTGTAGAAACCGTCGAAACCGGCGGCGAGCAATTCGCTGCCGTGCGCTGCTTCCACCCACAGGCCGATGTAGTGGGCATCGAGACCCGGTTGGCGCAGGCTGAGCGGCGCCGATGGCCCTAGCACTTGCTGCCATTCGCCAAGTGGCAGCTTGTAGCTGTCGTAGACATAAAGCAGCGATTTGCCCTGATGTTTGTACAGCGCCGGATGATCGCCATGCACCTGCATCAGCGCCCGCACCAGCGCGTGAAATTCACCGGCCGTGCTGTACACCGGCTCCAGCTGGAAATTCACTTTCAGTCCCTGACGTGCGGCTTCATCCATCAGCGGTTTTACTGCTGCGTGACCGTAAGCTTCGCCGCCCGACCAGCTGACACTGATGACACCGATGCCGGCAGCTTTCATCTGCGTCACGTGACGGCGGATCACCGCCGGATCGTGACTGCTGTAGGCGCCACCAAGCGGAAAGAAATTGGCGCCGATGTCGTCGCCGCCGGAAAATTTTTTCCGCCCGGCCAGCGGCTGATCACCGAACGGCAGCACCGCATGATCCCAGTGCGACCACTGGCCATCGACGGCCGGCGTGCCATACCAGCCGTAGTAGAACGCGTGCAGTTGTTCATTGCCGCGCGCGTTTTGCGCCAGTGCCAGCACTGACACCAGTACCCACCGCCACAGCGCTGGCGTTTTCGCCCGCATGGTGTCAGCGCGCCGCGCCGGCGTGTGCGTTGTCACCCACCACGTTCAGCACTTCGTAGCAGGCGCCCATGGTGTGGTAATCGGTTTTGCCGGCCGGACTTTTTTCGTCGCTGTAGCTGCGGTTGTCCACGCTCAGGATGCGGTACCAGGCACCGTAGCGGTGATCAACAAAATGTCGCCAGCTGTATTGCCAGAGCTGATCGTAGATTGCCCAGTAGTGATCATCGCCGCTGCGCTGTGCGAGCAGCGCTGCCGCTGCAAGGCTCTCGGCCTGCACCCAGAAATATTTGTCGTCATCGCAGACCTTGCCATCCGGTGCAAAGCCGTAGGCCATGCCGCCGTGTTCGGCATCCCAGGAGCGTTCGAACGCGACATCGAACAGGTGCTTCGCCGTCGGCAGCAGCCAGTCGGCTTGTACATGACGATCAAGGATCAGCAGCAGCTTTGCCCATTCAGTCTGGTGACCGGGCTGGAAGCCCCAGGGACGGAACAGGTGCTTGGGATTGTCGAGGTTGTAGTGCCAGTCGATCTGCCAGTTCTGATCGTAGTGTTCCCAGACCAGTCCATTGCCCTGCTTCGCCTGACGACGGGTCATGTGATCGGCAAGCAACAGCGCGCGTTGCAGATAGCGTTGCTCGCCGCTGGCTTCAAACGCAGCGAGCATGGCTTCGCACATGTGCATGTTGGCGTTCTGGCCGCGATAGCCGGTGAAATTCCAGTCGGCGTCGGCTTCGTCGCGGTACAGGCCGTGATCGGCTTCCCAGAAATGTTTTTCCAGCAGCTGCCAGGTTTCGTCCATCCAACCACGCGCCGCTTCAACACCGGCTTTCAGTGCGCTGGAATAGGCCAGCAAGACAAAGGCGACACCGTAGCAATGATTCATGGTGTCTTCGGGTTGATGCCGGCGCAGCGTCCAGGCATAGCCACCGGTGCGCGGATTGCGGTGGGCGTTGCGCAGATAGTCGAGACCGTGGTGCACGGCGGCGAGATATTCCGGCTTGCCAAATTCGCGATACGCCATCGCGTAATTGAACACAAAGCGCGTGCTGCTCACCAGATGCCGGTGATCGGCGTCGTAAACGCTGCCGTCATCGCGGAAGTAGTGAAAAAAGCCGCCACTCGGATCAATGCAGCGCGGATGGTAAAACGCCATGGTCCTGGCAATGTGGGCGCGCAGGAACTCCGGCGAGCGAAAATCAGCGTGATCGTCAGCGTGCATTTCAGGCAGCTTCCTTGAGCAATTGCAGAACTTCGGCGTGGCTGGGCATGGCGGCGAAGGCGCCATGCCGGGTGACCGCCAGCGCGCCCACTGCCGCACCGAAACGCAGCACATCGTTGATTGCGGCGCTGTCGGCGACAAATTCGGCGAAATTGCCGGCGCGCACACCGCGCTCGGCGAGACGGAACAGTACACCGCCAACAAAGGCATCGCCGGCGGCGGTGGTGTCGCGCGTGGCGACAGTGAAACTCTGTACCTGACCGGTGTGTTCGCGGCTGTGCCAGTGCAGCGTGGCAGCGCCGTCCGTGATCATCACCAGTCGTGCCTGGCCGGCGAACAACTGGTTCAGCACGGCACGTTCCGGATCGGCGTGATCGGCAAAGGCTTCGGCGAGAAAGTCCAGTTCGTTGCGTGCCAGCTTGACCAGATCGGCGCGCTGCAGCGCCTGCCACAAACGCGGACGCGGATTGTCGCCGTCGGCCCAGAGCATGGGCCGCAAATTCAGATCCAGACTGACCAGCGCACCGTGCCGGCGCGCTTCATCCATGCCGTGCAGCGTGGTGGCGGCAATGCCGGTTTCGGTCAGTGAATTCGAGCAGACATGAAACGCAGCGGCATCGACGAAACACTCGCCGTCGAAGTGTTCGGCGCGGAACAGCAGGTCGGCGGCCGGTGGACGATAGAAACTGAAACTGCGTTCACCTTCGGCATCGAGCTGGACAAAGGCCAGCGCGGTTTTCGCTTCGCGGGTGCGTTGCACGTGACGCGTGCCGACGCCGGCGCGCTGCAGTTCCTCGACGAGAAAATCACCGAACATGTCGGCCCCGACCATGCCGGCAAATTCGGCGTGCGCGCCGAGCCGGGCCACGGCAACCGCGACATTGGCCGGTGCGCCGCCGGCGTATTGCAGGAAGGCGCGCGGCGCACCCGGCGCGGCCGGTGGCTGGGCCAGAAAATCGATCAGCACTTCACCAAAACAAACCAGCTTTTGCATCAACAACCTCAACAACCAGAGCCCGTACGGACGCGCTCAGCGCGCAGACGCCGATTCAACGCGCGAACCGCGCAGCCCGTACCAGCAGATGTAGCCGTAGCAAAGTGCCGGCAGAAGGAAAGCGTATTGCAGGCCCAGGGTTTCATTGCCGGTGGCGCCGTGCAGCACATCCACCAGCTTGCCCTGCAACAGCGGGATCACCGCGCCGCCGAAGATCGCCATGACCAGCAAACTGGAAGCTTTCTGGGTCAGCGCGCCCAGCCGGTCGATAACCAGCGTGAAAATGGTCGGGAACATGATCGAGTTGAAGAAACCGACCGCGATCACGCTCCACAGCGCCAGCTGGCCGCTGCTCAATGCGGTGGTGATCAGCAGCGCGATGTTGATCGTTGCGTACACGGCGAGCAGGCGGCGCGGGGCAAATTTCATCAGCAGCGCGGCGCCGATGAAGCGACCGATCATCGCCGCGAACCAGTAACCGGATACAAAGGCACTGACTTCGCTTTCGCTGATGGCGCCGATGTCGGGACGCATGGCGTAGTTGGCGAGAAACGATCCGATCGCCACTTCCGCGCCAACGTAAAGGAAAATTGCCAGCACGCCGAAACGCACGTGACGGTGCTGCCAGACGTCGGCGAAGCGATGGGTCACGGCGTCAGCTTTTTCGGTGGCTTCGGTGTGGCTCGGCAATTTGATCAGCGCGATCAGTACCGCCAGCACGATCAGCGCACCGGCGACGCCAAGGTAGAGCGGCTGCACGGTCTGCACGCGTTCGGCGGCTGGCAGTGCAGCCAGTTCGGTGACACTGAGTGCGGTCGCGGAAAAGATCAGCGCGCCGCCAACGGCCGGGCCGATGGTGTGGCCGAGCGAATTGATCGCCTGGGCAAAGTTCAGGCGCGTCGCCGCGTAACGCGGTTCACCGAGCAAGCTGACATAGGGATTGGCGGCACACTGCAATACCACGATGCCGCTGGCGAGAATGAACAGCGCCGGCAGGAACAGATTGTAGGACGCCAGTTGTGCGGCCGGCAGGATCAGCAATGCGCCGCTGCCGGCGATCAGCAGGCCGAGCACGATGCCGTATTTGTAGCCGACCCGCGCCACCAGTTTGCCGGCCGGGATCGCCATCACCAGATAGGCGCCGAAGAAGCAGAACTGCACCAGCATCGCCTGCCAGTACTGCAGTTCGAACACCGCTTTCAGATGCGGGATCAGCACATCGTTGAGTTCGGTGATGAAGCCCCACATGAAAAAAATCGCCGTCACCACCAGCAGGGCAACGCGGTTGTTCATCTGTGCCGGCGCGGCATCGGCCGCAGCGACGGAGAGGTGTTCGGATGGCGCATTCATGCACGCAGGCCCGTGTTGGTGGAAGAAGGGTTCTGGAGAGCGTTGACGTTGTTCATCTGGTGTTGATCACGCATACCGTCACGATGCGCAGCGCGTGCCGCTGGAGCCGCGCACGATCAGTTCCACCGGCGCGATCACGCGTCGCGCCGGCAACGCCCGATCACGCACGCGCTGCAGCAGCAGTTCGGCAGCCTGCCGGCCACGCGCACGCGGATCGACGGCGAGCGTGGTCAGCGGCGGCGTCGACAGTGCGGCTTCGGGAATGTCGTCGAAACCGGTGACGGCAAAATCGCGACCGGGCGTGATGTCGCGCGCCAGCAAGCCGAGTTTCAGGCCGAGCGCGACGTTGTCGTTGTAGCAAACCGCGCCGGTCAAACCCTGGGCCGAGGCAAACGCATCACGGGCAAACAATTCGCCGGCCCGCGCCGCCGCTTCGACACGCGTCGGTGCCGATTCAATCAGCCAGTGCGCCGGCGGCGTGATGCCGGCCGCCTGCAGCGCATCGAGATAACCCTGCCGGCGCTGCTGGCACGAAGATGAATCAGCGTGACCGCCATAAAACGCAATGCGGCGATGGCCGAGTGACAGCAGATGTTCGGTGGCCAGACGCGCGCCCTTGCGGTTGTCGAGAGCGAGAAAATCCCAGTCGCTGCCGGCCAGTTCGCGGTTGAACACCAGCACCGGTACCGCCGGGCCGACCAGTTTCTGCAGCGCTTCGCCATCGCTGTGTTCGGCCGGCGACAGGATCACGCCGGCGGGGCCGTGTTCGATCAGCGTGTTCAGCACCTGATGCTGGCGCGTGCTGGATTCGGCGGTGCTGCCGAGCAGGGTGACAAAACCTTCCTGGCCGAGCGCTTCGTCAACGCCGGCGGCGAATTCGGCAAAGAACGGGTTGGACAGATCGTTGATCACCAGCGCGACGATCGATGACACCCGCTGGCGCAGGTTGGCGGCCGCGCGGTTGTAGACATAGCCCTGCTTTTTGAACTCGGCCTCGACTTTCGCGCGCGTGTCGGCATGCACCAGCGGACTGCCGCGCAGCACCAGCGACACCGTGGCGCGGGACACACCACAGGCTTTGGCGATGTCGGTGACAGTAACGGCTTTGCGTGCGCTCGGGTCTTTGCTCATCTCGATCTCGTGACGGTGTTGTGCAGGAAGCAGGCGGCGTGTGGTGAAATTTTTCCCTTGACCAGCATGCCGCAGCGGATGAATCGATCCAATGCTACGTCAGGCTGAGGGCAGGAACTATGGAGATCCCGCCGCCCGCACGCGGTTCTGCTGCGCGCGGGTGTCACCGCCAGCTATTCGTCACCGTCCTCCCGGTTTGGTCTGCGACACGGCGTACTTTCCGCAACCCACGCGTCAATCTGCCGCGCAGGCCGAAGCCGGCAGATGCGCTGCCTGCGTGCCCCAGCCGTTTTCATCGACGCGCTCGCTGAGCGTGAAACGCAACACACCGCCCTGCTGCAACTGCGACCAGTCCAGCCAGACCTTGTCATGGCGCTGGCCGTTGAAGCTCACCGCCTTGATGTATTGCAGGCGATCACCGCGCGCGCCGGGCGCCTCGATGCGCAGGGTTTTGCCGTTGCCAAGATCCAGTTCCAGCTGTTCGAAACGCGGTGTGTGCAGCAGGAACTGGCCGGTGCCGGGCACCGCCGGATACAGGCCGGCGACGCTGAACAGATACCAGGCCGACATGGTGCCGAGATCGTCATTGCCGGTGACGCCGTTCGGGGCATTGGTGAACAGTGTTTGCGCGGCGCGCAGCACGGTGGCGGTTTTCCACGGGCGGCCGATCAGCGTGTAGATCCACGGCGCATGCAGATCCGGTTCGTTGTTCGGGTTGTAGCGATACTGGTTGTAGTAACTGTAGGGACCGACTACCCATTCCTTGCGCGCCGCATTCGCGCTGTCGGCGACCAGTGCGTCGTAAGCGAAGAAGGCATCGAGCCGTTTGCCGGTCTGTTCCGTGCCGCCCATTGCCGCGGTCATGCCGCGGATGTCCTGCTGCATCAGCCATTGGTATTGCCAGGCCGTGCCTTCGTGAAAACCGTGGTGCGAACGCGGGCTGTAATGGCCGTCGCTCTCGACATAAAACTTGCCATCACTGGTGCGTGGACGCGGGAAGCCGGTGAACGGCAATTGCGGGTCGCGCGCGTCCTTGTCCCAGACGTTTTGCCAGTTGCGGCCGCGCTGTTTCAGGATCGCCGCGTCGGCCGTTTCGCCCAGCGCCTCGGCCATCAGCGACAGAGAACAATCGGCCAGCGCATATTCCAGCGTTGCCGAGCCGCCGTGGTGCGGATCGACATCCATGCTTTTCGCCGGAAACGCGCGGTCGTACTGCACGAAACCGCGCTCGACATAACTCTTGTTGCCGGCGCGACCGTCATGACGCGACAGCGCGGCCGGCGTTTCAAACGCATTCTGGCGCAGCGCCTGATAGGCCTGACGCTCCTTGCCCTGCAAGGCACCGAAGCGCCACAGATCAACCAGAAACGGTGTCACCGGATCGCCGGTCATGACATTGGTTTCGAAATTGGCATAGGCCCAGCGCGGCAACCAGCCACTCTGTTCGTGGATCTTCAGCACCGAGCTGGCCATGTCGCGCGCCTGCTGCGGACGGATCAGCGCCAGCAACTGGTTTTGCGAACGATAGGTATCCCAGAGCGAAAAATATTCGTACCAGCGCCAGCCATCGGCCTGATGAATGTTTTGATCGAAACCGCGATAGCGACCGTCGGCATCATCACCGGTCAGCGGTTGCAGCAGCGCGTGATACAGCGAGGTGTAAAACACCACGCGATCATCCTTGCTGCCGCCCTTGATGCGGATGCTGGCCAGTTCGCGATTCCACAATTGCTGCGCTTCGCTGCGCAGACCGTCAAAGGTTTTGCGCCGCTCACCCTGATAGGCATCGGCGCGCAGATTGCGGCGTGCGCCCTCGGCATCGACATGCGAGATCGCACTCAGCGCCGTCACGCCCTGGCCCTGTGCCAGATCAAATGTCACCCAGGCGCCGTGCGGGCGACCATCACCCTGCATCGACACCGCGCGATTGCCGGCGTGACCACCGGCCTCATCCCAGGTGCCCACCGCCTTGAACGGGCGATCAAATTCCATGCGATACCAGGTGGTGTATTGCTGGCCGCCGCAAAAACTCTTGGTGACGATCTTGCCTTCGACGGTGTGATCATCGACGACCTGTATGGTCGAGCCGACCACCCAGTGCCGTTCATTGGCCTGACCGGGGTTGATCAGCACATGACCGTCGCCGGTTTTGCTGTCGAAGGTGTAACGCTCGGCGGCAGCGCGGGTCAGCGCCGTGCTTTCCGCGACAATGCCGCCATAGCTGGTGAGTTTGACGCGGTAATAACCGGCCTGACCGATCTCGCCTTCGTGCGTGTAATCGGCGCCGTATTTCTTGTGATCAAAACTTGCTGCCTTGCCGGTATCGAAATCACCGCCGGGGGCTATCGAACCGGTGACCGGCAGCACCGACAACTGGCCGCCCTGCTCCCAGCAACCGGCGCCGGAAATGAACGAATGGCCGAAGCCGCGGATCTTCGCGTCGTCGTAGCGCCAGCCGGAATAATGCGAACCGATGGGGCTGATCTGGATCAGCCCGAACGGCGCCGATGCGCCGGGAAACGTATTGCCGTCATCCTTGCTGCCGATGAAGGTATTGACCTGCGTCGCGTAATCAATCGCCGGGGACGCAGCGTTCGACAACGCCGGCGCCGCCAGCACCGACATCAGAACCGCCAGCGCCGGGCGCAAGCGGAATGCAGGGGCAAGTTGTTTCATGCATCGGTTCCTGTCTGGTTTGCCCTGCTCACCGGAGCGGGGATGAAGGGGCTTGCGAATTACGCACGGTATTTCGTAATTCGCAACCACCCCCAGCCCCTCCTTGGAAAGGAGGGGGGACTGTATTTGTTTCCCCTCATCACCGAGGAGGGGATGAAGGGGTGGTGTGAATTACGCGTTGCGTTGCGTTTCGTAATTCTCAACCACCCCTGACCCCTCCTTGAAAAGGAGGGGGGACAGCATTTGTTTCCCCTCCTCACCGAGGAGGGGATGAAGGGGTGGTGGGAATTACGCGCAATGCGCCGCAATTCCCAATCACCTTTTCTTGAGGACAACATTTGCGGCCATGCCGATTAGGCACGCTTCCGTGTCATCCGGCAAATTCTTGCGCACCGGCGGCGTTCTGCACGGTGCGCGGCAGAGCATTTAAAAAAGACCCGGCCGGAGCCGGGTCTGAAGGGCCCGTGGAGAACGGCCTCGCAGCAGGTCGAGGCCGGGACGGAGACCACAGGACTCATCAGAAGTTGTGGATGTATTCCACCGCAACTTCACGACCAACCGGATTGAACAGGCGGCTGTTGTAGAACTCGTAGTCCAGCTTGTACGGGTCCTTGTTGTTCCAGCCTGCTTCGTTGGTCAGATTGTTCACGTACAGATTGACGCGCGAATCAGCGGTGACTTTGTAGCCGACGTTGATGTTCCAGGTCACGGCCGGGCCAACCTTGCCGGTGTAGCGCGAGGTTTTCTTGCCGTAGTTCGGATTGTTGCGGTCGGTTTCCGTGCAATCCGGTGTCAGGCTGTCGCTGGGCACGTGGCCGTCCGGGAACGGCGTGCAGCCGCCGGAGATGCCGCGATTCGGATCCCAGTGGAAGCGCACACCCGGCACGGCGCCGACGCGATCACCGTAGAGGTTGGCGACCCAGTCACCCATTTCCCAGTTGACGCTCATGCGCAGCTTGTTCGGCACATCGCGGCTGCGCTCTTCCCAGTACGGGTCAGAGCGTTTTTCACGCTTCTTCAGCGATTGCAGTTGCGTGTAGTTGAAACCGAAACGGAAATCGCCGAAGCCGGTGTCTTTCAGCGCATAGCGCAGCGACAGATCGACACCCTCCACGTGTTTCTGCGCGATGTTGATCGGACCGCGCTCGACGTCGGTGATGCGACCATCCGCGCCGCGCGTCACACGCGCCAGCACCGAGGCGCAGTAGTCGGCACCGCCCGGGTTGACCCAGGGAATGTTCGGATCAATGGTCTTGCCGGTGCGGCAACCGGCTTCGTCACGCAGGATCTGGTTTTCGCTGACGTCACGGATCTCGTCTTCCAGATCAATCGACCAGTAGTCGACGGTGACCGACAGATCATCCATCACGTTCCAGACGGTGCCCAGCGTCCACGACTCGCCCAGTTCCGAACGCAGATCCGGTGTGCCGCGGCGATTGATGTCGAAGGCGTAGTAGTGCAGCGAACCGCTGCCGCAGTTGCCCAGCCGGTAATCACCGCTGTTGATGCAGGTGTACGGATCGGTGGTTGATACGGCCGACGAGCTCGGTTGTGCGAGCAGGTAATGCATGTCCGGCGCGCGGAAGCTGGTCGCGAACGTACCGCGCACCATCAAGTCTTCCAGCGGACGCCACTGCAGACCGAGGTTCCAGGTGGTTTCCTGTTGCGTGCCGATGTTCAGCGTTTGCGCCGTGCTGTCATGGGCGCTGTAGCTGCCATAGCGATCCGAGCGTGCCGCGGCGGTTGCGGTCACGGTTTCATGCAGCGGAATATTGAACTCGGCGCCCAGGGACATGCGCGTGCGCTCACCACCACCGCGATCAATGTTTTGCGGTCCGAACAGATCGGCGGCGCGCGGGTCCGGGCTCAGGCGATAGTCCTGCTGCGCGTATTCAAACACGCTGGCAAACGCGATCGGACCGGCCCAGCCTTCAAACAGATCACCGCTGAAGTTGAATGCGGCCTGATCGACGGACGACTCGGCGTTGTTGATCGAGCGGACGCCGAATTTGCTGTACTGCTCCGGTGTCAGCGGGTTCCACCACAACTCTTTGTTCAGGCGATAAACCGCCAGACCGTTTTGCGTACCGAGCTGCTGACCAAGGAAGAAGCGGTCGGCTTTTTCCGGATCAATAGCGGAAATGCTCTCGCGTACTTCGTAGGTCGAACGACCCACCGACACTTCCCAGTCGTAGCTGTCGTTGAACACGGTGCCGGTGATGCCGGCAGAAATGTCCATCGAGGTTTCGTCGTTGATGTTGCGCATGCCACGGAAGCCACCGACTTCACGCGGAATGAACGAGCGGATGCCGCGGATGGGCTTGTTCAGGTCGGCATCCCAGAACGTCTGGCCGGCCTCAACGTTCAGCGCCACGCTCGGCGGCGAGGTGCTCCATTGCGCTTCCGCCTGGTAGCGCGACAGATTGACCCAAACCTGGGTGCTGTCATTGATGTCGAAAGTTGCGTAGCTGTACAGCGCCAGATCTTCGCTGCCGCTCATCAGCATCCAGTCGCCGAAATCGCGGGTCTTGCCGCACAGGTGGCCGGTGTCGGTGATGGTGCCGCTCGGGTAGCTGTACAGGCGGCGGTGGGCCAGATAGAACTCGCCGTCGAATTTTTCGCAGGTGCCGGTCGGCGGCGCCAGACGATAGCCGCCGCGGGTCATGTCGAGCAGCGCCAGACCGGTGAAGGGGTTGAAGCCGATGGCGCGCTGGGTCGGATTCCAGCTTGAGTAGGGCGCGTCGTCGGAATCATCCATGGCCGGACGGTCACGGCCGAACAAGGGATCACGCTTGGTGTGCTGCAGCGCATAGGTGACGCTCCAGCCATCACCGGTGCGGCCACCGGCCCAGGACAGATCGCGCACATCGCGGCCGCCTTCGGTCGCTTCGCCCACGCGCACGCGCGCCTGATCGCCGTCGTAATTCTTTTTCAGGATGACGTTGATCACGCCGGCGACGGCGTCTGAGCCGTAAATCGCCGAGGCACCGCCGGTGAGGATCTCGATGCGCTCAATGGCGGCGGCCGGAATGTTGCTGTAGTTCGAGAAGTTGCTCTGGCCGCCATAGGGCAACGGATAATCGGCGACGCGACGGCCGTTGACCAGCAGCAGGCTGCGGCCGGGGCCCATGTTGCGCAGGTTGATCGGGCTGGCGTTCGGGGTATGCGAACCCCACTGCACATCCGACTCCACCGTGCCGATGGCCTCGTTGATGGTGCTCAGTGCGTCATAGGCGGTCAGGAAGCCTTCGGCCTGGATCTGCTGGCTGGTCATGACCTGCACCGGTGCCGCACCTTCGGTGTCGACACGCTTGATGCGCGAACCGGTAATGACTACCCGCTCCTCGTCCTTTTCCTTGTCAGCCTTCTGCTTGTCGTCTTGTTCCGCAGCGAACACGGCGTTGGGCGCGATTAGCGCCAGCACCAGGGCACTGGTCAGTGCGCTGCGGTTGAACAGGAAATGCGTCATGTGGTGAATCCTCGTTATTGCTGTCGACGTTCTGTCTGCTTGCTGCCTTGCCCACTGCGAACCAGCCGATATATCGATCCAATTTTTATTTAGATCGATTCAATTTTCCCTCTGAACAAAGGGCGCCATGGTTGCGCCCTTCCGGTCCGAATTGCTGGATCGATCCAAAACTACATGCAATGGACAGCGAAAATCACGCTGCAGCGCAACAAAAGTGCTGTTTTTTTGTACCGGAATGTACTGGTTGGAGGAGAGTCGGCGGAATGGCCTGCGGGGAGCTGTCTGCCGGACCGGGCTGCGTGACAACAGCAGGATTCAGGTCGGCGCCGGTAGCGTCGTGCTGATTTGCCTCGAACGGTTGATATTTCGCGGCCAACACCGGCGAATGGGCGCTGGTGATTGGCAGCCAGTCGGCATTTCAGGACGCAGCACTGTTGCGGTGTCGCACTTTCATCGGCGTCGCCAGCCCCTGTCCACAGGCAAACAAGTGCGCCGGTTTCGCCCCGCCACCAAACACCGCTCGCTGGCGCACGCTTTTGACGCGCGCGGTGCCGCGTACGGCGGACTGTGAACCGGGCCGCAGCCGCCGCCATGCCTGCTGAAGAGAATCGCCGGCTCCATGGACGCCCACCCTGCAGGATGCAGCATGTTCGTCGTTCGCCCTTTCGTACGCCTCGGTGATCCGCATATCCACGGCGGCGCGGTCGTCAAAGTCGACCAGACCCGCTACGACGTCGACGCCATCAAGGTCGCCTGTCTCGGCGACATGGTGATCTGCCCCATCCCTGGCCACGGGATGTGCAAAATCGTCCAGTGTCAGGACAGTGCCTTCATCGACGGCAAACCGGCCGCCGTGCTCGGCAGCCTCACCGCCTGCGGCGCCGCGCTGATCCCCACCCAGTTCTACGCCGGCCTGGCACCGCTGACGCCGCCACGCGCGCTGGCCGAATTCGGTGATCACGAAGACCTGCTGCAGCCCAGCCACGAAACCGATCTGCAGGCCATGGATCTGCTGCTCGATTTCAAGCGCAGCCCGGCGCAAAGTCCGCCGGAATTCGCCGCCCGCATCAGCCACTTCGCCAGCGAGGGCGCGGCCTACGGCTACGACGACAAATACACACAGCGCGAACTGGTGCGCAACGCCGTACGCACCCGCGAGGGCAGCCGCCCGCCGCCAAAAGTCTGGGGCCGTTTCACCGAAACGGCTTACCTGAAGGATGAATACACACTCGGCAAACCCGACAGCGAAGGCGCGCTGCGCACCTGGCTGGTCGATCCGGACTACATCGAACAATGCGGCGACAATCCGGAAAAAATCTGCGCCATGCTCGGTTTGGATTACAACCCGAAGAACGACTACTCGCTGGCGCTGGTCGATGCGGAACTGATGCAGCAGGCGTCACCCGGTGCAAAAACATTTACCCCGACCTATGAAGCGGTGTGCGAGTTCTGTCAGAGCGATCTGAGGAAACATTTCAGCGAGCCGGAACTGCTGCCCGAAGTGCTGACGCCAGGGTTTTCGCGTGTATATGAGCAGTTCGAGGACAAGTTACCGGATTTCAGTACATTGGACTCGGACCAGATGAGCACTCTGGCAGAAGAGTTGTGCGCCGATGAAAAAACCATTCACCAACTATGTGCGCGCTGGCATGTTTGGAAGCAGGTCGGTGCGAATCGGCACTACACAGGTAACGGTTTAACTAAATTGAGCCGCGATGATGAACCCATCCGTTACGGAGCCGGTGAGAGCTACCTCTATGACCGTACCCCTCCAAGCATTGGGCAATATCGCTGCGCAGGCACTGACCAGTTTATTGTACTTCCTTTACCTAAAGAGGCGACCTCATGAGTACTTTTGATTTGGACCTGCCACCTAACAAGGATCGCGTGGTAATCCAAGCCCAGCCCAAAATCGACCGTGAATGTCCTCCCGCTGACGCTTTGCTACTCGGCACCTCGTTCTGCAAAGTACCGCTTGATAAAATAGAAGACCAGTTTCTCCGCTATTTGTATTTTCGAAATGGAAGTCTGTGTGTAACAGCCAAGTACACGTACCAAAGCAAAGTTTCAGGAAAGTGGATTCTGGCAATTTCCCAAAGCGAATTCCCCATCGCCGCCGCCACGTTTTTCGTCGATGCTGTTCGCCGCCTGCGCCTGCGCCCCAGCGAACCCGGCGCGGCGCAGGGTTTCTGCATTTGCAATCAGGTCAATGGCGAATGGCTGGTCGCTGGCCGCAGCATGAATGTCAATTTCAATGACGAGTCCGGCTACACGCTGATTAACAAATCCCGGAAGTACGGACCAACCGCCTATGACGATTACATGTCGCTGGACATGACCGACTACTGGCTGTTCCAGGGTGGACTGTTCGAGCTGCTGCAGTCCATTTCTGATCGCTACCTGCGCGGCGAGTTCGGGCCGGTGACGTGGCGGCCTGCTGTGCCGTGAGCGCGACATGTTTGCTTGTGCTCGCAAGAAAGGTTGCAAATTTATCGGGCGATTACTTTTGTGCGGCGGGAGCGGTGGCGCTGTATTGATCGATGTGCTGGCGTAGTCGGCGGATGGTTTCGATGTCGCTGGCGCTGTAGTGGCCGTCGAGGCCGGGTAGTGTTGCGAAGGATTCGCTGCTGGCGGAGTGGATGGTCGCTTTTGCGCTGGTGTGCAGGTCGCGAACACCGCTGGTTTTTAGCAGCGGGATCAGGTTGTCCTCACGTACACCGGCACCGGCCATGATGCGCAGTCGGTCGCCGGCCTGACGGACACATTGTGCAATGAAGGTCGCGCCGTCCAGCGCCTGGGCGGCACGCCCGGAGGTCAGCAGGCGGTCAACGCCGTGACCGATGAGCATCTCCAGTGTCTGGCACTGTGCGCCACTGACATCGTTTTTCAGCACATCAAACGCGCGATGAAAGGTCAGCGTCCGGCCTTGGGTCATGACGCGCAGTTCGCGCAGGAAATCACTGTCCACTTCGCCGGAGCGATTGAGTGCACCGCTGACTATGCCGTCGGCGCCGGCTGCCAGTGCGGCGTCCGCGTCGCGCAGCATGAGGCGTTTTTCCGCGGCGCTGTAAACGAAATCGCCGCCGCGCGGACGGATCAATACATGCACGCCGATGCGCAGCGCAGCGCGCACTTCCGTGATCATGCCCAGCGAGGGCGTGCAGCCGCCTTCACCGAGGTTTTCACACAACTCTATGCGATCCGCCCCGCCTTCCTGTGCTGCCAATGCCGAGGCGAAATTAGCGGCGCAGATCTCCAGTTCGATGCGCGGGAAGGCGGGGCGATGCATGACGCGTCTGACTCCGTTGCGATTCAGCTTTTACTTTACTGATTCGGTAGATGGCTCAGTACGGCTCGCCGTTCAGCCCTTCGACAAGCTCAGGGCGAACGGAATGGAGTGAATTCGTATCCTGGCTGAGGCAGCTACCTAGTCAGGTTACTTGCCGTACACCGATCCGGCCTCAATCACCTTTGCCGGCGCGCCGCTGTCGCTGACGGCGTAGACAAAGCCCGGATGCAACGCGAAGGCGCCGACGTCGCCGTCGCGGCCGAGCGCCAGCAGGCAGACCTGCAGGCTTTTGGTTGCGGCGCTGCGTTTGCGGACGATGCGATCGATGGCTTCGCGGCAGGCCTGCATCGGGCTGCGGCCCTGACGCATCAACTCGACGACCAGAAAACTGGCGCCGGTGCGGATCATTTCTTCGCCGACGCCGGACGCGGTGGCGGCGCCGGCTTCGTTGTCGGCGTACAGGCCGGCGCCGATGATCGGGCTGTCGCCAACCCGGCCTCGCAGCTTCCAGGCCATGCCCGAGGTGGTGCAGGCGCCGGCGACGTCGCCGCGCGCATCGAGGGCGAGGATGCCGAGTGTGTCATGGTTGCTGCTGTCGCCGGGAATGGCGTTCTGCAGCCGCTCGGCGTTGATCTGCGGCGCGTATCTGGCGGTCTTGCGCCAGGCTTCCCAGGCGCGGCGCGCCTCGTCGGTGAGCAGCTTGCGGGCGGTGAAGCCCTGCTCGATGGCGAACTGCCGGGCGCCGGCGCCGACCAGCATCACGTGCGGGGTTTTTTCCATCACCAGCCGGGCGACGCTGACCGGATGGTCGATGTCTTCCAGCGCCGCAACGGCGCCGCAGCGACCGTCACCGGCCATGATCGAGGCGTCCAGCGTCAGCACGCCTTCACGATCCGGGTAGCCGCAATGGCCGACCGTGCTGTTGCAGGTGTCGGTTTCCGCCCAGCGGGCGCCAGCCTCGACGGCATCGAGCGCACTGCCGCCCCGCGCCAGCAGCGGCCAGGCGGCGGCGTTGGCGCCGCTGCCGAACTCCCAGGTGGACACCACTTTTGTGCCGCGCGGCTGCGGGCCGGCCCGGCCGGCGCCGCTGGCCAGTGCCAGTGCAGAGCCGGCGAGCAGGGATTGATGAAGAAACTGGCGACGTGAGGACATGGCGGTTTCCCTGAAAGGCCGGGCGACGGTCCGGCGGCTGGCGCTGTTGTTTGGTTGTGTTGTCTGGTTGTGTTGTGAGGTTGTGTCTTGTCTGGTTGTGCTGCGGTGTTCTTGTGCGGTTTTACGATTGCGGTATTGCGCGCTGGTGCCGTTCCGTCGCTGTACACCGGCCGGGGCGCAGCAGGTTTTCCCGGACGGACGCAGCCGCCGCTGGCGCCCCCTTTGCGCCCGTCATGCGCCAGCCGGACGCCCGCAGCTCAGGACGCCGGGCGCTGCAAAAACCACTGCGCGGCGCCGAGCAGCGCCAGCTGGCCGTGCTCGACCAGTTGTACCGGCACGCTTTCCAGCACCTTGCCCATCACACCCTTGTTGACGAAGCGGGCGCGAAAATCGCTGGCCAGCAGGAAATCGCTGATCTGCGCCGGAATACCGCCGGCCAGCACCACACGCCGGGCGCCGGAGATCAGCGCCAGATCGCCGCAGTAGCTGCCGAGCAGGCTGCAGAACATGGCCAGCGCTTCGCGCGCCGGCGCCGACTGGCCCGACAGGGCCGCGGCGGTGATCGCCGCCGGCTCGCTGAGCTGCGGCGTCTGGCCGTCGAGCGCGCACAGCGCCTGATAAAGGTTGCGCAGGCCGGGGCCGGACAGCGCGCGTTCGACATCGACATGCGGCCAGCGATGCAGCAGTTCGCCCAGCACCGCCAGTTCGCGCGCGGTGACTGCCGACAGCGCTGCATGGCCGCCTTCGCTGGCCAGCACGCGGGCCGGCTGATCCGCCGTGGCCGGCAGGTAGAACGCCACGCCGAGGCCGGTACCGGGGCCGATCACCAGTACCGGCGCCGCCGGGTCGGCCGGCGCCGGTTCCGGGCAGCCGACCGGCACGCCCTCGCCCGCCGCCAGACCGGGTACCGCCCAGGCCAGGGCTTCGAAATCATTGATGAAGGCCAGCTTCTGCAGGCCGGCTTCGGCGCGCACCGCCTGGCGCGACACCGGCCAGGGCATGTTGGCGTGCACCAGCGAATCACCGACCATCAGCCCGGCGATGGCCACCGTGGCCGCGATCGGGCCTTTGGCGCCGGTTTCACGGCAGAACGCGGCGATAATGGCTGACAAGCCGGCATGATCGGCGCAGTTGTAGCAGCGATAGTCGCGCAGCGTCAGGCTGCCGGCCGTGGTATCCACCCAGGCCAGCCGGGCGTGCGTACCGCCCACATCGGCCGCGATCAGCGCCGGCGCTGTCCGCCCCGCCCGTTTTGCATCCGCCAGAACCACCTGCGTCATTGCCCTGTCCCGTTCATCCAATTGGCCGTCCAGCCGTGCGTGGCGCGGGCTGGCGGCTTGTACAAGTACCTGTGGAGGGGCGCTATCTCACCAGAAGCGCGGCACCGGTGGCGAGTGAAAACCACTGGCCCGCCGGACAGGCACACAGACGGAGTTTTTGTATCGATCTAAATTCTTCGTCCAATGTAGACGTCCGGACGCCGGCAGGCAAGCCTGAAGCGGAACGAAGAGCTTGAAAACGTCGGCGCCGTCACCCAATCGCCGCTTTACACCGTCCCCGCCGTTCAGGCAGGCTTGCCAGCCTTCGCGCAGTGACTGAATTGCGCCGCGTCGCCGGATTGGCGACCTCTGGATGACCGGCCTTGCCGGCAAGGAAGCACAGGAATGGACGCCCACAATCCCTATCAGACCCCGACCGCCCGTCTCGATTTGCCGCCGGTCAGCACCGACCAGCTGGCCAGCCGCGGCCGGCGCTTTGCCGGCTCCCTGCTCGACGGCCTGTTTCAGGTTTTGCTCATCCTGCCGCTGTTCTTTGTCGTCGGCGTTTTCGATGACCAACTGCTGCTCTCCGAAACCCCGCTTGCGGTCTTCACCCTTCTTGCCGGCATTGGCTCCTATCTGCTGCTGAACGGCTACCTGCTCTACCACCACGGCCAGACACTGGCCAAACGCCTGCTCGACATGCGCATCGTCTACACCAACAACGAGCCGGCCGAGTTTCACCGGCTGTTTCTGCTGCGCGTCCTGCCGGTATGGGTGGCTTCCGCTATCCCCGTGGTCGGCAGCTTCCTGTCCCTTGTCGACGCCCTGTTCATCTTCGGTGCCGAACGCCGCTGCCTGCATGACCAGCTGGCCGGCACCAAGGTCGTGAGGGTGACGGCGGCCGAGCCGGCCGCAGCCATCGCCTGATCCGTCTGCCCATGCACCATACGCCCCGCCTCGACGGCCGCTACCCGCTGATCACGCCGGAAGGCCTGCGCCTGCAACTGACCCCGGCCGGACCGGCGGTGCGTGGCGCCGCCTGGGTGCTGGATTTCCTGATCTGGGCGCTGTTCATGTTCATCGCCGCGCTGGCGATGGCCGGCGCCAAACTCGGCCAGGGCATGATCCTGCTGGTGCTGTTCGTCAGTTACTGGGGCTATCCGGTGATCTGCGAGGTCGGCTTCAACGGCCGCACCATCGGCAAGCGCGCGATGGGCATCGAGGTGTTGCGCGCCGACGGCCTGCCGGTCGGCTGGCGCGAATCGATCCTGCGCAACCTGTTGCTGGTGGCCGACTTCCTGCCCTTTCTCTACGCCGGCGGTCTGCTCTGCATGCTCGGCGACCGGCAATTCCGCCGCCTCGGTGATCTGGTCGCCGGCACGCTGGTGGTCTATCAGCCGGCCGCCGCCAAGCGCGCCGTGCTCAGCCAGGCCGAACCGCACCCCTGCCCGCTGCCTCTGACGCCGGAGCAGCAGCGCACGCTGATCGACCTGTTCGAACGCGAACGCCAGCTGCCGGCTGAACGCCTGCAGGAACTGGCCAGCATCGCCGAGCCGCTGACCGGCCTGCGCGGCGCCGCCTCGGTCGAGCGCCTGCGCGGCATCGTCGCCGGCCTGACGCGCTGAACGGCTGGAGCAGACCATGTCGATCAAGCAGGAACAGTTTGAAGCCGCGCATCAGGCACTGTGGACCGGCGTCGAACAGGCGCTGGCCGCCGCTCCCGACGCTGCCGGCGCCAGCGAGTTTCCCGCCCTTTACCGCCAGCTTTGCCAGTCGCTGGCGCTGGCCCGCCAGCGCGGCTATTCGCCGGCCCTGACCGGTTATCTGGAAAAGTTGGTACTCGACGGCCACCGCCGCCTGTACGGCACCCAGGGCGAGCGGCCGATGTCGCTGGTCCGGCTGATCACCGCCACGTTTCCGCAACGGGTGCGCGCCGAATGGCGGCTGCTGGTGCTGGCGGTGCTGGCCTTTGCCGGCGTCGCGCTGGTCAGCGGCCTGCTGGTCTGGTTCCAGCCGCAGTGGGCCTATGCTTTCATGTCGGCCGGCGAGCTCGCCCAGTACAGCGACATGTATTCCCCCAGCGCCACACGACTGGGTCGCGGCTCCAGCGAAGACGACGTGGTCATGTTCAGCTTTTATATCTGGAACAACGTCTCGATCGGCTTCCGCACCTTTGCCGCCGGCATCTTTGCCGGCGTGCCCAGCCTGCTCAGTCTCGGCAGCAATGGCCTGCATTTCGGAGTCGTGGCCGCCTGGCTGAGCATGGATGCCGGCACCGCCGAGCGCTTCTGGTCCTTCGTCATCACCCACGCCAGTTTCGAGATCACCGGCCTGCTGCTGTCGGCAGTGGCCGGCATGCGCCTTGGCCTGGCGCTGCTGCGGCCGGGCCGGCTGCGCCGCCGGCAGGCGCTGGCGGTGGCGGCCGGTCAGGCCTTTCCGGTGATGGCCGGCGCGGCGCTGATGATCCTGCTGGCGGCGTTTTTCGAGGGCTTCTGGTCGGCCAGCGCCAGCATCAGTCCGGCGCTCAAGTACGCGGTCGGTGCCGGCTGCTGGCTGGCGGTGATCGCCTACCTGACGCTGGCCGGACGGAGGACGCCGCATGCAGCTTGAGCATCTGCAGCTGGATCTGCGTCCACGCGCCAACGCCCAGGCGCTGGATCTCGGCTTCAGCCTGCTGCGTGAACACGGCCGCAATGCCTGGCTGGTCTGGCTGGCGCTGTGGCTGCCCTGGCAGCTCGCCTGTCTGACACTGGCCCTGCTCTGGCCGGCCGGGGGCCTGTGGTGGATGCTGCTCGCCTGGTGGCCCAAACCGCTGTTCGAGCGGGCTCCGCTCTATGTCCTGTCGCGCGCGGTGTTCGGCCAGCAGGTCAGCGTCGGCGAGGCGCTGCGCGCCTGGCCCGGACAACTGCGCGGCGGCTGGTTCCGGCTGCTGACCTGGTGGCGCGTGCTGATGCCGGGTCGCGGCCTGTACCAGCCGATCTGGCAGCTGGAAGGCCTGCGCGGCCGTGCCGCCAGCGCCCGCCGGGCGGTGATCGGCGGCAGCGGTGCTGGCGCCGCCCACGGCTACGGCATCGCCTGCGTGCATTTTGAAGTGGTGCTGCAGATCGGCCTGCTGGGGTTTCTGGCGCTGTTTCTCGGCGACGAGAGTCAGGTCAATCCGCTGCGCCTGTTTATCGACCAAATCAATGGCGAGGTCACTGAGCAGCGCATGAACCAGATCGGCCTCGCCTGCTGGAGTCTGGCCAGCGCCGTGATCGGCCCGATCTACGTCGCCTCGACCTTCACGCTCTACCTGAACCGGCGCGCCACGCTGGAAGCCTGGGACGTCGAGCTGATGCTGCGCCAGCTCGGTACGCCGGCCGGCGCGCGCGCGACGGCCAGCAGCCAGCTGGCCCGTTCAGCGACCGCCCCGAAACCGGCCGCCGGCGCGGTCGCGGCGGCCGGCCTGCTGGTGCTGGCACTGGGCTTGCCGGCAGCCGCGCCGGCGCGCGCGGCAGATGTCGCCGCAGACATCGGTACGGACACCCCCACAGACATCTCCGCAGACATCTCGACAAAAACGGCCCCGGCCACGCCCGGCGAGACGCTGCACTGCGACGCGCCGAAGGATGTCCTGTCGCCGCCCCGAATCAGCGATGACTACCCCGAGCACGCCGCGATCCGCGCCAGCCTTGATGCCGTTTACGACCACGACGATTTGCGCGGCTGGCGCTGCAAGCTGCTCTGGGTGCCGCGCGACCCGCAAACCGAAACCAGAACCGAAGCCCGCACCGACCTGCCGGATCTGGTCTGGCTGGCCGACCTGTTCAAGCTGCTGGTCATCGCCGCCCTGATCCTCGGCCTCGTCTGGCTGCTCTACCGTTACCGCGACCAGCTGGTGGCACTCACCGGTGGCCGCGTCCGGCCGCTGCGGGTGCGCAGCATTGCCGGACTCGACATCCGTCCCGAATCACTGCCGGACGATGTCGCCGGCGAAGCCGCCCGGCTTTGGTCGAGCGGCCAGCCCCGTGCGGCGCTGGCGCTGATCTACCGCGCCACCCTGTCACGGCTGGTCCACGACCATGGTCTGGCCGTCAGTCGCGGCGCCAGCGAACAGGATTGCCTGCAACTGACCCGCCGCCAGCCCGGCCTGAGCGCCGGCCTGCGTGAACTGTGCGCCGACTGCACCGGCCTCTGGCTGCGCGCCGCCTGGGCCGGCGAGTACCCGGCCGCCGGCCAGTGGCAGCAGTTGCTGAGCCGCTGGCAGCAGCAGTTCGGCCAGCCGGAGACCGGCGCATGAAGCACTGGCCGGCATGGAAAATCGCCCTCAGCCTGATCAGCGCCGCCCTGCTCGGCCTGTGCGTCTGGGCCTGGCTGCATTTCTTTGAAGAAAAGCCGGTCGCCATCCCTCACTTCAGCGAGGCCGCCCGTCAGGACCCGCTGCTGGCGGCGGGCCGGCTGCTTGAAAAGCACGGCCGGACCGTGCAGAGCGAGTCCTCACTGTCGTCACTGCTGAGGAAAGACTTGCCGGACGGCATGCTGCTGATCGGTCGCAACAGCGGCTACTACCTGCCCGGCCAGATCGACGCCCTGCGTGACTGGGTGGCGCGCGGCAACACGCTGGTGTTCAGCCCGCGTGCCGAAGACGCCACCGGCGACGCGGTCCGCGACCCGCTGGCCGAGAGTTTCGGCCTGGTGCCGGTTGACCCGGAAATGGAAGACGCGTCGCAGGACGAGTCCGGAAACGCAGACGGCGACGGCGCGGCAGACGGCGAAAACCGGGATAGCGGCGAAGCGGACACCGGCGCCGGCGAAACCGTCAGCGGGGAGGCGTCGCAAACCGGCACCGGGCCTGCTGCCGACGAGTCTGTCACCAACGCGACGGTCACCGACGGACCCGCCGCCGAAGCAGCCAGCGCCGAAACGCCGGCCGGCAGCCCGGATTGCCAGTCAGACGACCAGGCCGAAACCGGTACCGATACCGAAACCCGGGCCTGCGAGGACGACGCCGACTACGTGCAGGTACAGGGCCTGTCGCCACGGCCGCTGCGACTGGAAGCGGCCGGCTGGCCCTTGTTCCACGATGCGGCGGCACATCCGCCGCTGCTGGCCGATGACAGCGGGTCACAGCTGCTGGTGTTCGACCATGGCCGCGGCCGGGTGGTGATGCTGGCCGACATGCCCTTCACCAATCCCCGCCTGCGGCAGGCCGATCACGCCGCCCTGTTGTTGGCGCTGGCCGCGCCGCTGCCGGCCGGCGCGCCGGTGCTGCTGGTCCGCGACCCGGACATGCCGTCCTGGCTGGAGGCACTCTGGACCCGGTTCCATATGGCCCTGCTGGCCGCACTGGCCGTGCTGCTGCTCTGGCTGTGGCGGGCCGGCCGGCGTTTCGGTCCGCTGCTGGCCGAGCCGGACACCGCCCGCCGCGCCCAGCTCGAACACCTTGCCGCCAGCGGCCGCTGGCTGTGGCGCAGCGCCGACGGCCGGGAGCGGCTGCTTGGCGCGCTGCGCCGCGAGGTGCTGGAGCGGCTGCAGCGCCGCCTGCCCCAGTTGGCACGCCTGGACCCGGCCGCCTGCCAGCAGTTGCTGGCCGGCCAGTTCCAGCTGGGCGCCGACCAGATCCGGCTGGCCCTGCATGAGCCGGCCGCCAGCCTGCCGGCGGCCTTTGCCCGGCAAATCCAGTTACTGCAACACCTCAGACTGTCCGATGCGGAGCGTCGTCATGACCGAAACCCCTGAACGCCTGGCGCGCGAAACCCTCGCTCCCGGAAACCCGACTCCAGAAAGCCTGACTCAGGAAAGTCCGGCTCCCGAAACCCCGGTTCAGCCGAACCTGTCTGCGGAACCGCCAGCGGCAACACCGTCCGCCCAGCCAGCGGCCACGCCGGCCGCGCCCATGCAGCAGGCCGCCGAACTGGTGCGCCGTCTGCGCGCCGAGATCCGCCGCGCGGTGATCGGTCAGGAAGCGGTGCTGGATCAGGTGCTGGCTTGCTTTCTCGCCGGCGGCCATGCGCTGATCGAGGGCGTGCCCGGCCTTGGCAAAACCCTGCTGGTCAAGGCGCTGGCGCGCACCTTCGCCGGCCAGTTCTCACGCATCCAGTTCACCCCGGACCTGATGCCCGCCGACGTCATGGGTCACAGCGTGTTCGACATGCGCGAACAGCGCTTCAGCATCCGCCAGGGGCCGGTGTTCACCAACCTGTTGCTGGCCGACGAGATCAACCGCGCGCCGGCCAAAACCCAGTCGGCGCTGCTGGAAGTGATGCAGGAGCGGCAGGTGACCATCGAGGGCCAGACCTTCGCGCTGGCGGCGCCATTCATGGTGCTGGCCACCCAGAACCCGCTGGAAAGCGAGGGCACCTACCCGCTGCCGGACGCCCAGCTCGACCGCTTCCTGATCAAGATCCGCATCGACTACCCGGAGGAAGCCGAGGAACTGGCCATGGTCCGCGCCGTCACCGGCAACCGGCTGGGCGCCGACCTCGATGTCTCGGCGGTCAATGCGCTGGTCAGCCCCGACACGGTCAACAAGCTGCAGCAGTTTGTCGCCCGCCTGCGCGTCGACGATGCCCTGACCGCCTATGCCGTGGCGCTGACCCGCGCCAGCCGCGACTGGCCGGGACTGGCCATCGGTGCCGGCCCGCGCGGCGCGCTGGCACTGGTGCGCATGGCGCGTTCCCTGGCCCTGCTCGATGGCCGCGATTACGTCACGCCCGGCGACATCAAGCAGGCCGCACTGCCGGTGCTGCGTCACCGGGTGGCGCTGTCGGCTGACAGCGAGCTGGACGGCATCAGCACCGACCAGTTGCTGGCCGGCCTGCTCGAACAGGTGCCGGCGCCGCGCGCCTGAGCGGACGCCCAACCATCATGCTGCTGCGCCTGCGTCCGTCCCGACTACTGTTCCGGCTGGCCCTGGCCTGGCTGGCGCTGGGTCTTGCCGCCAGTTTCTGGCCGCTGCTGACCCGGCTCTGGCAGGGCGCCGGTCTGGCCCTGCTGCTGCTGGCACTGCTCGACCTGCTGCTCGCCCGGCGCCAGCCGACTCCGGCGCTGGAACGGCAGTGCGCCGGCGTCTGGCCGGTCGGCCGGCACGGCCCGGTCAGCCTGTTGTTCCGGCACGACGGCCAGCGGCCGTTGGCGCTGCAGGTCTTCGATCACTACCCGCAGGGCTGGCAGCAACAGGGCCTGCCGCAACGCCTCGATCTGGCGCCCGGCGCCGGTCAGGGTTTTGTTTACCAGCTGACGCCCGACCGGCGCGGCAACGCCCGCTTCGGCCCGGCGCAGCTGCGTCTGCGCTCGCCGCTGGCCTGCTGGTGGCAGGACCGTGAGGCCGGCATCGCCCAGGAAGTGAAAGTCTTTCCCGACTATTCACGCCTGCTCGGCCGCAACCTGCTGGCCACCGGCCGGGTGATCAGCAGCAACGGCCTGATCCGCAAACGCCGGCGCGGCGAAGGCACCGATTTCCGCCAGCTGCGGGAATTCCGCGAAGGCGACAGCCAGCGCAGTATCGACTGGAAAGCCACCGCCCGTACCCGCAAGCTGATCAGCCGCGAGTATCAGGAAGAACGCGATCAGCAGGTGGTGTTCCTGCTCGACAGCGGCCGGCGCATGCTCGCCGAAGATGACGGCGCGCGGCATTTTGATCACGCACTGAATGCGCTGATGACGCTGGCCTTCATCGCCCAGAAACAGGGCGATGCCATCGGCCTGCTGAGTTTCGGCGCGGAACAGCGCTGGCTGGCGCCGCAGAAAGGCCGCGCCGGACTGGATCGTTTGCTGGCCAGCCTCTACGACCTGCACCCGCAGGAGGTCGCACCCGACTATCTGCAGGCCGCCAGCGCACTGGCAACTCGGCTGCAAAAACGCGCCTTTATTGTTTTGCTGACCAATCTGCGCGACGAAGACGATACCGCCGTGCGCGCGGCCCACGATCTGCTGGCAAAAAGACATCTGGTGATCTGCGCCAGCCTGCGCGAACGCGCGCTCGACGATGAACTGCAGCGCGAACCGGAACATTTTTCTGCCGCCCTGCGCACGGCCGCGGTCGCGGAATATCTGCAGCGACGCCGCAACGCCATCCGGCGCATGGGCCTAGATGCCTCACAACTGATCGATGTGCTGCCGGCGCAACTCAGCGCGGCACTGACCAACCGTTATCTGGAGATCAAGGAAAGCGGCGCGCTGTAACGCGCGGAAAAAATTTGCGCACGCGGGTGCGGCCACACCGGGCCGCCGGCGGGCACAAAACCTTGCCGGCTGACAGGCCCGGCACGTCACATCCAAGGAGAGAAAAAATGTCCAACCCATACAACGCGCCCGGCGCCGACATGAGTCAACCGGTAGCGCAGGATGAAAGCTACGATCCGCAACTGTTTGCCATCAACGGCCGCATCGGCCGCCTGCGTTATCTCGCGTATTCGCTGGTGTACGGTTTGCTCGCCTGGATCGCCGTTTTCGTCCTGACCATGGTGACCGGCGCGTCCCTGCTGAGTGGCGCGATGGGTGGCGATCCGGCCACGGCGATGGGTGTCGGCTTCGGCATGATGGTGCTGATCAACATTCCGTTCCTGATCATCGCTTTCGTGCTCGCCCGCCGCCGGCTCAACGATCTGGATCTGTCCGGCTGGTTCGGCGTGTTCATGATCATTCCGCTGGTGAACGTGTTGTTCGCGCTGTACCTGATCTTCGCACCGGGCAGCAAAGCCGGTAACCGTTTCGGTCCGCGTCCGGGTCCGAACAGCACCGCCGTGGTGATTGGCGCACTGGCACTGCCGATCATTGCCATTATCGGCATCGTCGCCGCCATCGCCATTCCGGCCTATTCCGACTACCAGCAACGCGCGGCAGCGGCGCAAGTCAGCGAATGATCGGTCCGCAATGCCGGAAATGTTTCTTTCCCGGTGTTGCCCGCGATCGCTGACAGACAACGTCAGCCGAAAAAAAACGGCCACTCCGGTGGCCGTTTCTTTTTTTTCGCGTCCGATTGGCCATGCAGTGATTGCCTGACCAACATCCCTGAAGGTCTGCTCAGCGGCGCGGCCCGTTGAGCAGGGTTCCCAGCAGCGTGTGCCTGACCAGCAACTGGTAACTGAGCAGGCACACCAGACTGGTCAGCGTCAGGGCAAGGGTGAATTTCGTCAGCCAGGACCAGTCACGGTCCATCAGCTGGAACTGGATCGCAAACAGCACCGGCAAGTGCAGCAGATAGGTCCAGTAGGACGCGTCGGCGAGGTAGCGCAGTACGGCGTTGCTGCGATTCAGCAGACGCTTGCCGTAATACAGACTCGCCGCAGTCATCCAGACACTGACATAGGCTTCGCAGATTGCTTGCGACCAATGCGCCTGCGGCTGTTCGGCGTTCACCGGAAACTGTTTCAGCGCGATCAGGAACAGTGCATAGAGCAGCACACTGCCAAGCAGCAACCAGGGCGCAACGCGCTGCAGGCGATCGATCTGCGCCGGCGCGGAGTACAGCATGTAACCGGCCACAAAAAACCCACCGAATATCAGCAAGGCCCAGAACTGCGGCAGAAAACTTTCCGGCGCCGGATGCGGCGCGCTGACCATGAGAAAGCCGGGCACCAGCAGCAGCGGCAGGATCAGCAAACCCGCCGACAGCGGAATGCGGCGCAGACGCCCGGTGATCGCACGCAGATCGAAATTGCCGGCGCACCAGACCAGCACATAAAACAGTATCAGGTAATAGAGAAACCACAGATGCATGGTCGAGGGCGGCAGCGACGGCGGGTTTTCCATGCTGAGAAAATTTTTCACCATGGCCAGCAGGGGCGCCGGATGTTCGACGCTGAGTGCCGCTTCTTCAACCAGCAAACCGGTAAGCCAGTACAGCAGCGGCCAGAAGATCAGGAAAGGCAGCACGATGCGCCGGAAACGGTTGCGGAACAGCCCGCCCATGCCGCGCATGGCCACCAGCATCGCGGCAAAAAATCCCGCCACGACAAAAAACAGCGGCATGCGGAACAAATGCAGGAACCAGGCGAACACATCCACCAGTACGGATTGCGCACGATCCGCAGTGGGAAAGAACGGATGCAGCATCGGGCTGTAAGCCAACGCCGCATGAAACACCACGCCCGACAGCATCGCCAGCGCGCGCAGATTGTCCATGTAATGTAGGCGTTCGGTGCTGTGCATGGAAAGTCCTCAAGAATTTTTTTCGGGCGGTTGCTTGCGATTTTGCGTTGCTGTGTTTTTGTTGCTGCTGTGAAGTTGTGCGGGGATGAATGTCTGTGGCTAAAAATTGGCTCGCTGGTTCGCGTAATTCCAACCACCCCCTAGCCCCCTCCTTGAAAAGGAGGGGGGGCTGATGCGGTATTTCCCGGCCTTTACAAGGAGAGTGGGACTGGCGCGGTGCTTCCCCTCCTTTTCAAGGAGGGGACAGAGGGGTGGTTCTGAATTACGCCACACGGCCCGGAACTGTCCATCCCGGAGTTTCACATCGCCGAATGTCAAACCGTGCGCAACACAATCCAGCACCGCTCAACGCTCTCCAGTTGCGCACAAGCCTCAGTAAAACGATTGCTTGCGTCCGTGCACCCAGCCGGTCAGCACCAGGATCGCGATACTGATCAGCAGTTGCGCGGAAAGGATCAGTAGTGCCGGTGTGCTCCAGACCACGGTTTCGGTTTTGCTGATTGAGGAAATGGCCGGGATCTGGCCGATGATCATGATGAAAGGATTGATCATCACCATGCCGGAAATCATCACAAAGATGTTCCAGCCCTCGGATTCCACGGCCATCGCTGTCGCCAGCGACACGCAGTACGCCAGCACGATGTGACCGAACAGCAGCACGGAGAACACCAGCAGACCATCCGGGATCGGCGTGAACAAAATCACCGCGACGGTGCCGAGTACGATGATCAGGAAAGGCACCAGAAAGGTCAGCAGATTGCCGAGCAGTTTTGACAGATAAAAATCCAGCGGCGACAGCGGCAGACTCATCACAAAGGCCAGCGTCTGTTCCTTGCGTTCGGTCAGCATCGAATTGGACACCGCGAAACAGGCGACAGCGACCAGAATGATGATCAGCAGCAGCGAGCCGACGTAAAAACTCCAGGGTTGCGCGTGACCGAGAAACGCCAGCGCGATGATCGCCGCCAGCACGTGGGCCGCCATCTGTTTCTGGAACAGCAGCCAGTCCTTGCGCATCATCAGTTTGATCAGCGGCCAGTTCAGCGTGCCGGCTTGCGAGGGTTGTGTGCTCATGCTTCGCCTCCGGCGCGCACTGTGGTGACAAAAATGTCTTCCAGATTCATGGCATCGACGCGGCGCACGGCGTAGCCGCTGGCGTCGAGTTTTTGCGGCAGATCCTCGCGCCAGGCGCGCACTTTCAACTCCACCAGCGAGCCGTTCTGGCGCGCGGAAACCACTTCCGGAAACAGTGCCGCATCCGGCCGGCCATCGCCCTGACAGAGCACGCGCCGCCAGTCATCGAGAAACACTTCCTTGTCCTGCGAGGCGAGCAATTTGCCGGCGTGCAGAAAGGTGATGGTGTCGGCGAGCTGTTCGACATCGTGAGTGTTGTGCGAGGAAAACAGCACACTGCGCGCGTCATCACGCAGCACATCGGCGAGCGCTTCCAGCACTTCGGCGCGCGCCACCGGATCGAGACCGGTGGTCGGTTCGTCGAGCAGCAGCAATTTCGGCCGCCGCGCCAGATTCAGCAGCAGCAGCGCCTTGACCCGCTGGCCGTGCGAAAAACCGGCCAGCGTCTGGTCGCCACGCAGATCAAAACGCCTGAGCAATTCGCCTGCGTAGGCGTCGTCCCATTGCGGATAGATCTGGCGCACCAGATCCATGTGCCAGGCCAGCGTCTGGCTCTTGTACAGGCGCATGTCCTCCGAGGCGAAACCCATGTCGCGCTTCGCTGCCACCTGCCCGGCCGGCATCGCCTGGCCCAGCACTTCAACCCGGCCGCTGTCCGGACGCAGCAGGCCGGTGAGAATGCGCAGCAGCGTCGACTTGCCGGCGCCGTTGACGCCGACCAGACCCATGATCTGGCCCTCCGGCAGACTCAGGTGTATGTCCTGCAGCGCGAAATGCGCAAAGCGCTTGTGTATGCCGGACAGGGAAAACGCCACCGTCGGGGTCATGGCCGGGCTCCTGGGAACGGGGGAAACGTGGGCGTGAGGGGAAGGTTTTTCGCGCCTGACAGCGCGCGCAGGCTGTGTGCTGGTCCGCGCGTCATTCAGCGCACCGTCCCGGCGTCGGTTTCGGCAACGGAAGCTGACGAGTCCGTCGACGACGCCTGCAGGCGACCCTCGGCCACCGCCGCATCCAGACGCTCGACAAGCGCTTCGCGGCTCAGGCCGAGCATGGTTGCGCTCAGCAACAGGGCATCAAACTGGCGTTCGAAATCGGCGCGCAGCAAGGCGCGCGGCAGGTCCTGCGAGGTCGCCACAAACGAGCCCTTGCCCGGCCGGGTAACAATCACCCCTGCCCGCTCCAGCTCCAGATAGGCACGCTTGACCGTGATGACACTCACCCGGCTGCCCGCCGCCAACTCGCGGATCGACGGCAAGCCCTGCCCCGCCGGCCAGTCCCCGGCCAGCACCTTGGCAGTGATCTGGTCGATGAGCTGCCGGTACATCGGCGTGCTGTCGGTGGTGGAAAGAAAGAGTTCGGGGTTCATGGGGTGTGCATACTGTGCATGTTTGACATGTACAGTATGCACAGGCGTGTACGTGCTGGCAAGCAGCAGCGCCTCAAACCGGTTTGTGCACCATCAACCAGAAAACCACTACCAGCGCCAGAAAGGCCGGAATCCCGAGCAGCACCCACAGGCGCTCCCGGCGCCAATACGCGGGCGACAGCGCTTGATCGTTTGCTTCTGCGTACAGCGCTTCATCGTGCATTTTCAGTTGCAGGTAGACGACGGGCAGCCAGCATGCGCCGGCGACCAGGTAGAGAATGATTGAGTAAAGAATCCAGCTTTGTTGCCAGTCGTAACCCGCGAGCAGGATGAGCGCGAAGCCCGTCGCCGGTTGCAGAATCACCGTGGGCGTGGTGAACCACCAGTCCGCTTTGACAATCCACGGCAACACGGCCGCAATGGCACGCCGGTCGCCGGTGCGATTGATTACGAACAGGTAAAAGGCCGTGCCGAGGCCAGTACCAAACAGGATCGTCGATGACAAAATGTGTGCCCACTTGAGGGTCAGATAGAGGCTCATTTTTTCTCCGTCCACACCAGGCCTTGCAGCAGCAACAGAACCATCAGATTTTTTGTCACCGGACCGAACGGATGCAGCAGCCACGCCGGTTCGGCGATACCGATGAACATCGAGTACAGCAGGGTGATGACCATCTGAAAGCGCCACAGCCGCCTTGAGGGGAAGGCCAGCGTCATGAACGCCATGACCGCATCCAGCGCAACACCGGCCCAAACCGTTGCATGCTGAATCTGCGGCACATCCGACAGCATCGACGCCAGCTGCAGACTGGTCGGAAAGTCCAGAACACTGACCAACGCCGTGAACGCCCACAGGAAGAACAACGCTGCGATTGAAAGCTGGCGCGACAAGCCCAGACAGGTTTCTGATTTCGCGAGCTTGTCCATGAACAGCGATGGATCTTTGGTTCCTTGTCGTGACGGATGCATTCCGGTTTCGTGGCTGCCCTGCTCCATCAGCAGCAGACTCTGCTTATTCAGGAATTTCCCATACGATGGCAGCTTCAGCCAAGACATCAGTCTTGCCAGCGTACGAGCACGTAACGGAATTATCAGTGGAACGTTTGGCGACAGAAAACGCAGGGTTGCGAGGTAGCCAGACCAGGACATTTTTCGCGGACCGACGATTTCAACAATGCCGCTGAGATGTGGTTGGTCTTCAATAATTCTGGCAACTATGCGCACCAAATCTTCAAGCGCTACGGGCTGTATTTCGCCGGTATCCTTGAATCTCAGGCTTACCGGCATTTGTGCCAGATGGGCCAGCAATCGCGTGCTGGCTCCCTGCATGGAGAAAACCAGTGACGGCCTCAAGATGACGGCGTTTGGCACGGTATCGAGCAGTATTTGGTCGGCCTGACCTTTGGTTTTCGCGTAACAGGTTTCGCCATTTTCATCGGCGGCCAGCGCGGAAAAATGGATCAGGCGCGTGTTGGGCAAATTGCAGCAGGCGTCAGCCAGACACCGCACCAAATCGACATGCACGCGTTTTTGTATTGCTTCCGTTGCATTGGCAAAAACACCGACACAGTTGATGACAATGTCCGTTTTCGCCAGATAACGGACCCAGGTATCACTGCCTGTGTCCAGAACATCGAGTAGCGTCGACTGTTGCCCGGGAAGTGCTGCACAGGCAGTTCTGGAAAAACTGGTGACAGTGTGGCCGGCCGCGCTCAAGTGTCCCGCAAGCGAATTTCCAATTAGTCCGGTTGCACCGATGATGGCAATGTTCATTTCATGCCACCTTGTCCTTCAATGCGGGCAAAACCAGCGTGTTCCAGATTGCTCGCGAGAGCAGGAACAAGGACAGGCATTGACCCAGCAACAACCACACCAGCGTTTTTCTCAGCTCAGGAAAAATGTCCCCGGTTGTGACCGGTTCTGCTGTCAGGACCACCAGCAGCAGGGGTGCGAAAATCAGCAGCAGGTTCAATACCCGCAACCAGAATTGGCCACTCACTTCGGAGCAGCTCGCTGATAGCACATGGGCAAGCACGCGTCTGATGTAGATGATCACCGCCAGACTGGTGAGCAGGGACGCTGCAATTTGCATCAGCAAGATTGATACGTTGTTCATCTCATTTCCCCTCGTTCTGTAAAAACAGAAATCTCTTTCCTTAAGATTGGGGGCCTGCTGCCCCCGCGGATTTTTTTGGTCCTGCTCAGTTCTCGGGTGCTTTATCCGCCGGCAACAGGCGCGCCAGCGTGCCTCCCATTTTCATCATGCGCTTCAGTGTCGACGGCGAAAGGTGTTTGAAGTCCTCGTACGCCGTCATCAACAGTTCCAGCATGTCCAGCACGGCCGTCATCCGTTGCTGCTTTGCCGCTGACAATGCGCTGTCCTGCGGTGCTTCGAGAGCGCATTCACGGAGCACCGTCAGTGTCGGGTCGAGCTCGCGTTTTTTCCGCTCCTCCAGAACGATGCGGAAGATGTCCCAGGGATCTTGGTGCGCGATGAAGTGGTCACGACGGTCGCCCATCACATGGGCCAGCTTGATAAGTCCCCAGCTCTGCAGCTCTTTCAGACTGGTGCTGACATTGGAGCGGGCAACGGTCAGGGTTTCGGCGATCTGCTCTGCATTCAAAGGTTCGTCGGCCAGAAACAACAGGGCATGAATTTGCGCGACGGTGCGATTGACGCCCCAGCGGGCACCCATCTCGCCCCAGTGGAGGATGTACTTCTGTTCGGTGGTTCCGAGCATGGTCATGTTCTCTAATTTCTGTATATACAGAAATTAGAGAACATAACCATTGCTACGTCAACGTATATTTGCGGTTAGTCCACCGGGCTTCATTCAGTAACTCAACAAAAAGCGGCCATCTGGCCGCTTTTTGTTTACTTATGCATCAAAAATTGCCGAACTTGTGGTCAAACGTCCAGATTCGCCACCGCCAGTGCATTGCTTTCAATGAACTCGCGGCGCGGTTCGACGTTGTCGCCCATCAGCGTGGTGAACAGCTGGTCGGCGGCGACGGCGTCTTCGATGGTGACTTTGAGCATGCGTCGGACGTTGGGGTCCATGGTGGTTTCCCAGAGCTGGTCCGGGTTCATTTCGCCCAGGCCTTTGTAGCGCTGGATACCGAGGCCGCGTTTGCTCTGTTCCATCAGCCAGTTGACGGCCTGCGGGAAGCGGCTGATCTCGAGTTTGCGTTCGCCGCGCTGGACGTAGGCGCCGGGTTCGAGCAGGGCGCGGATGCTGTCACCGACCGCGACCAGCTTGCGGTAGTCGTTGGAGCTGTAGAAGTCCTTGTCGAAGCGCCAGGCGGAATCGACGCCGTGGTGACGGATGTGCACTTCCGGCAGGAACAGGTGACGCTCGGCATCGACGGCGACTTGCACGTCGTAGCGGGTGGCGGCGCCGGGCGGGGTTTCCAGGCGGCCGTTGAGCTGGCTGGCCCAGGCGGCGACGGCGGCCTGATCCGACAGCTGTTCGACGCTGAGCTGTGGCAGTTCAATGAAGTGCTGCATGACTTCCGACGGGTAGATCCGCGACAGGCGTTCAATCACGGCCAGCGCGCCGCGGTAGTCAGTGACCAGCTTTTCCAGCACTTCGCCGGCAATGGCCGGGGCCTGCGGGTTGACGTAGAGCGCGGCGTCTTCGAGCGCCATGTTGGTCAGGAAGTCCTGCAGCGCGTTCTCGTCTTTCAGGTATTGCTCGTGCTTGCCTTTCTTGACCTTGTACAGCGGTGGCTGGGCAATGTAGAGGTAGCCGCGCTCGATCATTTCCGGCATCTGCCGGTAGAAGAAGGTCAGCAACAGGGTGCGGATGTGGGCGCCGTCGACGTCGGCGTCGGTCATGATGATGATGCTGTGGTAGCGCGCCTTGTCCGGGTTGTAGTCCTCACGGCCGATGCCGGTGCCGAGCGCGGTGATCAGCGTGCCGACTTCCTGCGAGGACAGCATCTTGTCGAAGCGGGCTTTCTCGACGTTCAGGATCTTGCCCTTGAGCGGCAGGATCGCCTGGTTCTTGCGGTTGCGGCCCTGCTTGGCCGAGCCGCCGGCGGAATCACCCTCGACGATGTAGAGCTCGGACAGCGCCGGATCGCGTTCCTGGCAGTCGGCAAGCTTGCCGGGCAGGCCGGCGATGTCCAGCGCTCCCTTGCGGCGGGTCATTTCCCGGGCCTTGCGCGCCGCTTCACGGGCGCGGGCGGCGTCGATCATCTTGCCGCAGATGGCTTTGGCATCGTTCGGGTGTTCGAGCAGGAAGGTTTCCAGGGCCTCGAACATTGCCGTTTCCACCGCCGACTTCACTTCCGAGGACACCAGCTTGTCCTTGGTCTGGCTGGAAAATTTCGGGTCCGGCACTTTCACCGACACCACGGCGCACAGGCCTTCGCGCGAGTCATCGCCGGTGGTCTGGATCTTGGCCTTGGCCAGCAGGCCTTCCTTTTCCATGTACTGGTTCAGACAGCGGGTCAGCGCGGCGCGGAAGCCGGCCAGGTGGGTACCGCCGTCGCGCTGGGGAATGTTGTTGGTGAAGCAGAACACGTTCTCGGCGTAGGAATCGTTCCACTGCAGGGCGATCTCGACCGTTACCGGCGGTTCGCCGGCCACTTCGCGGCTGAAATAGAACGCGCTCGGGTGCACCAGGGTCTTGTTTTTGTTCAGGTAATCGACAAATGCCTTGATGCCGCCTTCGTAGCAGAAGTGATCGGCGCGGCCGTTGCGCTCGTCGCTGAGCTTGATTGAGACACCGGAGTTCAGGAATGACAGCTCACGCAGGCGCTTGGCCAGGATGTCGTAGTGGAACTCGGTGTTGGTGAAGATCTCCGGGCTGGGATGGAAGCGGACCATCGTGCCGGTGCTGTCGGAATCGCCAACCGGGGCGATGGGCGCAGCCGGTACGCCGAGGTTGTAGGTCTGTTCCCAGATGCGGCCCTGACGGCGGATGGTCAGTTGCAGCACGTCGGACAGCGCGTTGACCACCGACACGCCGACGCCGTGCAGACCGCCGGAGACCTTGTAGCTGTTCTGGTTGAACTTGCCGCCAGCGTGCAGCACGGTCATCACCACCTCGGCGGCGGAAACGCCCTCCTCCGGATGGATATCCACCGGGATGCCGCGACCGTTGTCGGCCACCGACACCGAACCGTCGGTGTGGATGATGACATTGATGTCGGTGCAGTAGCCGGCCAGCGCTTCGTCGATGGCGTTGTCGACCACCTCGAACACCATGTGGTGCAGGCCGGTGCCGTCGTCGGTGTCGCCGATGTACATGCCCGGACGCTTGCGGACGGCATCCAGACCCTTGAGGACGGAAATACTCGAGGAATCGTAGCTGTTGTTATCGGTTGGCTCGGTCATTCTGCTTTCCATCAAAGATCAGTCGTGGGGGTGGCGCGAGACGCGGCTCAACTGCCCATGTTCCACGTGAAACATGGCGCCATTATACCTTTCCAGCACCGCCTTCGGGCCGGGCAATGTCGAGGTGGCGAACACCTGCAACCCCGGCAGCGACAGCGCAGCTTCAAGAAAATCCGCTTGGCGCTGGTCGTCCAGCTCGGCGCCCAGATCATCAAACAGCAGCACACCGGGTGGCGCGCCGCCGGCAGTCACGGCCTGCATTTGCGCGAGATGCAGACACTGGACCAGCAACTTGCCCTGTCCGCGCGACAGCACTTCCGCTGCCGCCACCCGGCCGATACGGATACGCAGGTCAGCGCGGTGCGGACCGGCCTGGGTGGCGCCGGCTTCGCGATCACGGCCGAGGTTGGCAGACAACGCCTCCGCCAGCGACAACTCCCCTGCCCAGCCGCTATACCAATCCCATTGCACATCCAGGTCAGGCAGCAGACGCTGCCAGCGCTCACGGATCAGCGGGATCAGGCCGGCCACGTGGCGTTCGCGAAAGGCCGCCATCTGCAGTCCCCAGTCCACCAGTTGCTGGTTCCAGGGTTCGAGAAGACTGACCGGCGCCTGCTGCTTGAGCAGCTGGTTGCGCTGCTGAAGGGCGCGGGCGTAACGCTGGGCAACAGAGGCAAAGCCATGTTCCACGTGGAACACGCCCCAGTCGATAAAGCGCCGACGTTCGCGCGGTCCTTCGGTAAGCAGGCGGGAACTGTCCGGTGTCAGGATCTGCACCGGCAAATGGCAGGCCAGTGCCGACAGGCGCTTCTCGTCGCCGCCGTTGACACGCAACGTGATCTCGCCCTTGCGGCTGCGCGACAGGCCCAGCCGCACTTCGCTGCCGGCCGATTCAACGCGGGCGAAGGCGGTCAGTGCCTCGCTGCCGTCGCTGATCACACGCTCGATGGTGCTGGTACGGAACGACCGCCCGTGACCAAGCAGGAACAGGGTTTCCAGCAGCGAGGATTTGCCGGCACCGTTCGGGCCGTACAGCCAGTTAAGACGCGAAGCCGGCGTCAGGTCGCCGGCTTGCAGGTTGCGTATGCCCTGGTAACGGACCTCCAGGACGGCCATGGCCGCGGAACTCCGGGCGCTTAGAGGCGCATCGGCATGACGAGGTAAAGCGTACCCTGCCCGCCTGCCTCCTCGGCCAGTGCCGAGGAACTGGCATCGATCAGCGAGAAGCGGATCTGTTCCCACTTCACCGCGTTGACGATGTCGAGCAGGTAATTGACGTTGAAGCCGATCTCCAGCTCCGGACCGTTGTAGTCCACATCGACTTCGACCTCGGCCTCTTCCTGTTCAGGATTGTTGGCCACCAGGGTCAGGAAGCCGGTGCGCAGGTTCAGGCGCACACCGCGGAATTTCTCGTTGCAGAGGATCGCCGCCCGGGCCAGGGCTTCTTTCAGCACTTCACGGTGCACGTTCATGAACTTGTCGGCGCCGCGCGGAATGACTTTCTCGTATTCCGGGAACTTGCCATCGACCAGTTTCGACACGAACTGGTAGTGCTCGGTATGAACGCGGATGTGGTTGGTGCCGACCGTGACTTTCACCGGCTGGTCGGAAGGTTCCAGCAGCCGGAGCAGCTCAAGGATGCCCTTGCGCGGCACGATGACGCCAAAATCTCCTTCCGTTTCAATACGTTGCCGCGCTTCTGCCAGAGCCAGACGATGACCGTCGGTGGCCACGGCGCGGAAGCGGCCGGACTTCAGTTCCAGGAACAGGCCGTTCATGTAATAGCGGACATCGCCCTGGGCGATGGCGAACTGGGTGCGTTCCAGCAGTGAGCGCAGTTCGACCTGTGGCAGCTCGAAGCTGACCGCGCCCGGGCCTTCTTCCAGCGCCGGAAATTCCGAGGCCGGCAGCGTGGTCAGGGTGAAGCGGTTGTTGCCGGAGCGCAGCGTGACGCGGGCATCACCGAGCTGAAAGCTCAGGTTCTGCTTGTCCGGCAGCGCCTTGACAATGTCGAGGAACTTGCGCGCCGGCACGGTGATGTCGCCGGGCTCGGCGTTTTCAAGCGGAATGACCGCTTTCAGTTCGACTTCCAGATCGGTGCCGGTCAGGTGCAGCTTGTCGCTTTCGACACTGACCAGCACATTCGACAGGATGGGCAGACTCTGGCGACGCTCGACCGCACCGCACACCAACTGCAGAACCGGCAACAGGGACTCGCGCGCAATGGCAAACTTCATCGCCTTTTTTCTCCGTTCTTCTCGTCTTGACCCGATCCGCCGATCACGCTGACAAGGTGCGCAGCAGGTTGGCGTAATCCTCTTCCATGCTGCGATCACTGTCGCGCAGTTCTTTCACCTTGCGACAGGCATGCAACACCGTGGTGTGATCCTTGCCCCCAAACGCTTCGCCAATTTCCGGCAGCGAATGGTTGGTCAGTTCCTTTGCCAGCGCCATCGCCACCTGACGCGGACGCGCCACGGAACGGCTGCGCCGCTTGGACAAAAGGTCCGACAGTTTAATCCGATAATACTCGGCCACCACCTTCTGGATATTCTCGACGGTGACCATTTTTTCCTGCGCGGCGATCAGATCGCGCAAGGCTTCGCGCGCCAGATCGACGGTGATCTGCCGACCGGTGAAATGCGCGAACGCGGTGACCTTGTTCAGCGCGCCTTCCAGCTCACGGACATTGGAACGGATGCGCTTGGCCATGAACAAGGCCACATCGGGCGGAAAACCGACATGCGCCTTCTCCGCCTTGTTGCTGAGAATGGCAATACGCGTTTCCAGATCCGGCGGTTCAATGGCCACCGTCAGGCCCCAGCCGAAACGTGATTTCAGCCGCTCTTCCAGGCCCTCAATCTCTTTCGGATAGCGATCGCAGGTCATCACGATCTGCCGATCAAGTTCCAGCAGCGTATTGAAGTTGTGGAAGAACTCTTCCTGGGTCTTGTCCTTGCCGGCAAAAAACTGGATGTCATCGATCAGCAGGCAATCCAGCGAGCGGTAGTACTTTTTCCACTGCTCGATGCTGTTGGTGGCCAGCGCCTTGACCAGATCCTGCATGTAGCGCTCGGAGCGCACATACACCACTTTTGCCCCCGGCTTGGCCTGCTCAATCATGTTGCCCACCGCGTACATCAGGTGGGTTTTGCCAAGACCGGTGGCGCCATAAATGAACAGCGGGTTGTAGGCCTTGCCGGGATTTTTTGCTGCCTGCAAAGCCGCCGCTTTGGCCATCTGGTTGGATTTGCCCTCGACAAAGTTTTCAAACACGTAATGGTTGTCGAGGTTGGAGCGGTGGCTGGCTGCCGGTGCACTGTTGCTGATCACGGCCGGCGTGTCGCTGCGTACCTCGCCGCCGTCGGCCCTGGCGGGAGTGCTTGCCGGTGCGGTACTGGCAACCGGCGTGACCGGACGCGGTACCAGCGGCGGCGATGCGCCGATGGCGATGGTCAGCGGCGGCGTGTCATCGCCGAGTTTTTCCTGCAGGAAATCACGGATGCGCGGCAAATACTTGTCGCGCACCCAGTCGAGCACGAAGCGATTGGGCGCGAACAGTTTCAGTTCGTTGTTTTGCAGACCCATCTGCAAGGGGCGGATCCACATGGCGTACTCCTCGGGACGGAGATCGTCATGCAGCTGCTGTTGGCAAAGGGTCCAGGCTTCCGTGACCGACATAGGGGCGTTGTTCTTCTGCGTGGGCTGTCCGGCGGCAGGGCCGTGAAGCGACGACAGTCTAGAGATCTGTCAGCAAATAATCCACAGGTTGACAGGCAGGCCTGATCTGATCGGGTCAGCTGATCGGAATTTCGGATCAGGGCAGCCCGTAGAGAAAAGCCGGTGTGCGCAGAAATGTGGATATCTGTGGATAATTTTTAAATACCTGGCTATATGCCAAAATTCATACACAGGCATACCACGTTCCCCACGGCTTCCCCGACAGGTTCACTACAGGCTTATCATAAATTCAAGTATATGTTTTTATTTGAATTATTAACTTTTTCCACAGGCAATATCCGGTCTAATAGTTTTTAACAGTAGTGGTTCTTTTCTTTTTCTTTTTACTAAAGACATGAACGTAAACAAGATCTGGGTCTTGATTTTACGCGTGCGTGCGGGCGCGTAAAAAAGCTTTCCGGAGGGAATTTCAGTGTTCTCTGTGAATAAAAAAAATGCCTGCAATTTGTTCACAGGTATTCCGTGAAACTCCTGCTGATTTGCAACTCTCTCCACCATCCCTTGTGGATCAATGGCGTGAAACCACTACAGGTCGTGATCGCAGGCCGCTATGCTCCCCGGCCAGCAGGATCCAAGTGTCTGTCCGGCTTGGTGTTTTCTTGACCGGACCGGCTTCTGACCGTACACTGCGCGGCCTTTTTCGAGGCGCTAGCGCCCGCTATCGCTTTTTGTCTGACGATTCGAGATCCGTGTCATGAAACGCACATTCCAACCGAGCAACCTGAAGCGCAAGCGCGACCATGGCTTCCGCGCCCGCATGGCGACCAAGAAGGGCCGTCAGGTGCTGAAGCGCCGTCGTGCCAAGGGCCGCAAGCGCCTCGCCGTCTGAGGATTGCCCTGATGGCGGGACATGCCTTTCCACGGGCAGCCCGCCTGTTGCGCCCGGCCGAGTTCCAGCAGGTCTTTGCCGCGCCGGAGCGACACCACGCGGCAGGTCTGGTCCTGCTGGCCCGCGCCAACGACACCGGTCACTGCCGGCTGGGCTTGGCGATAGCCAAGAAGCATGCCCGCGCGGCCGTCGACCGCAATCGCATCAAACGTCAGACCCGTGAAGCTTTCCGTCTCGCTGCCAGCGAGCTGCCGGCCGTCGATCTGATCGTTCTGGGCAAACCGGGCGTCGACCGTTTCAGCAACGCTGATCTGCGCCAACAGTTGCAACAACTGCTCGCAAGGTTGCGCAAGCGCCGGTCAGTTCCTTCCTCGCCCGACGAGCCCCGGGATTGACGACATGCTTGCTTCGCAACGCGGTTTCCTGTTCCTGCTGTTTGCAGGCCTCACCTATTTTCTGTACCTGACCTGGGAACAGGATCAGTCCGCCAAGCTGCAACAGGCGACGCTGGCCAGTCAGCAGGCCCTGGCGCCGGCATCGGTGCTGGACACGCCTGCCGAACTGCCGGCCGCCGTGGCCAGCAACAGCGATGTCCCGGCAGCGCCCGGTGCAGAACCCGTGCCGGCTGCCGCCGACAGCCACGACCGCTATGTCGAACTGCGCAGCGATGTGCTGCGCGTGGTCATCGACCGCGTCGGTGGCGATGTCGTCGAAGCCGATCTGCTCAAGTACCGCGAAACCCAGGCCGAAGACAGCAAACCGATCCGTCTGCTGCAGCAAAGCGCCGGCCGCGTCTATGTTGCCGGCAGCGGCATTGCCGGCGTCGGTGCACCGGACAGCCAGTCGCCGCGCATCAGTTATGCACTGAGCAACAAGAGCGCCGACAGCGTCACGCTCAGCTGGCAGAACGACAAGGGCGTCAGCTTCAGCAAAACCTTCAGCCTGTTGCCCGGCCAGCACGTCGTCTCGCTGGTGCAAACGGTCAACAACACCGGCAGCGAAAGTTTTACCGGCCGCGCCTTCCAGCAATTCAAACGCGATCGCCACGCCGAAACCGGCGGTGCGATGGGCATGTCGGCCTACACCGGCGCCGCCTTCGGCACCGCCGACAAGCGCTACGAGAAATACACCTTTGAAGACATGGACGAAGCGCCGCTCAAGGAAACCTCGACGCGCGGCTGGGTCGCCATGTTGCAACACTATTTTGTTGCCGCCTGGGTGCCGGCGCCGTCCAGCGCCGTGGACATTTCCAGTGTCGTGTCCGCCGACAAACACATCATCATTCGCGCACAACCGGCGAGCTTCACTGTGGCGCCGGGCCAGCAGGCCGAACAGGCCGCCACGCTCTACCTCGGCCCGAAAATCCAGGACGATCTGGCGAAAATTGCCGAAGGTCTGGACCTGACCGTCGACTACGGTTTCCTGTGGTGGATCGGCCAGCCGCTGTTCTGGGCACTGACCTTCTTCTACGGACTGGTCGGCAACTGGGGCGTGGCCATCATCCTGGTCACCATCGCCGTCAAACTGCTGATGTACCCGATCGCCAACGCCCAGTTCCGCAGCTTCGCGCGCATGCGCCAAATCGCGCCAAAACTGCAGGCCCTGAAAGAACGTCACGGCGATGATCGCCAGGCCTTCTCGCAGGCGATGATGGAGCTGTACAAGAAAGAAAAAGTGAATCCGCTCGGTGGCTGCCTGCCGTTGCTGATCACCATGCCGGTATTCATGGCCTTGTACTGGGTGCTGATGGAATCGGTGGAACTGCGCCACTCCAGCTTCATTTTCTGGATCAAGGATCTGGCGGTGATGGACCCCTACTTCGTGCTGCCGGTGCTGATGGGTGTGTCGATGTGGTTCATGCAAAAGCTGCAGCCGCCGTCGCCGACCATGGATCCGATGCAGCAGAAAATGTTCCAGTACCTGCCGGTGATCATGTCGGTGTTCTTCCTCTGGTTCCCGGCCGGCCTCGTGCTCTACTGGCTGGTCAACAACCTGCTGACCATTGCCCAGCAAACCTGGGTCAATCACAGCATGGCCCAGGAAGCCACACGCAAAAGCTGATCGGCATTTGCCGCAGGCTTGAACCCCGACCGGCGTGCTCGCAAGATCACGCCGGTTTTGTTTTTTCCGCGACAGCGCCGGCACCGACTGCCACTTGAACAGGAACACGCCCATGTCCCGAACCGACACCATCGTTGCCCAGGCCACCGCGCCCGGACGCGGCGGCATAGGCGTGGTGCGTCTGTCGGGCGCGAAGGTGCCGGTACTGGCGCAGCAGTTGCTGGGTGTGTTGCCGAAACCGCGACAAGCGCATTACGCGCATTTTCGTGATGCGCAGGGCGACGCGATTGATCAGGGCGTGGCGATTTATTTTGCCGCGCCGGCTTCGTTCACCGGTGAGCATGTGCTGGAACTGCAGGGTCACGGTGGTCCGGTGGTGATGGATGCGCTGGTGCAACGCTGTCTGGAGCTGGGTGTGCGACTGGCGCAGCCGGGGGAATTCAGCCAGCGCGCGTTTCTCAATGACAAGATCGATCTGGCGCAGGCCGAAGCCATTGCCGATCTGATTGATGCCGCTTCCACACAATCTGCAAAACTGGCGATGCGTTCGCTGGATGGCGAGTTTTCCAAACGTGTGCATGCGCTGGTTGAGCAATTAATTCACCTGCGCCTGTATGTCGAAGCGGCGATCGATTTTCCCGAAGAAGAAATCGATTTCCTCGCTGACGGCCATATCGAAAATCTGCTCGCTGACGCGCGCGCCGCACTGGACGAATTGTTGCGCGTGTCGAAACAGGGTCAGGTGCTGCGCGACGGCATCAAGGTAGTGATCGCCGGCAAACCGAACGCCGGAAAATCCTCGCTGCTGAATGCGCTCAGCGGCCGCGACAGCGCCATCGTCACCGACATTCCCGGCACCACGCGCGATGTGCTGCGCGAGTTGATCACCGTCGATGGATTGCCGGTGCACCTGATCGACACTGCCGGTTTGCGTCACACCGACGACAAGGTCGAGCAGCTGGGCATTGCCCGCGCGGAAAAAGAAATGGCCCGGGCCGATGCGCTGTTGCTGGTGGTTGATGGCAGCAGCAGCGACGATCACGATCCGCAGGCGCTCTGGCCGCTGACAACGCCACTGCCGGTGGCAACCACACAGATCGCCGTGGTGCACAACAAATGCGATCTGTCCGGCAAGCCGGCTGGTCGCACGACGCCCGACGGCATCACCGTGATCAGCCTGTCGGCGCAAACCGGCGACGGGCTGGACGCGCTGCGTTTGTGGCTGCGTGAACAGGCCGGTTTGCAGGACGGCAATGAATCGCTGTTCCTCGCCCGCCGTCGCCATCTCGATGCGCTCGAACAGGCGCGCGAACACCTGCGCATCGGCAGCGAACAATTGCGCCTGCACCGCGCCGGCGAATTGCTCGCCGAAGATTTGCGTCAGGCCCAGCAGGCGCTCAGCACCATCACCGGCGCATTTACCGCCGATGACCTGCTCGGGCGTATTTTCAGTTCGTTCTGCATCGGCAAATAAATGCGCGCCGCGCTGATCGCCATCGCCCTCTGGGCGACGCTGGCTACACTGGCCTTCCGGCTCCAGCATCTGCCGCCCTTCCTGCTTACCGGCATCGGCCTGTGCACCGGCGCCGTGTTGCTGGCGCCGAACTGGCGACAGTGGCGGGTGCCCTGGCCGGTGTTCCTGATCGGCAGCACGGCGCTGCTCAGCTATCACGCCGCGCTGTTCACCGCCCTGCAATGGGCGCCGCCGGTGGCGGCCAATCTCATCAACTATCTCTGGCCGCTGCTCATCGTACTGCTGGCGCCGCTGCATGCGCAGCACCCGAACCGGCAGGGACAACGCTGGAGCCGGCGCACGCTGCTGGCGGCACTGACCGGATTTGCCGGCGCGGCGCTGGCCATCGTTGGTGAACAGGGGCTGCGGTTTGAAAGCCGGGCGCTGGCCGGTTACGCGCTGGCCCTGGTGGCGGCGCTGATCTGGTCGAACTACAGCCTGCTGCTGCGTCGCCTGCCGGCGTTTCCCAGCGGTGCCGTCGGCGGCTTCAATCTCTGCGCCGGTCTGGGATCGCTCGCCATCGCCGCGCTGGCCGAACCCTTGCCGGCGCTGCAGGCCCGCGATGTGCTGCTGTTGCTGCTGATCGGCGCCGGGCCACTGGGCATTGCCTTCTTCTACTGGGATCGCGCGGCGAAAACCTGTCCGCCCGGCACACTCGGCGTGCTCAGCTTTCTGACCCCGGTGCTGTCCACCAGCGCGCTGATGCTGGCCACCGGCAAGGCGCCCGGCCTGTCGCTGCTGGCCGGCGCAGTGCTGGTGCTGGCGGCGACGGCGCTGGTGCTGTGGCCCCAAGCCAACCGAACGAGGGATCCGTAAGTCCCCCATCCCGCGACCCAGTGAAAAGTGCCGGCCCGGGACATGTCTCGCCACCACCATGAAGGCCGCTGGTGCGCAGTTGCCGAATGATTCGTAATACAGCAATTCGTTGTACGTCACGATCCAGCGTTCGGCCTCGTTGTGCACCAAATCTAGATCGCGCAACACATATCAGTCCGTCATGGCATCGCGACAGCTGCGGTTGAAGTAGCTGACGTGCCGGGCGCTCAACAGTGCGTCACCCATGAAGACCGCGCTTCGCTTCCAACGCTGCTGCAATTTTTCTATCGCATTCCCCGCCACGGAATTCTCCAGGCGCAGTTCGTCGTATATCTGCTTGAGCTCGCGGCTCTCATCTTCCATCTCGCAAATGCGCCTCACTTCTGATACCTCAATGCCGCCAAGTATCAATGTCCAAATGTCGTACGTCGCTACGTGCCCTCTCTCTCGGGGAGCAAATCGACGAATTAAGAGCGCGCTCGTCCACAAAAAAACCTACTTGAAAAATGTATCAACAAGTATCCATCAGTAACACAGCATGGCGACTGTAGTCCAAAGCGGTTAGCGCAATCTGGTAGTGCTAGTATGCGAAGTCAATCTCAAAATGGAGTCTGAGTCGTGAAAAATGTACGGGCGGCGTTCCCCCTATTCTTCTTGCTGGTGCTAATCAATGGATGTGGTGGTGGAGGCGGAGGAAAAGGGGAAGCATCCGGACCATCAATCTCATTCAGTCCATCAGTAGCCCAAGCAACCTTTGAAAACGGTGAGCCTGCAATCATTGATCTGCACGCAACATCCAGTCAGCCGATAACCGGGACTGTCTACGCAAAAGTGGTTGTCGACGGCAACTACTTTCACTCCGCAGATGTCGCAATATTGAGTCAAAGCAGTGCAAAACTGAGGCTCCAGACAAAAGCTGTACTTCCTGTTGGCGAGCATAAAGGAACAATTTCTGTGAGCGTGTGCAGCGACCAGTCCTGCACGCGACAAATAGGTAAATCACCATACTCGGTGCCATTTGTCCTGAATGTTCGACCCGGATTTGCGGTGTTCAGTGATACAGCATCGTGGACCACAGTCAGTGGCGTCACGCCGGAAAGCAAATCACTGAAAATTGGCCTTCCAAGCGAATACTCAACCTCTCAAGTTCGAGTCGTTACCGACCAGAAATGGCTCAAATTCGCCTTTGAAAATGAATCACTTAATCTCCAGCCTTTCTCAATGCCGCCTGGATACTATCGCGGAGACATGTATTTGCAACTCCCGGGTAGAGAACGACGAGTCAAGCTTGAATATCATGTTCAGCCGGCGGCCGGGGGAACACAAACTCTTGAAGTTTCCAAAAAAGAATTGGCTGTCTCTTACGCGCAGGGCGGCCGATTTGAAGAGGAAATTGCTGTTACACCGGCATCTTGGACAAATGAGTACGAAACCAAAGTCCACTATTACGAATATGCAGAGCACCCATGGCTTGAAGTTAGAAAAAGCAGACCTGAACAAATTGTGCTCTCTATTGACACGGAAAAGCTTGGCAAACGAAACAGTGCATACATGGCGGATGTGAGATTCGAACTTCCCGGACTGGGCTGGGTGAAAACACTGCCCGTACGTGTGAGTGTAACTGATGGGATCATCGTTCCATCTGAAATCAAAAGAGAAGTCACTTCGGATTCAGTTGCTAGCGATCTGGACGTTGAGCAAAAGATTGATCTAGCCAACAACAACAAATCGATCTGGATTGCAGAGGCCAAGTCAAGCTGGATCACGATACACAAATCAGAAGGATTATCCGGCGAAAAAATGAAAGTTGAAATAAGTCGTTCGAAGCTAGCAGCGATGAAAAACAACAGCTCAGAGACCGCTGAAATCGCCCTTCGGACACAGCCCATCTCCGCAGAAGGAAAGAGCATCTATATAACCGTCGAAAAAAAACTCAGTGAAGTTCTGGCTGCTAGCCCGAATGCTCAGCCTAGTGAGGGTTTGAAAACGGTACTTGTCCGCGGGAAGAATCTAAACGTGGCAAATATCGAGAAGCGGCTTACCATTGGTGGAAACAAGCCGTTAAATGTTCAGGCTCAGAGCGACCAAGAGATGCTGGTCACTTTCGGACAGATGTCGCCTGGAGAGGTGAAAGTCAAAATAGACAATTCGCTCCAGCTTTCGGCCCGCGAGACAACGTTGAATATCGTGGGAAACCAGGCAGTAGACTTCAGTGTGTTCCACACGGATATCGATCCGCACGGAGTGGTTTTTGACCGCGCGACGCGACGCTTCTTTATGCATGACAGAGATCAGACTAGTGTGACTCAATTCACACAAGTCGGCTCGACGTGGGTCAAAAAGACTCAGATTTTGAGAGGAGTTTTGGGAATAGATCTTTCTGTCGATCGAAAGTTTCTATATGCAATCACAAAGGGGGAGCTGTTCAAAATGGACGCAAGCACCCTTCGGGTTCTTGATAGCTGGAAAACAATTGACGAGATTCCAGGAAGTACAATCAACTGGGTTGCTGGCAGAAAAATATTCGTTATGAACAACGGAAAGATCTTGTTGCCTCACAACTCCCACTTTGACTGGGAGTCAGGATTGCCACTTGAAAACCGCTACCCGTACTCCGGTTTCCCGATAGGACCTACGTATATCGCAACCATATCGGAAAACGGCAAGCACGCGTTTTCGAATTCTGGTTTGTACGAAGGTTCTCCTTTCTACACACACATGAGCTCATCAGATATGAAGCTCGAGCGTGTGAATGTAAATGCATACTATGGCGTATCGGAAGTGGTTGTTAGTGACCATGGTGCGCGTGTGTTTATATCACCATACAACATGGTATATGACAAAAATGGTAACTTGATGGGCAGGATTGAGGTCCCCGCAGGCAACTACAGGAATTTAACGGGAGTCTTTTCTCCAGATGAAAAAACCCTATATTTGGTCGGCATAAATAATATGGAGCCGGGGAAGAAGGTTGTAGTGGCCTACGACGTTCGAAACGCGGTAGCTGGTGGTGGGCCGCTGCCGCAACTAGGTGTAGCGGTTCCAGAGAAATGGGCTGGCGGCTACTGCAGAGTCCCTGGCATCTGTCTGAATGGCTGGGCAGCAATCTCTGCAGACGGAAACACCCTGTATATTGCCAATTGGGCCATTATGACCATTCCGTTGGGGCCGGATATGAAAGCGCCTTCGAGCCGTGCAACCAACGAGAAAACCGTGCGCTGGAACTGATCCGGAGAGAAGTGTTTCGGACCCGGATTTACGTTTAACGGCAAAAGGGACTACTGCAGCGGGAGCGAGGCCAATGGATGAATCTGCTGGACCGCTCAAATGCTGCGCACTAGGGGGAAAGTGCGCAGCTACTGTTCTCTGGATCTCTCGGAAAGTTTTTTGCGCAACAACGCGTTGTCATGTTGGTTGTTCGGGCAGAACTGGCAGGCCAGAGGCGATATTTAAGAAAGGCTGAAATTCCGGCTCCAGGAAAAGTCAGAGGATTGCAGCCAGGGCCGCTAAGGGCAGAGACTCTTGTAGAGAGTGTCTGTCCTGTGGTGGTTTCTGTAACGGGCAAGGGGCTTTCCGTGCGCTACAAAATCGCTCAATGCGTGTTGTTTATCGTCCTGTCACTACCGGTAGCGGCCGCCGACAGCTTCCGCGTCCCGCCGGCGCCCGACCGCAAGGAAGGTGACGGCCCCTATCCGCAGCTGATCCTGCGCGATGTGGTGGTGATCAACGGCACTGGCGCACCGGCCTATGGACCGGCCGACATCGTTATCGAAGGCAATGTCATCAAACAGGTGGCGATTGTCGGGGCGCCCGGTTCCGAGCGGCGTGGCCGGCGGCCGGCGCTGAAAGCCGGCGGCAAGGAGCTGCAACTGGCCGGGCACTATGTGATGCCCGGACTGGTCGACATGCACGGCCATATCGGTGGCGGCGAACAGGGCACGCCGGCGGAATACGTGTACAAACTCTGGCTCGGCCACGGCATCACCACGGTGCGCGATCCGGGCTGCGGCAATGGTCTGGATTTCTGCCTCGGCGAGAAAAAACGCAGCGCCGACAACCGCATCACCGCGCCGCGCATCTTTGCCTACTCGGTATTCGGCCAGGGCCATGACGGACCGATGACCACGCCCGAGCAGGGCCGCGACTGGGTGCGCGGCATCAAGGCCAAAGGTGCCGACGGCATGAAGTGCTTCGGCTACCGGCCGGACGTGCTCGAAGCCGCCATCCGCGAGCTCAGGGCCCAGGGCCTGCGCGGCACCTGTCACCACGCCCAGCTCGATGTCGCCCGCGTCAACGTGCTCGACACCGCGCGCTGGGGCCTGACCTCCATGGAACACTGGTACGGTCTGCCGGAAGCGCTGTTCGACGCGCGCACTGTCCAGGACTATCCGGCTGACTACAACTACCAGAACGAGCAGCACCGCTTCAGCCAGGCCGGCCATTTGTGGAAGCAGGCCGCGGCGCCGGGCAGCGAAAAATGGAACGCCGTGATGGACGAGCTGCTGAAACTCGACTTCACGCTCGATCCGACCTTCAACATCTACAACGCCACCCGCGACGTGATGCGGGCCCGCCGCGCCGAATGGCACGACGACTACACCCTGCCCTCGCTCTGGCAATTCTTTACGCCCAACCGCGATGCCCACGGCTCGTTCTTTTTCGACTGGGGCAGCGAGGAAGAAGTGGCCTGGAAAGACAACTACCGGCGCTGGATGCGCTTCGTCAACGAGTACAAGAACCGCGGCGGCCGGGTCACGGTCGGCAGCGATTCCGGCTATATCTACAAGGTCTATGGTTTCGGCACCATCGAGGAACTGGAACTGCTGCGCGAAGCCGGTTTCCATCCGTTGGAAGTGCTGCGCGCGGCGACCCTGTCCGGCGCCGAGGCGCTGGGCGCGCAGGCAAAAATCGGCAGCATCGAAGCCGGCAAACTCGCCGATCTGGCCATCCTCGACGAAAATCCGCTGGCCAACCTGAAAGTGCTCTACGGCACCGGCCATGTCCGACTCGGCGACGACGGTCAACCGAAGCGCGTCGGTGGCGTGAAATACACGGTGAAAGACGGCATTGTTTACGACGCGCGCGCCCTGCTCGCCGATGTCCGGGCGATGGTGGCGCAAGCGAAAGCAACGCCGTCGGCGCCCTGAGTTGTTTCCGAAACCGGAGTCCGATCATGAAAGCGAACGTCAGCATGAAATTTGCCGCCAGCCTGAAACCGGCACGCATGGCCCTGCTGCCGCTGACCCTTGCCGCACTGCTCGCCTCCGGCTGCGCCAGCACCGGCGAAAGCAAGGCGAAAGAGAAAGTTGATTACGCGCCCTACGTCAGTGGCGAAGTGCAGCAGATCAGCAGCAATTTTGTTTCCGGCTGGGAAGAGGCCGGTGACAACCAGGTGGTGATGCACCTGAGTCCGAACCGCGCCTATCTGCTGACGCTGTTCGGCCCCTGCTTCCATCTCGACTTCAGCCACCGCATCGCCTTCACCTCCGATGGCAGCAATATCCGTTCCGGTATCGACAGCATCTACACCGATTACGATCGCGAACGTTGCCGCATCCAGCGCATCCAGAGCCTGGACATGAAACGGCTCAAGGCGGACCGCGAAAAAGCCAAACAAACGCCGGCGACGCCGGCTGGCGAGAGCAAGCCGGCCGAAGGCTGAGCGCCCCTGCGCGGCAAGAAAAGCGCAAACCCGCAAGCGCAAAGCGTCCTGCCCACGCCCCGCACACAGCGGGGAAATTTTTTTCCGTCAACGGCCGGCAAAATTCACTGCCCGTGCACACCGGCGAACAGCACCAGCGCTAGAATGCCCGCGCATGTGGCCGCGTGATCAGGCGGTCCGGCAACCGGCCAGCCGGGCCGGTGTCACGGAGAATCCCGATGAAGTTCCTGTCCGCTGCCGTGCTGGCACTGGCGGCTGTCTGCAGCGCCACGCCGGCGCGCGCCGATGATGTCGCCACGGCGCTGTATGCGCAGCACAAGCAATCGATTTACCGCATCGATGTCCTCGCCCAGGGCAGTGAAAAGAAAGCCTCGCTGGGCACCGGTTTTGTCATCGGCCGGCCGAATGTGCTGGCCAGCAATTTCCATGTCGTGGCCGATGCCGTGCACGATCCGCAACGCTACCGGCTGGAATGGGAAAGCGTCACCGGCGAACGCGGCCCGCTGAAAGTCATCGAAGTCGATGTCGTGCACGATCTGGCCCTGCTCGAAGCGGAAAAACCGCTCGGCGAACCGCATGTCACCGGCACGCTGCCGCCGAAAGGATCGGCGCTGTATGCACTCGGTCATCCGCTGGCACTGGCGCTGACCATCGTGCCCGGCACCGCCAACGGCCTGCTGGAAAAATCGCTCTACGACAAAATCCATTTCAGCGGCAACATCAATCCCGGCATGAGCGGCGGTCCGACACTGGATGCCCAGGGCCGCGTGGTCGGTGTCAATGTCGCCACGGCCGGCGATGCGGTCGGTTTTCTGGTGCCGGCGCACTATCTCGATGTGCTGATCGAGCGCGTCAGCGAACGCCAGTTTGCCGCGTCACGCGATCTGGAACAGAGCATCGGCGAACAACTGCTCGCCAATCAGGACCAGATGATGCAGGCGTTTTTTGCCGGCGAATGGCCGAGTCAAACGCTGGGCAAATTTGCGGTGCCGGGCGAGATCTCTTCGCGCATGGATTGCTGGGGTGAAAATGATCCGGCAACGCCAAAACGGCCGCTGATCCAGCTGAGCTCCAACTGCAATGGCCAGGATGACATCTACCTGTCCTCGCGCCAGCGCGCTGGCTTTATCAGCTACCAATATTTCTGGATGGAAACCGACACGCTGTCGCCGCGGGCGTTTTATCGCTGGTATGAAAACCAGCACAACTCGCAATTCATGAGCGATGCCAACGACACCGATGTTGGCAATTTCAAATGCGCCGTGCATTTCGTCCGCGCCGGTGGCCAGAATTTCAAGGCCAATGTCTGCGCCCGGCCCTACAAGCGCTATCCGCGCCTGCACGATTTCATGGTGCTGATGGCAATGACCGGCCATGAGCAGAAAGGCATGATGTTCACGCTCGATCTGTCGTCAGTGACGCTCGACAACGGCATGGCGCTGCTGAAACGTTTTCTGGAGCGCTTCGAATGGCAAGACTGATCCTTGAGATCCAGAGTCGCGGTCGCGGCCTGCCGCAATACCGGCGCGTGCGCAATCTGCCCTACCGCATCGGTCGCGCCTACGACAACGATCTGATCCTCGCCGACCCGACCGTTTCGGCCCATCATCTGCAAATCCTCGAAGATGAACGGGGCGACTTGCAGATCGAAAACCTGTCCAGCGAAAACGGCACGCGTTTGCTGGAGCGCGGTAGCGGTGATCGCAAACTCGGCAGCGGCAGTGTCGCGCTGGCAGTGCCGGCGCAGATCGAATGCGGCCATACGCTGATCCGCGTGCTGCGCCCGGACACGCCGGTGCTGCCGGCGCGCCGCCACGAACGCGACAGTGTCTGGTGGCACAACATGACGCGTCTGCCGGTGGCGTTCACGCTGCTGGCGCTGCTGCTGGCGGTGAATTTCTTTCTCGCTCTCGGCGAATCGGTGGACCCGCAGGCCTGGCGCCAGATCCTGTTCATGCAATTGATCGGTGTCAGTGTCACCGTGCTGTTCGCCACCGCCACCGGTTTTGTCTCGCGCATGCTGACCCATCGCTGGCGTTTCGGTTTGCAACTGACCATTGCCTGCTGCGCGATGCTGGCGCTGATGGGCGCCGATGAACTCAGTCAGCTGGTCAGCTATTACAGCTCCAGTCACCGTGTCGCCGAGATCAGCAATTACCTGTTGATGGCGACCTTGTTCACGGCGATTTTTGCCTGGCAATTGCGCGCCATCAGCCATCTCAACCGCGAACGTGCCACCGGCATTGCCATCGCCATTGCCTGGCCGCTGCTGCTGTTGTTTGCCGTTCAGGATCTGATCCGCGCGCCGGATTTTTCTCCGCAACCGGCGCTGCATACCGATCTGCGGGTACCGGATCTGCGCCAGCAACCGACGCTGGATATCGAACGCTTCAGCCACGACGTGCGCCAGCAACTGGAAAGCGCCAGCAACGATGCGCTGAAAGATTCCGGCGCCGGCGACGCAGCACCGGCCGCTACGCCGGCCAGCTGAGTGCAGATTGCGGCGTTCGCATGTGAGCGGAACCCGCTGCGTGCTGCACGGCGCGCGCAGTACGCAGATGTGCAGCAACACCTGAATTCGCAGCAACAGAATTCGCAGTACCAGAATTCGTCACAACAGAATTTGCAGTAACCGACTTTGCAGAAACAGGCACTGCGGCGGACATCAGCGTCCGCCAATACCAACCATCAGCCGGCCCGATGACGGGCCACGGACAGGGACGACATCATGAAGCGGACGGCGACGTTTTCGCAGCAACCGGCTCGGCGCACGCGGCGCAGCGGTTGGCATCTGGCCGCTGCGCTGTTGCTGGCGCTGGGCCTGCAGGCCTGTGGCAGCAAGGACGAACCGGCGCCGCAAGCGCAGGGCTCGACCATCCAGAATGATCAGCGCTGGCCGGAATTCATCGCCGCGCACAGCGAAGGTCCGCAGTCACGCAGCGCGCAGTTGCAGATCCGTTTTGTCGATGACGCGATCACGGCGGCCGACATCGGCAAACCGGTGGCCGGACTGGTGACGCTGGAACCGGCCATCGCCGTCGATGCCGTGTTCACCGACCCGCGCAATCTGCTCATCGCGCCGAAAGCGCCGTTTGCGTCCGGCACGCGTTACACGTTGTCGCTGCACGCCGACAAACTGCCGGCGCTGCCGAAGACGCTGGGTGTGTACCAGTTTCCGGTTGATGTCATGCCGCAGGCTATCGAGATCAGCATCAGCAGCGTGACGCCGGGCATCGGCAGTGAACGCGATCAGATGCAGATCAGCGGCGTGCTCGGCACCGCCGACATTGCCGATGCCGACGTGGTGGAAAAACTGCTGCTCGCGCGCTGGCAGGATCAGGATCTTGGCATTACCTGGCAGCACGCCGCCGACGGTCGCCAGCACAATTTCACGCTCGCGGCGGTGACGCGCGGCGAACAGGAAACGCAAGTAACGCTGACCGCCGACGGCAAGGCGCTGGGCGTCACGGAGACGCAGACGCGCAGCATTGCCATTCCGGCGCGCGGCCTGTTTGCGCTGACACGCAGTTCGCGCAGCACTGACGCCAATCCGTCCATCCGCATCGAATTTTCCGAACCGCTGGATGCGCGCCAGAATCTCAACGGCCTGATCAGCGTCAGCAACAACCTCGCCCACACGCTGCGCATCAACGGCAATGTGCTGAATATTTTTCCTGCCGAAACACCGACCGGCGATGTCACCATCAGCATTGATGCGGCCCTGCGCAGCAGCGACGGCCGCACGCTCGGCCAGAGCCGCACCGAAACGGTGAGCTTCGAACAGCGCAAACCGCAGGTGCGCTTCGTCGGCAAGGGCAGCATCCTGCCCGATGGCGCGCTGCAATCGATTCCGTTTGAAGCGGTCAATGTCCACACCGTGCATGTCACCGCGCTGCGCGTTTACGAACAGAATCTCGGCCAGTTCCTGCAGGTAAACCGGCTCGGTGACCAAAACGAACTGCCGCGCGTCGGCCGTGTGCTGTGGCGCAAGACGGTGCGCCTCGGCGCCGGTGAAACCGGCAAATGGCGGCGTTTTGCCTTTGACGCCAAGGAATTGTTCACCGGCGATCCGAATGCACTGGTGCAGCTGTCGCTGGACATCAACCGTGACGACGCAGTCTGGTCCTGCAGCGATGCCGAAAACGCCGTGCCGGTGCCGGCGCGCGAAGCACCGCGAAGCGCCGAAGACCAGAATGAGATCTGGCAGTCAAACTGGGATTACGCCGAATTCGAGTACTACGACGGCTGGTGGCAGGATCGCGACAATCCCTGCAAGGACATTTACTACCTGCGCAATACCAATGCCCGCGCCACGCGCAATGTCGTGCGCGGCAATATCGGTGTGATCGGCAAATCGGCCGGCGATCAGACCTGGCACTTTGCCACCACCAATATCCGCAGCGGCGATGTGGCGGCCGGCGTGCAGCTGACGCTGTTCAATTTCCAGAACCAGAAAATCGCCAGCGCCAGCAGCGATCGCAACGGTCTGGTCAGCATCAGCAGTGAACAGAAACCGTTTTATGTGCTGGCGGAAAAATCCGGCCAGCGCGGCATCCTGAAACTCAACGAAGCCAGCGCCCTGCCGGTGTCGCATTTCGATGTCGGTGGTGTGCAGGTGGAGCGCGGCATCAAGGGCACGCTGTATGGCGAGCGCGGTGTCTGGCGGCCGGGCGACACGCTGTACCTGACTTTTGTGTTGCAGGACCCGCAGAACGTCATTCCCGACAGCCATCCGGCCAGCATCGAGCTGATCAATCCGCAGGGCCAGCTGGTGCACACGCGCAGCAATAATCAGCCGGTGGGTGATTTCTATGCTTTCCAGATCCCGACCCATGAAAACGATCTGACCGGCACCTGGCGGGCGGTGGTGAAAGTTGGCGGCCGCAGTTTTGAGCAGCCGGTGAAAATCGAAACCATCATGCCCAACCGGCTGAAAGTGGAACTGGCCACCGCCGATGTGCTGCGTGTTGACGATACGCCGCAACTGAAACTGTTCAGCCAGTGGTTGCATGGCGGCAAGGCCAACGGTCTGAAAGCCGATGTCAAACTGCGACTGCGGCCGATGGCGACGCGCTTTGAAAACATCCGCGACTACCAGTTTGATGATCCGACCCGTCGCTACAGCGGTGAAGAACAAAGCGTGTTTGAAGGCACACTCGATGCTGAAGGCCGCGCCGAATTCAGCAGCGAATTTGCCCTGCAGAGCGAAGCAGCCGGCATGCTCAATGCGCTGTTCACCACGCGCGTATTCGAGCCGGGCGGCGCGTTCAGCATCAGCACCCAGAGCGTGCCCTATCACCCCTACTCGCACTATGTCGGCGTGAAGCTGCCGAAAGGCGATGCTGCGCGCAATATGCTGCTGACCGATACCGATCACACGGTCGAGATCACCACGGTGGACAGCCATGGCAAAGCGACGCCGCGAAAAGGCATTGATGTCGCGATCTACAAAGTGCAGTGGCGCTGGTGGTGGGATCAGTCCGGCGATGAAGCGGCCAGTTACGAGCAGCGCGAAAGCAATACGCTGATCGAAAAAGGCACGATAGAAACCGTCAATGGCCGCGGCCAGTGGGCGTTCAAAATCAAGTATCCGGACTGGGGCCGTTATCTGCTGCGTGCCTGTGACAGCGAGAGCGGACACTGCAGCGGCCAGTTTGTTTACGTCGACTGGCCGGGCTGGGCCGGCCGCGCCCAGGATCAGAGCGGTCCCGGTGCCAATGCCCTGACCCTGTCCAGTGACAAGCCGCGTTACAGCGTCGGCGAAACGGCACGCATCCAGTTGCCGCCGGCCAGCAGTGGCCGCGCGCTGCTGTCGATAGAAACCGGATCGAAATTGCTGCGTCAGGAATGGTTGCCGCTGGGCGGCACGCGCCAGCAATTTGAGGTGCCGATCACGGCCGACATGGCGCCCAATGCCTATGTCAGCGTGACGCTGTTGCAGCCGCACGAAAACAAGGCCAACGACCGGCCGATCCGTCTCTACGGTGTGTTGCCGCTGCTGGTCGATGATCCGCAGACGCGCCTGCAGCCGCAGATCACGGTGGCCGATGAAGTGCGACCGGAAACCAGCATGAGCATCGCGGTCAGCGAGCAACAGAAACGTGCCATGACCTACACGCTGGCGGTGGTTGATGAAGGTTTGCTTGGCATCACCAATTTCAAAACCCCGCAGCTGCACGATGTGTTTTACAAACGCGAAGCGCTGGGCGTGAAAACCTGGGATCTGTTCGACGAAGTGGTCGGCGCCTATGGCGGCGCACTGGAGCGCATGCTGGCACTCGGCGGTTCCGATGCGCTGCTGAAACGCGATCCGGATGGTGACAAGAAACGCTTCCCGCCGGTGGTGCGTTTTGTCGGCCCCTTCCAGCTGGCAGCCGGCAAGAGCGCCACGCACAACATCGATCTGCCGCCTTATGTCGGTGCGGTGCGGGTGATGCTGATCGCCGGTGAGAAAGGCGCGTATGGCACGGCGGAAAAAGAAGTCAAAGTGCGCCAGCCGCTGATGCTGCTGGCGACGCTGCCGCGTGTGCTCGGCCCGGATGAAGAATTGCGCGTGCCGGTGTCAGTGTTTGCCATGGATGACAATGTGCGCGACGTGAAACTGAGTTTGCGCACCGACAAACATTTGCAGGTGCTGGATGGCGGCACCGCCGCGCTGAAATTTTCCGGCATGGGCGATCAGATCGCCTTCCTGCGCCTGAAAGTCGGCAAGCAGCTCGGCAAGGCGAGCGCGACGTTTGTGGTGGAAAGCGGCAAGGAACGCGCCGAGCAAACCATACACGTCGATGTGCGGGCACCGAATCCGCACACCACGCAGGTGGAAAAAGTGCTGGTGCAACCAAACGCCAGCTGGCACGGCGAGATCAAACCGCATGGCTTGCCCGGCACCAACAGCGTGATGCTGGAGGCCTCGGTGGCGCCGGCGGTGAATCTCGGTGCCCGTCTCGATTACCTGATCCGCTATCCGCACGGCTGTGTTGAACAGACGACGTCGGCAGCCTTCCCGCAACTTTATCTGGACAAATTGCTGGCGCTGGATGCCGATCAGAAACAGCGCACGCAGCGTCATGTTGAACAGGCGATTGATCGCCTGCGCCAGTTCCAGAACAGCAATGGCGGTTTCAGTTACTGGCCGGGACAGGCCGATGAAAACAGCTGGAGTTCCAGCTACGCCGGTCACTTCCTGATCGAAGCCCAGCGTCTCGGTTACACCGTGCCGGCCACCACGCTGGCGAGCTGGAAAGCGTTCCAGAAAGCCCGCGCACACGGCGCCTACAGCGATCAGCGTCGTCTCGATGGTGATGATCTGGCGCTCGATCAGGCGTATCGCCTGTACACGCTGGCGGTGGCCGGTGCGCCGGAATTGTCGGCCATGAACCGCTTGCGTGAACGGGATCGCCTGCCGGCGACGGCGCGCTATCTGCTCGCCGCTGCCTACAAGCAGGCCGGCATGGCCGATGTCGCCACGCGCCTGACCGCCGGCGCCGAGTTGAATATCGTCAAATACGATCGACCGGGCATGACCTTCGGTTCGGATCTGCGCGATCAGGCGATTCTGCTCGACAGTCTGGTCGGCCTCGGTGAGCGCGGTCGCGCCGATGACATGGCGCAAAGCGTCGCCGAAAAACTCTCCGCCGAAAGCTGGTACAGCACGCAGTCTTTGTCATGGTCGCTGCTGGCGCTGAGTCACTATCTCGGTGACGCCAGTTTCCAGAAAAACTTTGCCTATCGCGTCCAGGTCGACAAACAGGCAGCGCTGCAGCTGGCCAGTGATCGGCCGCTGCAACAGACGGCGCTGAAAAATGTCGCCGATCAGGGCAGCGCGCTGCGCATCGACAACAGCAATGATAGGCCGCTGTATGTGCAGCTGATCCGGCGGGGCATCGCCGCGGCTGGCAGTGAAACGGTCAGCAACAACACGCTGGCGATGAACCTGCAATTTGTCGATGCCGACGGCAAAACGCTGGACGTCACCCGGCTGCGTCAGGGCAGCGATCTGCGTGTGCGCATCACGGTGAAAAACACCAGCACGCTGAATCTGGACAATCTGGCGCTGACCAGCGTGGTGCCCTCGGGCTGGGAGATCCAGAACGAGCGCCTCGATGTGACCGACGCGCAGACCGGCAGCGACACCGGAAGTGGCAACAGCCCGCGCGCCGGCCGCAGTCGCGAGCAAGCCGACAGCAGTTACGATTACCGCGATCAGCGCGATGATCGGGTGCACACTTATTTCGGCCTTGCACCCGGCGTCAGCAAAACATTCGAACTGGCATTCACCGCCGCTTATCCCGGCCGCTACTACCTGCCCGGCTGGTCGGTCGAAGCCATGTATGACGCGCATCGCCACGCGCATCTGGCCGGACAATGGGTGGAAGTGGTGAACGCCAACTGATGCGGGCGCAAACACCGGCGCGCAGAAGCAGATGGCGCAAACGCCATCTGCTTTATGCGCTGTGTGCCGGTTTTCTGATCTGGTTCTGGCAGGCCTTGCCCGAGCCCTTGTTCCGGGCGCCGCTGTCGCCGGTGTTGCGCGATATCGGCGGCGAGTTGCTGACGGCGCGCATCGCTGCCGATGGCCAGTGGCGATTCACGCAGGATGCGCCGCCACCGGCGCGTTACCAGCAGGCATTGCCGGCGTTTGAGGATCAGCGTTTTCACTATCATCCCGGCGTCGATCCGCTGGCCTTGCTGCGCGCGCTGCGGAGCAATGTGCGCGCCGGCAAAACCGTGTCCGGTGCCAGCACGCTGAGCATGCAGGTGATCCGTCTGGCGCGCGGCAATCCGCCGCGCACGCTGGGTGAAAAGCTGCACGAAATGCTGCTCGCGCTGCGTCTGGAGTTGCGTTACAGCAAGGCGGAAATCCTGGCGCTCTACGCCCAGCACGCGCCCTTCGGTGGCAACACCGTCGGCCTTGATACCGCCGCCTGGCGCTATTTCCACCGCCGCGCCGATGCACTGAGCTGGGCGGAAGTGGCGACACTGGCGGTACTGCCGAATTCGCCGGCGCTGATCCATCCCGGTCGCGGCCGTGAACTGTTGCGCGCCAAGCGCGACCGGCTGCTGAAAAAACTCCATGCCGAGCAGGCGATAAACGATCTGGATCTGCGTCTGGCGCTGGCCGAACCCTTGCCCGAGGCGCCGCAAGCAGTGCCGAAACTGGCGACGCATCTGCTCGACAGTCTGCTGCTGCAAGGCACGCAACAAGCTGCCACGGCGGGCCGCAATGCTCGTGCAAATGCAGACCAGACCGGCGCCGTCCTGCACAGCACCATCGACATCCGTTACCAGCAGCAGATGCAGGATGTGCTGGCGCGCGCTGCCGGCCCGCTGCAAAGCCGGGGCGTGCACAATGCCGCGCTGTTGCTGATCGACAACCGCAGTCAAACCGTCAGCGCCTACGTCGGCAACCTGCCCGATGCGCGCCAGGCGCAGGCGGTGGACATCATCCGCGCGCCGCGCTCCAGCGGCAGCATCCTGAAACCGCTGTTGTACGCCCTGCTGCTCGAAGACGGGCGCATCGTGCCGTCCACACTGGTGCCGGATGTGCCGACCCAGATCATGGGTTATGTGCCGGAAAATTTTGATCGCGAATACCGCGGTGCGGTGCGCGCCGATGATGCGCTGGCGCGCTCGCTGAATATTCCCGCGGTGCGCCTGTTGCGTGAGTACGGCGTGCAACGTTTTCACGTCGCCTTGCAGAACATCGGCTTCAGCACGCTGTTTCGCGCCGCCGATGAGTACGGCCTGACGCTGATCCTCGGCGGCGCCGAAACCACGCTCTGGGATGTCGGTCAGGCCTACGCCAATCTCGCTGCGCAAAGTCTCGCGCAGGATCCGCATTACCGTCGTCTGCAGGTGTTGCAGTCGCCGGCCGTGCCGGCAGCACATCCGGCAGCGGCGCGCGCCGATTACAGTCGCGGCGCCGCCTGGCTGACGCTGGAAGCGCTGAAAGACGTCAACCGGCCGGGCGTCGAACAATACTGGCGATCGTTTTCCAGCAGCCGCGAAGTGTCGTGGAAAACCGGCACCAGTTTTGGTTTGCGTGATGCCTGGGCGGTGGCGGTCACGCCGCAGTTCACGCTTGCGGTCTGGGCCGGCAATGCCGATGGCAGCGGCGTCGCGGAATTGTCCGGCACCAGCACCGCCGCGCCCATCCTGTTCGACGCGCTGAACCGCTTGCCGGACAGCGGCGGTTTCGCTGAACCGTTTGAGGATTTGCGACTTGTGGAAGTCTGCGCCAGCGACGGTTACCGGCCGCAACAGGATTGTCCGGTGCGCAGCGAACGCGCGCCGAAAAATGCGCATTTTGAAAAGCCATCGCCCTACCAGCAACGCGTGCATCTGGATGCACAGCAGACGCTGCGCGTGCACGGCCAGTGCGCGCCGGTGCACAGCCAGCGGGCGGTGAATTATTTTGTCCTGCCGCCGGCCATGGAGCATTTCTGGAAACAGTCGCACGCCGACTACCAGACCCTGCCGCCCTGGCGCCGTGATTGCGTTGCCAGCGCACCGAAAACCGAACAGGCCATCGGCCTGCTCTATCCGCCGGAACATGCCCGCATCTACATCCCCGCCGATCTCGACGGCGAAAAATCCCGGCTGGTGCTGCAGGCCGTGCACCGTCGCCGCGACGCGCGCCTGTACTGGCATCTCGACGACCACTACCTCGGCGACACCCGCGGCCTGCACCAACAGGCGCTGCTGATCACGCCCGGCGAACACCGGCTGACGCTGGTCGATGACGAAGGCCTGCGCCTGGCGCGCAGTTTTGTGGTGCTGGGCAAGGAGTGAACATGACGGACCGCAGGCAACGGCAGCGACCAGTGCCGCGCATCGCTATCACGATCACGGGACTGCTGGCGCTGGCGACCGCCCTCTACTTCACGGCTCCGCCGACGAGTCGGCCACCGGCACCCGTCGACCACCGGGCTGGTGCTGCAAGCACCTTGCCGCCACAGAGGGCGCCGGATGTACTGACAGGCCGCGCGGTCGAGGCCCCGGCCGAAGCAAGGCCGGCGGAAACCGCCGTGCCGGTGATCAGCGTGCGCTACCTCAAGGCCGGACCCTGGGCCGTGTCGCGTTTGTTGCCGGCATTGCAGGCGCTGGCCGACCCGTCCGCTGCCGCCGCGACGCCGGATGCCCTGACGCTGGCGCTGAGCTGGCGGCGCTGCATCGATGTACCGGTCAGTCAGGACGACTATCGGCAACGGCCACGCCAGACGCGCATCGCCCTCGACCGGCAGCTCGCCGACGCCAGTCCGGCGTCACTCTGGCTGAAACCATCTTTCGACATGGCCGCGCGCATTGACTGGTGCGCCGGGCTAGCGGGCCAGACCCCGGCGGGCCAGCCCTTGGCGGAGGCCTATCAGGCGGAACTGACCCGGGCGGTCGGGGAAGGCGACGAGGCGGCGCAGATTTATGCCGCACTTGCCCGCCTGCATGGCCTGCCACGTGGTGCCGACCAGGCGGGTTTCGATCACGACCAGCTGGCGCAGGCCGTTGAAGCCCTGCGCCAGCTGGGTTTTCGCGGCGTGCTCAATGCCATGCTCGTCCTGCGAATCGAGTACTACCGCCTCGACGGCCCGCTGCAGAACACCCGGGAAAGCCTGTTCTGGTGGTTGCTGGCGGCAGAGATAAAGGGTGATGCCGAAGAGCGTCGACAGGCCCGCAACGGCCTCAACGGTCTGGCGCCACTGGCGGCGCGCGAGCTGCGCGACCGCGTGGACAAGGCCCTGCTCGCCATCAGCAAACGCGGCGGCGCGGTCATGCTGGAGCTGGAAGAATGAAGCCGGTGCAGGCGGCGAAACCGGCCGGCCGGCCGGGACGGCCATTCCTGCTGGTCGCCATGCCGGCCTTTCTGGCCGTGCTCGGCTTCTGGCTCTGGTGGCTGCGGCCGTCGCCGTTGCCGGTGCAGGCCGCGCTGCCGCCGGCGCCGGAACGGCTGACGCTGTCCGCGCCGCCCGCCGTCGCCGAACAGACCGCCGTGCCGGAAACCGCCGCACCTGAAGCGGTCGCCGCGCCGGAAGCGGCGCTGGCGAAGATGCCGGTGCGCAAGCTCGCCGCGAAGCCGGTCGCCGCCGAGCGGCTGGCCGAGGTCTGGTCTGAATGGCAGCGCCGTGCCGATGAGGGTGACGGCGCCGCCGTGCTGGCACTGGCGATGAGCCTGCGCCGCTGCCATGGCGTGCCGGAATCGCGCGCCGCCTATGACCAGCAGCTGCAGCGCATGCGTGAACAGCTGCAAGCGAAACTGTCCCCGGCGCGCTTCGAAGGCATGATCGCGCGCATGGAAAGCCAGTGGAAACCGCGCGTCGCCTACTGCGAGGGCATCGACCGGCAAGACCTGCTGAGCCGCGTGCAGGCGGGCATCGGCCGCGCCATCGTGCTCGGCAACGACGCCGCGCAGACGCTGCAGGCCAACGACGACTTCTTCCGGCTGGTGAAAGATCCGGCAGCGAAAAACTTCGACCACGCCGCCCTGCTCGCCGGCACCGACACCCTGCGCAGCCTCGCCCGCGCCGGCAACCTCGACGCCATGCGCCAGCTGTCGCGCACCCTCAACGACGTGCGCTCGCCGGTTTACGACGGCGCCGAAGGCCTCACCTGGAACCTGCTGATGGCTGAAATCGACGCCGACCCGGCGCGCATCGCCCGCGCCCGCAAAGCCCTGAACAGCCAGTCACCCAGCGCCGAACAACGCATCCTCGAACAGGTGCGCGAGCAACTCGGCAAATGGCGTGAACAGGGCGGCGTGACCCTGCTGGAGCGGCAGTGAGGCTTGCGCCGGGGTGGCGGGATGGCGATCTTGCCGCCGCCTTGCGGCGGCACCTTCACCAGCCGCCGCTTTCAACCCGAACCCTTCAGTGCAGGGAAGTCTTTCCAGATGAAAGGGAATGTCCGGTATCTGCTCATCAGCCTGCTGGTGCTGGCGATGGCTGCTTTCTGGTTGTACTACACGGTACCTGCCAGTCCCGCGGACACCGTTCGCCCCGCGCGCAGTCCCGCTCCGCAGCCGCCGCAGACCGCCGCTGCGGCGTCCTTGCCGCGACCTGCCCCGGCGCCGGCGGCCGCTACGGCAGTGGATTTCTCCACCTTGCCGCGGCTGAGCCGCAAGGACCGCGTGGTCGAAGCCATCAGGGCTGACAGGCTGGCCGATGTGCTGGCGGACTGGGAGCAAGGGGCCGGACAGTCGCCGGAGGCGGCGTATCAGCTGGCGCACGCCCTGTTCTACTGCTTCATGGCGCATGACAGCGTCGAATCGGTTGAGCACTGGGTGCAAATGAGCGAAGCCGGCTACCGGAAAGACGGCGACAAAAGCGATGCCGAGATCGCCCACCTGACCGGCAAGATACGCAGGGCAGAAATGCGCAAGCACCTGTATTGCCGCGGGCTGAGTTCGAAGCAGATTGAGCGCCATCAACACTGGCTGGAGCGCGCGGCAAACGCCGGTATTGCCGGCGCACAGGAATGGCTGGAGCGCCGGCAACATCCTGCATACGACCGCATGGCGACGGAGGCGACAAGGGCCGAATACTGCGCCCGGCAGCGCGCGTCCCTGACCCGGGGCAGCGTGGGCAAGGTGCTCGACTTTGCCGTTGAACAGCGTCTGGGGGGCTGTCCGCACCGCGACGCCGATCTGGAGCAAATGGCGTTGATGATCGCTGTCGCCCATGCATCGGCGGACACGGCCGACAACAACGCCTACCGTGTCCGTCAGTACGACGCCACGCGCCATCTTGGCCCGGTGCAGCAACAGACGGTTTACGACCAGGCCGCGCGCTTGCTGCACGCCTGGCAGGAAAACGGCGGAGCCTGGGACGAGGTGGTGGAAATCCAGCGGATGGATCACACGGCGGAGTCGCAGCCCTGAAGATTCTGGCAAGCAAAAACCGGCCACGGCGCGCTGTCCGCGCCGAATGTTGGTGCATCTCCCGCGGAGCCCGCTGTGCGCAAACTTGACCTTGCCGGCCTCTGCGCCGGCGCCCTGCTGTTTGTCCTGATGCTTGGGCTGACACGGCCGGACACGCCGGCGCCCGCCCGGCTGCAGGAAGCGCCCGCCGCCGCCCGGCAAACCGGTTCCGTCGCCAACCGGACAGAACCGGTTCCAACGCAAACTCCACAGGACGCTGCCGCAACGGACAGCCGTGCAGATCTGGCCAGTCTCGCCGTACCGATACTCATCACGCCGATTCCCGCCATAGACGCGCCGCGCCTGGTGGACGTGTTGGCGGAACTGCAGACCAAGGCCGCGCATGACGGCCAGACGGCTTACCAGTTGTACAAAGCGTTGGAGCGATGCGCCTCGGCGCCAAAGAGTGCCGCCGAGGCGACCGCGCGGGTGGAACGGGACATAGACCTCATCAAGGCGAACCACAGCCAGGGCTGGGAGGAGCGTCAGCACGCCATCGCGCAGGTTCACACCGGCATGGAAAGCGAGCTGCGCTTCTGCCAGGACCTGCCGCTCACCGGCCATGTGCAGCGCATGGCGTGGCTGGAGCGCGCTGCGGACGCCGGTTACCCGCCGGCAAAAACCGAGCGCTGGTTACACCAGATTCCCTGGTCACGGGACCGGTCGGCGGATGCGGAGTCCCGCCGCCAACGCTGGTGTGCGGAGGCTGAGCGATTGAGCGACAGTCGTGACCTGGCCGCAATCCAGACCCATGCCAGTTTTCAGCTGACCGACAATCCGTGCCGGACACCTGCCCCCACAACGGTTGCGCACGGTGTGCAGTTGGCGGTCTATCACAGCCTGCGGGCCACCCCGGATCCCGACGCTCACTATGGGCTGGCCGACGCAGAAAAGGATCTGCAGGACAGGATGGCCCGCCTGTCCCGCGGCGAGCGGATGGCCATCGAGGACGTCGCCCGGCAGCATCTGGAGAAATGGCGGGCCGGGGGAGGCCTGCGGGGGTACCACGCGCGTTGAATGGCGCCATCCCGTACACTTTTTGACCAGTCCCACCCCCGCCGGTAGAATGCGCGCCCCGCGCCGCCGGGGGTGGCGCCGTACCGAATCCTGCGCTGACCCTGTTCCGTTCGTCCTGAGCCTGTCGAAGGATGTAACGGCGAGCCCGGACGCCAAGCCCCACCGCCCATCAGGATGTACCCGCCCATGATTTTCCCGGACCAGTTCGATGTCATCGTTGTCGGTGGCGGCCATGCCGGCACGGAAGCGGCGCTGGCGGCGGCGCGCATGGGCGCGAAAACCCTGCTGCTGACCCACAACATCGAAACCCTCGGGCAGATGAGCTGCAACCCGGCCATCGGCGGCATCGGCAAGGGCCATCTGGTGAAAGAGGTCGATGCACTCGGCGGCATCATGGCGCGCGGCGCCGATCACGCCGGCATCCAGTTCCGCATCCTCAACGCCTCGAAAGGCCCGGCGGTGCGCGCCACCCGCGCCCAGGCCGACCGCGTGCTCTACAAAGCCTTTATCCGCCAAGCGCTGGAAACCCAGGAAAATCTCTGGCTGTTCCAGCAGCCGGTCGATGACCTGATCCTCGAAGGCGAGCAGGTCACTGGCGTGGTCACGAAAATGGGCCTGACTTTCAAGGCGCGCAATGTCGTGCTCACCGTCGGCACGTTTTTGCAGGGCCTGATCCACATCGGCGAACAGCAGTACGCGGGCGGCCGTGCGGGCGATGAACCCTCGATTGGTCTTGCCAATCGCCTGCGTGAATTGCCCTTCCGTTATGGCCGCTTGAAAACCGGCACGCCGCCGCGTCTTGATGCGCGTTCGATCAATTTCACAGGCCTGCAGGAACAACCGGGCGATACGCCGACGCCGGTGTTTTCATTTCTGGGTTCGCGCGCCGATCACCCGAAACAGATCTCCTGCTGGATCACCCACACCACCGCGAAAACTGCGGACGTGATCCGCGCCAACCTGCATCGCTCGCCGATGTACAGCGGCCAGATCGAAGGCGTCGGCCCGCGTTACTGCCCGTCCATCGAAGACAAAATCGTTCGCTTCGCCGACAAAGAAACCCATCAGGTATTCATCGAGCCGGAAGGTCTCAACACCCATGAGATCTATCCGAACGGCATTTCCACCTCGCTGCCGTTTGATGTGCAAATCGACATCGTCCGTTCGATCACCGGCTTTGAAAACGCCTTCATCATTCGCCCCGGCTATGCCATCGAATACGACTATTTCGATCCGCGCGAACTGAAAACCACACTGGAAAGCAAACACGTGTCCGGCCTGTTTTTCGCTGGCCAAATCAACGGCACAACAGGCTACGAAGAAGCTGCCGCACAAGGCCTGCTCGCCGGCCTGAATGCCGCGCGCCGCGCGCAGGAAAAAGACGGCTGGTCACCGCGCCGCGACGAAGCCTACATCGGCGTATTGGTGGACGATCTCACCACCAACGGCACGCAAGAGCCCTATCGCATGTTCACCTCGCGCGCCGAATACCGTTTGCTGCTGCGCGAAGACAACGCCGATCTGCGCCTCACCGAAACCGGTCGCGAACTGGGCCTTGTAACCGACGCGCACTGGGATGCCTACTGCCGCAAACGCGAAGCCATTCAGGCCGAGCGCGACCGCCTGCACCGCACCTTCGTGCTGCCGCAAAGCGACGCCGCACAACACCTGAACCAGCATTTCGAAAAACCGCTGCCGCGCGAATACCGCATGGAAGAACTGCTGCGCCGCCCGGAACTCGATTACGCAAAACTCACCGCTGCGCCCGGCCTCGCACTCGACGGAATTGATCCGCTGGTAGCCGAACAAGTCGAAATCCAGATCAAATACGCCGGCTACATCGACCGCCAGGCCGATGAAATCGAGCGCACCCAGCGCGAAGAACAAACCAAACTGCCCAGCGACCTCGACTACTCACAGGTCAAAGGCCTGAGTGCTGAAGTAGTGCAAAAACTCAACCGTGTGAAACCCGAAAACATCGGCCAGGCCGCGCGAGTTTCCGGCGTGACGCCGGCAGCGATTGCGTTGTTGCTGGTGCATTTGAAGAAGGGTGGGTTGTATCGGGAGGTGGGGTGACGAGAACTTCACTCCGAATCCACTAGATGTCTCCTCACCATCGGCTAGAACCATTGCAACACGAGTTCGGCAGTTGCGAAAACTATAGGTTTTGCAGTAGCGTGCAAAAATATACAAATTGCTGCGCAGCGAGATGCGTATGCTCAAGTAGATGGTGGCCAATCGCGACGCATCGCGGCCCTTAAGGGAGAATAATGGACAAGAAGATCAAGGGATCGTGGTTGATCCATCACACAAACAAGCTGCAAGGGGTGACCAACCAATCTGGGTATGAGAAAACCTATTTAGCGGGAAAAGCCGGCATACTGCTGTCAGCCATTTCCGCCAATACGGACACCACTATCAACAATGATAGGCTGGACGCTTTGGCGAAGGCATCCAACATCAATGTAACATTTGAGCTTCCAAAGCTTATTGAAGTGTTGCAGCAGCAGAAACTCATCGACAAATCATCGGGCGGAGTCGCGGTGCTTGGCGTGACAACCGCCACGGCGTTGCAGCACACTTCTGACCTGTTCGATTCGCTCACGCCAGCTGCTAACGAGGTCGCTTCAATCGCGCTCGCAGAGCGCGCCTCAGTAGCGCCGATTCTCGCAAACGATGTCGCCAGCGATCTAGCTGATACGTACAAGCTGGCTGCCGCCGATCTAAGCCAGCTATTCTCAGAGGCCGAGCAGATTGGCTTTGTCGACGCTGAGAAACTAGGTGGGAACCAGACGCTGCTATTCAACGGCAACCTATTTCGACGTGATACCACTGAAAAGATCAAGACTGTCCTAGATTCGTTGAGCGCGGCAGAGCAGGCCAAGCTCAATGAACTTACCGAATTATTGCGGAGGCAAGCATGTGTTAGTGCCGACAAAGCAAAGTCGCTTCTGGGTGATGCTCTCTTCCAGAAGGTGACGGCGATCGGCCTATTTGACATTAGTGTTGTCAGTAACTCAACAGAAGATGTTGGGTTTCTGACCTTGCCGTCGGCGTTCTCCAAGTACAGCAATTCGATGGTTGATGATGCTTTCGACCTTGCGAAAGCCTTTGTAAGCTCCGTCACCTACGGCATGACAAAAAGCAGCTACGCGCGTGGGCAAATTCAGATGGTCGAAGCTTTGCTAGGTGCTTTGGTGCGGGGCGAAAGCGTTGGTCCGGTTCGGGCAATTGCTGAAGACTACAAAGTGCTCGAATTGAAGGGAGTGGTCGAAGTAAAGCAAGGAACCAAGAAGGGGCGTATCGGCCCGATGCTTCGCCTTCTGAAGAAAGAAGTTGGTGAACTGGCTCTCCAAGCGATTCAACAAGGGGATGTCAGCGAGCATTCTCTGAACGCGCTACCAACCGCTGCAGTTACCACATTCAACGGCCCTGAGCACAATCGTGAAAAGGTTCGGAGGACCCAAACCAAGATGAGCCCGAAAGCGACGAACGATATGCTCTCCATCCTTCGGACAGGGGGTGGGCTGTGAGCAAAAGTCAACAAGCCTTGTCCAAGGGGCCGAAGATGGAAGAGCTGCTACGCAGCTTTTTCCTTAAGGCCGGGTATTACGTTGTTCGCGGCGTTCCGTTCGTGTACGAGGGTTTTGATGTCACGGATATTGATCTGTGGCTCTACAGCCGAACGTCTTCCGTGTCGCGCGAAATTGCCTTGGTTGATGCCAAGAACAAGAAGACCCCTCAGGCCATAGAACGCATCTTCTGGGTGCAGGGATTGCGGATCGCAACGAAAGCGACAAATGCAATCGTTGCGACCACAGAGAGGCGTCAAGAAGTCAAAGATTTTGGTCGAGATCTTGGTGTGCTCGTTCTCGATGGCAGCTTCCTCGGGAGGCTTGCCAATTCAGATGACCCAAATGCGACGAGACTTTCGGACGAAGAGTTTTTTTCTAGGATAAACGAATATTCATTGAGCAAATTGGACGGTGACTGGCGAGGGCGAATAGTTCACTCTAAGAGTCTACTGGCCAAATCGCTTTCGTTCGACAGCTGTAACGAATGGCTTGGTCAGGGGAAATTCTTTGCAGAGCAATTCATCACCAAGGCAACCCAGCGCGAAACAGCTCTCAGGTGTCTTTATCTGGTGTGCTCGTTCATTGCCATAGCAGTTGACTACTGCATGAAGGAGCTTTCATTCCACGAGCAGTCTGATCGCAGTTCACTAATGAAGGATGGGTTTACGTATGGATCCAGAGGCAGTTCGGGTTTGAAGAAAGTATTGAATGTCGCAATGGGGCTGGTCGAAGAACATGCAAACGATGGGCTAGCTATTTCCCGACAAGTGAGAGCAAGCGTTCAGAGTCAATTGTCCCAATTGAATACTTCGATTTTGGGAGACTTCTTCTCAAAGAATGATGTTGCTCGGACTTTATTCACTGTCGCCAAGGAGTTTGAGCAACTGGCTATGGCAAGGGAGTTTGGCTCTCATGGTGCCGCGAGCATCGAGCTTCGTAGTACGCTTTTCTGCTTGTTCGACTACTGGGGGATAGACAGAGTGATGTTTTCGGAAGCTCTCGAAGCAAAGATCTGAGCACCGGCAACTCTTGTCCCGGCGCCGGCGGTTGTTCGCCTTTTGGATAGAGGAATCCGACCAGGCTGCTGGAACGACCACCGCGAATATGGGCGTTGTGGGAGAAGCAGGCTGACAACAGAGCGGCGAACATCGAAACAGCGGTCAGGCGGACAAGTGCTTGCACAAAGGGTGAATTAGCAAAGGGTGAATTAGGGTCGGGTTCAAATTCCGCAAGAAAAATGGCACGCGGACACGTTCTACGTTCGAAACGATGCCAGCCGGTGTGCAAGATCTGTTCAGAACGGACAGGCAGGATAGATCGCCAGCAACCGGCTGGCCGCTTCACGCAGCATCCGCTGGCTGCCGACTGGCACTGGTAGCGATGCCAGATCGGGCACGGCAGTGGCCGGTTTGCCGCTCAGGATTTCGTAAAAGACATAGGCCGTGAGCAGCGCGCCATACGCATTGGCGTGATTGCCGTCCGGATGGTGCAGAACCGGTGCCCCGTCCGCCTGCAACACGTGATCCCAAACCGGACCGATGGGCGCGACGCAGGCACTTTGCCGCGTGGCGATGCCCTGATGCAGCTGGAACACGCGCTGTCCCTCTTCCGCATTGCCGGCGCGCGGATGTTCGGGATACAGCACCGGCATGGTCTGCTGCATTTTTGCCAGCGCGATCCAGTTTTCGGTGCCCAGTGTCGGATAGCTGTTCTGGCCGGTGGTCGAATATTTCTGCGCCTGCAGGATCAGCGCAGTCCATGGCTGGCTTTGCAGCAGGCGGTGATCCTCGGCACTGTTCCAGCGCTCATCAAGGTAAGCACCACTGGCCGCGACGTGCATCCGCGCATCAATGCCGGCACCGGCCGCGAGCAACTGTCGCACCAAATCCGGCAGGCCTTGACCGGCCGTGTGGCTGTTGCCGAACCAGAGCACCGACATCGGCGTTTTGCCCCGGTTGTCAGGCAAAGGTGCCGGTCGCAGGACAACCGCTGGCGGACCGCTATCGGGAGGAGGACTCGCGGAGCCGGTGCTATCGCCGCCGGAACCGCCACCGCAGGCCATCACCGCAAAAGCGAGCAACACCGCAACCGACCTGCGCGGGCAAACGGGCATGGCGGACATCCGGAAAAGAATCGTGGATGCATGCTAGTCAGAGCCGCGTCGCCACGCCGTGGGCAAAATTACCGTTCCGGTTATGGGCGTATCAGCGTGGTGGCGTGTTGTCAGTAACACAGGCAGCCACACAAATTTCGCAAGCGCAAACAGGGTTGAGTTGAAATCACATAAGAAAAACACCGCGCGGACCAATGGCCCGCGCGGTGTCTCTTTCCTGGCACGCCGTCAACGACAGCAATGCCCTCAGCTTTTTACCAGCGTCAACGCCGGTACTTGTTTGAACGGCAGGTTGCCGAGGCTCAGCACCTGATCGACCTGCTGGCCGACTTGTTGCCATTGCTGGCTGGCGGTTTGCAGGCGCATGGCGAGGAAGCCGGGCACGTCTTTTTGCAGATCGCGGATCAGCGTTTGCAGGTTGCCGGCCAGGCTGGTCCAGGCCGAGGACAGGTTTTGGCAGGCAGCGACGGCGTCGCCGGATTGGCTGGCGTGGGCGTTGATCTGGTGGGCCAGTGTGTCGAAAGCGGCGACTTGCAGTTCCAGCTTGACGGTATCGGTCAGCGTTTCCGCGTACTGGTGTTGCAGGCCGTTGAGATCGGTGGCGGCGGTGGCGATGGCGGTGGTGCCGCCGGCCACCAGTGCAATGCCGGCGCCAACCAGCGTTACCGCCATGCCCTCGGTTGCAAAGCTGCCGACCACACCGACGATGATCAGCGCAATGCCGGCGATATCGCCGACGGCGCCGACGGCGATCTGGGTGATGTCGGCATCCATTTTCCGGTTCATGTCAGCCAGCTCGGCGCGCATCTTGGCGATCTCGCCTTTGTCGCCTTCGATTTTGCTGGCCACCACTTTTTCCGCGGCGGTGAACGCGGCATTGTCGGCGCGGGCGCGCACGGCAAAGGTGTCGGCATCGTCAACCAGTTGCGCGGCCGACTGCTGACAGGCGCTGGCCGTCGCCTGCAGTTGTTGCAGGCCCTGGATCAGGCGCGGCAGTTGCGAGCGATCGCCGTTGTCGATGGCACGCGCCACCGGCAACAGCACATCGCTGTAACTGGTGAACTGGTTGGCGAAGGCTTTCAGGCTGACCAGTCCCTGCAATGACGCCGGATTGACGCTGTTCAGCCAGTTGCTGGCAGCGTCGCGGGCGCGCTTTTGATCAGCGGGCAGCGTCGGCAGGATGTCGAGTTTGATATCCGGCTGCGCGACCAGACTTTGCGCATAGGTTTGCAGGACGATGGATGCGGCGCCGAGGCCTTGTATGCCAGTGGCGAACGAGCTGGGTGGCGCGAACAAATTATCGGAGGTGATCGCGCGCAGTGCGGCGGCTGTCATGATGGTTCTCCTTTTCAAGGAAGTCGCTTTGTCGTGATTGACTCTGTCGGGACGTGCATTGTCGAGAGTCAGGCGTGCATTTGCGCCAACTGATCGGCGACCTGCTGCCAGTCCTTGAGAATGGCGAGAATGTTGGCCTTGAGAAAATCAGCCGGCACCGGATGGCCGACGATTTCCTGCAAACTCGCGTTCAGTGTTTGCCATTCGGTCTGCATGTTGGCGGTGAGTCCGGACAGAATGGCGCTGCCATTGGCAAAGCTGCGCAACAGGCTGTAACAGGCGCCAAGTTGTGCCATTTGCTGTTGCAGGATCGCGGTTTGTTGCTGGGCATTGGCAATGTCGTGTTCGGTGCTCTCGATATAGCCGGTCAGTTCCATGATCGCGGCGCCAATACCAAAGGTAAAAATGCCGACAATGATCTCGGTGCGGCGTTTGTCGGCCAGCTCCTGCTGCAGGGCGTTGTACTGGGCGTTGAGCGCGGCCAGTTGCGCCTGATCAGCGGCGAGCAATTGTTGGGCCTGCTGTTGATCATTGGCGAAATTGCGGTTGTCGGCAGCAATGCGATTGTTGTAATCGCCGAGGCTGCTATTGAACGCCTGCAGGGCGCTGCTGACGCTGCCACCCTGCGACAGCACCGGCTGCATGATCTGCTGCGCCTGTGTGACGGCACTGGCATCTCCGCCCTGCAACACGGTCAGCGCGCGATCCGCCGCCGTGTTCAGCGTATTGCCGAAGGCACTCAGCGTACTGACCCAGGTGTTGATCTGTTGGCTGAGTGCGCCGATAAACCATTGCGCATCATTCTTGACCATGACGATGTGTGCCGGCAGATCACTGATCGGTGAACTGCTGATCGATGGCAAGCCGAGCATTTGCTGGGCAGTGGCTTGCATCATGTTGTAAACGCTTTGCTGCGCGGCCAGGGTCAGCGGCAAATTCTGGCTGCTGGCGCGGGCTTGTAGGCTGGCCATGGATACCCTCCTCTGGCAATGAAGCGGCACACCGATCCAGCACGCGGCGGAACCGGTGTGTGCCGGTTTGATGGATTTACGCAGCGATCTTGCGTGCAGCTTTCAGGCTGCTGATGTGATGCACGGCCTGCAATTGGCCGGCTGCATTGGTCGGACCGTTTTGCGTGCTGATCTGGCCGAACGCCAGCAGTTTGGTCGCGTAGGCGCCGAGATCATCCCAGTCTTTTTTCGCGGCATTGAGCTGGGCCAGCAGGAAGTAACCGAGATCCGGTTGTGCACGATCCAGTGCGGTAAGGAACTCGGTGAATTGCGCACCAAGCGTTTGCCAGCCTTTCAGCAGCGCGCCGGCTGCGGTGAGCGCCGCCGAAGCCTGCGACGACAGGTTCTGGACAATGTTGTTGACCTGCTTGGTGGCAGCGTACTGCAGTTGCAGGGTTTTCTGCGTGGTGATGGCCGAGCCCAGTGCCGAGGTCTGCTTGGAGTAATCAACACCCGCAGCGATGGCCACGCCAGCACCGGCACCGACCACAGCCAGACCGCCGATAATCAGGGCCGTGCTCGCGCCAGCGGTTTCAATTTCCGCCAGCGCGCCAACAACAATCATCAGCGCACCGACCACGGCCGCCACCGATCCGCCGGCGATCATCGCCAGATCCTTGTTCATGGCATCGTGGATGGCGTCGATTTGCTTGCCGAGCGCGGCGATTTGACCATCCTTGCCGGCCAGCGTCGCTTCGGCTTTCTGGAAGTCACCGGCGAAATCGCGGGCATCGGCGCCGAGATCATTGGTGAAGCCGGACAGCAGCGTCACCACATTCTGCGCCGCTGTTTGCTTGCTGGTGACAATCGCCTGCAGTTGTTGCAGCCCGGTTTTGAACGCGGCGATAGCCTGCTGATCCTGCGGGTTCTGCTGGATCTGTGTGGCCAATTGCGCCAGCGGATCAAAATACGTTGCGAACGTGTTGGAAAAATCGACGATGTCGGTGTTGGTGCTGATCATTTTCGGTTGCACGGTATCGCGCCAGTTGGTGGCGTGAGTGCGGGCATTTTTCTGGTGATCAGGAAGATTCGGCAACACATCCGGCAGCGACAGGTCGGCCTGATTGAGCACGGTGGAAACATAGCTCTGGATAACGGTAGCGGCTGTGGTGGAGGCCTGCGTTGCCGCGTTGATGCTGGACGGGTCGATGATGGGATTTTCACCGGCTTTCAGAATGGCGTTGATCATGGCGCGAATTTCCTTTTGCGTGAGAGGACTATGCGTGGTGTGACGCAAGGTGTTCCATGGACTGCATTGATGACAGCGCTTGCCCGCACATCTGATACGCGAGTGATGCGTAATTGATGTGTGTCGCAACAATCAAAAAACCGGAACGCTTCGAGCGTAGCTGCGGGTTGTGAAATTGCAGTATCAGATCGCTGTACGGCGAACGTTTTCCTGAATCTGCTATGAAGGGCCGGACTAATATTTCGAATCAATAGCAATCCCGCTTGTTCGCGGTCGTACTGGTCGGTCCGCCGGTGACGGGTGCAGTATTTCTGCGCGCATCTTTATTCTGATCTCGATGCAGGCGGCATCGCAGTCTCAACAGACGTCAGCAATTGCCTGACAAACTATCGGCGGCACGTGACGCCATCCGCCCCGCCGTCGATTGCCGATCATGCCTGGCGCCATCGGCGGTGACTTGCTGCGGAAGTGTGCGTTTTCACGCTGGTTATTTACTGAAGGATGGTCAAGTCTGTTGGCAGTCCAGTAAGTGACGGAGCATGCCGGAATGCGCAATGCCTTACCGTGGTCAGTCCTGACATTTGTCATGTTGCTATGGGCTGGCAGTGCGCTGGCAGCAACGCCGGAGCCAGCGGAGAAACGCTACGAAGTGCTGCTGATCGGCAACAGCCACAGCGCGGCAAACTATTTGCCGCAGATGCTGGAAGCGATGCTGAAGCTGCAGCATCCGGGCGTGCCGGTGAAAGTGGTGCGGGCGACGGACTATGGCTTTCTGGATGATCATTACGCCAATCCGCGCACGCGCAAGATCTTTGCTGATGGCCAGTGGACGCATGTGATCCTGCAGGCGCAGAAATACAGCACAACCGGCCGCTACCGCTATCCGACGCTGCCGGCCGAACAGTGGCTGCGAAAAATTCGTGAGCATGGCGCCAGGGGCCTGATGTTTCCCGAATGGGCGCGTGCCGGTCACGATGAGGAAGCGGCGCGCATTCATGAGCTGCACCAGAAAATTGCCGCAAAAGAACCGGCCTGCGTGGTGCCGGTGGGCCTCGGCTGGCAACAACTGCAGCGCCAGGTGCCGGATCTGCGTCTGCACGCGGAGGACGGCAATCACGCCAGCCCGGCTGGCAGTCTGCTGACGGCGATGAGCCTGTTTGCCGTGATCAATGAAGGCCTGCCGCCATTGCCGGCGTTCACCGATATTCCGGTCAGCGCCGCGCATCAGCAGCAAATGCAGATCGCCGTGCGCCAGACACTGCAGGCGCATCCGCCCGGCGGCGACTGCAAGATCCCGCCGACCCGTAACACCGGCGAAGTATCCGCCGTGCCGGCAAATCACGGCGGTTGAACAAGCCGGAGTGTGAAGGCCTGCGCCGGTTCGGGTGTAAAAAGCTGGCGGGGTAGCTACCGGCTGGCAAAACACAATCTCCCAATTCAGCCTTGCCATTCACCCTTGCGCGGAGAACATCAAAGTGCAACTTGCTCTGGTGCAGCTGACGCCCTGATTGCTATGGTGCGCGCCATCCGAACCGCACGGGGATGCAAACGTGAACACGGCAGTGTTGGTGATTGATGTGCAGCAGGGTTTGTGCAGCGGTGAGCATGCGGCATTTGATGTGGCGCGTGTTATCGAGCGCATCAATCTGGTTACCGGCCGGGCACGCGCTGCGTCCTTGCCGGTGTTGCTGATCCAGCACGAATCGGCTGATGGCTTGCTGGCGCGTGACAGTGCCGGCTGGCAGCTGGCGCCGTCACTGCATTGTGCGGACAGCGATGTGCGCGTGGCGAAAACAGCAACCGATGCATTTCATCGCACTGCGCTGGAGGCCCTGCTGCGTGAGCGCGGCGTGGATCATCTGGTGATCGGCGGATTGCAGAGTGATTTCTGCGTCGATACCACCACTCGTCGTGCGCTGGCGCTGGGCTATCCGGTGACGCTGATCGCCGACGGCCACTCCACGGTGGACAACGGTGTGCTCAGCGCGGCGCAGATCAGCGCCCACCACAATGTCACGCTCAGCAACATCAGCAGTTTTGGTCCGCGCGCGCGCGCGGTGCCGGCGGATGCCATCCGGTTTTCCTGAGTGCCGCCAGTTCGCATTTTTCCCTTTGTTCTGACCCAGCAGGAAATTGCTGCGCGCGCGGCATCAACGCGTTTCCAGTTCCTGCTCCGCACTTTCACGCCAGATCTGTTCGATGCGGCCTAGCGCCTGCATTTTTTTCAGTTCGGTATCCAGCGGCGCGATCAGTGCGCTGTGTCGCTGATGCAACAGATGATGCATGGTCACGAGGCCGAGTGAGGGTTGCAGTTCGACCACCTGTGCCACCGCCTGCGCATCGCGCGCCTGCCATTGTGCGAGTGTTGCGCGGGTGGTGGCGGCGGTGCCTATCAGTACATCGATACGCGCACTGAGCAGCATTTTCAGCAGCGCGTCATGCGTGGGTGTGCGCACGCTGATCGCGGCGCCCAGGTGGTGATCCGGTGTGCGTGCACCGAGCCGGCTGCCGATGCGCAGGCCGGAGGTTTTCAGTGCGGACCAGCTGGCGTAACGCGTATCAGCGCGATCGCGCAGCATGTAGGCGCGGTAATCAAGTGTGCCGATGGCGGTCGGGACCAGACGCAGGTTGGGCGCCTCGCTGGCGTTGTAGGCAATGCGGCCGAGATCGGCGTCATATTGCCCGGCATTGGCTTCGACCAGCGAGCGGGTCAGCGGCAGACGGGTGACGCGGATGCTGATGCCGAGTGGCCGGTAGGCGTCTTCCAGCACGCGGGTCATGGGTATCACCAGCGCTTCGGCGTGTTCGAAGGTGGCGAACGACAATTGTGTCGCGGCGGCACTGTCGTTTGCCGCTGCGTGTTGTGCTGGTGTGCGTTGGGTCGGTGCGTGTTGTGCCGATGTGTGTTGGACCGGTGTGTGTCGGGCCGGTGCGTCGCTGGCCTGAACCGGACAGGACAGGACGACGGTCAGCAACATCGCCAGCGTGATCAACAGCGGGTTCATCATCCGCAGCACAAGCATTCGCAGCACCAGCATTCGCAGTAAAAGCATTCTGCCGCATGCATCGGCCCCTGCTGCCGGTACGCGCAGGCGGCGGCTGTGCACGCGGCCGGTGCCGGATGGTCCGGGATTGCGCGAAGGGGTCATGCGCGGCTGCCGTCCGCCGATCGGGCCCGAAGTATAGTCAGCCGCGCCGGCTCCTCCGCCGGAGCGGTACGCAGCGCGCGCCGGCTCGGTTATGCTGCGCCCACTTCACGCTGTCTCGATGTACGCCATGCAGGTAGAGGACCTCACCACCTTTCTGATCGCCGAAGGCATTTTCATTGCCGTCGTGTTGCTGCTGCTGGTCATCTTTACCGTGCGCAGCAATCACAACCTGCAGAACGGTGTGCTGATGCAGGTGAAAGCGCTGATGCGCTATGTGCAGCACATGCGCAGTGATGATTACCGCAAGGGCATTGAGGAAAAACTGCGCGCCAAGCTGGAGCAGGAACAGCAGGTCCAGCTACTGCAGATACAGGCGGCTGCGCCGGCACCGGCACCGGTGGTCGAGCTGGTTGAAGTTGTGACGCCCGTACCGGAAATGAATCAGGCCGCGCTCGACGAATGGCAGCAGCTGGAAGCGGCCAGCCGCGAATACGAAGCGGAAGCGGACAACGCCGCGTCATTCAGCGACGACATGGCGAAAATGCGCGAACTGATCCGCGAACAGGAAATGGAAATTTCCCGGCTGCGGGAAAAAATCCGTGGCGAGAAACTCAGCGACAACATCTCGGCCATGATGGATGCCCAGCAGCGGCAGATTAAGCATTACCAGCAGGCCGAGCGCGATCTGAACATGTGCATCCAGATGCAGGAGCACCAGCTGCAGGAAGCCAAGGAACGTTTCAACCGCGCCATGGGCCGGCTGCGTTCGGAATCGGAAGCCAACAACACCCTGCGCGCGCAGGTGCAGCGCCTGGAACAACAACTGCGCCAGCCGCGTCGCTGAGATCGCCGGCAGCGGCGGTCCAGAGGATCAGGACACGCAATGGCGGGTTCTCTTGTGGTGCCGAATTCATTCGGCCATGCCTCCGCTCGTCCGACACAGCCGGCATGGCCGGTGTTGATGCGCGACACTGCGGCCGGATGAATCCGGCCGCACAGCGGGCGATGAGCAGTCTTGCGTTTTCTGCCGGGGATTCCGGATCGCCGCGTGGCGGCGTCCGGAATGACAGAGTGTTTTTCCCTGACCTGAGCCTGTCATTCCGGACACGGCGCAGCCGTGATCCGGAATCTCCGGCGGCGCGCGTATCGTGCCATTGGTTCAGTCTTGTTCGGGCTCGTCCGGCTGGGCTTCCTGCCAGCGGGCGAAGTCGCTGCCTTCGGCGTCGAGCAGAGCGAAGCCGGCGCGAAACTGGCCGGTGTCGGGGCGGCACCAGCGCACTTCGGCGGCGAGCAGGTAGCGCTGGGGCGGTTCGCCCTGTTCGATGACCACGTGCAGGATCACGCCGGCGTCGATGGCGCGGTCGAACAGCGCCGAGAAGCCGCTGGCGGAAATGTCTTCGGTGACGGTGCCGAGGGCGGTGCCGCTGCCGAGCAGGACGCGGATGTAGGCCCGGCGGCGCAGGGCCAGGCGCGGTTCACGGCGTCGGTTGTCGGAGTTCTGGGTCATCGCTGGTGTTTCCGCTGTGGTGTGTCGTACCGCTGTTGTTGGTGTGTGGCTGTACGTGTGGCCGGGCGTGTGGCTGTACCGTGACGCTTCCGCTCATGGCCGGCCCTGCGCTTCCAGATGCTGGCGCCGGTCCTGCACCATCTGGCGCAGGGTTTCGTCCAGCGCCTTGCCGTGATCGCTGATGCGCAGTTGCTGGTCGGCGAGCAGGCAGGCCAGCCGGTCGAGGTCGGCCTGCAGCACTTTCCGGCCGCCGTCATCGACAAACAGCCGCTCGCCGCTGCGCGCCAGCACCACGGCCAGCTGCGCGCGCAGCCAGCCGCCGTCCTGCTGCACCGAGACCCAGGCGCCGGACTGCAGTTTGGCGCATTCGCGTTTGCAGTCGTCGATCAGCCGGGCGCGGGCTTCGGCCTCGGCGCGGGCTTTCAGCTCGGCCTGACGACGGGCACGCTCGGCGGCGAGGTGGGCCTGGGCCTTGGCCAGTTCGGCGCGCAGGCGTTCGGCCTCGGCCTGTTTGGCCGCTTCGGCACGCGCCAGCGCCTCTTCCTGCAGGCGCAGGATGCGGTTTTCGATGGCCTCGACCAGCGCGCCCTGACAGGCAATGAACAGCGGCCGGCTGTCGAGGATGCGCGCCTGACCCTGCTCCAGCCGCTCGACCATCTCGGCCTGCGTGTAGCGGGCGACGCGCAGCCCGGACAGGTTGGCGTACAGGTAGATACCGCGGTGCAGATCCTTGTCCAGCAAGCGGGCGCGCACCGGGCCGGCGTCGGTGGCCAGCTCCAGCCAGTCGCCGACGCGCAGCGCGCGGGCGCGCAGGCTGGCGTCGCTGGCCAGCGTCCAGCTGCCGGCGTCGCTGTCGTCGCCCTGCGGCAGCCAGGTGTCGTCGTCGGCCGGCTTGTGGCCGCTGATGATGGCGAACAGGTGTTCCTCGAGGGCAGCAAAAAACAGCTCGCTGGGCCGGGCGCTGTCCTGCACGCCGGCCATCAGTTCGAGCAGTGTCGCCTGCGGCAGCGCGACGCGCGCGCCGTACTCGCGCTTCAGGCTGTCGGCATCGGCCTCGGTGAGCGCCCACAACAGGTGGTCGAGGGCGCCGGTCAGCAGCGCCAGATCGGCGGCCCGCGCCTCGCCCTGGACATGCAGGATCTGCATCAGCTTGCGCAGCTCGCCGTCGAAATAGCGCCGGGCGAATGCCGGCAGCGGCCGGATGCCGATGTGCTCGTCGAGCAGGCGGGCGGTGTGTTTGGCAGCGTCCTCGCGCCGGCGCTGGTCGCGATCCTTCTGCACCAGTTGCTGTTCAATGGGCCGGACTTCGGCGGCCAGCTCCCGCGCCAGCGCCGACAGGCCGGCAGCGGCGCCGCTCAGATCGCGCAGCTGGACGGCGTTGGCGAGCAGCTCGTGGATGCGCTGCGGCAGTTGTTCCACGCGCCGCCCGCTGCGCACATCGAAGCCGCGCAGCAGGCCGGCGGCGTGCTCAATCAGCGCGCGCAGCGGCCGGTCGGGCTGGGCCCAGGGTTCGTGGCCGGCGGCAGCATCGGCGAGCAGCAGATCGGTGGACAGCTGCAGCGCCCGGCGGGCTTCGGCGGACAGATCCGCCTGCTGGGCCAGCCATTGCGACCAGGCCTGGGCCAGCCAGCGGGCACGCTGTTGCGGCCACAGGCCGGCCTCGCCGCCGGCGGCCAGCCACAGCTGTTCGGCGCGGGCCAGCAAGGGGTCCAGCAGCAGTGAGGAGTCGAGCGCCAGCGACATCGGCGTAGGGCCTTCCTTGCAAAACAGGGCCGGCATCTGCGGCCGGAGTGCAAGCTTAGCGGCTGCGCCGGGCTTTGGCCTGCGCTGTCGTCAACGGCCGGCGCGCGGAAATTGCACAAGACGCCCGCCGTCGCGCTGCCTAAGTTGCCCGCTTCCCTGCCGCGCGCCGCCGCGTTCCGCCGAGCCAGTCGAGTCTGACCATGCCTGTCCCCGCACGTCCTGTCCGCCACCTGTCGTCACGTGCTTCGGCACGTGTTTCAGCATCCCCTGCACAACCCGGCCTCCTGACCCTGTGTGCTGCCGTACTGCTGGCCGGCGGCCTGCTCCAGCCAGCGGCGGTCACTGCGGCGGAAACGGCAGCGAACCCGGCGTGGTCGCCGGTGGGCCTGCACAGCCGCGACCCCGCAGCCAGCGGCGCCGAGGATGTGCGCAGTTTCGGCAAGCCGCTGCTCTACCCGCGCGCCGCCCGTACTGCGACCCCGCCGCCCGCCGCGCCAGCCTGCGACCCGGCGACGCTGTCCGCGCAGCCGGATGCACAGCGCTGGCAGACGCTGCGCCAGACCCTGTCCGGTGCCGCCGCTGCCGACTGCCGTGCCCGCCTGTTCCGCGCCGACGCCGGCGCCACTGTGCGCCTGTTCCACCATCAGGCGCTGGCGCACTACGCCCGCCGGCTGGCAGCTGCCAAACCCGCCGGCAAGGGCGCCGACGACGAAGCCGTCGCGCTGGCCCTGCTGCGCGCCGGTTTCTACGCCCGCCACCGCGCCGGCCTGCCGCTGGTGGTGCCCGATGTGCTCTGGCCGGCGCTGCAGGCGCGGCTGATGCGCGAACCGGACGCCGCCGGCGCGGTCCCGGCCGGTGACACGTCGGTCGCGGAAAAAGCGCTGACGACTACCGCAGACCTGCTGCTGATCGCCGACGCCGCCCGGCTGTCGCCGCGACTGACGCCGGTGTTGCTGGCCATCCTCGCCGACGACACGGCGCTGGCGACCCCGGCCGGCCGGCGCCGCCTGCTCGCCGCCCAGCAGCTCATCCAGTCCGGCCAGCTCGATGCCCAGCTGGCACCGGCCGATGCCGACGCCGCCGCGCTCATCGCCGCACTCGATGCGCAGCTGCAACGCCGGCACGGCCACTACGCCAGCGACGAAGGCCTGCTGCTCGGCAACGCCCTGGCCCTGCTCGCCGGCTATCTGGATCGCGACGCGCTGCACGCCGATCTGCTGCCGCGCCTGCAGGCGCGACTCGCGGCGCTGACGGCCGATGGCGCCGCGCCGGAGAACAACATCTCGCCAGCGCTTGCTGCGGAAAAGACGGCAATCACCACAACGGCAATCACCACAACGGCAAACGCCACGGCGTCATCGTTATCGGCCGAAAGCCCGTCCACAGAAAAACTGTCAGCAGAAAACCCGTTCGCAGAACACGCACAGCGCTGGCGCCGTCACGCCGACAAGGCCTGGGCACGCGCGCTCGACATTGCTGATCAGCGCGCGCCACAACACTGCGCCGCGATCGGCAGTTGCAATGCGTTTGCGCAAATCCAGCAACGCGCGCTGCCGATCCGTCACGTCTGCGCCGACACGCTGGTGATCCGTGCCCAGGAAATGAACGCCGGCCAACTCACCGAGGCCTGCGCCAAACTGCTGCCCATCGAAGCGCAATTCCATGAACGCCTGCACACCGGTGGCGCCGCACTGCCCGGTGATCGCAATCATGCGCTGGAAGTGGTGGTGTTCGACGACTGGAGCGAATACGACATCTACGCCACCGCGCTGTACAAGATCAGCACCAACAACGGCGGCATGTATCTGGAAGGCAAACCGGAACAGGACGGCAACCAGGCGCGTTTCATCAGCCACGAAGCCGACTGGCTGCGGCCGCAATTCGTGATCTGGAATCTCGAACACGAATACGTGCACTACCTCGATGCGCGCTTCAATCTCGCCGGCAACTACGACGACACATTGCCCTGGCCGCTGGTCTGGTGGCAGGAAGGCGTCGCCGAATATTTCGCCAAAGGCGCGCACAACGACGAGGCACTGACCACGCAGCAACAACGGCAACTGCCGCTGTCGCAAATCCTGCACACGCCGGTCACGCCCTGGGACAGCGACCGCGTCTACAAACTCGGCTACCTCGCCGCCCGCTACCTGATCGAACAGCAACCGGAATTGTTCCAGCGCTGGCGCCAATTGCTGCGCGAAAAACGCTTCGCCGATTACCGCCAGTCACTCAGCGAACTCGGCACGCAACACGACGCCGCGTTTGCGCGCTGGTGGCAGCAACTGGCGCCGGGCGGCGAAAACAGGGAGCGGCAATCGCCGTAATTGATGTGCTGTATCCCGCACAATCATTTTGCGGCAGGAAAAAATTTTCTCGCGACGCAAAATGAGTCGGGTTCACGGTCGCCGGAGATTCCGGATAACGGCATGGCCGTTTCCGGAATGACAGGTTTATCAAAGCTGTCAGGCAGTCCGCGAATCATTCAGATTGCTGGCAAGAAAAATAGCCATCGCTGCTGCGACTGCCATCGCTAGGCCGATGCCAGTTTCAATCCATTCACGGCCGGCGCACCGCCGTTCTGCAATTTCGCCAGACTCCTGCGCACATCCTTGAATGCTTCCGGGCTGATACGGGCGGCGGAGACGGTGAAAACCTGCATGGATTCCTGCAGGGTTTCCGCGAGTTCATTGAGGTTGCCGGCAGCGCCGGCAACTTGTGCGGCCATCGACGAGCTTTCCTCGATGCCCTGCACGAAACCGCTGATGCGCGCGGCGACCAGATCGCTGCTTTCGCGCACGGCATTCAGGGTGTCGACAATTTCGATGATGCGCTGTTCGGCAGTGGCGACCTCGTTGACCACGGACTGCATCAATTGCCGCGCTTCGCCAGCAGCTTCAGTGATCGCTGCGGTTTGGTCGGCGCCGCCGCGGATGTGATTGATCACGGCGTTCACGCGCGCGTGGTTGTCGGCGACCATCTGGGCTATTTCTTCAGTCGAGCGTGTGGTGCGGGCCGCAAGGGCGCGCACTTCGTCGGCGACCACGGAGAATCCGCGCCCGCTTTCGCCGGCGCGTGCGGCTTCGATGGCGGCATTCAGCGCCAGCAGATTGGTTTGCTGGGCGATGCTGCGGATGACATTGACCACTTCATTGATCTGATCCGATTGCCGGGCCAGCAATTCCACTTCGTTGACCGTGGCGTCCACCGATGCGCTGACTTTTTCCATCGCCGTGATCACGCCACTGACTGCACCGCTGCTGTCGCGCGCCACCTGGCCGGCACGTTGCGCACTGTGACTGACCTCCTGGCCGCTCTGGGCAATGCTGTTGATGGCGACGTTCAGTTCTTCGATGGACGCGGTCATCGCCGTGGCATCTTCAGAATGCTGCACGGCGCTGGCAGCGATGGTGGCCGAGGCGCTGTTCAGATCGCCGGCGGTGTGCGAGACATTGCTGATCTGCCATTTCATGCCGCCGATCAACGCCGCGAGGCTGTACTGCATTGCGTGCATGGCGGCGAGCAGGCTGCTTTCGTCGTCATCGCGTTTGCTGATGTCGAGGGTCAGATCGCCGCGAGCCACCGCCAGTACGACATCGCGGGCATAGGCCGGTTCGCCACCGAGCCGTGCCCGCACCAGACGTTGCACCCAGAAACCGAGCAGGCCGATGGCGGCGATGATCAGCGGCAGGCCGAGCAGCAGACCGCTCGACAGCCACTGATAGCTTTGCTGGTTTTCGTCGTAGGTTTGCCTGGCGACATCAAGTTGCAGGGTGATCAGCTTTGACGCGATGTCCGACAGCGGATCAATGGCCGGATAAAGATCGGTTTCCACCAGCGTCACCAACGCCGCCTGATCAGCGCCGCGCAGCACGCGGCGCAGTTGTTCAAGCATCGGCGCGGCGCGCCGTTCGGCGGCTTCGAAATCGCGCACCAGTGCCGCTTCATCGGGGACAAGGTAAGTGGCCTTGTAAGCGCGCATGGCACTGGCGATGGTCTGCAGGGCGGTTTCAACTTCCTGCAATCCCTGTGCGGGCGTGAAGGTGCCGGCGCGCACCTTGTGGCTGGCATCGACGATGCTCACCGCGTAGGCGTCGGCGATCAGTTTCAGGTCGCGCATCGGCACCACCCGATCGCGATAAACGGTGTCGAGACCGTGAACAGCGGTGCGCATGGCGCCGATGCCCAGCCCGCCGACCAGCAGCAGGGCAACAACCGGAGTGAGAACGAGCAGCAGCAACTGGCTGCGCAAGGACATACGCTGCACAAACATGGGAGTCTCCCTGACCGGAACTGCGGCTCCTGACATCCACGACGAGCCGTAAAACACGTACCGGAATTTCAAAAAATGCCGGAATGAAAATCAGTCTGGCAGCGCCGGCGCGTGCCGGCGGCGCGATTCATCCCTGGACCGGTTTGCAAACAATCAGGCGCCCGGTGCCGTCACTGAGCTTTGGATCGAAGCGCCGGGAAAGCAAGTCCGCGGGTCGGAAAGCGCCTGCGCGGCCGGAGCGCTGAACCGCTGACAAGCAGCACTGCTGAACAAGGGCTCCGGCGCCGCGGCCTGGACAACCGCAACCGTACTGTTCAGCGGGCCGGTGCCGCAGACGGCTGCCAGCGCAGGATCAGCCCCTTCGGCCCGACCGCCCAGCCGGCGCCATCGGCGGCGAAATCGACCGCGTTCAGCGGTGTGGTATCGAGCGCCTGCCAGTTCCGGCCGCCATCGGTGCTGATGCCGGTGCCGGCCAGGCCGACCGCGATCTGCATCGCCGGCGCGTGCGTGACATCGGACAGGAAGCCGGTCGGTGCCGCCGGCAACGGCTGCCAGCCGGCGTCGCCGACCCGCCAGCGCGCGGCGTTGATGCCGGCCAGTTGCGGCTGCTTGTAGTCGCCGCCGACCGCGGTCAGCTCGCCCGGCTGCGACCAGACCACCGAGAACAGGCCCTTGGGCGGCGCGCCGGCCGGCACCGGCGTGGTGTAGGTGGTGAAGCTGCGGCCGCCGTCGGTGGACACAAAGGCGCGCGACTGCCCGGCGCCGCCGGTGACAAAGGCAATGCGCTCGCGGCCCTGCACCGCCACGCAGCTGCCGCTGGCGGCAAAACCGCCCTCGCCGGCCAGCGCCAGCGGCATGCCGGCGGCCGGCACCGGCTGCCAGCTCAGGCCGCCGTCGGCGGTGGTAAAGACCTGGAAGCGGCCGTCGACCGGATCGCCGAACAGCACGCCATGCTGGCGGTCGCTGAAGGCCAGCGCGTCCCAGAAACCGGTTTCGGCGCTGTTCTCCAGCAGCCGCTGCCAGCTGCGCCCGCCATCGCCGGTGCGCCAGACCGTCGAGGCCTTGCCGGGGCCGGCACTCATGATCAGCGCCGTGTCGGCATCAAAAGCTTCGATGTCGCGGAAATCGAGATCGGTCACCGCCTGATCCGGGGCAGCCATCACCGGCAGTTGCTGCCAGCTCTGCCCGCCATCAAGGGTGCGCAGCACCGTGCCTTTGGCGCCGCTGGCCCAGGCGACGCGGGCACTGACCACCGACAGGCCGCGCAGCTCGACACTGACCGGCGAGGCCTGTGCCTGCCAGACCGCGCCCGGGCCCGGCTCGGTGGCCTGCGCGGTGCTGCAGATCAGCGCGCCAGCGAGCGTGAGCAGCGGCGCGGCAAAACGGGTGGTGGCGTGCATGGGGCGTCCTTGTGTCGGGGCAGGGCGAACCGGTGCCGGCATGGCAGGGCAGGGAATGGCTGTACTGGGCACGGTGTGGTGGATCACGGTGGCATGGCGCCCCGTGGCAGTGAACCGTGTTGCCGGGATTCGTGCGCCGGCAGGCTAACGTGCCACCTGCAGCCTGTCTTGCACAATGCTGACGCGACCGCCGGACCGTGCAGCAAGCCGGCGCCGGTGCGCCCGGCTCTCCCCCGCCCCGCCACCCGGCCGCATCCCCGGCCGCATCCCCGGCCGCATCCCCGGCCGCATCCCCGGCCGCCAGCGCCTGCGCTATAGTCGCGCCCCGTTGTTGTCCGCTGTCGTCGTGAGTCCGCCATGTCCCTTGCCGCCACCCTGCACGCTGCTGTCGAAGCCCTGCACCTGCGCCTGCCGGACGGCGCCGAGGCGAAGTTGCTGGCGGTGCTGGCGGCGCTGATGAAGTGGAACAGTGCCTACAACCTGACCGCGATCCGCCGTGAAGACGAAGCGCTGACCCTGCACATCCTCGATTCGCTGTCGCTGCTGCCGCATGTGCAGGGGCCGACGCTGCTCGATGTCGGCACCGGGCCGGGTTTTCCGGCGCTGCCGCTGGCCATCGCCCGGCCGGATATCCGGGTCACGGCGCTGGATTCGAACGGCAAGAAGATCCGCTTCATCCGCCAGATCGCCCATGAGCTCGGCATCGGCAACATTGAGCCGGTGCAGGCGCGGGTCGAGGCGCATCAGGGCCAGTACGCGCAGATCACCTCGCGCGCGTTTGCCGATCTGGGCGATTTCCTGCGCCTGTCCGGGCATCTGCTGGCGCCGGACGGCGAGTGGCTGGCGATGAAGTCGCAGAGTGCGGTCGAGGAAATGCAGGCCCTGCCCGCCGGCCTGCAGGCCGAGGTGCTGCCGCTGCAGGTGCCGGGTCTGGATGCGGCGCGCTGTGTGGTGCGGGTGCGGCCGGGCACGGCGCGCTGAGGCCGGGCCGGCTGCCGTTTCATCGCCGGGCCGGGGACGCGGCCCGGACACCTGCTGCTCACGAACATCCCGCGTCTCACCGCCACCCGCTTCGCCCCCGACACCCGCGTCTCGCCGACACCTGCAATAACCAAATGCCGGCATGGCCGGCGCTGCATATAGCGGCAGCTGACGGTGAGCGGCGGCCGGTTGGACAAAGAATCCGCCAGCCACTACATCCTTGCAGCGCCGCTGCCGGCGCCCCGTACAAGGACGCCGTCATGTCGCCGCCGCTTTGCCCGTCTGCCGCCCTGCCCGCCGCGTCGCTGCCGATCCGGCAATCTCCCCAGCCCCGGTCGCGTCCCGCCAGCCGGAAACCACTGGCGCTGGCAGCCTGCTGCCTGCCGCTGCTGGCGCTGTCCATCGCGGCCAGCGAGGCGGCCATCATCCGCTCGCCGGGCAGCAGCGTCGGTCAGGATTCGTTCAACGAAACCACCTATCTGCTCAGTAATGACTATCTGGCGGTCAGCGGCATCCTCTACACCGGCGGGCCGCTGCTCGACAGCTACTGGCGCAACAGCCTGATGCCGCCGGTGCACGCCACGCCGTCCGGCGACTGCTGGTTCAACACCATCACCATCGACCCGTTTCCCGGCCTGTTCCGCACCGAATGCCATTACGAGTTCTTCGCCGGCGATCCGCTGGTGCTGCAGGGCGACATCATCACCGCGCTGACCGGCGCCACTTTCCGGCTGACCTGGCAGATCACCGGCAATGGCCGCAGCTGGGATTTCGTCGGTGAAAGTCTGGATTTCACCCTCGCCGAACTGCTGATGCCGGCGGACATGACGCCCGGCGACTACGCCGTGCGGCTGCTGTTCGAACAGTGGGCGCCGGTCGGTACCAGCTTCTTCACCTTCAGCAACATCCTCGACCCGAAACTCTGCATCGATGCCGGCGACCCGCCGGTGACCTACTGCGGCCAGATCGGCAGCTCCGGCGATTACCGCAGCTACCAGTCCAGCGCCGCACTGCTGCGCATCCATGCCGTCGAGGTGCCGGCGCCGGGGGCGCTGGGCCTGATCGGTCTGGGTCTGCTGCTGCTGGCCGGATGGCGAGGTCGCAGCCGCTGAGCGGTTGCAGCCGACCGGTCCCGGAGCCAGCGCGCCGGTATCTGTATCCGGGCTGGAACCCGTAACCGGCGCGCGCAGGCGGCGGCGAAGACCTGTCCGTGCCGGCCGGCAATCACCAGTCAGTGAGTGCACGCTTCTTATGGCGGGCCTTTGGTTTCAGGGTGAAGCGGTGGGGGCGGCGGCGCTGGCCGGTGGCAGGCTGGCCAGCCAGCGCGCGGCGCGCTCGCGTTCCGCCGCCAGTGCCGCGTCGATGCCGGCAAACACGGCGCGCGCCCGCTGGTGGTCACGGACCGGCGCCAGCAGCGGGTCGCGGGCGCTCCACCATTCCCGCCAGCCCTGAGCGTAGGCGGCTTCCAGTTCGTCCAGCGCCGCGTCGGTGTTGCCGTCCAGCGCCGCCAGCCGGGCGGCGAGATAGGTCTCCGAGATGTTTACCAGTCCCTGATGGCGTGACAGCGCCAGCCGCTGCTGACACTGGTCGGCCAGCGTCCGGGCCTCGCTACGGCGTCCGAGCTGCATCAGCGCATGGGCCATTTCGATCGCCGGGCTGCAATAGGGCATGGCGTAACGCTCGGCGTCGGCAATGCCGGCATGGGCGGCGGCCAGCAGCTCGCGGCCACGGGCGGCGTCGCCAACCAGCAGTTCGTACCAGCCGGCTTCAAAGCGCAGCCAGGCGTCGTCGGGATGCGCCTGCAGCTGGAAGGCCATGTCGGCAAACAGCGCCGGGTAGTCGCCGCTCCGCAGCAGCAGGGTGGCGCGGAAGTAGGCATCGCCGGCCAGCGGCCGGGCGGCGTCGAGCAGGCCCAGCGACAGCAGTACACCGACATAGGCCTGACGGAAGTTCGGGTTGTCCGGCGACCGGTCCATGGCCTGCTTCCAGTTTTGCAGGCTCAGCGCCCAGTCACCGGCCTGAAAGGCCGCGTCGGCCAGCCCCTGATAGCCCATCGGCGAATCCGGCGCCTGGGCGATCAAGGCCTCGTACTGGGCGCGCGCCTCGGCGTGGCGGCCGCGCCGGCTGAGCTCGAAACCGCGGTTGTACTGCAGCGTCACCGACAGCGGATCGAGGAGGAAGGCGCGCTCCAGCGCCGCCATGCCTTCCTGCTTGCGGCCCAGCCGGTCGAGCGCCAGATAGCGCCACATGTGCGCCACCGCCAGACTGGGATTGAGCGTCAGCGCCTTGTCGTAGGCGGCCAGCGCCAGTTCATCGCCCTGACCCTGCAGCTCCAGCACCTTGCCGCGGATGGCATGGGCTTCGGCCAGCTCGGGGGCCCGGGTCAGGGCTTTGGCCAGTGGCTCGTCGGCGAGCTGCGCGGCGATGTCGGGTTCGAGAATGCCGAGTTTGCTGCGCCCCTTGGCCAGCAGGACGATGCTGTCGGCGAGGCCGACATAGGCCATCGCGTATTCCGGGTCGGTGCCGATGGCCTGCTCGAAGTAGCGCCGCGCCGCTTTCATCGCCTCGGTGGTCTGCTTGCGGTACTGCTCGCGGCCTTTCAGATAGAGCACATAGGCATCGGCGCTGGCGGTGCGCACCGGGCCGGGATCGCCGGCCCCGGGATGCAGATCCTGCAGGCGGTTGGCGACGGCGCGGGCGATCTCCTCCTGGACGGCGAAGGCGTCGCGCAGCTGGCGGCTGTAGCTCTGGCTCCAAAGGATGTGCCCGTCGCCGGCGTCGATCAGCTCGACGCGCAGCTTCAGCCGGTCGCCGCTGATGGCAACGCTGCCGCCGAGCAGGCGGCTGACCGCCAGCGCCCGGCCGGCGGCCACCGGGTCCAGTCCGCGAGAGGCCGCGACGAAACTGGAGCTGGCCGCCGCCACCTGCAGGCCGGCCTGCTGGCCGAGCAGGCCGGTCAGCTCCTCGGCCAGCCCCTCGGCAAACCATTGCTGGTCGCGCTCCGGGCTCTGATCGCGGAATGGCAGCACGGCCAGCGTCACCGCTTGCGCAACTTGGTCGGCCCCGGCATCGGCGGCCACAGCCTCTGCGTTGGCCGGATCAGCGCGCAGCGTGCTCAGTTGCCGGTAGGCCAGCGCCACCACCGCCACCGATCCGGCGACGATCAGCAACAGGCCCAGCCAGTGCACCGGCCGCAGCACCACGGGGGCGTCCTCGTGGCCGTCGCGGGCGCGCACCAGCCGGCCGCGTTCCAGCTGATAAAACCAGGACAGGTAAAAGACCACCGGATAGCCACCCAGCAGGCCGATCACCGCCAGCCGCTGCCAGGCCGCCGGAATCGCCAGAATGGGCGCCGCGGCCGAGATCACCTGGATGCCGGCGATAACGAACCCGGTGTAAAACGCCAGCGTGCGGATCACCCGCCGGCGGGTCAGCTGGTCGAGAAATTGCCGGAACATGCGCCGCGCTTCCTGTCAGCCCGGGACAGAGGCCAGTGTAGTGAGCGGCCGGCGGCTTGCCAGTTATCCACAGCATTTCCACGGTCGGCACACAGCGTTGCGCCGTGGAACATTGTCATCCTGATCCGTTACCCTAGCCGGCCCCGTCCATACCCCGGACGGTCGCTTGCCGGTACGCCGGCCCCCGCCGCTTCGTGCGTGAACAGTTTTCCGGCCCGCCGCTGTGGCGACGGCGCCACTTCAGGGAGTCACCCGTGGGTCGCATCATCGCAGTCGCCAACCAGAAAGGCGGTGTCGGCAAGACCACTACCAGCATCAACCTCGCCGCGTCGCTGGCCGCCACCAAGCGCCGCGTGCTGCTCATCGATCTCGATCCGCAGGGCAACGCGACGATGGGCAGCGGCATCAACAAGCACGAGCTGGAAGCCACCGTTTACGACGTGCTGATGGGCGACATCGAGCCGTCCGGCGCCATCGTCGGCACCGGCGAATCGGCCTTCGATCTGTTGCCGGCGAATCAGGAACTGACCGCCGCCGAAGTGCACCTGCTGGAGATCGCCAGCCGCGAGCAGCGACTGAAAAACGCCCTCGCCGATCTGCGCGAGCGTTACGACTACATCTACATCGATTGCCCGCCGAGCCTGAACATGCTCACCGTCAATGCATTGGTGGCCGCCGACTCGGTGCTGATCCCGATGCAGTGCGAATACTTCGCGCTGGAAGGCGTGTCCGCGCTGCTGAAAACCGTTGACCAGATCCGCGCCTCGCTGAATCCGGCGCTGCAGATCGAAGGCGTGCTGCGCACCATGTACGACCCGCGCAACAATCTCGCCCAGGATGTCGCCGCGCAGCTGCAGGAACATTTTGGTGATCGCCTGTACAACACCGTCATCCCGCGCAACGTGCGTCTCGCCGAAGCGCCTTCGCACGGCTTGCCGGCGCTGGTGTACGACAAACTTTCCGCCGGCGCCAAAGCCTATCTGACGCTGGCCGGCGAAGTGCTGCGCCGGGACAACGTGCCGTTTTCGGAAATGACCGCCGGCTGAAACGCAGGCGCGCAGCGAAAGAGCGCGTGACAAGATTCCGCACGACAGCAACGCCGCTTGCCCGAATGCCCGACTCCTGTTGCCCGACGAAGCCGGTGATGGCGAACGTGGTACGCAAAGAAGAATGACCGTTCGCCCCGCGCCAGTCGAAGGGCAGAACGGTGAGCTGAACACAAATAACAGTAGCAACAACACAGTTTTGAGGAACTCACCATGGCGGTGAAAAAACGTGGCCTCGGTACCGGCTTGTCGGCACTGATCGGTGCCAATACCGCGCAGGCCCTGTCGACCGGCAAAACCCTGTCGGAAACCGAAGGCGAACTGCGTCAGTTGCCGGTCGAATTCCTGCGTCCCGGCCGCCATCAGCCGCGCCGGGTGATGACCGAAGACGCGCTCAACGAGCTGGCCGAATCGATCAAGGCTCAGGGCCTGATCCAGCCGATTGTGGTGCGCAAAGTCGGTGACAACCAGTACGAGATCATCGCCGGCGAACGCCGCTGGCGCGCCTCGCAACGGGCCGGCCTGCACAATGTTCCGGCGCTGGTGAAAGAAGTCACCGAACAGGCCGCCGCAGCGATGGCGCTGATCGAAAACATCCAGCGCGAAGATCTCAACTGCATCGAAGAAGCCATGGGTCTGCAACGGCTGATCCACGAGTTCCATCTCACCCAGGAGCAGGTGGCCACCGCGGTCGGCAAATCGCGCGTGTCGGTGACCAACCTTTTGCGTTTGCTGCATCTGGCCGACGAAGCCAAAACCCTGCTCGAACGCGGCGACATCGAAATGGGCCACGCGCGCGCCATGCTGTCGCTGGACCCGGCAAAACAAATTGAAGTGGCACGCGAAGTCGCGGCCAAACAGCTGACCGTGCGCGACACGGAAAAACTGGTGCGCCGGCTGCTGGCACCCAGCGAAACCAAACCGGAAAAAAACAAAGCGCCGGGCGCCGACGTTGCGCGCCTGGAATCGCGCCTTGCCGAACATCTCGGCACACCGGTGCGTTTCGATCACGGTCCGCGCGGCGCCGGCAAGCTGGTGATCAATTACAGCTCGCTGGATCAGCTCGACGGTGTGCTGGCCAAACTCGGCCTGATCGAGTCCGACGCTGAACAATACTGAGCCCCCGGTCGCGGCAAACGCCACGCGCCGCGCATCCCTGAATTACCACTCCGCAGCAAGAACAAAAAAGGAAATGCCCCGCATGAAGAGCGCCAACCGGCTCACGCTGTACATCATTCTCGGTCTCGTGTTCGGCATTCTGGTTGGCTATCTGGTCAACGCCAACAGCAGCGACGTCAGCGGTTTTGTCGACACCATGTCGCTGATCACCACCATGTTCCTGCGCCTGATCAAAATGATCATCGCGCCGCTGGTGTTTTCAACACTGGTGGTCGGCATCGCCAAAATGGGCGACATCAACGCAGTCGGCCGCATCGGTGCCAAAACCCTGGGCTGGTTCATTTTCGCGTCGCTGATCTCGCTGACCCTCGGCCTGGTCATGGTCAACCTGTTCCGGCCCGGCGACGCACTCACCGCCGCGCTGCCCGATGTCGCGCAAAGTTCCGGCATCACGGCCAGCGGCCTGAGCATGAAGGAATTCGTCACCCACCTGATCCCGTCCTCGATCATCGATGGCATGGCGAAAAACGAGATCCTGCAGATCGTCGTGTTCTCGCTGTTCTTCGGTTCGGCCGCCGCTGCCGTCGGCGCCAAAGCCAATCCGCTGGTCGAAGCCATCGACGGCGTGGCCTACGTGATGCTGAAAGTCACCGGCTACGTCATGTATGCCGCGCCAATTGCCGTGTTCGCGGCCGTTGCCGGCACCATCGCCAAGAGTGGTCTCGGTGTGCTGTCCACCTACGGCGTGTTCATGGCCGAGTTCTATTTCTCGATCATCCTGCTCTGGATCATCCTGACTTTCCTCGGCTTCCTGTTCCTGAAAAAACGCGTGTTCACGCTGCTCAAAGAAGTGCGCGAACCGCTGCTGCTGGCGTTCTCCACCGCGTCCTCGGAAGCGGCCTATCCGAAAACCCTGGAAGGACTCGAACGTTTCGGCGTCAAGAACCGCATTGCCTCGTTTGTGCTGCCGGTTGGCTACTCCTTCAACCTCGACGGCTCGATGATGTACTGCACATTCGCCACGGTGTTCATCGCCCAGGCGTACGGCATTGAACTGTCGGCGGCCGAGCAGATCACCATGCTGCTGATCCTGATGCTGACCTCGAAAGGCATGGCCGGCGTGCCGCGCGCCTCGCTGGTGGTGATCGCCGCCACGCTCGGCCAGTTCAACATTCCCGAAGCCGGACTGTTGTTGCTGCTCGGCGTCGATCACTTCCTCGACATGGCCCGCTCGGCAACCAACGTGGTCGGTAATTCAGTGGCCACGGCCGTGGTGGCAAAGTGGGAAGGTGAAATGGTTGAGCCGGGTACGCAAAATGGCAACGACAGCAAAGCCGGCTGAGTAGCGACGATTCCGACCACGCAGGTAGTGCACACGAAAACGGGCGCAACAGTTGCGCCCGTTTTCGTTTACTGTTTGCGTGTTTGTTTTGTCGCCGCACGTGTGAAGCGTCTGGAGCAGGTTTCGAAATGAAGAAAGGCTCCTGACCGCTTTGCATTCTGGTCAGCGCACGGGCTCACTGCATTCCGTTCGCCCTGAGCCCCGTCGAAAGATGGAACGGCGAACCGTACTTAAACAACCAAACAGAAAACGGAACCTCGCCATGCCGGCCAGCAATGAAGGCAAACTCATCGTCGCAGTGTCATCGCGCGCGCTGTTTGATTTCGAGGATGAGAACCGCGTGTTCGAATCCGCTGACGATCACGCCTACATGCAGTTGCAACTCGACAAACTTGAGCAGCCGGCGCCGGGCGGTGTGGCGCTGCCGCTGGTGCAAAAATTGCTCGCGTTCAATCGTGCCGATCAGTCGCTGGTCGATGTCGTGATCCTGTCGCGCAATGATCCGGTGTCCGGCTTGCGCGTGTTCCGTTCCGCGCAACACGCCGGGCTCGATATCCAGCGCGGCGTGTTCACCCGCGGCGCGCCGCCCTGGCATTACCTGCAGGCGCTCAACGCCAATTTGTTCCTGTCGGTCAATGAAGATGACGTGCGCGCCGCGCTTGAGGCCGGCTTTCCGGCAGCGCGCGTGTATCCGCAATCCGTGAAGGCGGCCGAAGCGCATCCGGACGAGATCCGCATTGCCTTCGACGGCGATGCGGTGCTGTTTTCCGACGAGGCCGAACGCGTTTACCAGCACAGCGGCCTGCCAGCCTTCCAGCAACATGAAGTCCAGCACCAGGGCCGGCCGTTGCCGCCGGGCCCGTTCAAGCCGCTGCTCGAAGCCCTGCACCGGCTGCGCGCGCTGGCCGCCGGCAAGGGCGACGCCGCGCCGATGCGTATCCGCACGGCGCTGGTCACTGCCCGCTCGGCGCCGGCCCACGAGCGCGCCATCCGCACGCTGATGGACTGGCAGGTCGAGGTGGACGAAGCCATGTTCCTTGGCGGACTGGCCAAGGGCCCGTTCCTGCGCGAATTCGCGCCCGACTTCTTCTTTGACGACCAGACCGGCCACTGCGAGTCCGCCGCCGGCGTCGCGCCGACCGGCCATGTCGCCGCCGGCATCGCCAATCGTCGTGACGGCTCATGACATCGCGTCACGTTGCCCGAACCGTACTCAGATTTAGTGGCTGACGTACTAAGCAACCACCAGATATGGGCACGGGCGGCGAATCGCTCCCGTCTAAACGCTTGAAAAACCGGCAATTCTGCATTGAATAAGCGACCGGCCACCCCTATAATGCCGCGCGTCGCCAGCGGGCCAAATGAGAGTGATTCTTGTTTGGCCTTTTGAGTTCCCGAATAATTAAAGAGAGAACCGGTTCATGACCGAGCACCCGGTGTCGCGCGGACGAGCGTTCGTGTCGCGGGTGCATCTGTTCATGGGCGTGCTGGCGTTGGTGTTGGCGGCCGGAGTGGCCGTGTTCGCGGGGTTCAGGGAAGCCTTCGCTGCCCTGGTGGGCGGATTCGCGGTGGTGCTACCGCAGGTTTTTGTTGCGCGCCGGCTGCTGCAGGCGGTGCGCGCCCAGCACGCGCAGCTGTTCATGATCCGCTTGTGGGTCTGGCAGTCGGTGAAATGGGCGGCGACGGCGCTGTTGATGGCGGCGGCGCTGGTCCAGTTCAAAACCGAAGCAGCGTTTGTGTTGTCCGGTTTCATTGTCACTTTTCAAGGGTTATGGATCGCGCCGTTGGTCCTCAACCGTACAGGACAGTCATGAGTACTGAATCGACCGAACAAGGCATGAAAGCAGGCGACTACATCAACCACCACCTGCATCACCTGCAAAACAAGGTGCAGGAAACCCAGGTCGATTTTTCGGTCGTCAATCTCGACACCGTGTTCTGGGCCTGGGTCGCCGGTCTCGGTGCGCTGCTGATGCTGTGGATGGCCACCCGCAAGGCCACGGCCGGTGTCCCGGGCCGTCTGCAATGCGCCATCGAAATGCTGGTGGAAATGGTCGATGAGCAGGCCAGGTCGATTGTCCACGGTGACCGCAGCTTCATTGCCCCGCTGGCGCTGACCATTTTCGTCTGGATCATTTTCATGAACTCGCTCGACCTGTTCCCGGTCGACTGGTTCCCGTGGATCGCCCACAACATTTTCCATCTCGAATACATGCGTGTCGTGCCGACGGCCGACATCAACGCCACGCTCGGCATGTCCTTCGCCGTGCTGCTGCTGACGCTGTACTACGGCGTCAAGATCAAGGGCGCTGGCGGTTTCACCCATGAGCTGTTCGCCGCGCCGTTTGGTGACAAGGTTTATCTCTACCCGATCAACTTCGTGATGCAGCTGATTGAGTACGCGGCCAAGACCCTGTCGCTGGGTCTGCGACTCTACGGCAACATGTACGCCGGCGAGCTGCTGTTCATGCTCATCGCCCTGCTCGGCGCACTGGCGTTCCCGTGGGAAAGCGCCGGCGGCGCGCTCGGTTTCCTGGGCAGCTTCATTGCCCAACTCAGCTGGGCGATCTTCCACATCCTGATCGTCGTGCTGCAGGCCTACATTTTCATGATGCTGACGCTGGTGTATCTGGGCCAGGCCCACGACGCACACTGAGTCAACGTCACTGTCTCACCCTGTTCTGTTCATCAACACCCAAGCGAGGAAACACAAATGGAACACATCGGTCTGCTGGCTCTTGCGTGCGGCATCATCATCGGTCTGGGCGCCATCGGTGCGTGTATCGGTATCGCCCTGATGGGTTCGAAGTTCCTGGAAAGCTCGGCTCGCCAGCCGGAGCTGATGGGTCAGCTGCAAACCAAGATGTTCCTGCTCGCCGGCCTCATCGACGCCCCGTTCATTATCGGTGTTGGTCTGGCGCTGTACTTCGTCGGCAACCCGTTCGGCGGTTAATGCTGGTCGGGCGTTCAGCGCCCGTTCCCGTGACTTAACCTGCTGAGGAATCGTCCACCGTGAATCTGAATGCAACCCTTTTAGTACAGAGCGTCACGTTCATCGTGTTCGCGCTGTTCACGATGAAGTTCGTCTGGCCGCCGATCATGAAGGCGATCGACGAGCGTCGTCAGAAGATTGCGGATGGTCTTGCAGCAGCCGAGCGTGGCAAGCACGACATCGAGATCGCCCAAAAGGAAGCGACCAAGATTCTGCGTGACGCGCGCGAACAGGCCGCCGGTATTGTCGACAACGCGAACAAGAAACACGCGGAAATCGTCGATGCCGCTGCCGGTGACGCGCGCAAAGAAGCCGAGCGTATTCTCAAGAACGCCCAGGCCGAAGTTGCGCAGCAAGTCGAGCAAGCCAAAGAAGCATTGCGTGCCCAGGTGGCAACGTTGGCCGTGGCCGGTGCCGAGCGCATTCTCGCTCGCAACATCGATGCTGCAGCAAACGCTGATCTGGTCGCCAAGCTGGCGCAAGAACTCTGATCGTCTTTTGACTTAAAGACCGCGACAAGCCATGAGCGAAAACACCACAGTAGCCCGCCCGTACGCGAAGGCCGCATTTGAACATGCGCTGGCGACCGGCACGCTGCAGCCGTGGGCTGACTTCCTGCAATTTGTTGCTGCGGCAACGCAGGATGCCGCCCTTGCTGCACTGCTGGACAACCCGCGTGTGCCGAAGGCGACGCGCCTCGCAGCGCTCCTCGCCGTATGCGAAGGACGCACGCCTGACGGCGGCGCCGCGTACATCGAACTGTTGTCGGAAAACGAGCGTCTCGACGCCCTGACCGACATCTGCGCGCTGTTCCTCGTTGAAAAAGCGCGTCACGAAAAAGTGGCCGATGTGGTGATCACGTCAGCACATGCATTGTCGGACGCCGAACGCACCCAGCTGACCGACGCGCTGGCGCGGAAATGGAGCAAGCGCATTGACGCCCGCTTCCAGACCGACGCCAGCCTGATCGGCGGTGTGGTCATCCGTGGTGACGATGTTGTGATCGACGGCTCCGTTCGCGGCAAGCTGCAACGTCTCGCCGAGTCGCTGCGAGCCTAATCAGGAATTTTGAGCATGAGCATGCAACTCAACCCGTCTGAAATCAGCGAACTGATCAAGCATCGTATTGCCCAGTTCCAGGTCCAGGCCGAAGCGCGCAACGAAGGCACGGTCGTGTCGGTGTCGGACGGTATCGTCCGCATCCACGGTCTCGCTGATGCGATGTACGGCGAAATGATTGAACTGCCGGGCAGCAAATACGCCCTGGCCCTCAACCTTGAGCGTGACTCGGTCGGCGCCGTTATTCTCGGCGACTACTCGGGTATCGCTGAAGGCCAGACCGCCAAGTGCACCGGCCGCATTCTGCAGGTGCCGGTCGGTGAAGCCCTGCTCGGCCGCGTTGTCGATGCGCTCGGCAACCCGATCGATGGCAAAGGCCCGATCGCCCAGGAACGTTTTGAGCCGATTGAAAAAGTCGCGCCGGGCGTGATTTGGCGGAAGTCGGTGTCGCAGCCGGTGCAAACCGGTTACAAGTGCGTTGACTCGATGATTCCGATTGGCCGTGGTCAGCGCGAGCTGATCATCGGTGACCGTCAGACCGGCAAGACCGCGCTGGCCATCGACGCCATCATCAACCAGAAGTCGACCGGCATTAAGTGCATCTACGTGGCGATCGGCCAGAAGGCGTCGACCATCGCCAACATCGTGCGCAAGCTGGAAGAAAACGGCGCCCTCGCCCACACCATCGTGGTTGCGGCTTCGGCGTCGGAATCGGCGTCGATGCAGTTCCTGGCGCCGTTCTCCGGCTGCACCATGGGCGAGTATTTCCGTGACAAGGGCGAAGACGCGCTGATCGTTTATGACGATCTGACCAAGCAGGCCTGGGCCTACCGCCAGATCTCGCTGCTGCTGCGCCGTCCGCCGGGTCGCGAAGCCTATCCGGGCGACGTGTTCTACCTGCACTCGCGTCTGCTTGAGCGCGCCGCGCGCGTCAACGAAGACTACGTCGAGAAGCACACCAACGGTGCCGTCAAAGGCAAGACCGGTTCGCTGACCGCACTGCCGATCATCGAAACCCAGGCCGGTGACGTGTCGGCGTTCGTGCCGACCAACGTGATCTCGATCACCGACGGCCAGATCTTCCTCGAAACCGACCTGTTCAACTCGGGTATCCGTCCGGCCGTCAACGCCGGTATCTCGGTGTCCCGCGTCGGCGGTGCGGCGCAGACCAAGATCATCAAGAAACTGTCCGGTGGTATCCGTACCGCACTGGCCCAGTATCGTGAACTGGCGGCCTTCTCGCAGTTCGCGTCCGATCTCGATGAAGCCACTCGTTCGCAACTCGAACACGGTCAGCGCGTCACCGAGCTGATGAAGCAGTCGCAGTATCTGCCGCTGTCGGTCGCCGATCAGGCCATCCTGATTTTCGCTGCCGAGAAGAACTTCCTGAAGGATGTCGAACTGAGCAAGATCGGCAGCTTCGAGAAGAATCTGCTGGCGTTCATGCAGATCGAATACAAGGCGCTGGTGGACAACATCAACAGCACTTTCGATTACAACGACGCCATCGAGAAGCAGCTCAGCGAAGCGATCACCAAGTTCAAGAAAACCGGAACCTGGTAATCGCCGGACGGGCGGTGGCAACACCGCCCGCCACGCAACTGGATTGACCGACATTTCGGAATAGACAATGGCCGGCGCTAGAGAAATTCGCACCAAGATTGCGAGTATCAAGAACACGCAAAAGATCACCAAGGCGATGGAAATGGTCGCTGCGTCCAAGATGCGTCGCGCACAGGACCGCATGGCCGCCACCCGCCCGTACGCGCGCAAGCTGCGTGACGTGATCAGCCACTTGGTACACGCCAATCTGGAATACCAGCACCCTTACGTCATCTCGCGTGACGTCAAGCGTGTCGGCTACATCGTCGTTTCCTCCGATCGCGGCCTGTGCGGCGGTTTGAACACCAACCTGTTCAAGCGCGCGCTGGCGAGCATGAAGGAGTGGAGCGAAAAAGGTGTGGCCATCGACCTGTGCCTGATCGGCGCCAAGGCGACGCAGTTTTTCAAACGCGTCGGCGGCAACGTCGTGTCGCAGCAGGCGCACATCGGCGACCGGCCGTCGCTGACCGATCTGATCGGTTCGGTCAAGGTCATGCTCGATGCCTATGACCGGGGTGACATCGATCGCCTGTTCGTGGTGTACAACGATTTCGTCAACACCATGACGCAGAAGCCGACCGTGCAGCAGCTGGTGCCGGTCGAAGCGGCGGACGAGAACACCAAGGGCCATGCCTGGGATTACATCTACGAACCGCAGCCGAAAGAACTGCTCGACATGTTGCTGACCCGCTACATCGAGTCGCAGGTCTACCAGTCGGTCGTGGAAAACATTGCCTGTGAACAGGCGGCGCGAATGGTGGCGATGAAGTCGGCCACTGACAACGCCGGCAACCTGATCACCGAATTGCAGCTGATTTACAACAAAGCGCGTCAAGCGGCCATTACTCAGGAAATTTCCGAGATTTGTGCCGGCGCCGCTGCGGTGTAACGCGGAAACGTTTTTGAAATTGAGGATGACAAGATGAGCAACGGTATCATCGTCCAAATCATCGGCGCGGTTATCGACGTCGAGTTTCCGCGCGATCAAGTGCCGCAGGTCTATGACGCGCTGAAAGTTGACGCCACCGATCTGACGCTGGAAGTCCAGCAGCAGATGGGTGACGGCGTCGTTCGCGCCATCGCCATGGGTTCGTCGGATGGCCTGAAGCGCGGCCTGAAAGTCACCAACACCGCCAAGCCGGTGTCGGTGCCGGTCGGTCTCGGTACGCTGGGCCGCATCATGGACGTGCTCGGCAACCCGATCGACGAAGCCGGTCCGGTCGCCTGCGACGAGCGCAAGCCGATCCACCGCAAGGCGCCGACCTACGCGGATCAGGCCAACACCACCGATCTGCTGGAAACCGGCATCAAGGTTATCGACCTGCTCTGCCCGTTCGCGAAAGGCGGCAAGGTCGGTCTGTTCGGTGGCGCCGGCGTCGGCAAGACCGTGAACATGATGGAACTCATCAACAACATCGCCAAAGCCCACTCGGGTCTGTCGGTGTTCGCTGGCGTCGGTGAGCGTACCCGCGAAGGGAACGACTTCTACCACGAAATGAAAGACTCCAACGTGCTCGACAAAGTCGCGATGGTGTACGGCCAGATGAACGAGCCGCCGGGCAACCGTCTGCGCGTCGCCCTGACCGGCCTGACCATGGCCGAGCACTTCCGCGACGAGAAAGACGCCTCGGGCAAAGGCCGTGACGTGCTGCTGTTCGTCGACAACATCTACCGCTACACGCTGGCCGGTACCGAAGTGTCGGCGCTGCTCGGCCGTATGCCGTCGGCGGTGGGTTACCAGCCGACGCTGGCCGAGGAAATGGGCGTGCTGCAAGAGCGCATCACCTCGACCAAGTGGGGCTCGATCACCTCGATCCAGGCCGTTTACGTGCCCGCGGACGACTTGACCGACCCGTCGCCGGCGACCACCTTCTCGCACCTCGACGCCACCGTCGTGTTGTCGCGTAACATCGCCGCGCTGGGTATCTACCCGGCCGTGGACCCGCTCGACTCGACCTCGCGTCAGCTGGATCCGCTGGTCATCGGCGAAGAGCACTACAACACCGCCCGTGGTGTGCAGGCTGTGCTGCAGCGTTACAAAGAGCTGAAGGACATCATCGCGATTCTGGGTATGGACGAACTGTCGGCCGAAGACAAACTGGTCGTGCAGCGCGCCCGCAAAATCCAGCGCTTCCTGTCGCAGCCGTTCCACGTCGCCGAAGTGTTCACCGGCTCGCCGGGCAAATACGTGTCCCTGAAAGACACCATCCGTGGCTTCAAGGGCATTCTGGCCGGTGAGTACGATCACCTGCCGGAGCAGGCGTTCTACATGGTCGGCTCGATCGAAGAAGCGGTCGAGAAAGCCAAGACCCTGGCCAAGTAATGGCCTGCGGGCCGGGCGTTCGCGTCCGGCCCCGCCGCCGGGGTCCAACCGGCGGCAACGAATTCCACGTTCTGGCGCCCAGCGGGCGACAGGATTGCAAGCGATCCCCAAGGGGTAAGTGATGGCTGCAGTGAGCACACATCTCGACATCGTCAGCGCTGAAGGCGAGCTGTTCTCCGGTCTCGTCGAGCTGGTTGTCGCCAACGGTTCGCAGGGCGAGCTCGGCATTCTCTACAACCACGCGCCGCTGCTCACCGCGCTGAAGCCGGGCACCGTCAAAGTCGTCCGTCAGGGCGGCGATGAAGACTTCTTCTACGTGTCCGGCGGCATGCTGGAAGTGCAGCCGAACCGGGTAACGATTTTCGCCGACACCGCCGTGCGCGCCGCGAACATCGACGAAGCCGCTGCCGAAGAAGCGCAGAAACGCGCCCGCGCCGCGCTGGAAAACCGCACCGGCGAAATCGAGTACGGCAAAGCCGCCTCGGAGCTCGCCGAAGCCGCGGCACAGATCGCTGCCATCCAGAAGCTGCGCAAGCAGGCCAAGCGCTGAGACGGCATGGCCGCCTCTCTGGCAGCAGAAAAAAGGGCAGCTACGGCTGCCCTTTTGCCGTTCTGGAGCCAGTGCTAGGCTTGCACCCCAATCCGGCGCCGCCCCGTCGGCGCCACCTTGCCTGAACGTCAGAAACGGAACTCCCCGTGACCGCACTCTCCGTTGTCATCCTCGCCGCCGGCCAGGGCACGCGCATGAAGTCGCGCCTGCCGAAAGTACTGCACTGCCTCGCCGGCAAACCGCTGGTCCAGCACGTCATCGACAATGCCCACGGCCTGCAGGCCGCTGCCATCCATCTGGTGTACGGGCACGGTGGCGATCAGGTACGGGCTGCGATCCGCGATGACAAAATCCATTGGGTGTTGCAGGCCGAACAGCTGGGCACCGGTCACGCCGTGCAGCAGGCCATGCCGGAACTGGCGGACGATCACCGGGTGCTGATCCTTTACGGCGACGTGCCGCTGACCCGCGCGGAAACGCTGCGTGCGCTGCTCGACAAACAGCCGGCAAACGGCATCGGCCTGCTGACGGTCAACCTGCCCGACCCAGTCGGTTACGGGCGCATCGTCCGCAACAGCGCCGGCGCTGTCACCGCCATCGTTGAACAGAAAGATGCCAGCGATGAGCAGAAAAAAATCACCGAGGTCAACACCGGCATTCTCTGCTGCGATGCCCGCGATCTGCGTCGCTGGTTGTCGCAGCTGAAAAACAACAATGCGCAAAAAGAGTATTACCTGACCGACATCATCGCCATGTGCGTGCAGGAAGGCGGCGTGGTGCAAACGCATCAGCCGCAATCCGCCGATGAAGTCGAAGGCGTCAACAATCGTTTGCAGCTTGCCGATCTCGAGCGTCGCTACCAGAAGCGCATTGCCGTCGAACTGATGACCAATGGCGTGACGCTGCGCGATCCGGCACGTATCGACGTGCGCGGCGATGTGCAGATCAGCAATGACGTGATCATCGATGTCAACGTGGTGCTCGAAGGCAAGGTGCGCATCGGTTACGGCAGCGAGATCGGCGCCAATTGCGTGATCCGCGATTGCGTGATCGGCGAGCAGGTGATCGTGCATCCGAACTCGCATCTGGAAGGCGCCGTGATTGGCAACGGCGCGCTGATCGGGCCGTTCGCGCGCTTGCGCCCCGGTGCCGAACTTGCCGATGAGGTCCACGTCGGCAATTTCGTCGAAGTGAAGAAAGCGAAAATCGGCAGCGGCTCGAAAGCCAACCATCTTGCCTACATCGGCGATGCGGAAATTGGCAGCGGCTGCAATGTCGGCGCCGGCACCATTACCTGCAATTACGATGGCGCCAACAAGCACCTGACCGTGCTCGAAGACGATGTGTTTGTCGGTTCGGATACCCAGCTCGTGGCGCCGGTGCGTGTCGGCAAGGGCGCGACCATTGGCGCCGGCACGACTGTCACCCGCGATGTCGGTGCCGGCATGCTGGTGATCTCGCGCGTCAAGCAGACCGAGATCAGCGGCTGGGAACGGCCGCGCAAGAAAAAATGAAACCGTGATTATTACCCTGCCCGTCCGTCGGCATTCGCGGTCCGCCGGGCGGGCTGTTCAGCTGCCGTTAGGCTGAACGCCCTAAAACGAACACAGCCCTGCGACCAGCAACCGCAGGGCACAGCGCGGGTTCCGGGTGCATGCAACGCATCCGGAGCCGGTGAACCAGGAGAGTGCAAGATGTGTGGAATTGTCGGCGCGATCGCCCAGCGCAACGTGGTACCCATTCTCGTCGATGGCCTGAAGCGGCTCGAATACCGTGGCTATGATTCGGCCGGCATTGCCGTGCTCGATGGCGAGATCAAGCGCGTGCGCCGGGTAGGCCGCGTGGCGGAAATGGAAAACGCCGCGCGCGAGATCAATCTCGACGGCAAACTCGGCATTGGTCACACGCGCTGGGCCACACACGGCGGTGTCACCGAACCGAACGCGCATCCGCATGTATCCGGCGGCCTGATCGCTGTGGTGCACAACGGCATCATCGAAAATCACGACGAGAAGCGCGCCGAACTGAAACTCAAGGGCTATGCCTTCGAATCGCAAACCGATACCGAAGTGATCGCCCATCTGGTGCACTTCCACTACTCGCAAATCGGCGATTTGCTGGCGGCCGTCAACACCTCGGTCAAAGAGCTGGTCGGCGCTTACGCCATTGCGGTGATTGCCGTCAACAAGCCGGATGAGCTGGTGGTGGCGCGCATGGGTTGCCCGCTGCTCATCGGTCGCGGTGATGGCGAAAACTTCATTGCCTCCGACGTCTCGGCAATCCTGTCGGCCACGCGCCGGGTGATGTATCTGGAAGAAGGCGATGTTGCGCACATCACCCGTGATGGCGTGAAAATTTTCGATCTGCATGATCGCGCCGTGGTGCGTGAGGAAGTCGTCAGCGATCTGTCGCTGGCCTCGCTGGAGCTGGGCCCGTACAGCCACTTCATGCAGAAAGAAATTCATGAACAACCAAAAGCGCTGGCCGACACCATCGAACCGGTGCTCAACAATGGTTTCAACGCCGAGCTGTTCGGTGCCGGCGCTGCCGATGTACTGCGCGATATCGACAGCGTGCAGATCATCGCCTGTGGTACCAGCTTCTACGCCGGCTCGGTGGCCCGCTACTGGATCGAAAGCATTGCCGGGATTCCCTGCGCGGTAGAGATCGCCAGCGAATACCGCTATCGCGATGTCGCCGCCAATCCGCGCCAGCTGATTGTGACCATTTCCCAGTCCGGTGAAACGCTGGACACGATGGAAGCGCTCAAGTACGCAAAATCGCTGGGCTGCACCAAGACCCTGTCGATCTGCAACGTCCGTGAGTCCGCCATTCCGCGTGCCTCGAAGCTGGTGTTCTACACCCGCGCCGGCGCCGAGATTGGTGTCGCATCAACCAAGGCGTTCACCACCCAGCTGGTGGCCCTGTTTGCACTCACCTGCTGCGTTGCCAAGCTGCGCGGTCGCCTGAATGATGAACAGGAAGCGGCGCATCTGGATGCGCTCCGTCATCTGCCGGGCAGTGTGCAGCATGCGCTGAATCTTGAACCGCAGATCGCCGTCTGGTCGCACCGGTTTGCCGCAAAAGATCACGCCCTGTTCCTCGGCCGTGGCCTGCATTTCCCGGTCGCCATGGAAGGTGCGCTGAAGCTGAAAGAGATCACCTACATCCACGCCGAAGCTTACGCGGCCGGTGAACTCAAACACGGTCCGCTGGCGCTGGTGGATGAAAACATGCCGGTGGTTGTGATCGCGCCCAACGACACGCTGCTGGAAAAAGTGAAATCCAACATGCAGGAAGTGCGCGCCCGTGGCGGCGAGCTGTTCGTGTTTGCCGATCTCGATTCGCACTTCACGGAATCGGAAGGCGTGCACGTGATCCGCACACCGCGTCATGCCGGCCTGTTGTCACCGATTGTGCACTCGGTGCCGGTACAGCTGCTGGCCTATCACGCGGCACTCAGTCGCGGCACGGATGTCGACAAGCCGCGGAACCTCGCCAAATCTGTCACGGTCGAATGAGCTGTTGAATCGTCCCCTTTTGTTGAACCGGAGCAAGAACGCCATGAAATCGTTGTTCCTCGCCGCTCTCGCGGTCCTGTCGCTGAACGTGCTGGCTGCCGAAGAAGGCAAGAATTACCGCATCAGCAATCCGTCCGGCAAAACGGCGGAGCCGACCGTGTATGAAGTGTTTTCCTACGCATGCCCTGCCTGCTATGGCCTGGAGCCGACCGTTCAGGAATGGGAACACAAGAAAAAGCCGGCCAACGTCAAGTTTGTGCGTATTGCCGCTTCGGGCATGAACGCGCAGTGGGACATGTATGCCAAAGTCTATTTCACGGCTGAAGCGCTGAACATTCTTGATAAGTCACATGACGCGACTTTCAAGCGTCACCACGTCGAGCGCAAGCCGATCACCAATGAAAATGATGCCGCCGAATTCCTCGCCCAGTTCGGTCCGAAGAAAGAAGTGGTGCTGAGCACGATGAAGTCCTTCACCGTAAACACCAAGATGGCACAGGCAAAAGCGTTCAGCATGCGCCATCAGCTGCGCGGTGTGCCGAGCTTTGTGGTCAATGACAAGTACTTCACCGACGTCAACATGGCCGGTGGCGTCGAGCAATGGTCGGCGCTGCTCAATGAGCTGGCGTTGAAGTAATCGACATGGACAACGGCCGCAGCAGCGGCCGTTATCTTCTGTGCAACAAAAAAACCAACGGAGAACGGAATGAAAGCCCTGCTGTTTACCCTGCTGCTGATCGGCCCGTCGGCGATGGCGGCACAGAATCCCTCACCTGCACAGACCGCTCCGGCCGGACAAAACACGGCAGCGCTGCCGGCCGTCACCGAAGGCCAGCACTATCGCGTTGTGGCAGATGCCGCACAGGCGCGCAAAGGCGAGGTCGTGGAATTCTTTTCCTACACCTGCCCGGCCTGTTTCGGCATTGAGCCGTTCATGCAGGACTGGCATAAGCAGAAGCCGGCGGACGCGCATCTGCGGCGTGTGCACGTGGTCAATTTCGTCAATCATCCCGGCGCGGAAATCATGGCGCGGGCGTTCTACACGGCTGAAGTGCTGGGCATGTCCGAAAAAGTTCACAGCGCGCTGTTCGAGATGTATCACGTGCAGCGCAAGCCACCGCAGAAAAACGAAGACATCGCCGAGTTGTTTGCAAAGTTTGGTGCCGACCGTGCCAACGTGCTGAGCGTGATGACCTCGTTCGCCGTCGAAGGCAAGATGCGCGCCACCGAGCAGTTGCAGAAAACCGCCGGCTTCGGTTCCATTCCCTCATTTCTGATCAACAACCGTTACGCCACTGACGGCCGCATGGCGCAGTCCTATGAAATGATGAACAAGATCCTCAACGAATTGCCCTTGCGCTGATATACGGAGACCATCATGACCTTGCTGGGACGCAGTCTGCTGCTGATCACCGCGCTGGCCACGCAGTTGTGGCTGACAGAAGTTTCCGCTGCCGAACGAAAGACGTTTCTTTGGCAGGTAAAAGGCACGCCGCATTACCTGTTTGGCACCACGCATGTGCCGGACCCGCGTGTCACCACGCTGCCGGCAAGTGTCGAAACGGCGCTCGCGCAGGCCGACGTGGTGATCACCGAACTGAAAATGGATTTGGAGACCACGACCGGCGCCGCCGCAGCCATGCTGCTGCCCAACGAAGGCCGCTTGCGGGCGCAATTGCCCGACAGTACACGCACCCTGCTCAGCGAAGAACTGGGCGCGATCAGTCCGTTGCTGAAACCGGCGATGTTCGATCGGCTCAAACCCTGGGCGCTGGCCATTTCCTTGCCGATGCTCGGCATGCAGCTCAAATATCCCGGTGTTGCCGCGCTTGATGTGCAACTCGCGCAACGCGCCACCAGCACCGGCCGAATCAATGAAGGTCTGGAAACACTGAACGAGCAGCTGGGCATTTTTGATGCGCTGACGGCCGATCAGCAACTGCGCCTGCTCGATGCCGCACTCACTGATTTGCGTGATGCAAGGTTGCAGGGCAAGGACAATCTCGAAGAACTGATCCTGGCCTATCTGAGCGGTGACGAGCAGCAGCTTGATCAGCTGATGAGCAAGTGGATGCGCGAAGCGGCTGAACATGGCGTCGATCTCGGTGACGCCCTGCTCGACAAGCGCAATCATCTGATGGCCGAACGCCTGGATGCGCGCTGGCGCAAACAACCGAAACAGGCGACCTTCACCGCCGTCGGCGCCGGCCATCTGGTCGGCAAGAACAATGTCATCGACTTGCTGCGCAAGCGTGGCTACACACTGGTGCGGGTCGAGTGACATGAGCGTTGATGTCAGTGCGCTGCTGACCGCGATCACGGCACAACGGCGCGCGCAACCGCAGGCCGGAAGAGTCGCGGACTACATCCCCGCACTGGCCCGCGTGCCGGCCACGCAATTCGCCATCGCCGCACAGACACTGGAGGGTGAGTGTCACGCGGCAGGCGACAGCGGTACGCGCTTTTCCATCCAGAGCATCAGCAAACTGTTCCTGCTCGCCCATGTCCTGCCGCGACGCGGCGATGCGCTGTGGAATGATGTCGGACGCGAGCCGTCCGGCAATCGTTTCAATTCACTGGTGCAACTCGAAGTCGAAGACGGCAAGCCGCGCAATCCGTTCATCAATGCCGGCGCGCTGGTGCTGGTGGATCAATTGCTGGCACTCAGCGCCACGCCGCTGGCCGATTTGCTGCAATTCATCCGCGAAGAAGCCGCCGACGACAGCATCAGCATCGACGACGAAGTGGCGGCGTCCGAGCGCGAGCACATTGATCGCAATGCCGCGCTGGTGCATTTCATGCGCAGCTTCGGCCGCATCCGTCACCGCGTTGATGACGTGCTCGATCTGTATTGCCAGACCTGCGCCATCGCCATGAATGTCACGCAGCTGGCGCGCGCCGTCTGCTTTCTCGCCCAGCACGGTCATTCACCGATCAGCGGCCGCACGCGCATGACGCGCAGCGAAGCCAAACGCATCAACGCACTGATGCTCACCTGCGGCACCTACGACGCCGCCGGTGAATTCGCTTACCGTGTCGGCCTGCCCTGCAAAAGCGGCGTTGGCGGCGGCATCGTCGCCGTGATCCCGAACCGCATGGGCCTGTGCGTCTGGAGTCCGGCGCTGGCCGCCTCCGGCAATTCCGCCAACGGTCTTGAAGCGCTTGATGCCTTCACCACGGCAACCGGTTGGTCGGTGTTTTGAATCGTCGCAGCAAAAAACAAAACGGCGCCGATGGCGCCGTTTCAGTTTTCAGTACAGAAAATTACTGCACCAATTCCTTCTCGGTAAACACGCCTTCAAACAGCGGCCCCGACAGGTAGCGCTCGGCGGAATCGGGCAGCACGACGACGATGGTTTTGCCGGCGTGTTCCGGTTGCTGGGCGACGCGCAGGGCGGCGGCGGCGGCGGCACCGCAGGAGATGCCGGCGAGGATGCCTTCCTGCAGCATCAGTTGCCGCGCGGTTTCGATGGCGTCTTCGTTGCTGACGGTTTCCACCTGATCGACCATTTCCAGATCGAGATTTTTCGGAATGAAGTTGGCGCCGATGCCCTGGATCTTGTGCGGCGCCGGTTTCAGGTCTTCGCCTTTGCGCTTCTGCGAGATCAGCGGCGACACGACAGGCTCGACGGCGACGGTGGTGATCTTTTTGCCCTGCTTGAGTTTGATGTAGCGCGAGACACCGGTCAGGGTGCCGCCGGTGCCGACGCCGGCAACGAAGACGTCGATCTCACCGTTGGTGTCTTCCCAGATCTCCGGGCCGGTGGTGTCGAAGTGGATCTGCGGGTTGGCCGGGTTTTCGAACTGTTTGGCTTCGAAGTAGTGGCCGGGCTTGGCGGTGACCAGTTCTTCCACTTTGGCGACCGCGCCTTTCATGCCCAGTGCCGGGTCGGTGAGCACGAGGTTGGCGCCGAGTGCTTTCAGCAGTTTGCGGCGTTCGAGGCTCATGCTTGAGGGCATGGTCAGGGTCAGCTTGTAGCCGCGCGCGGCGGCCACATAGGCGAGTGCGATGCCGGTGTTGCCGGAGGTGGCTTCGATGATCTCCATGCCTGGCTTGAGCGCGCCCGAGCGTTCGGCGTCCCAGACAATCGCGGCGCCGATCCGGCACTTCACCGACATGGCCGGGTTGCGGCTTTCGATTTTGGCGTACACCTTGGCGGTGGTGATGCGGTTCAGGCGCACCAGCGGCGTGCGGCCGATGGTCAGCGAATTGTCGTTAAACAGGGCCATGACGGGTCTCCTCGGGATGGCGGCCGGGCTGCGGCCCGGTTGGCGAAAAAATACCCGACGAGCTTAGTCGGCGACGCGCGCGGCGTGCATGGCCGGCGGGAATAAGGATATGGGGCGGGTCAGCGTCGGCCGTGCCGGGATCGGGGGGCTTGGCCGAATGAATTCGGCCCCACAGGGGCGATGCGGATGGGTGCGCGGCTGCGCCGGTGGGCCGCTCGCGGCGCGGGCTGTGTCCGTGCTGCGGAGTGGCGGGCGCGTTGTGGGGCCGGATTTATCCGGCCGCAGTGGTTGAGCTCGCGCGGTGGCCGTGTCGGGCGTGCGGGGGCTTGGCCGAATAAATTCGGCCCTGCAGAGCCTGCCTGCCGGTGTGTGGCGATCGTCAGGCGCGAGCGGCCAGCCTGCCGCCCGCTCGCGCATGGCATGACGTATCATGCGCCGCGTGTTTCCGGGGTCGGGGTGAGTGGTCGGGCATGGGTCGCAAGAAGCGGGGTCAGGGGCTGAAAGAGGCGCTTGCGCTGGGGTTGTTGCGGATCAGTGCCCGCCTCTCGCTGGCCGGTGCGCAGCGCATCGGCCGGGCGCTGGGCTGGATCATCAGCCACACCGACAACACCAATCGCCGCGCCGCGCGCATCAATCTTGCCCACTGCTACCCGGAGCTGCCGCCCGCCGAGCGCGAGGCGCTGATGCGCCAGTGTTTCCGCCACCTCGGCATGTGCACGCTGGAGGGCGGGCCGGTCTGGCTGTGGTCACCGGACCGGTTGCGGGCACAGTTTGTCGAGGTGCACGGCGAGGAACACTTCACCGCCGCGCTGGCCACCGGCAAGCCGCTGATCATCGCCGGCCCGCATATCGGCAATTGGGAGATCATGGGCGCCTGGTTTGCCGTGCGGGCCCGCTGTGCGGCGCTGTACCGGCCGCCGCGCCTGCCGGCGCTGGACCGCATTGTCAAATCCTCACGCGAGCGCCTGCCGATGGAACTGGCGCCGGCCGATCACGGCGGCGTGAAAGCGTTGCTGTCGGCGCTCAAGGCCGGTAAGAGCATCATCACGCTGGTCGATCACGAACCCTCGCGCGGCACCGGCACCTTCGCGCCCTTCTTCGGCCGGCCGGCCTATACCGGCGTGCTGGCACCGCGTCTGGCGCGCCGCACCGGCGCCCAGGTGCTGATTGCCGCCGCCATCCGTCTCGATGACGGCCGCGGCTTTGCCCTGCACATCCGGCCCGGCCCGGACTTCAGCCAGATCGCCGAAGACGACGCTGCCTCGGCGACGGAAATGAACGCCGCCCTGGAGCAGCTGATCCGCGATTTCCCCGAGCAGTTCCTGTGGAACTACAAGCGCTTCCGCACCCGCCCCGAAGGCGAAACCGGACGCTTCTATCCGAAATAAACCGCGCCGGCGATGCTGCCCGTCCGCGCCGGCACGAGCGCGTTGGCAAGCGCACGTTGGCCCGCTACCGCGTTGTGCGTTGCCGGCGGGCCTGACCGGCGGCCAGTCAGCCTGATTCCGGGGCAGCCGCAAGGCGACAACCCGGTGGAGCCAGAGTCCTTGAAACCGCTGTCTTTCTTCTTCATCGGCGTGGTCTATGCCGGCCTCTCGGTGGCGCTCGGTTCGCTGGGCGCCCACGCGCTGAAAGCGACACTGACGGCGCTGGGCACCCAGGCGACCTGGCAGATCGCCCACGACTACCTCGCCTACCACGGACTGGCCCTGATGCTGGTCGCCCTCGCCGACCAGCGCTGGCCGCAACTGGCCGCGCTCGCCGCCTGCCGCTGGCTGGCGGTCGGCGCCGGCGTGTTCTCGACGGCGCTGTTCCTGTTCAGCCTGACCGCCAACACCCTCTACGCCCACGCCGCCCCGCTCGGCGGCGGACTGATGATCCTCGGCTGGCTGATGCTCTGCTGGCGGGTGTGGAAAGGCGCGCGCTGAGCGCAAAGCGCAGACTGAAACAGGCCGGATAAAACAACCACACGCCGGGCCGCCACGCCGCCCTGACCGGTTCAGCCGAACGCCGGCTCCACGGTGAACAGCCGCTCAATCGCCGGCACGTGTTTCTTGTCGGACAGGAACAGGATCACGTGGTCGTTTTCCTGGATGACGATGTTGTCGTGGGCGATCAGCACGTCGTTGTCGTCGCGGACGATGGCGCCGATGCTGCAACCGTCCGGCAGCGGCACGTCGCCGATGGCGCGGCCAACCACTTTCGAGCTGCGCGCATCGCCGAGCGCGGTGGTTTCGATGGCTTCGGCGGCGCCGCGGCGCAGCGCGTGCACCTGTGACACCATGCCGGCGCGGATGTGGGTGAGCAGCGCGGAAATGGTCACCTGCTCCGGGGAAATGGCGACGTCGATGTCGCGGCCCTGGACGATGTCGACATAGGAGGCCTGGTTGATCAGCGCCATCACCTTGCCGGCGCCGAGGCGCTTGGCGAGCATGCCGGACATGATGTTGGCCTGATCGCTGTTGGTCACGGCGATGAACAGATCGGCCATTTCAATATTCCAGTCGCGCAGACCCTGTTCGTCGGTCACGTCACCGTTGATGACGATGGCATTGCGCAGCCGCTCCGAGAGCAGCGTCGCGCGGCGCTTGTTGCGCTCGATGATTTTCACCTCGGCGCGGTGTTGCAGCGCTTCGGCCAGACCGAGGCCGATATGTCCGCCGCCGGCGATCAGGATGCGCTCGTAGGGCCGTTCGAGTTTCTGCAGCTCGCCGATGATGGCCTGGATGTGCTGGCTGGCGGCGATGAAAAACACTTCGTCATCGGCTTCGATGATGGTGGAACCGGTCGGCCGTATCGCCCGGCCGCGACGGAAAATCGCTGCCACGCGGGCATCGACTTTCGGCATGTGCTGGCGCAGCGCGGCGATGGCGCTGCCAACCAGCGGCCCGCCGTAATAGGCACGCACCGCCACCAACCGGACTTTGCCGCCGGCGAAATCCAGCACCTGCAGGGCGCCCGGATAATCAATCAGGCCGAGCACGCCGCGCGTCACCAGTTGTTCGGGTGAGATCAGCACATCGACGGCGAAGCCGTGCTGGTGATCGCGGTTGTCGTATTTGCTGTCGGCGTCACCGAACAGCTCGTCCTCGCAGGCTGCGTATTCCGGGGCGCGCACGCGGGCGATTTTCAGCGGCGTCTTGAAAAGCGTGTGGCAGACCCGGCAGGCGACCAGATTGGTCTCATCGGAATTGGTTACCGCGATCAGCAGATCGGCACTGGCAGCGCCGGCCAGCCGCAAAATATCCGGGTAGGCGGCGTGGCCGACGATGGTGCGCACGTCGAGGTGCTCGGCGATGTCCTTCAGCCGCTGCTCGTCGTTGTCGACCAGCGTGATGTCGTTGTTCTCGCCGGCCAGATGCATGGCCAGTGTCGAGCCGACCTGGCCAGCGCCGAGGATCAGGATGCGCATACGTCGTCCCCGCCGGTGCCCGCGTCTATCCGCGCACCGGCCATGTTGCTGCACAGCAGAGGTGCCGCACTGTAGAACAGCGTCGCCGGAGCGGCAATGCGCGCCTCTGCGCAGGCGAGTGGCGTGCTGCCGGTGGGCGCGACTGAGTGGGGAAGCATCCGGCGCCGACCCAATCGCATTGCGTCAGCGCGTCCGGATTCAGGATGACTCAGCGCCGCTTGATGAACGGACGGCTCAGCAGGGCAAAAAATGTCGCGGCCGAAAACAGCAATATCGCCATGATCAGCAGTACCCCGCCACCGTGAGCGCCGAACAACAGGCTTAGCGATGCTGCGGCCAAACAGGCTGGACTGAGCGCGGAAACCAACGCAATGCTGGTCAGGCCAATAAGGCTCAGAGCAAACAATCCGCGGGCCTGAGTGCGAAACGCGATGATCAGGGCCAACACGTGTAAAGCGACCAGCGCCGCGACTATCAGCATCGGCATGGGCAGGATTCCTTTCTATTCATCCGTGGCGGCTGGATTAGACCAAGGATTTTGGCAATTGCATCAGGCGTCGCATCAGTCCTGCGCACCGTCCAATACATCAACTCCATCAATCAGCGGAGCAACGCATTTCCGGAGTTCGGACTAGCCGGCCGATTGTTTCCGCAGCCGCGCATAGAAAAAGCCGTCCATGCCCTGCTCGCCGGCAGCGATGGCCCAGCCGGGGCCGCGGTCGCCGGGCATGGGCGGGATCGGTTCGGATTGTGCGTCGGCGGTTTTGCCGAGGAAGGCGCGGATCACCAGATCGTTTTCGGCGGGCAGGACCGAGCAGGTGCAGTAGAGCAGCAGGCCGCCCGGTTGCAGTGTCGGCCAGAGGGCGTCGAGCAGCTGCAGCTGGGTGCGTGCCAGCGCCGGGATATCGGTGTCGCGGCGCAGCCATTTGATGTCCGGATGCCGGCGGATCACGCCGGTGCCGGAGCACGGCGCGTCGAGCAGGATGCGATCAAAGCGTTGCCGATCCCACCAGCTGTCCGGTTTGCCGGCGTCGGCGGCGCGCAACACGGCGTCGAGTTGCAGGCGTTGCAGGGTGTCGCGCACCCGTTGCAGGCGCTTATTGTCGTTGTCGAGCGCCAGCACCTGCAGGGTCGGTTCGCGTTCGAGCATGTGCGCAGTTTTGCCGCCCGGGGCGGCGCAGGCGTCGAGCACCCGCAGTCCGGGTTGCAGGTCGAGAAAATCGGCGGCCAGTTGCGCGGCGATGTCCTGTACCGAGACGGCGCCGTCGGCAAAGCCCGGCAGCTGGCTGACATCGCAGGGCTGGTTCAGCACCAGCGCGTCGCGGGCCAGCGGGTGCACGGTGGCGAGCAGGCCGGCGGCGGTGAGTTGCTGCCAGTACTGGTCGCGCGTCTGCTGGCGCCGGTTGACGCGCAGGCACATCGGCCCCTGATTGTTGTTGGCGGCCAGCCAGTCAGGCAGGCGCTCGCCGGCGGCCTCGCCGAGCTGGCGCACCAGCCAGTCGGGATGTGAATGCAGCAGCGCCGGATCGCGGTCGATGGTTTTCAGCAGGGTGTCGGCTTCGCGCTGGGCACGACGGAGCACGGCGTTGACCAGGCCGCGGGCGCGATCTTCTTTCAGCTCGGCGCAGGCGTTGACGGTTTCGCCGACCGCGGCATGGGCCGGCACGCGTGTGTACAGCAGTTGATAGAGGCCGACGACCATCAGGCTGCCGAGTGCCGCGTTCGGCGTTTTCAGCGGCTGGGACAGCAGCGCATCGCGCAGCGCGGCGAGGCGCCGGTGATGGCGGACGCTGCCGTACACCAGTTCGCGCAGCAGGCCGGTGTCGCGGCCGCTCAGGCCTTCGCTGCGCAGGCCGTCGCTGAGCGAACGGCCGGCGAACACATCGGCTACGGCACGGGCGGCCAGCGCGCGGACATTCATCTTCAGGCTCCGAGCCGGACGCCGGCAGCGAACTGCTCGCGGCGAGCGGCGGCGTTGAACAGGTCTTTCACCGCCAGCCGTTTGCCGCCGGGCAGCTGCACGGCATGGACGCGCAGCGCGCCTTCGCCGCAGGCTACGTCGAAGCTCTGGTCGTGACGGGCAAGGATGCTGCCGGGGGCGTGCTGGTGAGCGGTGGCCAGCGGCTCGGCCTGCCAGATCTTCAGCGTTTCGCCGGCCAGCGTGGTCTGGGTGACCGGCCAGGGATTGAAGGCGCGCACCAGCCGGTCGATGACCGTCGCCGGCTGTGACCAGTCGAGACGGGCTTCGTCCTTGTGCAGCTTGTGGGCGTAGGTGGCGCGGCTGTCGTCCTGGGCCTGCGCCGGCAGTTCGCCGCGCAGCAGGGTCGGCAGTTTCTCGACCAGCAAGCCGGCGCCGAGCGCGGCCAGCCGGTCGTGGACGCTGCCGCCGGTGTCGCTGGCGCTGATCGGTGTCCGCGCTTCAGCCAGCACCGGACCGGTGTCGAGGCCAATTTCCATGCGCATCAACTGGACGCCGGTTTCGGCGTCGCCGGCCTGTACCGCGCGCTGGATCGGCGCCGCGCCGCGCCAGCGGGGCAGCAGTGAGCCGTGCACGTTGATGCAACCGAGCCGCGGAATGTCGAGCACCGCCTGCGGCAGCAACAGGCCGTAGGCGACGACGATGAACAGATCAGGAGCCAGCGCCCGCAGGCGTTCACGGTCGGCCTCGGCGCGGAAATTCACCGGCTGCTCGACCGAGATCCCGGCGGCGACCGCCAGCTGCTTGACCGGCGAAGCCTGCAGCTGCTGGCCGCGACCGGCCGGCCGATCCGGCTGGGTGTAGACCGCCACCGGGCGGATGCCGGCGTCGAGCAGGGCCTTGAGGTGGGCGGCGGCGAATTCCGGCGTGCCGGCAAAGACGATACGGGCATCAGCCGGGGTCAGGACCGGCTGCGGGGCGGGCGTCGGCAAGGCGGCGTCCTCCAAGGTGCGGGCGCCGCCGCAGCGGCGGATGGTTGAAAGCGGGCGCTTACTCAGCGCTGTCGCCGCGGCGCTGTTTCTTTTCCAGCTGCTTGCGGATACGGTCGCGCTTCAGCGGCGAAAGATAGTCGACGAACAGCTTGCCTTCGATGTGATCCATCTCGTGCTGGATGCACACCGCCAGCAGCTCGCCGCTGTCGATCTCGAAGCTCTGGCCGTGACGGTCCTGGGCGCGGATTTTGATCTCGTTGGCGCGCTGCACCTTGGCGTAAACGCCGGGGAAGGACAGGCAGCCCTCCTCCATTTCTTCGATGCCGCGCTTTTCGATGACTTCCGGGTTGACCAAAACCAGAGGCTGGTCATGATTCTCGGATGTGTCGATAACGATCAGCCGCTTGTGGATGTCCACCTGCGTCGCCGCCAGACCGATACCGGGGGCGGCGTACATGGTTTCGAACATGTCGTCGATCTGCTGCTGCAGCTCGGCGCCAAAGTCGGTGACGGTGGCGGCCTTGGTGCGCAGGCGCGGATCGGGGTACTCGAGAATGGTCAGGCGGGCCATGGCGGAACGGCTCTGTGCAAACTGCGAGCGACTTCTAGTAAGTCGCGAAAAAGTGCTGCTAAGATGTGGATGATACTGGAATCTTCCCCGCCGCGACCAGCTTTTCCCGGGCCGTCGCGGCTCCGGACCACGCTCCAAAGGATGCCACTATGAACAAAGTCGTGGTTGGCCTGGCAACCGGTTGGCTGGCCCTCGCCAGCGCGTTCTCGCACGCGACCGAACTCGCTCCCAACGCTCCGGAAGTCTATGTCGTGGTCAAGGGCGACACGCTCTGGGGCATTGCCTCGCGCTTCCTGCAAGACCCCTGGAAATGGCCCGAGGTCTGGCAGGCCAATCCCCAGGTCGACAACCCGCACCTGATTTATCCCGGTGACGTGCTCAGCCTGGTCTACGTCGACGGCCAGCCGCGCATCGTGCTCAACCGTGGTGATCAGGGCGTCAAAATGCCCGACGGTACCGTCAAGCTGACACCGCAGGCGCGCGTGCTGTCGGAAGGCGATGCCATCCAGACCATCCCGCTGGAGATCATCGGTCCGTTCCTGCGCGATTCCCGTGTTGTCGAAGAAGACACCCTAGCCCAGGCCGCCTACATCGTCGCCAGCGACGGTGACCGCGTGGTGCCGGCTTCCGGTGATCGCGTCTATGTGCGCGGCACCAGCACCGGCCCGGAAAAAATGTACAGCTTCTTCCGTCCGGGACCGGCCTATGTCGATCCGGTTACCGAAGAAGTGCTCGGTCATGAATCGCTGCTGCTCGGCACTGGCGAGCTGCTGCGCAACGGCGATCCGGCCACCTTCCTGCTGCGCAAGACCGTGCAGGAAACCCGGGTCGGCGATCGCGCCATGCCGGTCGATGAACGGGCGCTTGATCCGGTATTCATTCCGCGCCGCGCGCCGGACAACATCAACGCGCACATCCTCGCCAACATCGGCGGGGTCGGCCAAATCGGCCAGTACGCGGTGGTGGTGATCTCGAAAGGCGAACGCGAAGGCCTGAAAGTCGGCCACACGCTGACTGCCCATGCCGCCGGCAAGGTGGTCAAGGATCGCGTCGCTGCCGAACGTGAGTCGAACGGTGACGGCCGCAGCATTTTCCGCCGCATCGCCGACTTCTTCACCGGCAATGACAGCCGGCTCGAAGAAGTACAACTGCCCGACGAAGAAGCCGGCACGCTGCTGGTGTTCCGCACCTTCGACAAGGTCAGCATGGCGGTGGTGATGGAAGCGTCGCGACCGCTGCACGTCGGTGACTTGGCGACCACGCCGCAATGAGTCACTGAGGCGGACAGCGTCCCGCTGGCATACCGCAGTTCCGCAACGGCCGCCCACGCGGCCGTTGTTGTTTGCGCAGTGTTGTTCAGTGTTGTCTGCGCAGCACGCCGGGCACGGCGGTTTTGCCTGCCCGCACCGCGCCAAACACGCACATCACTCCGGCACCGGTTCGCACAACTCCTGCGGCACGACTTGAGAAAAACCGCCGCGCATGGCGAAATCGGCGCCGCGTTCTCAGGATGAAAACGCCAAACTTTTTCCCCACGTTTCATGGATGTCCTGCCGATGTCGCGCGCCTCTGATCTGCTGCCCTGGTTGCAACTGTCCCTGCTCAGTGAACGTCTCCCCGCAGCGCTGCTGGCGGAATTGCGCAGCCGTGACGCCGTCAGCGCGTTTCTGGAACGGCCGCAAAAATACTTTCCGGACGCGCGCTGCGCCGAGCTGCAGGCGCATCTGCAGCAATACGCCGCCAGCGTCGATGCAGCGCTGAACTGGCAAAGCGCCGAACGTGTGCTGATCAGCATTGACGACGCGCGCTATCCGCCGCTGTTGCGCGAACTCGCCGACGCGCCGCCCCTGCTCTACGTGATGGGCGATGTGCAGTTGTTGCAAGCGCCGCAGCTGGCGATAGTTGGCAGTCGCACGCCGACCGTGCAGGGCAAGGATCATGCGCAGGCATTTGCCGAAACGCTGGCGCGCGCCGGTCTGGTCATCACCAGCGGCATGGCCCAGGGCATCGACGCGGCCGCCCATCGCGGCGCACTGCAAAGCGGCCAGACCATCGCCGTGGTCGGCACCGGCATTGATCGCGTGTATCCGGCGACGCACCGCGAGCTGGCCCATGCCATTGCCGGTAACGGCTGCGTGATCTCGGAATTTCCGCTCGGCATGGCGGCGATGAAGCATCACTTTCCGCGTCGCAACCGCATCATTGCCGGCATGAGTCTCGGCACGCTGGTGGTGGAAGCGGCACTGTCTTCCGGTTCGCTGATCACCGCGCGACAGGCACTCGATTACGGCCGCGAGGTGTTTGCCATTCCCGGCTCGGTGCACAACCCGCTGGCGCGCGGCTGCCACGCGCTGATCCGTCAGGGCGCCAAACTCGTTGAAACCGCCGCCGACGTGCTCGATGAATTGCGTCCCTGGCTGCAGGAGCTGATCGCCGAAGGCGCCATGCCGGCCGGTGCGCAATCGGCATCAGAAACATTGCCGGACGCGACGCTGCACTTCGATGCCGAACAGCAACGCCTGCTGGCGGCACTGGGTGAAGAGATCTGCACGCCGGACACGCTGGTGGAACGCAGCGGTCTCGACGCCGGTGTGGTCGCCGGCATGTTACTGACGTTTGAACTCAATGATGTCGTCGCCGCCGTGCCGGGTGGCTATCAGCGTCGTCACCGCTGATCACCGGCGCTGACTTTCGCGCCGCAGAAACTCAGCGCGATTCAGCAAGCAGAAAAATTTTCCACCGGAAACGGGTGCTGCAAAGTCGCAGACCATTGCCAAAACTTTCGCCAAAAACGCCGCGCAAGAAAACGCGCTGATCAAGTCCGGTCTTTTGCCTGCATCGCTGCCTTCAGCAATTTCAGAAACTCCGCTTCCGGCACCGGACGCGCCAGCAGGAAACCCTGCAGGCAATCGCAGCCCCAGTCGAGCAGCGTGTCGCGCTGGGCAGCGGTTTCCACGCCTTCGGCCACAACACGCATGTCCAGTTCATGCGCCATGGCAATGATGGTGCGCACCAGCTGCGCACCGCGACGGTTGTCGAGCATGGCCTGCACGAAACTGCGATCGATCTTCACCGTGTCAAACCGTGTGCCGATCAAATAATGCAGTGATGAATAGCCGGTGCCGAAATCATCCAGCGCCAGACGCAGACCACGCTCGCGCAAGGCCGCCAGTTTGCCCTGCAGCTCATCACCGCCGGCGAGCAGCGTGCTTTCCGTGATCTCCAGTTCCAGCCGCTGTGCCGCACAACCGCTGTCGCGCAGCACGCGATCGATGGCGCCGAGCAGATCGCCGCGCTGGAACTGCAGGGCCGAGACATTGATGCCGAGATGGAAATCATCGGGCAGCACGGCCGCATGCGTCGTCAGCCAGCGCGCGGCCGAATCCAGCATCCACTCACCGATATCGTTGATGAGTCCGGTTTGCTCTTGTAAATCCCCCGTCTTCCGATCCAGTCATAACTAGAGGTTCGGAACGTGGCTA
>JAYSEY010000013.1:0-145110 GCA_041913605.1 Permianibacter sp.
CAGTTTCCGTGTCATGAATTTCCTGCACCCAGGCCATGATGTGATAATCGTAGTGTTCGCGCCGTGTGCTGACACGGTAACGGGACGGTTCGCGAATGAAGGCGTCTCCTCGCTTCCAGCGATTATCTTCACCCAACCATTCCCGCGAACGCACAAACCATTTGTAACGCACGCCATACTTAGCTGTCTGTTCCCGCCACCACTCAATATCCTCCGGTGAAGCAAGTCTGGGATACGTAAGATCATTACCCGTATCGATATACAAATACCCTGCTTCCATCCATGGCCGCAAATTCAGCATGCCGCCATCCTGATAAAACCCTTCCACATTCTCGACCGTGTGGAAGATCTGCTCTCCCGCCACCGTTTTGCACAAACGCGCAAACTCGATCCGCGCCGGAATGTGTTTCGGCCACATGGCCAGATAGAAGCCGGCCAGAAACGCCAGCACCAGCCCCAGTCGCTTTTGCCACGGCCATGCCCGTCGTTTGGCCCAGCGGTTGAGCCAGAGTGAGGCGAGGACCAGGAACAACAGGATGCCTGCCATGGATGCCAGATAGATCAGACCCAACATGTAATTCCTCCATCACTGATTTTGAGCATATTTTTTCAAAGGCCGGTTGTACGCCGGCCAGCTTCCATTCAGAAACTCACATAGCCGCCTGACCAATCTGCCACCAGCGCCAGGGTCAGGCCCTGACGGCTCTCCACAAACTTCGATTAAAAGGCAAATACCTGAATAGTCACGGGACACGTATGGGTTCGACGATTTGAACTGTCGCCAAACAAGAACGAACGCGAGAACGCCATGCATGTCACGACATTATTGTGTAAGCCCCCCCACACTCGGTCCACGCAGAATCAGAGGTCCCGGACACCAACCGTGTCAAAGGAGACCGTTCATGCGCAAGTGCAAGTTCACAAAGGCGCCGGGGTCAATCGCCAGGGTCACGCCTTGGATTTGACACTATCGCTTGCGTTCGTGTGCATTGAAACAGTTTTAATCATTTTTTGGCTTGCGACATTCTGTCTTCAGCCTGTTCAATGGCGCCGGCTGAAATTTTCAAAGGCCGTCACCGTAGCCGTTTGATAAGCCTTGTAACAGAACTGGAGTCTCTTCATGTTTAATCAATCGGCATCGGGATGGATGCTTGCGATGTCAGCAGTTCTGGCTTCGGGGGCTGTTAGTGTTCAAGCTGCCGAGCCGATCTCGGCAAGTCAGAAACGTTCGATTGATGAATTGTTTTCGGCTTACAGAGTGTCTGGATCGCCGGGTTGTGCGCTCGGGATAATTCGTGATCATCAACTTTGGTACACCCAAGGCTACGGTTTGGCCAGTATTGAGCACAATTTGCCGGTGGTCGCCGAAACAACCGTGTTTGACATTGGCTCGACTTCCAAGCAGTTCATGGCCGCCAGCATTTTGCTTCTGGAGCAAGACGGAAGGCTGAAGCTGACGGACGACATCCGAAAATACTTGCCGGAGTTTCCCGACTATGGCGCAACCATCACCCTCGATCACCTGCTCAATCACAGTTCTGGCATTCGTGACTACATTAATTTGATGTTGCTTGCTGGCGTGCATGAGGAGGACTACACCACTGAAGCCCAGGCGCTGCAGATGCTGGTGCGGCAAAAGGCTTTGGACTTTTCGCCTGGAAGCGAACATCGCTACAGCAATTCCGGGTACTTCCTGCTTTCGATAATTTTGAAAAGGGTGACGGGCCAATCCTGGGCTGATTTTGCCAAAGAGCGCCTCTTCAAGCCGCTCGGTATGCACGACACGCGCATTCTGGATAGCCATTACACCGGGGTGCGAAACAAGGCGAGCAGCTACATTCCCATGGGCGTTGTCGATGGCGCGCGGCAGTTTGGCCTGCTCACCTCTCACTGGGAGCAAACCGGTGACGGTGGTGTGCAAACCACTGTCGTGGATCTGGCCAAGTGGGATGAAAATTTTTATCAGCCGCGCGTTGGTGGCGCGAGTCTGGTGGATCGTTTGCTGGAACCCGGCACACTCAACAACGGCGAGACATTGGGTTATGCACGGGGATTGATGCTCAGCGGTGAAGGCCGCGAACGCAGCGTTCGTCATGGCGGCTCCTGGGCGGGTTATCGTGCCGAGCTCCTGCGCCTTCCGGAGCAAGCGTTTTCAGTCGCGGTGTTGTGCAACGTTGGCAATAGTGATCCTAGCCGCTTGGCCGATGCGGTGCGCGACGCGGTATTGGGTCCGGGAACCAGGAAGGAAAAGCCTGCCACCGAGACTTTGCTGCATGTGAACGTCAAACCTGTTGCCAAACCAGAGCGATACACCGGCTTGTATTGGGACACGAAAGGAGCGCGTCTTCGCGAGTTGTTGGTGCGCGATGGAAAGTTGATGTATTCGCGGGGGCCGGGAAACGACGAGGAGGTGGCGCAATGGGACTCGCAAACATTGATCATGCCCAAGCAGGCTGCTTCTGTGCGCATACGTTTTGACAAGCCTGAGCAACCCGGGCAGATGTTTGTTGAATCGGATGGTGAAACGAGTGTGTTTAAACGGGTTCTTCCTGCGCAGCACGATGGCGGCGCCGCGCGTGAGTTGGCCGGCAAGTGGTATAGCGAAGAATTGGGTGTGGAATGGCAACTGACGCAAAGTGAAGACAAGGTGTCACTTCTGCGTCCAACCGGAGAGAGGCTGGAATGGACTCCTCGCTTTCTCGATGGATACACGATGCCCGGCGCGCTGGTTCGTGTGGATCGCACTCAGGACGGGCGTGCCAAAGGCTTGCTAGTTGATGTAGGCCGCGCTCAGGGCATTTATTTTGCGCGGGTTCAGTAGGTGTCACGCATGAGGGGAAAAGGCTTGCCGGTGAGGTGTGACACCTGATCGCTGTGTTGCGCAGGTCCTGATCAACCGGGGCTAAGAGATTCGTAAACAAACCCACAAAGTAACGCGTAAATCAGCGCAAAAGAATGCAAAGTGGCTTCGCGCAGCAAGCCTCCAATTTCTGATGTTCTATTGTTTGCTGCAAGACCAACTCGGCGAATCGTCGTCGCGTGGCGAATCTACCCTGTGTTTTGACGCGTCGCTGCGCCTGGATTTTGCCCAGGCTCAGCAATTCATATGGTCAGTTTTGGGCGACCGTGTAAATCGCGAAAATGACCCCACCCAGAAACGCGATAACGAAGTACATCAGCCAGCCCAGCAAGTGAATGGCAATAGCGCTAAATACACTGCCGATCAGCGAGGGGCGTATGCTGCGCAGCGCGTAAACGCCGGTCAGCAGTGTCATGGCGAAGCTAATCAGGCTGATGGCGCCTGTATCAACACGGCCGTACAGCGGCAGGATAAGAAATGAAAACAACAGCCCTGTGCACTGGGCATACAGCAGCCCCATAAATCGCTCGGCGGTGCGTGTGTCCGGCCACAGACGTCCGCTCATCGCCGCGATTGGCCAGGTCAGCGCCAGGGAAATGTAGGCCATGAAGTCCTGCATGAAGTCGATGACGGCGTTCCCGTACTTCGCTTTGCGTGCGTCGGCGTACAGGTCGATGCCGAGCAGTGTGGCCAGCAGGTGGAATGCAGCAATTATCAGCAGCAGCATGAGCACCGGATTGACGTAACGCTTGCGGGCGCCGGCAAGGTAATCGCGGATCAGGATGTTGGGCCGCACCACCAGATCGATGAGCGTGCGTCGCCACGGGCCTTCGATATCAAGCGCGGCGCCAGCGAGGGCGCGCATGGCGTGACGGCCGTCGAGGGTGTCGTTGCGGCGCTGTCCGCAGTGACTGCAGAACTCGCCGGTGACGATTTGCTGGCAATTGCGGCAGTTGCTGGCGCTGATCTCGGCTGACGACATGGTGAGGATGGGCTCTGGCGTGCGTGGAAAAAATGGCTGCGCATTCTACGCGGCGCGCGCGCTGATGCGCACAGGGAAGGCCCTGTTGCCGGGCTTGATTTGTAGTGTTTTGTACGGACGGCAATCCGGTGCGACCGGGCAGGGCGCCGTCAGCCGGCGATGAAGCCGCGCACTGGCCGGTGGTGTTGGACGCTGCTGGCTAGCGCCGGCCGTTGCCCGGACACCCGGATGGGGAGCCTGGTCTATGCTTTTCCGACCAGACGCCGCTCCGACAGGCTGGTCATGTCTGCACACGCGCCGCATACGCCCCAATCAGAGTCTCCTCGAACGGACTCTCCGCAATCAGTGTCTGCGCAATCAGGCGGGCCCGCGCCGTGGCGCTGGTCGCGCTACCTCCTGCATATTGTTCTGATTGCCGTGCTCTACGGCGTGCTGGCCCGGCTCGGCTTCGAACTGGCGCCGGCCTATTACTACGTGACCTCGATCTGGTTTCCGTCCGGCATCGGCCTCGCCATCCTGCTGCGCATGGGCCTGCGGTACTGGCCGGCGATGTGGCTGGGGCCGTTGTGCTTCACGCTGTCGATAGGCGTGCCGCTGCAACCGGCGCTGATCACCGGCGCCGGCGATATGCTCACCTCGCTGGTCGGTGCGCTGATGCTGCGTCATGTGTTTCATTCCGACGTGCGCTTCGGCAACTTGCGCGATGCCGCGCTGTTCATCGTCTTCGGCGCGGTGTTGCCGCCGGCGATTGCCGGCATTGTCGGCGCTTCGACGCTGGTGCTCACCGGCGTTGCGCCACGCGAAATGCTCATGCCCGTGTTCCAGACCTGGTGGCTGGCCGATTTCGCCGGCGCCATCCTGCTGGCGCCGGTGTTGCTCACCTGGCCGCGACGCTGGACGCTGGAGCAGGAGCGCTGGCGGGAATTGCTGATGCTGATCGCTGTGGTCCTGCTGGTCAGTGTGCTGTTGCTCAGCAGCAGCAAACGCATGTTCGCTGGCGACCCCTTGCCCAACTACATTTTCGTGCCGTTGATCATCTGGGCGGCGCTGCGTTTTGATACCGCCGTGGCCATGCTCATCACGCTGATGGCCAGTTTGCTGGCAATTTTCGGTGCGCATTTGCACAGCGTCAGCGGCGAAAGCGAACGCGCGCTGCAATTGCTCAACATGCAGGTGTTCAACGCCAGTCTGGCGATGGTCGCGATCCTGCTGTGTGCGGCGCTCAATCAGTTGCGCGCCGCGGCGGACACGCTCAGGCGCAGCGAGGAACGGTTCCGGCGCAGCTTTGAATATGCTGCCACCGGCGTTGCGCTCGTCGGGCTCAATGGCTATTTCCTGCAGGCCAATCAGGCGCTGTGCCGGATGCTTGGCTACAGCGAGGATGAACTGCGCGCCCGGCATTTTTCCGATCTGGCGCCGCCGGCAGATCGCGAGCGTGCGCGTCTGGCCCAGCAACAATTGTTGACCGGTGAACGCGAAGTGCTGAACGAGCGCAGTCGTCATGTCTGCCGCGGCGGCAGCGAGCTGTGGACACTGCTCAATGTCGGTGTGCTGCGCGATGCGCAGGGGCGGGCGGAAGAATTCATCGTCCACATTCAGGACATCACCCGCTACCGGCGCATGGAGCAGGAAATCGAAACCCTGAATGCCTCGCTGGAACAGCAGGTGCGCGAACGCACGGCGCAACTGGCGGCCACCAATCATGAGCTGGAAGCATTCACCTGGTCGGTGTCGCACGACATGCGCGCGCCGCTGCGGGCCATCGATGGTTTTGCCACCGCGTTGGCCGAGGAAGAGGCCGCGCAGCTCAGTGACACCGGACGCGGTTATCTGACGCGCGTGCGTGGCGGTGTCGCGCAACTCAACGAACTCATCAATGTGTTCCTGTCGCTGTCACGACTCGGCTCTGCAACGCTGCACAAAACCGATGTCGATCTCTCGGCGATGGCGACGAGCGTGCTGGCGGATCTGGCCGCTGCAGCGCCTGAGCGACAGGTCAATTGCGAGATCGCACCGGGCTTGCATGCTCATGGCGACGCGCAGCAGATGCGCGTGCTGCTGACCAATCTGCTGGCCAACGCATGGAAATTCACCAGCCACAGTGCCGATGCCCGCATCCGTTTTTACAGCCGGGAATGCGACGGTGAAACCGTGTTTCTGGTGGAAGACAATGGCGCCGGTTTCGATATGGCCCAGGTGGACAAACTGTTCACACCGTTCCAGCGCCTGCACGCGCAAAACGAATTTGAAGGCAGCGGCATCGGTCTTGCCACCTGCCGGCGCATCATCGCCCGTCACGATGGCCGCTTGTGGGCGCAGGGCGAGCCGGGCAAGGGCGCGACTTTCTTTTTCACGCTCGGTCGCGCGCCATTGTGAAACTCCCGCCGCGCATGGGCAAAAAAGACGGCGCGACATGCGCGCATAGCATTCAGTCAAGGAAGCCCCGTTCGCCCGGCGCGTGTCGAAGGGCTTTTCGAACGGGACTTTCCTGACTGAGAACCACTGGCGGCCAGCCGTTCAACCCTTCGACTTCGCTCAGGGCGAACGGAAATTTTTTCCAGTCGTAATTCGCTAAGCCTGAACTGAAAGGTGCTGCCGACATGCGCGCCGTTTTCCAGAAGACATATCTTCGTGGCTAACTTGCTTACTCGTGACGCAGCGCCTCAATCGGGTCAAGACGCGCGGCTTTGGCCGCCGGTGCAATACCGAACACTACACCGACTGCCGCAGAGAACCCGAGCGCCAGCAACACTGCCCAGACCGGCACCACGGCCGCCGGAAAACCGGGGATCAGGCTGGCGATCAGGAAGCCGAAGCCGTAGCCCAGCGCCAAACCGATCAGGCCGCCGAACAGCGACAGCACCACCGCTTCAATCAGGAATTGCAGCAGGATGTGATGACGCTTGGCGCCCAGTGCTTTGCTGATGCCGATCTCGCGCGTTCGTTCCGTTACCGACACCAGCATGATGTTCATGATGCCGATACCGCCGACCAGCAACGAAATGCCGACCACGCCGCCCATCACCAGCGTGATCATGTCGGTGACTTTGGTGAAGGATTCATTGATCTGCTGTGCGGTCTTGATGGTGAAATCATCATCCTGCGCCGGGCGCAGGCCGTGTGCCTGACGCAGCAACATGCGAGCCTGCGCTTTCACTTCATCGAAACCATCCGGGTTGTTCAGTTCGATGTTGATCTGGATGTCGGATTCCACCGAGAAACCGTTCATGGCCAGCACGGCTTCGTAAGGCAGCAACACGTAGTTGTCACGCGAGAAGCCGAGCATTTCACCTTTGGCTTCCATCACGCCGACAATCTTGAACCAGTCGTTGCCGATCTCCAGATACTTGCCGATTGGGTCGCCGGGGATTTTCAGATCGTCGAGCACTTTCTGGCCGATCACCGCCACCTTGCGCCGGGCCCGATCATCGGCCGGCGTCAGAAAGCGGCCGACGCGCGGATAGGCGCGGTTGACGCTCTGGTAACTCGACGTGGTGCCGACCACCATTGGTGACGCGGTCTGATCGCCGTAACGGATCTGCGAAGCACTGCCGAAACGCAGATAAGTGGTCGGCACCAGATCGCGGACTCCGGTCAGACGTGAGCGCAGCAAATCGACGTCGCGCGGCGTGATGCGGTTCCATTTGCCGAGCCGGCGATCTTCCATCGAGGTTTCCGATTCGATGGTGACGTTGTTGCTGCCGAGGTTTTCAAACTCGGAGCTGATCGCCGAACTCATGCCCTGGACAATCGCCACCACGGCGATGATCGACGCCACACCGATAATGATGCCCAGCGTGGTCAGGAAACTGCGCAGGCCGTGGGCACGGATGCTGCCGAAGGCGAGACGGAAACTTTCGATCAGGCTGTACATGCGGCCGCCTCCTGATGCGCGGTGCTCGGCGTCTGACGCACGTCACTGTGCACGCGACCGTCCTGCAAACGGATCACGCGCTGGCAGCGCGCGGCAACGTCAGGTTCGTGCGTGACCATGATGATGGTGTGGCCTTCGCGGTGCAGTTCGTCGAACAACGCGAGAATGTCCAGCGTGGTCTGCGTGTCGAGGTTACCGGTCGGTTCGTCGGCGAGCAGGATAGACGGATGCGTTACCAGTGCGCGGGCGATCGCCACGCGCTGACGCTGGCCACCGGACAGTTCGGTCGGTTTGTGATCGATGCGCGTGCCGAGGCCGACCCGCTGCAGGGATTCACGTGCCAGACGCTCGCGCTCGGCCGGTCGCATGCCGCGATAAATCAGCGGACGCATGACGTTTTCCAGCGCCGTTGCGCGCGGCAACAGATGGAAGCTCTGGAACACGAAACCGATCTCGTGATTGCGGATGTCGGCGAGTTCCGATTCGTCCATGGTGCTGACCTGTTTGCCGTTCAGCGCGTATTCGCCGCTGGTCGGTTTGTCCAGGCAGCCGAGAATATTCATCATCGTCGATTTGCCGGAGCCGGACGCGCCGATAAACGCCGTGTATTCACCGCGACTGATATCCAGCGACACGCCATCCAGTGCGCGCACGGTCTGTTCGCCCATCTGGTAAGTTTTGCGGATGTCACGCAGACGGATCATGAGCGCGCTTCTCCGCTGCCTTTGCTGTTGTCAGCGCCTTTGGCGTCGGCGTTCTTTTCTTCGGCGGTTTTGCTTTTGATGGTCACGGCACGGCCATCACTCAACTGGCGCAGCGCGGCGGCCGGTCCGGTGATGATTTGATCGCCAGCTTTCACGCCGCTCAGGATCTGCTGGTAATGATCGTCGGCGACGCCCAGGGTGACATCGCGGCGTTTGGCTTTGCCGTCTTCAATGACCCACACGGCATAGGAGTCATCCTTGGCTTTTTTGTCGCCATCGGCTTTCTTGCCATCGACCACGGCCTGAATCGGCACCGACAGCGAATCGCCGCGTGTGTCGTAGAAAATCTCCGTGCGGCAGGTCATGCCCGGACGCAGATTGAGGTTGGCGGTGTCGAGCAGGGTCAGGCGCACGCTGTAGGTGCGCGACAGGTTGCTGCTGCCCTGCGTTTGCATGGCCGCGCTGGCGCGACGTGGTGACAGCGGAATGTGTTCGACTTTGCCCTTGATGGTGTTGTCCGGATACGCGGCGGCAAAAATTTCCGCGTCCTGGCCCAGCACCAGCTGACCGATATCGGCTTCGTCGATATTGGCTTCCAGCACCATGCTGGCGGTATCGGCGACAGTCATCAGCGCCGAACCGGCGAAGGATTGCGTACTCGGCACGGCGGTTTCGCCCACCTTGATATCGAGCGCGGTGACGGTGCCGCTGATTGGCGCGCGGATGGTGGTTTTTGCCAGCCGTTCGCGTGCCTGCTTCAGTTGCGCTTCCACTTGCTGCAGGGCTTCGCGGCTCTGGCGCAATTCCAGTTTCGCCAGCGACAGGCGATGTTTGGCTTCATCGAATTTGGTTTCATCGATCAGCTTGCGCGCGTGCAGTTCTGCGTAACGCTTGAACTGGCGCTCTTCATTGGCGACGTTCAGTTGCTGGCGCTCGATACTGATCTCGTACTGGCGTCGTGCGGCATCCTGCTGCTCGACTTCGGCGCGGAACTGGCGCTCATCCAGTTGCAGCACGATTTGATCGGCTTTCACCGCGTCGCCTTCCTTGACGTGAATGGCCGACACTTTGCCGATGACTTCGGAGGTCAGTTGCACTTGCTGTTCATAAATCAGCGAGCCGGATGCCAGCACCGACGCGCGCAGCGTGCGTGCACCGGCAGCTTCCGCTTCGATTTCCAGACCTTTGCCGGCGGAGTTGCGGTTGATGACGATTGGCACGGCGACCAGGGCAGCAAGGGCGAGGAGGGCGACGATTTTTTTGACGTTCATGTGCGACGTTCCGGTTCCGGCAGATGGCCGGCAACAAATGTGGTGATCAGGCGTTCGCGCGCAGAGCCGGCACGCGAACGCCCCAGGTACAGCCGATCAAGGCGCAGGCGATCAGAGTGCGACGATCAGCGCCCAGATACCGAAGATGACCACGCTGGGCGCGATCACGACCATCAGCGACGTGCTGTCCGGACGGCCGGTCCAGGTACGGAAACCGACCATGCCGATCCAGAGTTGCCAGAACATCAGCAGCGAAATGGCCGACAGCAGGCTGTGCCAGGGATTGTCCACCGTCAGACCGAGCAGATTCGCGAACGAGGTGGCGCTCATGGTGCTGACAGCAATTTCCGGCGAGCTGGCGGTAAGGACCAGGATCAGGCCGATGACGACGTTGATGATGCTCGGCCAGCTTTGCCAGACGGTGAAGCCGAACCACTGGCCGTAGCTGCGCTCGTGGCCCATGGTTTTGGCGACCAGATGGAAATACAGCGCAAACACGGCCATGACGATGGGCATGCCAATGATGCTGCCAATGATGCCGCCCCACATCATCATCGGTACGCTCATGGCATTGCGCGCGGCGGCAATCTCGTCGCTGCTGGCGTCTTTCATGCCGGCGATGGTTTGTTCGATAACCCAGTTACCGTCGACATGCTGGTAGTAAACATAAATCATCGCCGCCTGGCCGATGATCATCAGCAGCAAGGGCAGCAGGGCATGGGTTTTTGCCGACAAGGCCTGCCAGCTTTTTGCCGGCTCGAGCAGGATGCCCCACAGATGAGAGATCGCATTCATGATGTTGTCCTTCTGGCGAGGGTGAAAAGCAGCGACGGCGCGCGGCTTGCTTGCGCCGGGATGGTCCCCGAAGCGGCGCAAGGTTGGCAGCGTAGGGGCTGCGGCGATGACTGTGAATATTTCACCGTAAGCTTATGTTTCGGGGGCTACAAAACGGGACATTGCCGGGGCGTCGCCGTGGCCGTGGAAAACATCAGCAACAGCAAAGAAAAAGGGCGCCCGGTGGGCGCCCTTTTTCATGCACGGACTGCGATCAGTTCTTCGGCTGCTGTTCAAGCAGCAGGCCGAGTTTGCCCGCCAGCCAGGGCGTGGTGGTCGCCTGGATCAGGATGGTGAACAGGATGGCGAGGAAGGTCACGGCCGCGATCAGTTCCGCGTACGGTGCTTTCATGCCCACCAGCAGGCCGGCCAGCGCGGCCGGAATGACGCCGGTTTCGCGCGTCCAGCACATGAACAGCAGTTCCTTGAAGCTCCACTTGGCGCGACGGTCGATGCCCGCGCAAGCGAACACCGTGACCGGGCGGGCGATGAGCATGAACACCGCGACGACAATCGAGCCGCCGACCAGATACTGGTTGAGCAGGCTGAAGTCGACCTGCGAACCGAGCAGGATGAAGATGAACATGCGCATGATCAGCGCTGTGGTGCCGATGAAGTCTTCGAGACCTTCTTCTTCATGGTGTTCGAGCTTGAAGCCGAACACTTCGCGGTTGCCGAGCATCAGGCCGAAAATGAACACCGCCATGTAACCGGATGCATGCACGCCCGACGCGCCGAGATAGGCCGCGATCACCGCCATCAGTGTCACCAGCGGCAGATGCTCGCGCAGGAAGGCGTACTTCTGGTGCGCGATCAGGATCAGCGCCAGATAGCCCAGCACGGCGCCGACGATGGTGCCGATCACGGCTTCGTAAGCGAGACCGCCCAGACTCTTGCCAATCGAGAACTCGCCGGTGCCCATGGCCACGGCCAGCACCGCGAACACGGCGATGGCGCCCATGGCATCGTTGAACGCCGACTCGCTCATCACGGTCTGCGCCACACGATCTTTCACCGGCACCTGCTTGAACACCGGCACCAGCGTTGCCGGGTCGGTGGAGGCAATGGTGAAGCCGAGCAGCAGCGCGGCAATGACCGGAATGCCCAGCACGTAGTACGAGGTGATGCCGACGATGGCCGCCGTGATCAGCACGCCGATGGTGGCGATGATCAGCAGCGTGATCCAGACCTCTTTCAGGACTTTCAGGCGCACGGTGGCGCCGCCGTCGAACAGGATGTAGGCCGAGCCGAACAGCAGAATGATCTGGTTCAGCGCCGAGTCGGCACGGATATCAACGATACCCAGTGCCGCCGGGCCGATGGCCATGCCAATCAGCAGGTACAGGACGATGTCCGGGATCTTGATCTTGTTGGCCACCGCGCCGCAGATGCTGCCGATGGCGAGAATGACGCCGGCCGAGCCCAGTACGTGCTTGGCGGTGTCGATTGCGCTACCTGAATCCATTACGCCCCCTCTCTGCGTAGAACCACGTAGGAAAAACCGCGCAACTATATCACGCACTTCCGGTCGCTCAACGCCGCTATCAGCCCTTGACAAGCGGCTCAGCCGGCGAACCAGAGTCGAGCGCCCCACAAAATCGCCGAATAAAAAAAGCCCGGCACTGGGCCGGGCGACAGACATGACCAAAGGGTGTCGCACTCAGCGGGCGGCGGCCGTCAGTTGGCCGGGAACGGCGCGGCAACTGCCGATGGAGCCGGCCGCACAGGTGGCGCCGTCGCTCCAGACCGCGGACTTGAGCATGGCGCCGCGGAAGTTCGCGCCTTTCAGTTCGGCCCCGGCGAGCACCGCCGATTTCAGCGTCGCGGCGGCAAAGCGGCCGTTGCGCAGGTTGGCGCCGGTGAGCCGGGCTTCCTGCAGATCGGCGCCGGAGAAATCGGCACGCGGCAGATCAGCTTCGTGCAAATCACTGCCTTCCAGATCCGCGTACTTCAGGTCCAGCGCTTCACCGCGCACGTTGCGCAGTTGGGCCTGCGACAACAGTGCGCGATCAAGATGCGCGCCGCGCAGTTCCGCGCCATTCAGCACGGCGCCGCGCAAATCGGCGTGCGACAGCCGGGCGTAGTCGAGCACGGCATTGTCCAGCCGGGCGTCGCGCAGCTGCGCGCCGTTGAGCAGCGCATGCGACAGATTGGCGCCGCGCAGATCGATGCCGGTCAGATCCTTGCCGCGCAAATCGGCAAAGCCCAGATCGGCACCGGCGCATTGCGCCTGCGGAGCCGGCGTGCAGCTGGCAGTGCGCTCATCGGCCTGAACCGTTGCCGACGCCACGAGCAGGGCGATGGTGGTGAACAGTTGGGTTTTCATGATGACTACCTCCTGCACGCGATGCGGGCAACAGACGTGGATGAATTCAGATAAGGATGAACATGGACAAGCCGGCGACGATGCTGGTGACGACGAAGTAGGGCAGCGCCATCCACACCATGCGCCCGTAACCGAGACGAATCAGCGGCGCGATTTGTGACGTCAGCAGCAACAGGAACGCGGCCTGACCGTTCGGTGTGGCAATACTCGGAATGGCCGTGCCGACGGTGACCGCGACGGCCTGCGCATCGAACATTTCGCGGCTGGTCAGCCCCTGCTGAAACGGCACGCTCAGCTGGTTCATGTAAATGGAGGCGACAAACACGTTGTCACTGATCGCCGACAACATGCCGTTGGTCAGGTAGATCATGAACACCTGATGATCGCCATTGAGTGTCAGCACCCAGTCGATGACCGGCCGGAACATGTGCTGGCTTTCGATCATCGCGACGATGACGTAGAACACCAGCAGCAGTGCTGCAAACGGCAGGCCCGGCGAAAACGCTTCGGCGAGCTTGTGTTCGTTGGTCATGCCCGACGCGGCAGACACCAGCACGATCACCGCCAGACCGATAAGCCCGATCTCGGCGATGTGCAGTGCCAGCGCCAGCACCATCAACACGGCAACGACGCCCTGCACCACCAGCAAAAAGCGATCACGTGGCGTCGTGCTGGCGCGCATGCGCTGATCTTCGACTTCGAGAATCGCGCGCACGCTGGCCGGCAGTTCAACGCCGTAACCGAACAGGCGGAATTTCTCCAGCACCAGGCAGGTGAGCAGGCCGGCGATCAATGTCGGCAGCGTGGCCGGCGCAACCTTCAGGAAGAACTCGGTAAAGGTCCAGCCGGCAGCGTTGCCGATGATGATGTTCTGCGGCTCACCTACCAGCGTCCAGACACCACCCAGTGCAGTGCCAATGGCACCGTGCATCAGCAGTGCGCGCAGCATGGCGCGGAAATCATCGAGATCCTGGCGATGCTTGCCCGGAACGTCGCCGTCTTCAGTGTCCCAGTCGGACTGCGAGCCGTGGCTGCTGACCACACGGTGATAGACGTGATAGAAACCGCTGGCGACCGCGATCAGCACGGCGAGAATGGTCAGCGCATCCAGAAATGCCGACAGCACTGCGACGAAGCAGATGGTGGCGAAATTGAGCAGGATGCGTGACTTGATGCCGAGCAGCACGTGGTTGATCAGGCGGAACAACAGATCGCGCAGAAAGTGCACGCCTGCGACCATGAAAATCACCAGCAACAGCACGGGCAGGCCGTTCTGGATTTCCTTGTACACCGCCTGGGTGCTGGTCAGGCCGAGAAACAGGCCCTGCATGGCAAGCAGACCACCGGGCTGCAGCGGAAAGCACTTCAGCGCCAGCGCCAGCGTGAAAATGAACTCGGCCAGAATGGCCCAGGCCGTGACGGCCGGACCGGCGGCAAAGTACAGGCCGAAGTTGCCGAGCAGGCAGAGCAGCACGGCTTTCTTGTACCAGTCGGGCGACTGGCCGAGGAAGCTGTCCAGCACCTTGATCGGACCCGGCGAAACTTCCATAACCGCAGACATGGCGAACCTCATTTCGTCAGAGGCCTGCAATGCGCGCGCGTGCGAGGGTGCGTGTGACAGAAAAACGCACCGGCTGCTGACAGCTGGTGCGTGCATCCGTGTACAGCGCTGCGCGGTTGCCCTTTGCAGGCAAGTGGTCAGAACAAAATTTGGTGCGAGCCGGGGGGGGAGCTTCGGGCGCAGAGCGCGACGAAGCAGGCTCGCATTGCGTACAGGCTACGTAAGCGGCTGCTTCTGCGCATCGGAGGAACGTCGTGCGTAAAACTACGCAGGAGAGGGTGGTGTCAGAGCCGCCTGTGGCTCAGCGTTCGACGCCGGACTGGTACAGCAGGCGCAGCAATTCGGGCATGCGCGAAACACCGAATTTTTCCATGATGTTGGCGCGATGGGTTTCCACCGTGCGCGGACTGATACCGAGCTTGACGCCAATTTCGCGCGTGGTTTCGCCCTGGATCAGGTGATTGAGGATCTCCTGTTCGCGACCGGTCAGGCGCTCGATCACCGGCTGCACGCGCGCCTTTGCCTGACTGGCATGCAGCGATTTTTCCGCCTGTTCGGCCAGGCTGGCGAGCAGCAATTCCTCATCGACCGGTTTCTCGAGAAAATCAGCCGCGCCGCCGCGCAGGGCGTTCCGGGCGGTCGCCACGTCGCCGTAGGCAGTAAGCATGATCACCGGCAGTTGCGGCGCCCGCGTACGCAGTTCGCGCAGCACACTGAGGCCGTCGCCGTCGGCGAGTTTCAGATCGAGAATGACGATGCCGCGCGCATCGCCATCGGTGACGCCGAGAAACGATGCGGCACTGGCGAAACTGCGTACGGAATAGCCATGAAGCGCCAGCAGCAAAGCCAGCGCATCGCGGATGCTGGCGTCATCATCGACGACAAAGATGGTGCGTTCAGCGGCCATGTTCAGTGCTTCCGGAGCGAGTTTGATTCGGTGAAAGTTCGGACTGACCGTATTGGACGGCGTCGCGGTTGCCCGCTGCATCATCGGGCGCGGCATTGTCGGTGCCGGCCGGTGCCAGCGGCAAGCGGATCAGGAATTGCGCGCCGCCGGCAAGGGCGTGGTGTTCCAGCTGACCGCCATGCGCTTCAATCAATTGGCGGCAAATGGCCAGCCCCATGCCGAGGCCTTCCGGCTTGCTGGTGGTCAGGGTTTCGAACAGATGGGCGCGCAAATGTTCGGCGACACCGCCGGCATTGTCATTGACCGATAGCGTGACCGTATCGCTGTCGGCATCGCTGCGTATCACCAGTTGCACACGGCCATCGCGCCGTGTGCCCAGTGCCTCGAATGCGTTGCGCAGCAGGTTGTCGATGACCGTTTGCAGATGCAGCGGGTCGACCAGCACGCGCGGATTGCGCGCGTCGCTGTCGAGCTGCAGTTGCACGTTCTGCTGCCGGGCCCGCTCGCGGAAGCTGTCGATCACACCGGCAGCGAGCGTGTTGACATCCTGTTCGCGCAACTGCAGGGCGCCGCTGCGGAAAAAATCGCGCAGCCGGTGCACCACTGCGCCGGCGCGCTGGGTTTCGCTGCCGATGCGATCCATCACGTCGATGATCTCCGGATGCTCGCCGCGCATTTTCAGCAAGCGCTGGCAGGCGCGCACGTAGAGCGTGATCGCGGTCAGCGGCTGGTTCAGCTCATGCGCCAGCGCCGACGACAACTCGCTGACGGCGGCCATGCGGTTGGCGCTGGCCAGCGCGATTTGCTGACGCAGCAATTGCTGCTGGGCGCGCCGCCGTTCATTGATGATGACGCCGACGTACAAGCCGGTAATGGCAAAAATGATCAGCAGCGCCTGCAGATCGCGGATGGTGTCCTGGGGCGGGTCGCGCGGTTTCATCAGCACGATCAGCGCGACCTGCGTCATCGCCACTGCCAGTGTCGCGCCGTGCAGGCCGTGGCGCAGCGACAGTGCGATAAGTGGCACGAACAGCAGGTAGAACAGGCGGAACTCGTCGGTGCTTTCCAGCGCGAAGATGTACCAGAGCAGGGCGGCGAGCAGCAGCAACCAGAAGCCGTCCACCGCGTGCCAGGAGGCGCGGCCGGGCCAGTCGCCGCGAAAACTGAGAATGAACGGCACCACGACCAGAATGCCGATGACATCGCCGATCCAGAACTGCAGCACGGCATCGCCGATCTGCGCCCGGCTGAGCACGCCGGCGACATGAAACACGGCGACAAACGTGGCGCCGATGATGGCGCTGGCCAGCGCGGTGATGGTGATAAAGCGGGTCAGTTGCTGGGCGTCCTGCAGACGCCGTTCCGGCAGCACCCGGGCCAGCACCAGTGCAGTCGCGGCGTACCCGCCCGCCAGCACGGCGCTGGCCGCGCACAGCACAGGCAGAGGCGCCGGCAGGTTGCGTACCCACCATTCGGCCGTCAGCGCGCCGATAAACAGCAGGGGCGCATGACGCTGGCCGAACAGCAGCAGCAGGGCAATGCTCAGGCCCGGCGGCGGATTCCAGGGGGTGATCGCCACCGGCGCGATCGGGTGCCAGTAACTGATGGCGTCGAGCGCCACGTACAGCAAAAGGAAAGCCAGGCCGACAAGCAGCGGCGGCACACGCCGGGCCGGGCGGGTCGGGTCCATGGAAGTGTCCTTCTGGCGGAATCCGGGTGGCAGGGATACGGAGATTGTAGCGGGCAAAGTACGGATTTTGGACGTTGACCGGGTAGGTGGTGCGGTTGATGGCCAAATTGACCGAATTAATTCGGGGCCGCTATCGCTAAGCCGGGCCGACGGGTAGCCGGGGCCGGACGCCGGCGGGCGTGCATTCGCCTTGCCCGGCTTCGCCTGAAGACCGGTTGGGCCGGTGAATGCGGCGTGGCGCCGGCACGGGATGTTTTGGCCAGCCGGGGCTGTACCTCCGCCCGGACCGAGCCGTGATACGTGCCGAGGGTTGGCGGCCCCGGCAGCTTTGCCGGCCGTCTCCGGCCCGGCCCTCCGTCGCGCTGTCCCTGCCGGCCGCATCCCGCTAAAATCGGCGCCCTTTTCTTCGCCCCACTTTTTCTGGACGCCCTTTCCATGAGCTTGCGCAGCCACTATTGCAGCGACCTGTCCGCCGCCCTCGCCGGACAAACCGTTTCCCTCGCCGGCTGGGTGCACCGCCGCCGTGACATGGGCGGGGTCATTTTCCTGCAACTGCGTGATCGCGGCGGCCTGGTGCAGGTCGTTGCCGAGCCGGATGTGCCGGATGTATTCAAAGCTGCCGAAGCACTGCGCGCCGAATACGTGGTGCAAGTCACCGGCGTGGTGCGCAAGCGCCCGGAATCACAGATCAACAAGGACATGGTCACCGGCGATATCGAGATCGTCGCTTCGAACGTGACGCTGCTGAACAGCGCACTGCCGCCGGCGATCCTGATCGACGGTCATGTGCCGGTGTCGGAAGAAACCCGGTTGAAATACCGCTATCTGGATCTGCGTCGTCCGGAAATGCAGAACAAACTGCTGTTCCGCCACAAGGTGACGCAATACATGCGTCGTTACCTCGACAGCAAAGGTTTCGTCGATGTCGAAACGCCGTTCCTGACCAAGGCCACGCCGGAAGGTGCGCGCGACTATCTGGTGCCGTCGCGCGTGCACAAGGGCAGCTTCTACGCGCTGCCGCAATCGCCGCAGATCTTCAAGCAGCTGCTGATGATGGCCGGCATGGATCGCTATTACCAGATCGTGCGTTGCTTCCGCGATGAAGATCTGCGCGCTGATCGCCAGCCAGAATTCACCCAGCTCGATATCGAAACCTCGTTCCTGTCGCAGGACGAGATCATGGCGATCATGGAAGACATGGCTGTGGGCATGTTCAAGGAGCTGCTCAACGTCGATCTCGGCCGCTTCCCGCACATGACCTTCGCTGAAGCCATGCGCCGTTATGGTTCCGACAAACCGGACCTGCGTGTGTCGCTGGAGCTGGTCGATGTTGCCGATCTGTTTGCCGGCAGCGATTTCAAAGTGTTCGCCGATGCCGCCGCCGAAAAGCGCGGCCGGGTCGCGGCGCTGAAAGTGCCGGGCGTGGCGGAAAAACTGTCGCGAAAAAATCTCGACGAGTATGCCGAATTCGTCAAACCGTATGGCGCCAAGGGCCTGCCTTACATCAAGTTCAACGATGTCAGCAAAGGTCTGGAAGGCCTGCAGTCCTCGTTCAGCAAATTCCTCAGTGCTGAACGGGTGAACGCGCTGGTGTCGCGTCTGGGCGTGCAGAACGGCGACGTGGTGTTCTTCGGCGCCGACAGCTACAAAGTGGTCAGCGACGCGCTCGGCGCGCTGCGCCTGAAAGTCGCCAACGATCACGGCATGGTGCGCGAAGGCTGGGCACCGCTGTGGGTCATCGACTTCCCGATGTTCGAATACGCTGATGGCCGTTACTACGCCATGCACCACCCGTTCACCGCACCGAAGGTTCTGTCGGTTGATGAACTGAAAGCCGATCCGGAACAGGCGGTGTCGCGCGGTTACGACATGGTACTGAATGGCTGCGAAGTCGGTGGCGGTTCGGTGCGTATCCACGATCAGGGCCTGCAATCAGCAGTGTTCGATCTGCTGGGTATTTCCCGCGAAGAAGCCCAGGAAAAATTCGGCTTCCTGCTCGAAGCCCTGTCCTTCGGTGCGCCGCCGCACGGCGGACTGGCCTTCGGTCTGGATCGTCTGGTCATGCTCATGGTTGGCGCGCCGTCGATTCGCGACGTGATCGCTTTCCCGAAAACCACCACCGCATCCTGCCCGCTCACCAACGCGCCCTCGCCGATCCCGGCCGAGCAGTTGAAGGAAGTGGGTGTAAAAGTGGCGGATTAAGCTTTCCTCACTGATACCGAAGACTTTGCGGGACGAAGGAACGACTTGAATCAGCAGGGCGCCTATGCGGCGCCCTGACCCATTTTGTTACGTTTGCAGTCATATTCACGAAAGCTCTGAAGCCGGGAACGTTTTACCATTTGCGGCAGTGTGCTTCCCCCAAGATAGTGCCCGCCATGGTCAACATTCTTCGCATTCATCCTGCGCTTTGCTTGATCGCACTACTTGCGGTCCCATCGGTTGCCGAAGCCGAAAGTGTGATCTCGCAGCTTCACGGCCCCCATGCAGTTGGTTTTCGGGTAGTTCAGCAGTATGACCGTACCCGTGAGTTCAAACCGGAAATGGATCCGGCGACGGGCCAGAAAACCGTTGGTGAACGCGCACGGCCGATTCAGACCCTGATCTGGTATCCGGCGGCCAGCAAAGGCAAAAATCTACGCTATGTCGACTATGTGCATACCCGCTATTCAGAGGCCAATTTTGCTCTGACAGCGACGCAGCGCGATGAAGCGCTGGCGAAAACGGAGGCCAACTGGACACGGCGTTTGGGCGAGGGGGCGAAGCAGTTGATGACGTCCGAACGTGAGATCGGTCGTGACGTACCTTTCGCCAAGGGAAAATTTCCTGTGGTGATTTACGCCGCGGGCGCCGGCGGGGTTGCCGATGAAAACGCGGACTTGTGTGAGTACCTCGCTAGTCATGGTTATCTGGTGCTGGCTAGCACCAGTATGGCGGCGCGTGACAAGGACATTGGCGACACCATGGAAAGTGCCGAACCGCAGATCGCAGACATTTTGTACCTGGTGAATTACGCAGAAAAATTGGGCAGCGCCGATATTCAGCGCGTGGGCACTATTGGCTGGAGTTGGGGCGGCATGACCAACCTGTTTGCGGCCTCGCGCGATGACCGCTTCGATGCGGTCGTCAGTCTTGACGGCACACGTGAGCCTGCCCTGACGCGGCAAATCGATATCCATCGGCTGAACACTCCTTGGCTCTATGTGTCGCGATCGCCGGACACCATTCCGCAGATCAATAAAAGTGAAATCGACACGACGTTCAGCCTGTTGAATGAAGCCCGGCATGCGGATGTTTATCAACTCATCATGTATCCGATGCAGCATGTTGATTTTGTCTCGCGTCGTCTGCATGAAAGCAGCGCAGCGTCTTATGGTGAGTATTCACGGGATGAGATCGTGCAGGCCTACGGCATGATGGCGCTGTATGTCCGCCAGTTTCTTGATGCCAAGCTTAAACAGTCCGCCGAGGCTCAGCGTTTTCTCGAGAAGTCGCCACGTGAGAATGGCGCTGTGCCACACAGCATCCGGTTGGAATTTTCGCCGGCCGAAAAGAAGACACCCTGAAGTTCTCCCTTGCAGGCACGTCCCGAATCGTCAGAAAGAAATTGCCGTACTTGTCCGCGCAGAAATTGATGTGCGACGCTGATGATCGTGTAAGCCGCGCGTCAAAGGGGCGATGAGCCGAGCGTTTTCCCCGACCCCGGGGCTTTGCTGCAGAATGTCAGGACGGTGAGGACCAGCGGCCACGCTGCGCAGGAAACCCTGCACATGCTTGGTGTCCATGGATTTTCCAGTACCTGAGTATCGAACGGACCCATTACTACGACATTGTGAGAGGAAGATCCGTAGGGCGGATCCGGTGCGCAGCGACAATCCGCCATTTCATCGTAGGCGCACGAACCCATCAGGCCACGACACGCCACAAAATGATGGTGGATTGGCTCGCGAATCCTCCCTATGCCTGCTGCCATACCCGTGATGTCATCCATACGGGCTGATCTGGCAAACCGTCAGGGCTGTCAGATCTGTCAGGTCTCGGCGCAGCTGATTTTCTCTAAGGTGGCGGTCACCTGTCGCGGCTTGGCGACAGCGGTTTCCCACAAGGAGAAGGTCATGAATGTTTCACGTGCACTGTCTGCATTCGCCGTCGGCGCGCTGGTGATTTCCGCCGCCATGCTGCCATCCCAGCCTGCGCAGGCCGCGTTTTCGTATGATCACTACGAGGACGTGTGTGGCAGCTATGGTGGTTTCTTGCGCACCATTTATTGCTACGTTCCGTCGGGCAACAAAACGTTTGTTTATCAGTGGAATCACACGACACAGAGTCTCCAGTTTGTTCGCGTTCTGAACTATCTGGTTGAGCGTCCGTAAGCGGCATTTTATGCCAGCAAGCGCAAGGCAATCAGCAGCTTGCCTTGCGCTTGTCCCGTTCTGGTCAATTCGGGATTTTCATCCGGCGACTTTCATGTTGCCGGTGTCGGGTTATGCTACTGGCCTCCCTGTCCTGCAATGTGACGGGCATACAGCTGCCTGTTGCCGGTCATGAAGCGATTCCAATAGGAGAGCCCGGATATGAAGTCCCCAGAATCTGCCGACGTCGACACCGACCTTATAGACGTCATCGAAAACCAGATCCGCGACAACAATCCGCCACAGACGGCCGCGACGGTGCGGCGTTTGTGTGAGGCCGGCAGTACGCGTGAGGACGCGCTGGCGCTGGCAGCCTGTGTGCTGGCGCACGAGATTTACTGCATTGTGAACAAGCAGGAGACGTTCAATCTGCAGCGCTACGTCGGCAATCTCGATCGCCTGCCCGAGTTGCCCTGAGTCAGCCCCGTTTTCGGCGCGGCGTTTGCCCTGAATCAATCATTCTGGCGGCTTCCTGCCGCTGGCTACAAAGAAGCGCGTTTGCCGACGATACTTTGCAGACAACCGGAACCGGCGCGTGTTGGCGCCGGCCGGTGCTGACGGAGGTGGCATGCAGACGGCCGGTGAGCGGGACACGCAGGCAGGGCGCGAGAATGAGACGGATGTGCTGGACGAGCAGCATATCCGTACCGAGCTGGTGGACCGGCTCTGGCAGGTGTTGTTCATTACGGCGCTGATCGGCTTTCCCCTGTCGCTGACACGGCTGGCCAGCACCGGCTGGTTGCCGCTGTACGCTGTGCAATGTGTGATGGTGGCTGCCATCGTGCCGATTTATCTGCTGCGTCGGCGCATCAGCACCGGTACCAAGGCATGGATCGCATTTTTGCTGCCGCTGATTCTCAGTGTGCCGGCGCTGCTCAATCTCGGCCTGCAGGGCGCCGGCATGGTCTGGATGGTGATGAGCGCGCTGATCGCCAATGTGTTTTTTTCGCGTCGTCTGGCCTTGCTTGCGGTGCTGATACAGATTCTGCCGCTGTTGCTGATTGCCTGGGGATTTGTCAGCGGTCGCCTGCAACTGGATTTCGATGCCAATGCATTCACCCGCGAACCGGCCGCCTGGGTCGGCATACTGGTTGGCCTGTTCACCATCCTGATGCTGGTCCAGTTGATCGGTGTCTACAACTCATCGATTCGCCGTCTGCTTGCCACCGTGCGCGCGCAGCGCGATGTGATTGCCCGTCAGGCCCTGCATGATGCGCTGACCGGTTTGCCTTCGCTGCAACTGGCGCGTGACCGGTTGGCGCAGGCCATTGTCCAGGCGCAACGCGAACGGCGCATGGCGGCCTTGCTGTTCATTGATCTCGATGATTTCAAATCGGCAAACGATCGCTACGGCCATGATTGCGGCGACGCCGTGTTGCGCACGGTTGCAACGCGCCTGCTGGCAACCGTACGCCGTACCGACACGCCAGCGCGCCTCGGCGGTGATGAGTTTGTGGTCATACTCAATGGCATCGACAGCGCGGATGCAGCGCGCCATGTCGCGGCACAAATTGTCGACAGTCTGGCGCAACCGGTGATCTGGCAGCAGCACTCGCTGAAAGTTGGCGCCAGCGTCGGCATCGCGCTGTTTCCCGAACATGGAGACAGCGCTGAAGCGCTGCTGCGTCACGCGGATCAGGCGATGTATGCCGTCAAACGTGCCGGCAAGGCGAGCTTCGCCATGTATGTTCCGGGCCGCGACAAAACAGTGGTGGACGCATCATGAGTGTACGCATTGTCCAGCTGGGCAGTCCGCGCGTGGCGGGAGAAGGGCTGCGCATCGGCAGTGTGCGCCGGCCACCGCGTGGTGTGCGCAAAGAGGACTACGCCCGGCTGGATTATTTTGATGTCTGGTTGCCGAATCTCGCGCCTTCGGACGAGCTGATGAAGCAGGGCAAGGCCGCGCAGGACGAAAAAGCCTGGCAACAGTTCTGCAAACAATTCCGTGCCGAACTGAACCAGCCGCTGATCAGTCGCGAGCTGGATCTGCTGGCGGCACTGTCGCAGCAAGCGGATTTCTCGCTGGGCTGCTATTGCGAAAACGAAGCGCGTTGCCATCGCTCGGTATTGCGGGATGTCCTGCGCGAACGCGGCGCGAAACTGGCCTGAGCGTCGCCGGCAATTTTGCACACCGGCGTGCAATACGACGGCCGTGCGGGGAAAATGCGCACCCTTTTTGACTGACACACGCCGCCCTTTTAATCCGCAATGTCCATGTCTCCTTCGTTCCGTTTGCGCGCGATGCAGGCGCAGGATATTCCCGCCGTTCTGGCCATACAGGCCGAGTGTTATTCGGACGTGCTGCCGGAGGACGAAAACGTGATCCGCGCGCGTCTGCAGGCCGCGCCGGATTTCGCCTGGGTGGCGGAGGATGTGCACGGCGTCTGCGCCTATCTGGTGACTTATCCTTCGGCGCTCGGCAAGGTGACGCCACTCAGCGGTCTGTTCCAGCTGCCGGATCAGCCCGATACGCTCTACCTGCATGATCTCGCCGTCGCGTCGCGTGTGCATGGCTGTGGTCTTGGTCCGCAACTGGTACGCCATGCGCTGGCACAGGCGCGGGCGCTCCAGTTGTCGCATACGGCGCTGGTGTCGGTGCAGGACACGCGCGCGTTCTGGCAGCGTTTCGGCTATCGCGAACAGCCGCTGCACTGCGCACAGCAGCGCCAGCATCTGCGCAGCTACCAGTGCGAGTCGTACTACATGTCCCGGAAGCTGGCATGACATGGAAGATGGCCTGAATCAGAAATTCGCCTGAATCAGCAATTGGCCTGAACGCTGCGTTGTCACTGTCTGCACGCGCATTGCTCAGGATGGGGTCGCTCTGCTGTGCCCCGGTTTGATCCGGATCGGGTTGCGCATTGCCGCCAGGGTTTAGCATCGCGCGCCCGGCGCGGGCTGTGTTGCGGTGATGCAGCCTGCGCGCAACAGGAGCCGGTCATGCAAGAAGTTTCCGTACCGCCAGATACAGCCGTTTTGCCGGCGGCGACGCCGCGCCCGAACGCACCCGAATTGCTGCTGCCGGCCGGTTCGCTGGCCAAGATGCGTGCCGCCTTCGATTTTGGCGCCGATGCGGTATATGCCGGCCAGCCCCGTTACAGTTTGCGGGCGCGCAACAACGAGTTCCGACTGGAACAACTTGCCACCGGCATCGCCGAGGCCCATGCACGCGGCAAAAAGTTCTTTGTCACCAGCAATCTGATTGCGCACAACGACAAAGTGCGAACCTATCTGCGCGACATTGCGCCGGTCATTGCCCTGAAACCCGATGCGCTGATCATGGCCGATGCCGGACTGATCATGCAGGTGCGTGAACGCTGGCCGGAGGTGCCGATTCATCTGTCCGTACAGGCCAATACCACCAACTGGGCGGCGGTGAAATTCTGGCAGCGCGCCGGTGTCTCGCGGGTGATCCTGTCGCGCGAACTCAGTCTCGATGAGATCGCCTTGATCCGTGAGCAATGTCCCGATGTGGAGCTGGAAGTGTTTGTGCACGGTGCGCTGTGCATTGCCTACTCCGGCCGCTGTTTGTTGTCCGGCTATTTCAATCATCGTGATCCGAATCAGGGCACCTGCACCAATGCCTGTCGCTGGCATTACACGACGCAGGCGGCCCGCACCGACAGTCTCAGTGGCGAGGCGATGCCGGTGCAGGTTCTGGCGCAGGATTTTGATTTTGCCGCCGCACAGGCGCAGGCCGATGCAGCGTTTTCCACCTGCGGCGGCGTTCGTCATCCGGCTGCCGATGCGGTGTATCTCATCGAGGAACAGAATCGTCCCGGCGAGCTGATGCCGATCATGGAAGATGAGCACGGCACCTACATTCTTAACAGCAAGGATTTGCGCGCGGTTGAGCATGTCGCGCGGCTGGTGGCGATGGGTGTTGATTCGCTGAAAATTGAAGGCCGCACCAAGAGTCTGTATTACGTCGCGCGCACTGCGCAGGTGTACCGGCGGGCAATTGATGATGCGCTCGCCGGACGTGATTTTGATCGGCAGTTGCTGCTCGATCTCGAAGGGCTGGCCAATCGCGGTTACACCGGCGGCTTGCTGGTGCGCAAACCGGACGAAGCGCTGCAGAATTATCTCAGCGGCCATTCCACGGTGCAGCGCAGCCAGTTTGTCGGCGAAGTCATCGCCGTGCTTGCGGATGGCTGGGCGGAAGTGGAAACCAAAAACCGCTTTGCGCTCGGCGATCGTCTGGAGGTGATTCATCCGTCCGGCAATCGCGTGATCACGGTCGTGCAAATGTTCGATACCGAAGGCGCGCCACTGTCGGTCGCTGCCGGCAATCCGCTGCGCGTACGTCTGCCGCTCGGCGCGCCGTCAGAAGGCGCGCTGCTGGCGCGGTTGCTCTGAGCATGACTCGTGCGCCGCTGCGCATTCGTACGTTTGTGGCGTGGGGCGATTGTTCCGGCGTCGCGAGGCCGGAACTGTGGGTCTGATGCAGGCGTCCGTGTCACGACCAGTCTGATCTATGCTGTGCAGCGATCGGGTGGAGTTGGCGGCAGGTACATTCGCGCACGCCGGATGTTCGCAAACTTGAGCTGCTGGAGCAGCGCCTTCGGCCGCGTCGCCTTGGTCAAAACGGGCCTGACAAGCAGACTCGGGAGTACAGGGCTCAAAAAAGTCAGTATTCAAAAAGCAGTCTGCAACACATCAGGGATGAAACAACCATGCTGCTGAACCGCAAAGTGCTTGCCCGACTGTTCACCTCGCTGTGTTTGCTCGGTCTGCTGTTCGCGCTGCTGCCATTTGGCCGCTCCCTGTCGCCGGGCGCCGCGGCGCGCAGCGAGGCGCAGGCGCTCATCACGCTACCGCTGCTGCGTCCCGGACAACTGGCGCAAATCGAGGTCGCCGGCCGGCCACTGTTCCTGTTCCGGCCGACGGCGGCGCAGCGCAGCGCGTTGGACAGGCTCGACAGCGAGGTCTGGCAATCCGAGTCCCGTGCCTGGCAACAAAGTATCGGTGCCTACGTTTACTGGGGCCTCAGCACGGGCAATGCTTGCCGGCTGGAGGAAGTGCCTGCACAAGCCGCGGCGGTACCGTCCGGTGGCGAATGGCTCGGCGGCTATTGGGATGCGCGTTGCGAAATCAGCTATGACTACGCCGGTCGCGCCATACGCAACCCGCGCTACAGCTGGAATGGTTACAGCCGAGACGTCGCCAACCTTGCCGTGCCGGCCGTGTTCGAAGCGGTGGGCGAACGCTATCTGGTATCCGCAGCGCCGCTCTAGTCGCGTCGGATGCGGCTGGCACCGAGGCAGGTGGCGCGAAAGCGGGCGGTCGCCGCCAGCCGGGCGAGCGACTACAATGCGCGCCCGTTCCCGCTGCCTGTCGCCTGTCATGAGCCTGTATTCCCTGTTGCGTCCGCTGCTGTTCTCGATGGAGCCGGAGCGCGCCCACGAATTTGCTTTCCGGCAGCTCGACTGGTTCATGCGCTCGCCGCTGCGCGGTCTGATGGCGGCCGATGTGCCGGCCGACCCGGTGACGGTCTGGGGCCTGCAATTTCCGCATCGCGTCGGCCTCGCCGCCGGCCTCGACAAGAATGCCGATCACCTTGATGCGCTGGCGGCACTCGGATTCGCGTTCATTGAAGTCGGCACCGTCACGCCGCGCCCGCAACCGGGCAATCCGCAACCGCGCATGTTCCGCCTGCCGCAGGCGACCGCCATCATCAACCGGCTCGGCTTCAACAATCAGGGCGTGGATTATCTGCTGGAGAAGGTCAAAGCCAGCCGTTACCGCGGCATTCTCGGCATCAACATCGGCAAGAATTTCGACACGTCGGTGGAAAACGCCAACGACGATTACCTGATTTGCCTGCGCAAGGTGTATGCGCACGCGCACTACGTGACAGTGAATATCTCATCGCCCAACACCCAGGGCTTGCGCAGCCTGCAATTCGGCGAAGCACTGGATTCGCTGCTGGGCACGCTGAAAGCCGAGCAGGCGTTGCTGCAACAACAGCACGGCGGACGCTATGTGCCGCTGCTGCTGAAAATCGCGCCGGATCTGTCGCGCGAAGAGGCGGCGCAGGTGGCCGAAGCGCTGCTGCGTCACCGTTTCGATGGCGCCATTGCCACCAACACCACAATCACGCGCGATGCGGTGCAGGGTCTGCCGCACGCCAACGAAGCCGGCGGTCTGAGCGGCGCGCCGGTATTTGCCAAATCAACCGAAGTGCTCGGCTGGCTGGCACAGGATCTGGGCGGAAACATCCCGCTTGTCGGTGTCGGCGGCATCACCCGGGGCGACGATGCAGCGGCGAAGATCCGCGCCGGCGCGACCCTGGTGCAGGTTTACTCCGGTTTCATTTATCGCGGCCCGGCGCTGATCCGCGAGGCAGCCATCGGCGCGTCGCGCGCCGGAGCGGCAGCAGCTACTGCGGCGGGTGGAAGCGCGTAATTCCACCACCCTCAATCCCCGCCTTGAAAAGGAGGGGAAGCTCTGTCCGTCTCACCGCCTTCTCAAGGAGTGGGGTGGGGAGGAATTGCGCGGCGCGCCTCATCATCAAACCGCCCATACCTGACGGCCACAGCATCCGCACCAAAACACGCTACAGTCTTTTTGTTTCTCCGCCCGGGATCTCACCGTGACACTGAAATTTTTTGCCCCCTGCGCCAAAGGTCTGGAATACCTGCTGGTTGACGAGCTGAAAGCGCTGGGCGCCGGGGACGTGCACGAAGCGCTGATGGGCGTGTACTTCAGCGGCACGCTGGAAACCGGCTACCGCGCTGTGCTCTGGTCACGTCTGGCCAGCCGCGTGTTGCTGAGTCTGTTGCAGACCGAGGTGCGCGATATCGACGCGCTCTACGATGCGGTGCGCTCGGTACGCTGGGACAAACACCTGAACGTCAACGATGCGCTGGCCGTGGATTTTTCCGGCAGCAATGAGTTTGTCCGGCACACCAATTTCGGTGCGCTGAAAGTCAAGGATGCGATCTGCGATCAGTTCCGCGCCACGCAGGGCGCGCGTCCCGATGTCGATACCGAAGCGCCGACCGTGCGCGTCAATGCCCATCTGCATCATGACAATTTCTCGCTGAGCATTGATCTCGGTGGCCATGCCCTGCACGAGCGCGGCTACCGGCCCCGCACCGGCATCGCGCCGATCAAGGAAACACTGGCCGCTGCCATGCTGGTGCGCGCGCAGTGGCCGAAGCTGGCGGCGCAGGGGGCGCCATTGGTGGACCCGATGTGTGGTGCCGGCACGCTGGCAATCGAAGCGGTACTGATGGCCTGCGATATCGCGCCGGGTTTGTTCCGCGATGATTTCGGTTTCACCAATGGCTGGAAAGGCCACGATGCGGTGCTCTGGAAAACGCTGGTCGATGACGCCGAAGTGCGCGCCGAACAAGGTTGCGCGGCATCGAAGGTGAATGTCTTTGCATTTGATGCTGACAGTCGCGTGCTGCGCATTGCCGAAGAAAATGCCGAGAACGCCGGCGTGCCGGATTTCATCCGTTTCCAGCGCGGCAGCGTGCGGCAATTGAAAAAGCCGGTCGAAGGGCCGGGTCTGGTGATCAGCAATCCGCCCTATGGCGAGCGCATCGGCAATATCGATGAACTGAAAGCCACCTACGCCGAGCTGGGCCAGTGTCTGCATGAACAATTTGCCGGTTGGCAGGCGGCGCTGATCACCTCCGAACCTTCGCTTGCGCAGGCGGTGGGACTGCGTTCGCACAAGCAATACGCGTTGTTCAACGGCCCGCTGGCCTGCAAGCTCTACCTGTTTGATTTGAACGAGCAGAATCGCTGGATCGATGCCCGCAAGAAAGCGCCCCGCAGCAGCGAAACGCGTGAGCCGCGCGTCGAGTTGCCGGTCGCGCCGCTCAGCGCCGCTGCGCAGGCCTTGCACAATCGTATCGACAAAAACTTCAAGCACCTGAAGCGTTGGCGCGATCGTGAGCAGGTCAGCTGCTACCGGCTGTATGACGCGGATCTGCCCGAGTTCGCCGCTGCCATCGATGTGTATGACGGTCACCTGTTCATCCAGGAGTATCAGGCTCCGCGTGATGTGCCGGAAGAACTGGCGGCGGGCCGGCTGCGGGAACTGGTTGAGGTCGCGGCGCGCTATTTCGCTGTCGATGCCGCACAGGTGCAACTGCGCACACGTGCGCGCCAGAAAGGCAGCGCCCAGTACGAGAAACAGGACTCGCGTCGTGAGTGCTTTGTCGTTGAAGAGGGCAGCCTCAAGTTTGAAGTCAACCTCAGCGACTATCTCGATACCGGTTTGTTTCTTGATCACCGCATGACCCGCGCGCTGGTGCGTGAGCGTTCGCGTGGCAAACACGTGCTCAACCTGTTCAGTTATACAGGCAGTTTCTCGGTGTATGCGGCGGCGGGCGGCGCGGCCTCGACGACCAGCGTGGATTTGTCGAAAACGTATTGCCAATGGGCCTTGCGCAATCTTGGGCTGAACGGTTTCGAGCGCGGACCGCATCTGCTGGTGCAGGCGGATGTGCTGCAATGGCTGGAGGAAGCGACCGAGAAGTTTGATCTGATCGTTTGCGATCCGCCGACTTTCTCCAATTCCAAGCGCATGGACGATGTGTTTGACGTCCAGCGCGATCATGTCGCGCTGCTGCGTGCCTGCCTGGAATTGTTGATGCCCGGTGGCGAGCTGATCTTTTCCAACAACAACCGGCGCTTCCAGCTGGAGCGCGAGGCATTTGCCGATTGCACGATCAGCGACTGGTCACGCAAGACGCTGCCGCCGGATTTTGCCCGCGATCCGAAGATCCGCCAGTGCTGGCATCTGAAGCCACGCGACTGAGGCGAATCTGTTGCCGGAGTCTGCAGCGCAAACACGGCGGTTGAGTGCCGTGTCATGCAGTGACGGCCGGTGTCCTGAATCAACTGCGCCACCTGAACGTCACGAACGCATGGTTGGGGACGACAACAAAAAAGGGCCTTGCGGCCCTTTTTTGTTGTTCAGTGACGCGAGTGATGTACCTCGCGCCCACGCAGCGATCAGGCCGTAGCCTCACCATCCGCTTCACCGGCCACAGGCGCAGGCTCGTTGCTGGCAAGGGCTTCACCGGTCAGCGGTTCGCCACTGGTGTCGGCGCCATTCGGCAGTACCGGACGCTTGGGCTTGGCTTCCAGCTCCGCACTGGCGACGGCGGCGTCCGCTTCCGGCGGTACCGGACGCTTGGGCTTGGCAGCGATTTCGGTGTCAGCGCTGGCGCCATTGCCTTCAGCGATCTTTTTGGCGGCCGGCTTTTTCGCCTTGACCGCCGGCGCCGGGACTTCGGCGGCGACAGCCGGTGCGCTGTCAGCCACGGCGGCCGGTGCAGCGGCGACTTTCTTGACCGCCGGCTTTTTCGCTGCCGGTTTTTTCACGGCCGCCTTTTTGGCAACGGGCGCTGCGGTTTCGGCAACCGGCGCAACGACCGGCGCCATGGCCGCCACTTCAGCGATGACCGGCTTGGCGGCTTTCGGAGCTTTTTTGGCGGTGACTTTCGATGCCGGCTTGGCGGCTTTTGCTGCCTTGACCGGCTTCGCTACAGCTGCGGCTTTGACTGGTTTTGCGGCCTGGACTTTTTCCGCTTTGGTTTTCACGGCTTTCACAGGCTTGGCGGCCTTGACCGCTTTCACCGGTTTCGCTGCTTTTACCGGCTTCGCTGCCTTTACCGGCTTCGCTGCTTTTGCAGGTTTTGCAGCTTTTGCGGCCTTCGCCGGCTTTGCTGCTTTCACAGGCTTCGCCGTTTTCGCCGGCTTTGCTGCTTTCACTGGCTTCGCAGCTTTCACGGCTTTGGCTGCTTTCGCGGGCTTCGCGGCTTTTACTGCTTTTGCGGTCTTGGCGGGTTTTGCTGCTTTTGCAGGTTTCGCGGCCTTGACCGGCTTTGCGGCCTTCACCGGTTTGGCGGCTTTTGCTGTTTTGCTGGTCTTGGTTTTTTCAGCTTTGGTTTTGACGGTTTTGGCCTTGCTGGCAGCGGCGGCTTTTACGGATTTCTTGGCGACAGCTTTTTTCGCGACGGTTTTCTTTTCGTTCTTGTCGGTTTTTGCTTTTGCCGGTTTGGCGGTGGCTTTCTTCACCGGCTTTTCAGCCTGGGCTTTGACAACTTTTTTCGCGGTGGCTTTGGCTGCTTTGGCTTTCGCCGGTTTTTCTGCTTTGGTGTCCGCTTTCACGGCTTTGGCTTTTACCGGTTTGGCGGCTTTTGCGGGCTTGGCCGCTTTTGCCGGTTTTGCGGCAGCTTTTTTGCTTGCGGTTTTGGCAGCTTTCGCGCCGGTTCCTGCAGCCGCATCGGCCGCAGCGGGAAGAATCGGTTTCTTGGGTTTGGCCATGGTGTCAGTCCTGTACGGAGGCGAAGAAACGGCAGCGCGAAAATGTGCGAATTTGCCGGCATTGTCAATCAGCTGAGACAATGCCGATGCCTTGTGCGCTGCGGTTTTTCACAGGCCGGGATCAATGCGGGAGAAAGGCCCGGGCGACAGTCGTTGGAGGAAGGATGCATTTGCAGCTGTTGGGCACTGAGGGGTGTCATCTTTGTGAGGATGTTTGTCACTGGCTGTTGCCGCTTGCGGCATCGCGCGGCTGGACCGTGCAATACACCGATATTGCGCTCGCGCCGGACAGCGAGGCGCTGATCTCCCGCTACGGCATCCGCATTCCGGTGTTGCGTGCCGGCGAGCGCGAGCTGGACTACCCTTTCGACGAAGCGGCCTTGCTGATCTGGCTGGAGCGCTGAGCGCGTCGGCGCCTGCGTCACGGGGCGGGAAAATGTCCGTTCGGGACAGCAGATGACCGGCCGGGCAGGCGATCAGGTAAACTGGCGGCCGTTTGATGAATGTTCCTTCCCGCTGGCGCCGTGTGCGCTGTTTGTTGACCCGGCCGTTCCGGCCATCAGAGTTGTTTCCATGCACTTTTCCGAATTGGGCCTGAATGAGGCCCTGCTGCGCGCCGTAGCCGAGGCCGGTTATGACACGCCTTCGCCGATTCAGGCACAGGCGATCCCCGCCGTTCTGGCCGGCCGTGACGTGATGGCCGCGGCCCAGACCGGCACCGGCAAAACCGCCGGTTTCACGCTGCCGATGCTGCACCGCCTTGCCGGTGGTGCGCGCGTACAGCCCAATGCCATCCGCGCGCTGGTGCTGACACCAACCCGCGAACTGGCGGCCCAGGTGGGCGAAAGCGTCAAGACTTATGGCGCGCATCTGCCGCTGCGTTACAGCGTGGTGTTCGGCGGCGTCAGCATCAATCCGCAAATGATGGCGCTGCGTCGCGGTGTCGATGTGCTGGTGGCCACGCCCGGTCGGCTGATGGATCTCTACAGCCAGAACGCCGTGAAATTCACCCAGGTCGAAATGCTGGTGCTTGATGAAGCCGACCGCATGCTCGACATGGGTTTCATTCACGACATCAAAAAAATTCTCGCACTGCTGCCGAAGAAGCGGCAGAACCTGCTGTTCTCGGCAACCTTTTCGCCGGAGATCCGCGCGCTCGCCGAAGGGCTGCTGCATCAGCCGCAACTGATTGAAGTCAGTCCGCGCAATGCTGCCGCGAAAACCGTTGAACAGTCGGTGTATCTGGTCGACAAGGCACGCAAGCCGGCACTGCTGACCAAACTGATCAAGGACGGCAACTGGCAACAGGTACTGGTGTTCACGCGCATGAAACATGGCGCCAACCGGCTCAGTGAACGACTGCAGAAAGAAGGCATCAGCGCGGCGGCGATCCACGGCAACAAGAGCCAGGGCGCACGCACGCGGGCACTTGCCGATTTCAAGGCCGGTGCCGTGCGGGTGCTGGTGGCCACCGACATTGCCGCGCGTGGACTCGATATCGAACAACTGCCGCACGTGGTCAATTACGAATTGCCGAATGTTGCCGAGGACTATGTGCACCGCATTGGTCGCACCGGTCGTGCAGGTGCAAGCGGCGAGGCGATCTCGCTGGTCGACAAGGAAGAGTTCGCCGATCTGCGCAGCATCGAGAAACTGATCCGTCAGGAATTGTCGCGCCTGCCCTTGCCGGAGCTGCCGGTAGCGTCGTCTGAACCCCTGAATCTGGAACGCGGTCCGCGCCCGCCACGGCCGCCGCGTCGTGATGCTGCGCGTGATGGCGGACGCAATGACAGCGGTGAAAAGCGCCGGCCGGCGGCAAGCGGATCGGGCGAAACCGGTGCTGCGGGCACGCGACGCGCTTCGCCCGGAAAAGCGGCGACGCAAGGCCAGTCCCGCGGTGACAGGACGACGGCAAAATCAGCGGGCAAACCTGCTGCCGCGCGTCCGCAAAGCGGTCAGCACCACCGTCCGCCGGCACGCAACAGCAGCGCCGGCCGCACCGGTGGCGGTGGTCGTTCATCGGGTGGCGGCGCCGGCGGTTCATCCGGCTCCGGACGCTGACACGCGTGACGCAACATGTTCGATATTCCCGAACATGAACTGCAATGGCTGGCCATTCGCGCGCAAGGCGCGGGTGGCCAGCACGTCAACAAAGTATCGACAGCGCTGCATCTGCGCTTCGACATTCCCGCTTCATCGTTGCCGGATACGCTGAAAGCGCGCTTGCTGGCACTCGCCGACGAACGCATCAGCAAAGACGGCGTGCTGGTGATCAAGGCCCAGCGATTCCGCAGCCAGGAACAGAATCGCGCCGACGCACTGCTGCGACTGGCCGATGTACTGGCGCAGGCGGCAAAAGTGGAAAAACCACGCCGCCCGACCCGTCCGACCCGCAGCTCGCAACAACGCCGCCTGCAGGGTAAAACCCAGGCCGGACAGATCAAGAAAATGCGTCAGCGACCGGCGGAAGACTGAGAGTCATTGCGGGGCATTGGTCTGTGCGCGCAAGTGATTTGTGTTCTGTATGGATGATGATGGTGTTGTCTGTTTGGGCTGACGATTCATGCATCGTTGATGCGATGTTTTTCCCTCGCTGACGCTGCGCGAATCGAGGCTACGGCGATCTGCATCGGGACGCGCATCAATCCGCTTTGCACGGTTGCCGCTTGGTGTACACGCGTTGTGGTGCCATGGCGGCCACGGAGGCGGTGATGAGTTGTTTCAGTACGCTCATGTCCACGTCGGCGAGGCGTTTCAGGTAGAGGCAGCTTTTGCCGGTTTTGTGTTTGCCGAGTTTTGCCAGCAGGGCGTCGCGTCCGTCGAAGCCGGGCATCAGGTAAAGCGTCAGATCGTTTTTGCGCGGTGAGAAGCCGATGATGGGCCAGTCGGCTTCCTGACCGCTGGCGTAGCGGTAGTGATAGGTGCCGAAGCCGACGATGGCGCCGCCCCACATGCACGGTGCTTCGCCGGTAGCGGCTTGCATCAGGGCGCTGATCGTGCGGCAGTCTTCGCGCCGTTCGCCGCTGGCTGCCTGATCGAGAAAGTCCTCGACGCTGGCATCGGTCGGTCGGGTTTTCAGTTCGCTCATTGTTGTTTCTCCTCTGAATGTTTCTCCGCCGAACTGCTACGCCGTTGGACTGTTGCTCCATTGGACAGCTTGTCCGCTGGGCACGTGCGTGCCGGACGCTGGCAGCAGTGTTGTCGCCAGGCGCGTTTCCGGCAAGTTTTCCGCATCGTCGTCGGCGCTGATCTTGTCTATGCTGCGGGCAATTCCCTGCCGGACCCGGAAACGCTCATGCGCCTGCTCGAACCTTCCATGCTGCGCACCGCCGAATTGCATCTGCAGAAACACGATCGGGTGATGGCACAACTGATCGCCCATCATGGTCCCTGTCGCCTGCAGCCGTGGACGGTTGAGCCGTTTACGGCGCTCATTGACGCGATTGTTTCCCAGCAATTGTCGGTGAAAGCGGCCGATACCCTGTTGTCGCGCGTGCTGCTGCTGGCGGGTCGCGGCCGGCGTTTTGTGCCGGCGCGTCTGGCGCAATGCAGTGACGATGCGCTGCGTGCTTGCGGGCTGTCTCGGGTGAAGGCGCGGGCGGTGCGCGAGGTGGCGCAGGCAGTGGTCGACAAGACACTGGTGCTGAAAAAACTCCAGCAAGCCGAGGAGCAGGATGCGCGTGCGCAGCTGGTGGCCTTGTACGGTATCGGCCAGTGGACTGCAGACATGTTGCTGATGTTCGCGTTTGGTTATGCCGATGTGCTTAGCCACGGTGATCTGGGACTGCGCAAAGGCGCGGAGATCGCTTACGGATTAAGCGAGCGCCCGAATGACAAAGTGTTTGCCGGCATGGCGGAAGTCTGGCGGCCCTATCGTTCGGTGGCCAGCTGGTATTTGTGGCGGGCGACGGAGGCGATGCCGGCGATACGGTGAGTTTTTTCGGAAGGAATGGATTGGGCGTGTGGTGGTTGGTTCACGATTTCGCTGTGCGAAGCGGAGCTATGTGGACAAATGGATTGGTGATGTTTGCGTGTTGGTGGGTGTGGTCTCCGATCACGCTGCGCGAATCGGATCTACGTGGACAAATGGATTGGTGATGTTTGCGCGTTGCTGGGGGTGGTCTCCGATTACGCTGCGCTAATCGGAGCTACGCGGAAAAATGGATTGGTGATGTTTGCGCGTTGGTGGCGGTGGTCTCCGATTACGCTGTGCGAAACGGAGCTACGGGAGCATGGATCGGTCGCTTTCAGGGCGCGGGTTTCAGAAACTGCTGCAGCAGTTTTTCCAGTTCCTGACGGTTGAACGGTTTGCTGGCGAATTCATCGCAGCCGGCGGCAAGGCAGCGTTCGCGATCGCCCTGCATGGCGTGGGCGGTGAGCGCGATGATCACGCCGCGATAACCGGCTTCGCGCAATTTCTGCGTGGCTTCGTAGCCATCCATGCGCGGCATCTGCATGTCCATGAAGATCAGGTCATAGGCCATGCCACCTTGCGCCGCTTCGAGGGCGCGCGAATAGGCCATCAGGCCATCGCTGGCTTCTTCGACATCGAGGCCGAAGTCGCTGATGAAGCGCTGGGCGAGGCGGGCGTTGACCGGGTTGTCTTCGGCTACCAGCACGCGGCCACGATAGCGGCGTCCGGCGTTATGGGCCGGCGCCGGCGGCGTCTCTTCGGCGGCCAGAATGGGCGCGCTTTGCGGCAGCACCGTGGCGGCAAGGCGCAGCGTGAAGGTGCTGCCGCGTCCGGGTTCGCTGTCGACTTCGATGTGGCCGTTGAGCAGATGCGCCAGACGCTGCGAGATCACCAGCCCCAGACCGGTGCCGCCGAATTCGCGCGCCGGTGAGGCATCGACCTGAACAAACGGCTGGAACAGGCGCGCGCGCTGTGCGGCATCCAGACCGGGGCCGGTGTCGCTGACGGCGAAATGCAGTTGCACGCGTTCGTCTTTCACCGGTTCGGCACCGACGCGGATTTTCACCTGGCCGACGCTGGTGAATTTCAGCGCATTGCCGACCAGATTGAGCAGGATTTGCCGCAGTCGCAGCGGATCGGTGTACACCTGACGCGGCAGCGGATAAAGGAAATCGCAGAGCAGCAGCAATTGTTGTTCTTCGGCGCGCGTTTGCAGCAGGCGCACCACATCCTGCACCACGGTCACGACATTGACCGGTTGCGGATTGATGTCCATGCGCCCGGCTTCAATTTTCGACAGATCCAGAATGTCGTTGATGATGGTCAGCAGCGAGGCGCCACTGTCGCGGATGGTTTCCAGCGCGCGCCGGGTTTCCTCGTCGCCGGCGCGTTTTTCCAGCAGCAGTTCGGTGTAGCCGAGTATGGCGGTCATCGGCGTGCGGATCTCGTGGCTCATGTTGGCCAGGAAGCGGCTCTTGGCGAGGTTGGCATCCTCGGCGTTGTCCTTGGCGTCGCGCAGCTGGCGGGTGTGTTCGGCGACCAGCGCTTCGACACGCGTGGTGTAGGTGCCGAGGAACAGCAGGTACATGCCGAGCAGGGTTGAGAACACCAGACCGGAGAGCAGCATCAGCAGGGCCGGCGCGCTGGTGGTGTCGATGGGGGTCGCGGTTTCGATCAGCAGATACCAGTTCCGGCCGCCGAAATCGATGCGCCGCAGCTGGGCGCCCGGCCGGTTGCCGCGCGTTTCCAGCCGCGCCAGTGTCAGTTGTTCGCCGTCATCGCCACCGGCCTGACCGGCACGCGCTTCACGCTGCAGCAGCGCGTCGGCGCCGCTGTGGTCCTGCCAGAGGCTGATGTGGAAAGGTCGCAGGTCACGGTTGGCGTAAATGGCCTGCAACAACGGCGCGAGGCCGATGTTGGCGATCAGCACGCCGGCTGGGGGCGCGCTGGCGGCGTCGGCGCCGGTGTTGGCCAACACCGGCAGCATCACCACCAGTTCGCGTTGGCTGGGCTTCTGGCCGACATCGACGGCACTGGCGGCCGGCTGGCGGGTTTGCAGGGCGCGCGCCAGCAGCGGGCTGAGTTGCGGGTCGGTCAGCAGGTTGCGGCCGAGCGGCGGCAGGCTGCTCAGCGGCTGGGATTTGTACAGCACCGGGAAATATTCGCTGGCCGGCGTGGCCGGATCGATGCGGCCGAGTGCCGGGTTGTAGTCGCGGACGACGTAGCTGGCGCCGAGTGCACTGCTGGTCTGACGCTGAAAGGCTGCCAGATCGCCGCTGATCCGCGGTGCCCAGCTGACACCGGGACCGGCGCCGGTGCGGCTTTCCAGAGCAGCGAGAAAGCCGCGGAATTCGCCCAGCTCGACGGTGCTGGAGGCAGCGAACAGCGCCCGGCTCATGTGCAGGCGCTCGCCAACAGCGCGCAGGCCGGTTTCGAACTGGTCGGCAAGACTGGAATGGATGCGATCACGCTGGCGCAGCTGGGCGTCGCGTTCGCGTTGCTGGGTGTAGGCGTAGGCAAACACCGACAGCAGCACCAGCGTTGACACGGTCAGCGTCACGCCGAGCCGTCGCCGCCACTGGCGCGCCGCTTCCGGTTCGGCCCAGGCATGGATCACCGGCATCAGCGCCAGCACACCGATGCTGTCGCCCAGCCACCAGGTACCAAAGGCCGCTGTGAACTGGGCCGGTGGCAGCACGCCGGTGCTGACCAGCGCCAGACTGCCCCACAGCGAACTGACCAGTGAGGCCAGCGGCGAGGCCAGCAGTAGTTGTTTGAGCAGTTCGCGCGGCTGGTCGCCGGGCGCCGGGAAGCGGGTAAAGCGTTTCAGCAGGTAGACGCCGACCAGCGCCTGGGCGGCGGCGCCGAGACCGATCAAAACGCTGGCGGCCCAGCGGTTCAGGGCGGTGTCGGGCGTCAGATCCGGGGCATAGATGAAGCCGTTGAACAGGCAGGAGGCGACGGCGATGGCCGGCCACAGCCGCCAGCCGAATACCGCCAGCGCGCCGATGGCGACACCGGCCGGCAACCAGACCGGCATGACCTGCGTCGGCCCCAGCGCCAGCAGGCGGGAGATCAGGCCGGTCGCGAAATAGGCGACGGCAAGCAGGAGGAGCGCCGGCACACGCTGCAGCCACGTCCTTGTCATGCCTGTGCAACTCCCCGGCGGCGTGAACTGGTTAACAGGTACCGGACACTATAGTGGCTGGCCGCGGCGGCGTCGTCCGACCTGCGCATTGCTGCCGGCAGCGTGGCGGATTGATCGGCAAGCCGGGCGGAGATGCAGCGCTGCCTGCCGGAATCTCGACTCAGCCTGCCGGCAGCGTCAGCGGCTGATCGCTGAACACGCTGCAGACGCCCATACCCAGCAACTCGGCGGCGCGTGCCGGGTCGTTGACCGTCCAGGCCAGCACCTGCCGGTCCTGATGACGCACTTGGGCAATGATGTCGGCGTTCAGGCGCGCCTGATCGTAATGAAAGCTCCAGCAGCCCAGCGTCTGCAGGCGCGGCAGTTCGACGCTGCTGACAAACGGCTTTTCCAGCAGCCAGCCGCGCGGCAGCGCCGGCAACAGCGCCTGGGCGGCGCGCATGGATTGCAGCGAGAAGCTCGACAGCAGCAGCGGCAGGCGCTCGGGCCAGCGTCCGGCGTGCAGCAGCTTCGCCAGCGCCGCGACCGTGCTGCGGTACTGGCCGCGATTGGGTTTGATCTCGATGTTGATGCCCAGCCCGGCGCCGGCGCAGTAGTCAAGCACTTCGGCCAGCAGCGGAATGCGTTCACCGGCAAAGCGCCGGTCGAACCAGCTGCCGGCATCCAGCCCGCGCAGCTGGGTCAGGCTCAGGGCATCGACCCGGCCATGGCCGTTGCTGGTGCGGTCAACGGTGCTGTCGTGGATCACCACCAGCTCGCCGCTGGCGCAGAGCATGGTGTCCAGCTCGACCCAGCCGAGGCCATGGTGGCGGGCTGCGGCAAAGGCGGCGAGCGTGTTCTCCGGGGCGCGTCCGGCCAGACCACGGTGACCGATCACGAGAGGCAGCTTGAGCATGGCGGGGGCGCGATCAGGGGACGGGCGGCGAGTATAGGAAGCCGATCCGGCGGACGGCCAGTTTCCGGTACGTCCGTCATATACCGGAGCGCCCGGAAACGGTTTTCCGGCGCCGCTTTTTTGCTCAGGTTAGTCCTTACTCGCGTGCCAAATCCCGTCCGGACGGACGAAGTCTGACAAAAACATGACGCGAGTAGTCCACAGACGGGTTTTCGATGCGCTGCAGCGTCAAAACTTTCGCGCCGCCTGCCTCCGGGGCGCTGGCGATTTCTCAATCAAAACCGTAACTGATTGATAATAAACAATTATTTCTATCTGTACAAAAAATGAACAATCCGGCGACAGGCACGGAGCTGCGCGACTTCGACCGCCATACCGGCAACTTTCCCCCAGAGTTATCCACAGAAATTGTGGAAACCGGATGGCAGTCGTGTGGAACTTTTACGACGCCGTTTCACGGCATTTTTTTCGCCATCGAGACGGTATACGTCTTGCCTTGTTTGCACTTTTCGTAGTTGCCAAACACCTCGCCGAAGCTGCGCTTGATGAAGTCGCGCAGGCCGTTGATGGTCACCACGTAAAAGCGGCCGCCCGGTTTCAAGTGATGCAGGGCGTCGTAGAAATAGAGGTAGAACATCTCGTTGCCGACCTTGGCCGGCAGGTTGGAGACGATGACGTCGAAACGGCGTTCGTCCGGCACATTCGAGAAGCCGTTCGACAGCAGGGTCTCGGCATTGCGGATGCCGTTCAGCGCCAAATTGCGGGCCGCGTAATCGACGGCGACGAAGTCCTTGTCGAGCAGCAGGTGCCGTCCCTGCGGCGCCTTGCGCGCCATGTACATGCCGAGCACGCCGTAGCCGCAGCCGACATCCAGCGTGTCGCTGTCGGCGGCCAGTTCGATTTCGCGCAGCAGCAGCTCCGAACCTTCGTCAACGGCCTTGGGCGAAAACAGCCCGTGGGTGGTCAGAAAACGGAACGGCTCGCCCAGCACCTGGGCGTCGAACTGCAGATCAGCGCGGTGGCGCTGGGCGATGGGATGGGCGGACGGCATGGCGGACGGCTCGGCAAAAATCGGGCGCGAAGTTTAGCGCAAGGGCGGGGGCGACTGGCTGATGGTCGCGGGCACCATCGCGTTCTGTCCGCGCACTGAAGCCGGCTGCGAGCAGAACGGCCGAAAGCATGCGGCCCCGCCTGTACCGGCAACAACGGCCAGACCCTTCCCGCGCTGCAGGGCGGCGCCGGCAGGGTGGGCGCGCCAGCCCGGCCGGACGCCTGTGCTAAACTTCGCCGCCTCCAGCCCGGCTCGTTCCGGGCGTTTTTTCTTTTCTCTTCAGGGCAAGTTTCCGGCATGTCAGAACCGCGTCTGTACCGCGTCATTTTCCAGAATCAGGAGCAGACCTGGGAGGTGTACGCCCGTCATGTCTATGCCAGCGAGATCTGGGGTTTTGTCGAGATTGAAGAACTGGTGTTCGGCGAGCGATCCCAGTTGCTGGTCGACCCGGCCGACGAAAAACTGAAAAGCACTTTTGACGGCGTGCGTCGCAGCCTGATCCCGGCGCACAGCATTGTCCGCATTGATGAAGTGTCGAGCGCCGGACAGGCGCGCATCACTGACAGCAAGGGCGAGAACATCACGCCGTTTCCGGCCGGCATGCCGCGGCCCCAGAAGAAGCCGGAGTAAATCCATGCCTGCTGTCGACAGCATCCTGCTGCAATGCCGCCCCGGTTTCGAACATGACTGCGCCCAGGAGTTTGTTGACTGGGCTGACGCGCGTGGCCTGAGCGGCGAATGCGAAACCCTCGGTGATGGCGGACTGGTGCGCTGGTCGGCCGACAGCGACGCACTGGCTGATGCGGCCGGCGCGCTGGACCTCGCCGAACTGATTTTCAGCCGGCAATGGTTTCTGGTCATGCAGCACGTGCAGCTCGATGCCAGTGATCGTGTACAGGGTTTGCTGGCCGCCTGGCAGGGCGCCACCGGCGCGCGCGTGCTGCTCGAACATGCCGACAGCGAAGCCGGTCGCGAACTGGCCGGCCTGTGCCGCTCGCTGACTGCGCCGCTGGTGCAGGCGCTGAAAAAAAATGATCAGCTGAGCGATCTCGCCGATCAGCAATTGCATGTCTTGTTCGTGTCCGGCACCGAAGCCTATGTCGGCGTTACGCCGCTGGGGCGCGCCAGTGCACTCGAAGGCGGCATCCGCCGCTTGCGCATGCCGCGCGAAGCGCCCAGCCGTTCGACGCTGAAACTGGAAGAAGCGCTGCTGCAATTTGTCCCCAAGGATCAGTGGCCGACACGCTTGCGTCCCGGTGTGCGCGCTGTCGATCTCGGAGCCTCGCCCGGCGGCTGGACCTGGCAAATGGTCCAGCACGGCGTGCGCGTCATTGCGATCGACAACGGCAAGATGGACGAAGCGCTGATGGCCACCGGCCTGGTCGAACACCTGCGCGTGGACGGCTTCACCTACCGGCCCGACAAACGTGTCGACTGGCTGCTCTGCGACATGGTGGAAAAGCCGACACGGGTGGCGAAATTGCTGGCGCAATGGCTGGAACGTGGCTGGTGCCGCGAAGCCATCATCAATCTCAAACTGCCGATGAAGCGCCGCTACGGCATTCTCGCCGAATGCCTGCAGGTCATCGCCGAACCGGTGCAGCGCAGCGGCCGCGAATTCCAGTTGCAGGCCAAGCAGCTGTATCACGATCGTGAAGAGATCACCGTGCATGTGCGCGTGCTCGGCACGGCGGCCAAGGAAGAAGCGCCAAAAAAGAAACGCGTGATCGGCAATGGCAAAACCGCGAAAGCGCGTGAGCTGCAACGTGAGCAGTTTGAGCGCGAAGCGCAGCTGGCAAAAAAATCCGGACGCAAACACGACCCGCGCGACGATGCCGCACAACGCAGCGAGCGGCCGGCGCCGCGCGATGAAGTGGTCGCCAGCTGGGCGGCGATCGCCGGCACGGGGGGCGAACGCAAACGCCCGGAAAAAACTCGTGCAGAGAAGCCGCGCAGCGTGAAAAGCGGTGCGGGCAAAAAAGCAAAATCCTGAAGCCCGGCAGCGGTGCAACAGCCGGCGTGGTACGAGCGGACTGCAGATGAGCAAAGAGTTGTTGTTGGGGCAGAGCGTTGAATACCGCGATCACTACGATGCGGCGCTGCTGCATCCGGTGCCGAGAGCCTGGAATCGCAGCCAGCTCGACTGGCCGGCGGCGACGGCGCTGCCTTTTTGCGGCGAAGATGTCTGGACCGGCTACGAGCTGTCCTGGCTCAATGCCCGTGGCAAACCGGAAGTGCGCGTCGGCGAATTCCGCGTGCCGTTCGATTCGCCGCAGCTGATCGAATCGAAATCCTTCAAGCTCTATCTGAACAGTTTCAACGGCACACACTTCGACAGCGAAGCCGCCGTGCTCGACTGCCTGCAACGCGATCTGTCCGCTGCTGCCGGTGCGCCGGTGCGCGTTCATCTGTATACGCTGGACGATGCCGCCTCGCCACTGGCCGGTCTGCATCAGCTGGACTCGCAATGTCTCGATGCACAGGACATTGCCATTGACCATTACCAGCTCGCGCCGCAGTTGCTAAGGTTGACGGCGGATACGGCCGAAATCAGCGAATCGCTGCACAGTCATTTGCTCAAGTCCAACTGTCCGGTGACCGGCCAGCCGGACTGGGCGACGGTGTGCATCCGCTATCAGGGCCGGAAAATCGATCACGCCGGCTTGCTCGCCTACCTGATCAGTTTCCGCAATCACGCCGAGTTTCATGAACACTGCGTCGAGCGGATCTTTGTTGATCTCTGGCAACGCTGCAAACCGGCCAGCCTGATGGTCTATGCGCGCTACACGCGACGCGGCGGACTGGATATCAATCCGTTCCGCAGCTCGCTGGCGGTGGTGGCACCCAGCTGGCGCCTGATACGGCAATAGCAACACGCAGCCGGTTTCAGGCCGGATAAAAACGGGCAGGTCAGGGCAACAGTTTTTCAACGGAACGCAAGACATGGTCAAGGTTCGTGAAGATTTTCCGCTGACCGACGATGGTGCCATCGATGTCGATGCCTGGCTGAGCCGCATCAACGTCAAGCGCGAGCCGGAGCAGATGAAGCTGCTCTGCCAGGCCATCGAGCTGGTCATTACCCAGCACTGGGAAGCGGTTACTGATCTCGGCCTGTCCTGTTTCGAACAGGGATTGGCGATGGCGGAAATTCTCGCCAGCCTGAATCTCGATACCCACACGCTGGCCGCCTGCGTGGTTTATCCCAGCGTGCAGTTCGGTGAACTGGCGCTCGACACGGTTGAAGAATCGCTCGGCAAGCCGATCGCCAAACTGGTCACCGGCGCGCTGCGCATGGATGCCATCCGCAGCCTGCAATCGACGCGCAACGAAGGGCGCATTTCCAGCACCCAGGGCGACAACCTGCGCAAGATGCTCATCGCCATGGTCGATGACACCCGCACCGTGCTGATCAAACTGGCGGAGCGCATTTACCTGCTGCGCGCGGTCAAGGATCGCGACCCGGAATTGCAGCGGCGCATGGCCCAGGAAACCAGCGATATTTTCGCGCCGCTGGCCAACCGTCTCGGTATCGGCCAGCTGAAGTGGGAGCTGGAAGATCTGGCCTTCCGCTATCTGCATGCACCGGACTACAAGGCAATTGCCGCCAACCTGCACGAAAAGCGCATCGACCGCGAAGCCTATATCCAGCGCGTCATTGACACGCTGAAATCGGAGATGAAAAAAGTCGGCATCGAAGCCGATGTCTCCGGTCGCGTCAAACATCTGTATTCGATCTGGAAGAAAATGGTCCGCAAGGGCGTCAGCTTCGACGAGATCTACGACGTTCGGGCCGTGCGCATCATGGTGCCGGAAGTGAAGGACTGCTACGCCGCGCTGGGTATCGTTCACGGCCTGTACCGGCATATTCCCAAGGAATTTGACGACTACATCGCCACGCCGAAAGAAAACGGCTATCGCTCGCTGCACACGGCGGTGGTCGGCCCGGAAGGCAAAGTTCTGGAAGTGCAGATCCGCACCCAGCAGATGCACCAGGAATGCGAACTCGGTGTCGCGGCACACTGGCGTTACAAGGAAGGCAGTGGTGCCGGTGATGACAATCGCCAGGAAGCAAAAATTGCCTGGCTGCGCCAGCTGGTCGAATGGCAGGAAGAAGTGGTCGACAGTGACGAGCTGCTGGAACAGTTCCGTCACGAAGTGGTGGAAGAGCGCGTTTACGTGTTCACGCCCGACGGCACCATCATCGATCTGCCGGCCGGCGCAACACCGGTGGATTTCGCTTATCACATCCACAGCAATCTTGGTCATCGCTGCCGCGGGGCCAAGGTCAACGGCCGCATCGTGCCGCTGTCCTACCGCTTGCACACTGGCGAGCAGGTGCAGATCCTGCCGGCAAAAGAAGGCGCGCCATCGCGTGACTGGCTGAATCCGCATCTGGGTTTCGTGCACTCGCAACGGGCGCGGGCAAAAATCCAGCAGTACTTCCGTTTGCAGAATCGTGAACAGAATATTGCTGAAGGCCGCGAACTGCTTGATCGCGAGCTGGCACGCAACGGTCTGTCGAAAGTTGAGTTGTTGCCGGTGGCACAGAAGTTCAACCAGACCTCGGTGGACGATTTGTATGCCGGTGTCGGCAGCGGCGATTTCGGTGTCGTGCAGGTGGTCAATGCCGCAATGGCGCTGCACATGCCGCAACCGGAAGCGCGCACCGAATACCTGCCAGTCGTGCGTGCACCGAGCGCCAAACCGCAGGGCGATGTCTCGGTCCGTGGCGTCGACAATCTGCTCACGCATACAGCAGGCTGCTGCCGGCCGGTGCCGGGTGACGCGATTGTCGGTTACATCACCCAGGGACGCGGTATTGCCATCCATCGCGCCGATTGCGTGCACGTGCAGCGTGCGCGCGAGGATCGCGCCGAACGCCTGCTGGAAACCGACTGGTCGCAGGCGACGGCGGCGATGTATGTGGTTGATTTGCAGATCGAGGCCAATGACCGGCAGGGTTTGCTGCGCGACATCACCTCGCTGGTCGCCAACGAAAAAGTCAATGTGGTCGGATTGACGACCACGGTCAACAAGCGCAACAACACCACACTGGTGCTGCTGCAGGTGGAAGTGCGCAGCGCCGATTCGATAGGCAAACTGATTGCCCAGATCGGCAAGCTGCAAAGCGTGTTGCTGGTAAAGCGCAAGAGTTGAGCGCGGAAGTTGAACGAACGCGTTCTGCGCATGAATACTTCAGAGGGATTGTCTGGAAAGACTGGTCGTCGTGTCCGGGTGCAGCCCGCGCTGCGGACACGACGATAGTCAAGGTCTTACGGGAAAACCTGACAGGAAAACGTGACAGGGAGGTCACATGAACACACAAGTACGGAAACCGGCGCGTGTCGCCCAGACCTTGCTCTGGATGCTGATGGGCGGAGCAGTGACGCTGTTTTTGTGGGTGGCGGCCTGGGAGATCTGGCCATGGTTGTCCGCGCGCGGCCCGGCTGCTGAGCAGGTTCCCGTGCAGACCGCGTGGCACGACGCACCAGATGCCGGAGCCGCTGCACGGGTCGGCGACGACCCGCAAACTCCGGCAGATTCGGCGCCTTTGTCGCTGACGCAATTGCAGCAGTCGGCAGCGGATTTTCCGGCCGGTGATGCAGCGGAAATGTCCGCTTCGATCACCTGGTCCGATCCGGCAGTTGATGCGGCGCGCGCGAATCCTGGTCTGGCTGACAGTGCTGATCGGGATGACAGTGCTGCGCTGGCTGACAGTGAATCGGCCGACGCCGGCACGCTGGCGCCGGGACAGATGTACCGCTGGCGCGACGCAAACGGCGTGCTGCATTTCTCGGATCACAAGCCGGCTGCCGATGCCGAGATCGTCGAACAGGGCAACGAGACCTTGTCGGTGTATGAGGGGATGAGCGCGCGCCAGATCCGCGATGGCCTGACCCCGGACAAACCGGCGCGCCGCAAGCAGGATAAAGCGCGACAGGCGCGCAGCAGTGGCGGTCCAACACTGGTCGTCGCCATGGATGCGCGCTGCGAATGGACGCACGGCCGCATTGTCGCGCTCAATGATCTGATCGCCCAGGGCGGCAATGGCAAAGAAAGTGTCTGGCAAAAAGAACGCAGCAAGCGCTGCGGCGAATGGCGCAAATACTGCGCGGAACACCTGCAACGCCTGCGTTGCTGAATCGCGTCGCCGGCCGGTGGCGCGTTCCGGTCTGGAGCGGAGAAAAACCAAGTGAGTGAAGCCCTGCAACAGTTGTTGGCCTGCATGCGCCAGTTGCGCGATCCGCAAACCGGGTGTCCCTGGGACAAGGAGCAGACCTTTGCCACGATTGCGCCTTACACCATCGAAGAAGCCTACGAAGTGGCCGACGCCATTGCCCGTGAAGATTGGCCGGGACTGAAATCGGAGCTGGGCGATTTGCTGTTTCAGGTGGTGTTCTATTGCCAGATGGCCAGCGAGCGCGACTGGTTTGCTTTTGACGATGTTGCCGATGCCATGTCGGAAAAACTCATGCGCCGGCATCCGCATGTGTTCGGCGAAGGACGCTACGAATCGCATGCGCAGTTGCATCGCCAGTGGGAGGCGCTGAAAGCCCAGGAGCGCGCCGCGCGTGCAGCGGAATCCACGCAGCCAGCCAGCCGGCTGGACGACGTGCCGCTGTCACTGCCGGCGCTGATGCGCGCGCAAAAGCTGCAGAAGCGCGCGGCTTCGGTCGGTTTTGACTGGCCGGCAGCAGCGCCGGTGTTCGACAAGCTCGACGAGGAACTGGACGAGCTGAAAGCCGCGGTGCAGACGCAGTCGGCGGCAGCCATTGCCGACGAACTGGGCGATGTGATGTTCACACTGGTCAATCTGTCACGGCATCTGAAAACCGATGCCGAGTCGGCGCTGCGCAGCGCCAGTGACAAATTCGCCCGCCGTTTCCGTTGGCTGGAACAGGCGGTAGCGGCCGATGGTCTTGAACTGTCGGCCTGTACGCCGGAACAGCTCGAAACCTACTGGCAGCGCGCCAAGACCGCCTGCACGGATGCGGAACCATAAAGCGGTTTTTTTGAACCGGCATTCTGAATCGTCCGCCGCCGGCCAAGCCTGAAGACAATGCTCGCCTGACAGGCCGGGTCGCTGCGCCGGCGTGCTCGCCGTGTTTTGCGCTTTCACCGCTTCTGCCGCTTCCAGCGCGCCTGCCGTTTCCCCTGCCTCCGAACCCCGTCTGTCATTCCTGCCAAACCGCCGCTTCCTCGCCGCCGGCACGGCAAATGCCGACTACGCTTACAGGGTTCACCAGCAGGGGTTGGCCATGCAGTTCAGGTCTTTGTCGTCTCGTTTACTGACGTTCAACGGAGCAGGGATGGTGTTGGCAATTGCCGTGATGCTGGCAATTGCCTTGTGGGGAACGCGCACCATGGAGCGCGATGTGCGGGCGCGCACCGAGCGGGTTACCCGCGAAGCCGTGCAGCGGCAGTTGATCGAATCGTCGCAAATCGCCGCGCAGCGTTTTACCGCCCTGTTCGAGCGCGCGCTGTACCGCTCGCAGACTTTGGCTTCGGCGCTGGCCGTGCTGGAAAGCGAGGTCCGCGCCGGCCGGCTGTCCGCCGCTGCAGCGCGGGCGCAGGGCACGGCGCTGGTGCGCCGGCTGCTGGATGATGATCCGTCGGCGCTCGGTGTGTTCGTCGCGGCGCAAACCGATGGGCTGTTCGGCAAGGACAGTGCGTTCGTCAACGATGCGATCAGTGGCAGCAACGACGGCGGTCGTTACGCGCCCTATTGGGCACGTGCCGATGGTGGTGAATTGCAGGAACCGTCCACCGAGGAACAGATCCGCGACACCGCGCAGCAGGACAACGGCGTCGCCGCCAACGACTGGTATGCCTGTGCGCTGCGCGAGAAACGCGCCTGCCTCATCGAACCCTATATTGATGAAGTGGATCAGACGCAGGTGCTGATGAGCTCCACTTCCGCACCGATCCGTCTCGGTGATCAGGTGCTGGGTTCTGCCGGCATGGATTTCCGTCTCGATCTGCTGGGCGAGATCGCCGTCGCGCAGAACGCCGGTCTTTATGGCGGCGCCGGCCGCACCGTCCTGCTCAGTGCCAGCGGCATTGTCGTGGGCGATTCTGCCGGCAGCGCCGGCAACGGCAAATTCCTGCCTGCAGGTGATCGCCTCGGCAGCCTGCAAAAAGCCGGCGAAGCACGCGTGGTGTTTGACGATGACCAACGGGTGCTTGCGTTTGTGCCGGTAAACATTGGCGAGGGTCTGGCGCGCTGGGGCATTGCTGTTGAGTTGCCGGAAACCGTCGTGCTGGCCGAAGTGCTGGCGCTCAATGACAGCCTGCGCGAAGCCGGTCGCCGATTGCTGGGATTGCAGTTGCTCGCCGGTGCATTGGTGGCGGGTGTCGCGCTGATGTTTGTTTACGGCGTCGCGCGGGCGATCAGCAAACCGGTGCAGGGTATGACCGCCGCGTTGCAGGAAATCGCCCGCGGTGGCGGTGATCTGACCCGTGAACTGCCGCGTCCCGGCAATGATGAACTCGGCGACATGGCCGATGCGTTCAATGCCTTTCTCGGCACGCTGCGCCAGTTGATCACGCAGATCAAAAGCAACGCCGACTCGGTGACCGATGCGGCCGGCAAAACTGCGCAACTGGCCGAGCGCAGCGCGACCGGCATTGGCGCCCAGCGCAGCGAAATTGACATGGTCGCCACCGCCATCACCGAAATGGCCAGTGCGATCCAGGAAGTGGCGCGCAGTGCCCACAATGCGGCCGGTGCTGCCGATCTGGCGCGCAAAAATGCCGGTGATGGTCAGCGCCGTGTCAACGATACGGTGACCGCGATCGGCGCACTGGCTGACGACGTGCTCAGCGCCGTGTCGGTGATCAAACAGCTGGCTGAAGACAGCGCGCGCATCAACGGCATCCTGGATGTCATCACCAGCATTGCCGATCAAACCAATCTGCTGGCGCTGAATGCTGCCATTGAAGCGGCGCGCGCCGGTGATCAGGGCCGCGGCTTTGCCGTGGTCGCCGATGAAGTGCGGCAACTGGCACAGCGTACGCGCACCGCGACGTCGGAAATCCAGCAAATGATCAGTACTCTCAACGAGGGCAGTGAGCGCGCGGTGCAGGTCATGGATCGCAGCCGGCAGCGCGCCGAGCATGCCGTGGCGCGCGCGACACGTGCCGGCGAAGCGCTCGATGGCATCAACGCCTCGGTGTCGACCATCAGCGACATGAACACCCAAATCGCCACCGCCGTCGAAGAGCAGGGTGCAGTCACCGGCGAACTGACGCGCAATATCACGGCGATCCGTGACGTATCGGAAACACTGGCGCACGCTGCGCAGGACAGCGCCAGTACCGGTCAGCAACTGCACGGTCTGGCGGCTGATCTGCAGCAGCAGGCCGGACAGTTCCGGACCCGTTGATGAGGCTGCGGATTGTGAATCGAACCGCTGTCGTGCGCGTGCGCCGGCCGCCGCTGATCGCGATTCGCATCAGGATGATGTCTGGCCGGATAGCGCTGACAAACGCAATCACGTTGTCAGCGCTGCGTGCATGGAAAACAGCCGGAGCCAGGACAGCGTGAGCACGCCTGTGCCTTACCGGTCGCCGGAAATTCCAGCGGATGAAGCGCTGCGACTGTTGGCGTTGCAGGCGCTGCGCGTGCTGGACACACCGCCTGAACCGCTGTTCGATGATCTGGTGGCGCTGGCCGCGCAGATCTGCCGTGTGCCGATTGCGCTGGTGTCGCTGGTGGATCGTGAGCGCCAGTGGTTCAAGGCGCAATGCGGACTGAGCGCCACGCAAACCTCGCGCGATGTGTCCTTCTGCGGCCATGCCCTGCACGGCCGCGACATTTTTGAAATTCCGGATGCAACACAGGATGCACGCTTCGCCGGCAATCCGCTGGTTACCGGCGAGCCGCATATCCGCTTTTATGCCGGCGCGCCGCTGATCGGCCGTGAAGGGTTCTGCTATGGCACGCTGTGTGTCATTGATCGGCAAGCCCGGCTGCTCGATGCCGCCCAGCGCGATGCCTTGCAACGCCTGTCGCGGCAGTGCGTCGCGCATCTGGAAACCCGTCTGGAGCGCATGCTGGCGCAGAACAGCGAAGCGACGCTGGGGCGCTTGCTCGACACCATTCCTGATGGCGTCGTCAGTTGCGATGCCGACGCGAAACTGCAGTTGTTCAATCGCATGGCGCGTCTCTGGCACGGCACCGATGTGCGCGATGTAGCACCGCAACGCTGGCCGGAATGCTTCGATCTGTTCGAGCCTGATGGCGTGACACCGATGGCACCTGAGCACCTGCCGCTGCTGCGCGTGCTCAGGGGTGAGGCGGTGCGTGATGCGGCATTGGTGATCCGCGCCCGTGGCCAGGCGCCGCGCACCGTGCTCAGCAATGGCGAGCAATTGCATGATGCCGAGGGCCGGCTGACCGGCGCGGTTATTGTCATGCACGACGTCACGCACCTGAATGAAACCAATCGCCGGCTGGAAGATGAGCGCCGGCATCTTGCGGTGGTGCTGGAAGGTACCCGCGCGGGCACCTGGGAATGGAATGTCCAGAGCGGCGAAACGCGCTTCAATGAACGCTGGGCAGAAATTCTTGGTTACACGCTGGCCGAGTTGCAGCCGGTGTCGATCCAGACCTGGCTGCGACTGGCACATCCTGATGATCTGCAACAATCCGGCGAATTGCTCAATGCGCATTTCTCCGGCGCCTCGCCGTACTACGATTGCGTTTGCCGCATGCGCCACAAGCAGGGCCACTGGGTCTGGGTACATGACCGCGGCCGTGTCTATGAATGGGATGCTGACGGCCGGCCGCTGTGGATGGCCGGTACCCATCTCGACATCAGCGCTGAAAAGCAGCACGCACAAGCGGTGGCCGACGCGCGCAGCTATCTGCAAACGCTGATCGATGCCTCGCGTGATGTCGCCATCATTGCCACCGATACCCGCGGCCTGATCACCGTGTTCAATTCCGGTGCTGAACAATTGCTGGGTTACCGCGCGGAAGACATGATCGGCCGCCAGACGCCGGCGATTTTCCATCTCGCCGATGAAGTGCGCGCACGCGGCGAACAGTTGAGTCACGAGTACGGTCGTCCGGTACAGGGCTTCGATGTGTTCGTCGAAGCGGCGCGCAGTGGCGCCACGGAAACGCGGCAATGGACGTATGTGCGCAAGGACGGCGCGCGTCGTCAGGTGCGCCTGTCGGTCAGCGCCCTGCGTGATGGCAACGGCGAGGCGTTCGGTTTTCTCGGCATGGCCATCGACATCACCGAGCAGCTGGCCGCCGAAGCCAATGCGCGGATTGCCGAAGAGGTTGCGCGTTTGCACGCCGAGCGTTTCACCGGCGCGTTTGTTTCGGCCGCGCAGGGCATGGCGCTGGTGTCGCTGGAAGGTCGCTGGCTGGCCGTCAACGATGCGCTGTGCCGCATGCTCGGGTACACACAGGATGAGTTGCTGCACACCGATTTCCAGTCGCTGACTTATCGCGATGATCTGGACGCTGACCTGCGGCTGGTGCAGGAGTTGCTGGCGGGAAACATGGCGCACTACCAGTTGCGCAAACGCTATTTCCACAAGAGCGGCAAACTGATCCACGCCCAGTTGTCGGTGTCACTGGTGCGCGAACAGAATGGCCGGCCGCTGCATTTTGTCGTGCAGGTCCAGGACGTCAGCGAACAGCATCTGGCAACGCAGCGGCTGCACGAATCGGAAGCCCAGCTGCGCGATCTGATCGCCAGTTTGCCCGGCGTTGTGCTGCGCGCCGATGCCAGCACCGACTGGCAGCTCAGCTATGTCAGTGACGCGGTGGCGGAACTGAGCGGCTATCCGGCTGCCGAGTTCCTGCCACCGCTGAATCGTCCGTTTGCTTCGCTGATCCTTGCTGAAGATCTGGCGCTGACCTATGCCGCGGTCAGCGAAGAAAAACTCGCCGCGCAAAATGATCATTACGGCGTCAGCTATCGCATACGCCACCGCGACGGCGCCGTGCGCTGGGTGCAGGAACGCGGTCGCGCGCTGCGCAATGCCCAGGGCGTGGTCAATCAATTCATCGGCTTTGTCTGGGATGTCACGCAACAGCATCTGGCCGATGAAGCCTTGGCGGAAAACGAACGCTTCCTCAGCGCGCTGTTTGATTACGCCGACGATGCCATTCTGGTGATTGCGCCGGACGGCGAACTGGTGCGCGCCAATCCGGCCGCCGTGCAATTGCTGGGCTTGCCGGATCCGTTTGTGCGGCTGCCGCTGGCGGCCTGTCTGCCGGAACTGGCACCGCATCTGCAGCAGGCTGATGACAGCCAGCGATCCGCACAGCGTCTGGAACTTCCGGTGGCGCATCCGGCCGGGCAATTGCTGCTGGAGATCAGTCTGCTGCGCGTGCCGCGTGCCGGCGTGCCGCATCATGTGGCGCTGATCCGCGATCTGACCGAGCAGAAGCGCATCGAGCGCATGAAGAGTGATTTTGTCGCCACCGTCAGCCATGAACTGCGCACGCCGCTGACCTCGATTGCCGGCGCGCTGGGCTTGCTGGCTGGCGGTGCATTCGGCGAATTGCCCGCGCCGGCCCGGGACATGTTGCGCATTGCCGAACAGAACGGCAAACGCCTGAGTCAGTTGATCAATGATTTGCTCGACATGGACAAGTTGCTGGCCGGAGAAATGCGCTTTGTGCTGCAGGATGTTGATCTCATTCCGCTGCTGGATCAGGCGCTGAGTGCCAATGCCGGATACGCGGCGCCGTTTCGTGTCCAGTTGCGGCGCCGTGACGGCGCGCCTGTGCATGTGCGGGCCGATCCGATGCGCCTGATGCAGGTGCTGGCCAATCTGTTGTCAAACGCCTGCAAGCATTCACCGCCCGGCGGCGTGGTCGAACTGGGTCATGAACGCGTCGGCGAGCAGATCGAGATCAGCGTTGTCGATCAGGGCGCGGGCATTCCGCAGGCGTTTCGTTCGCGCATTTTCGAAAAATTTTCCCAGGCGGAAACCGGCAACCAGCGCAGTCACAGCGGCACCGGTCTGGGCCTGGTGATTTGCAAACAACTGATCACGCGCATGCATGGCGAGATCGGATTTGAATCCGAAGAAGGAAAAGGCGCGCGCTTCTGGGTGCGTTTGCCGCTCAGTGCCGGCATTTAACCGGCGGCATCCCGGCCGAATCGATGCCACTGCATTTCCCGCAAACGGCTGTGTGTGCGCCGGAAGGCAAAGGCCAGATAGCCATCCTGATACAGATCATCCAGTCCGACTTCGGCGCGCACATACACCGGAATGCCACGGTCATAGCATTCGTCGATTAGGGCGATGAATCGGCGCACGGCATCGTCGGTTTTCGACAGCGGTGGCAACTGCCGATCACCGGCTGCGATGCGTTCCACTCCATCTTCGGTGCCACGGGCAATGCGTGCGGCTTGCGGCGTAGATGACAGTTTCGGCACTTCGTCGAGCAGCAACACGGAAATCTGTTCGCCAAGGGCAACGAAATCCAGCGCTGACAACGGTTGCGCACACAAATCGGCAAAGCGGCACCAGAGCGCGCGCCGGCTGCGGCCGCGCACGGCGACGATTTGATGGCCAAGGTGCAGCGCGGTGTCGCTGATCGGCTCGTCTTCGCTCAGGGCCAGCAAGCGGCTGTGCAGGAAATCCGGAGGCGTATCGCGCATCAGCCAGTAACGCGTCTCCGCCACACCCGGATGCAGGCGGTGATCGACGCCACCATCGACGCGGATCACATCCAGCTCGCGTTGCAGTGTCGCGATGGCCGGCAACAGCCGTTCGCGGTTGAAACCATCGGCGTACAGCTGATCCGGCGGCTGATTGGAGGTGATCACCAGCACGACCTTGCGCGCGAACAAGGCCTGCAGCAGCGGGCCGAGAATCATCGCATCGCCGATATCGTTGATGAACAATTCGTCAAAGCACAACACGCGCTGCGTGGCGGCGAGTTCGTCGGCCAGCGTTTGCAGCGGTTCCGCATGGCCGGTGAGCGCAAACAGACGGCGATGTACATGGCGCATGAAGTGGTGAAAATGCTGGCGCGTGGCGGGCACATCCAGCGCCGCGTGAAAGCGGTCCATCAACCAGGTTTTGCCGCGCCCGACCGGCCCCCACAAATAAACGCCGCGCGGCTGCCGCTGCTGATGCAGGGCATGCAGGCAGTGATCGAGCTGCGTCGCCGCGTGCTGCTGCGCGCGGTCAGCGTGAAATTCGCCACGTGTGACGGCCTGCTGGTAAGCCGTGAGTGGCGACAGGGAAGAGGGCATGAACGGACGTGGACCTGTTTCGCAAACCGGTTTCGGGAAACGCGCGCCGGCGTGTGCGTGTTCACGCGCCTGCCTGCGAACGGCGTTGCCGGCGCGCATGGTATACCGCGCCGGCTGGCAGGTCTTTTATCGTCAGGCGATGACTATCCAGGGGCGCAACCAGCCGGAATCCATGTCGCGACGCGACCGACACCGGCAAGCGCGTTAGTCCTGGTGATAGTCAGGCAGCACCAGCCAGTGGTCTCCGTCCCAGACAAAACGCGCCTGACTGACGTTGCCGGCCATCAGCGCGGCGAGGCTGGGAGGCAGGTTCAGGTTGCTCTGAATACCGAGCACATAATCACAGAGATAGCCGGCCTGACCCTGCGCCTTGTCGCAGGCAATTTTCTTGAAGCGAACGATGGTGAATCGCGGGGCGTGGACATTTTGCGCGTCCGCCGATACGCCCACGCCGACGCCGTACTGCAGACATTGCACGGCCAGCACCGGATCATTCTGGAAGTCGCGGTTATTGCAGCGCTGCGCGGTGTCGCCGGCTTGCCGGTTTTGAGCATCCACCATGGCTTTTAGCGCGTCATACACATCGCCGGCCGTTGGTTCGCCACGACCACTGCGATTGGTGCTGCCTTCGTCACTGTTGCCCAGCAGTTGCTGCCTGGTCAGATCGGCGCGTTTGCGCGCTTCGGCGGCGCTCAGTGCGGCGCCGGATTTTCCGCTCCGGTCGCTGGCCAGCGGCAGATATTTGCTGAACAAGGCCTGCAACTGTTCGGTATCGCGACTGGCGTCAATCTCCTTGATCAGTGCCGATTCGGCAGCGCTGAGTGTCTCCTGATGCTGTTGCTCGAAGGTTTTCAGGATGCCGCCGAGTTGCGGCACGTCGGCCAGCAGCGGCTGATATGTGCTGCGCCAGTGCTGGTACCACTGCACGCCTTGCTGCAGGCCGTTGAGCCCGCTGCCCAGCGCGGCGATCCGCTTTGACTCGTCGGCAGCCAGAGCCTTGACGAGGGTTTCCTGTTTGCGGATGAACGCCTCCGGAACCTGTACCGGCTGGTTGGCGGCGTAGGCGTCGCGCGCCGCCTTCTGGCGGGCGCTGACCATGGCGCGCAGGCCGTCCAGACCCGTGGCCTGACTGGCAATGCTCATCAACTGTTGTTCGCTGGCCGGTGCCAGCACTTTGCGATGTGTTTCCGCGCGCAAGCTGCGCAAGGCATCGCGTTGTTCCGGCGTGGCAAAACCGTTCAACAGGTCCAGCTCCTTGCCGATGGCGACAAAGCGTTCGCTGCCTGTTGCGGACAGGGCGGCCAGCTCCTGTTCCAGCGCGGACAGGCGGGCTCGCGCATCGCGGATGCGCTGTATGCCTTCGAGATACTGCTGGTGATAGGGCGCAAGAAAAATGCGGTTCAGCAGCTGGCCGTCGCCATAGGCCTGACCGCGGTTGTTGCGCACGACACCGCAGTTGCGCCCCAGATTCTGCCAGTCTGTGCGGGTGGCCTCGGGCACCGCTTCGAGCCGGTGGCCAAACAGTTTCTCGGCACGCACATCCTGAAACAGCCAGGCTTCGAACGCGATCTTGCCGGCGTCTCCTGCTGGCCCGGGGCCGCCCTGCCAGCGGCGTGTCATGACCTCAGGGGGCAGGCCTGCCGGGTCCTGCAGCCAATTGTTGAACGTTTCGCAAAGGGCAAGCCGTTCCTGTTCTTTCCCGGCTTTGGCCTGTCGAACGGCGGCGGATTTTTCGTCGCGCTCCCGCCGGGCTGCTGCCTTGCGTGCCGCTTGCTCAGCCTCCTGCTCGGCGCGTTTGGCGGCCCGCTCGGCTTTGCGCCGTTCCTGTTCGGCTTGCCGGGCCGCTTTCTTCTCTTCGGCACTGAGCGGTGCATCGGCCTGGGCAAGAACTGTTTGCGGCACAGCCAGCTGAGTGAAGACGGACAGCACAAGGATCAGGGCGCCACGGATGGCAGGCGGGAAACGCGGGTTGTCGGTCATCTTGCCGGCTCCTTGCGGGACGGGGTCCACTGGCGGGAAGGCGCGACAACCTGACTGCGCGGGGTTCGGGGCAGGGGCCGCCGGCACGGCCAGCGGCGTGGCCGATTCTGACCCATGAGCCTGACAATGCAAGCCCGGACCGGCCGATGCGTATGTGCAGGCTGATTTCCAGCTTGCAAATCAGCGACTTGCCTGACAAGCACCGACCGGTGCCGGGGGCGTTGTGTTTGCCGGGGGAGGGGCCGTTTTGCTAGACTTTCGCCCCGTCCTGCAGTACCCCCTTCTGTACCTCCTTTTCCCTTTTCACCGGCGAGCGGCTGAATTGCCATGACACGTTTTATTTTTGTGACGGGCGGCGTGGTGTCGTCCCTGGGCAAGGGCATTGCCTCGGCCTCTCTGGCGGCCATTCTTGAAGCACGTGGCCTGAAGGTCACCCTGCTCAAGCTGGACCCCTATATCAACGTCGATCCGGGCACCATGAGCCCGTTCCAGCACGGTGAGGTGTATGTCACCGAAGACGGCGCGGAAACGGATCTCGATCTCGGTCACTACGAGCGCTTCGTCCGCACCCGCCTGACGCGCAAGAACAGCGTCACCACCGGCAAGATCTATATGGAAGTGCTGCGTCGGGAGCGGCGCGGTGACTACCTGGGCGCCACGGTGCAGGTCATTCCGCACATCACCGATGCCATCAAGCAGCACATCCTGGCGGCTGGCGAAGGCTACGACGTGTGCATGGCGGAAGTCGGCGGCACGGTCGGCGACATCGAATCGCTGCCGTTCATGGAGGCGATCCGCCAGCTGGGTTTCGAGCTCGGCAAAGAGCGCGCCATGTTCGTGCACCTGACGCTGCTGCCCTACATCGCCACGGCCGGCGAACTGAAAACCAAGCCGACCCAGCATTCGGTGAAAGAGCTGCGCTCCATCGGTATCCAGCCGGATGTGCTGATCTGCCGTTCCGACCGGCCGCTGCCGGCGTCCGAGCGCGGCAAGATCGCGCTGTTCACCAATGTCGAAGAAAAAGCCGTCATCTCGCTGAAAGATGTCGACAGCATTTACCGCATTCCCTCGGTGCTGCACGCACAGGGTCTGGATGAGCTGGTGGTCAACCGCTTCCGGCTGACGCAGGCGAAGCCGGTGGATCTCTCCGAGTGGGAGCAGGTGCTGTATGCGGAAGCCAATCCGAAAGGCGAAGTGAACATCGCGTTTGTCGGCAAGTACGTCGATCTGACCGATGCCTACAAGTCGATCAATGAAGCGCTGAAACACGCCGGCCTGAAAAACCGCCAGACCGTCAACATCCATTACATCGACTCGGAAGACATCATCCGTGAAGGCACTACGGTGCTGGAAAACAAGGATGCGATTCTGGTCGGTCCCGGTTTTGGCGAGCGCGGCATCGAAGGCAAGATCAAGGCAGCCGAATTTGCCCGCACGCGCAAGGTGCCATATCTCGGTATCTGCCTCGGCATGCAGGTGGCGACCATCGAGTTTGCCCGCCATGTTGCCGGCATGACCGACGCGCATTCGACTGAGTTCGACAAGAACACGCCGTATCCGGTCATTGCCATGATCACCGAATGGAAAGACGCCGACGGTTCGCTGCAGCAACGCAGCGAAGGCAGCGATCTCGGTGGCACCATGCGTCTGGGCGCCCAGCCCTGCACGCTGGTGCCGGGCACACTGGCACGCGAGATTTACGGCCAGGACGTGATCATTGAGCGTCATCGTCATCGCTATGAAGGTAACAACAACCTGATCGATCGCGTCGAGAAAGCCGGTCTGAAAGTCTCCGGGCGCTCGGGTGATCTGAATCTGGTGGAAATCGTTGAACTGCCGGGGCATCCGTGGTTCGTTGGCGTGCAGTTCCATCCGGAATTCACTTCGACACCGCGCGACGGGCATCCGCTGTTCGCCAGCTTCATCAATGCTGCGGTGAACTATCGCAACAGCAAGCAGAAAGCCTGAACCGTGAACGGGCGCCGGCAGCCAGACGTTGCCGGCGCCTGTTGCCGTTCAGCAGCCGATTGAACATCTGATCGACAAATCAGCCGATCGACAGCGAGGGACGTGTGGTGCAAAAAATCGTCGATATCAAGGGCATCAAAACTGGTAACGAACTGCCGTTCGTGCTGTTCGGTGGCATGAACGTGCTGGAATCGCGCGACATGGCCATGACGGTCTGCGAAGCCTATGTGAAGGCCACGCAAAAGCTGGGCATTCCCTATGTGTTCAAAGCCTCGTTTGACAAGGCCAATCGTTCGTCGATCACGTCGTATCGCGGTCCGGGTCTGGAAGAAGGCCTGAAAATTTTCCAGGAAATCAAAAACACCTTCGGCGTGCCGGTGATCACCGACGTCCACGAGCCACATCAGGCGGCATCGGTGGCCGAAGTGGCGGACATCATCCAGCTGCCGGCCTTCCTGTCGCGGCAGACGGACCTGGTGGTGGCCATGGCGAAAACCGGCGCCGTCATCAATATCAAGAAAGCCCAGTTTCTCGCGCCGCAGGAAATGCGCCACATCCTCAACAAGTGCGAAGAAGCCGGCAACAGCCAACTGATTTTGTGTGAGCGCGGATCGAGCTTCGGTTACAACAATCTGGTCGTGGACATGCTCGGCTTCGGCATCATGAAGAAAATGGGTTACCCGGTGTTCTTCGATGTCACACACGCGCTGCAAATGCCCGGTGGCCGCAGTGATTCGGCCGATGGTCGTCGTGCGCAGGTGTCGGAGCTGGCCCGCGCCGGCATGGCGGTGGGGCTTGCCGGTCTGTTCCTCGAAGCGCACCCGGAGCCGGAACACGCCAAGTGCGATGGTCCCTGCGCGCTGCGACTGAACAAACTTGAGCAGTTCCTTGGCCAGATGAAGGCCATCGACGAGCTGGTCAAGGCGTTTCCGCCGATTGAAACGGCGTGATGAATGACGGGCGGCGCGTGTCGCCGCCCGCTTGAGGCGCCGCAACTGACGAGCGCCCGCGCAGTGAATTGACGCCGCTTCGCATCCACCATTTTTTCTGCACTCTTCACGTTTGAAGGACATGTCATGGCAAGCATCAAGCACATCATCGGCCGCGAAGTTCTCGACTCGCGTGGCAATCCGACGGTTGAAGCTGAAGTCATTCTCGACAACGGTATCCGCGCGCTGGCCTGCTCGCCGAGTGGTGCCTCGACCGGCTCGCGCGAAGCGCTGGAGCTGCGCGATGGCGACAAGTCGCGTTATCTCGGCAAGGGCGTGCTGAAAGCGGTTGTGCACGTCAACACTGTGCTGCGTGATGCGCTGCTGGGCATGGATGTGGCGCAGCAACGTGTTATCGATGAAAAAATGCTCGCGCTGGATGGCACGGAGAACAAGGCCAAACTTGGCGCCAATGCCATTCTCGCCGTGTCGCTGGCAGTGGCCAAGGCCGCTGCCGCCGACAAGGGCGTCGGCCTGTACAAGTATCTGAACAGTGCCTACAACATCGGCGGCGATTTCATCATGCCGGTGCCGATGATGAACATCATCAACGGCGGTGCGCATGCCGACAACAACGTCGATGTCCAGGAATTCATGGTGCTGCCGGTGGGCGCCAAGAATTTCGCCGAAGCGCTGCGTTGTGGTGCGGAAATTTTCCATGCCCTGAAAGCGGTGCTGAAAGCCCGCGGCCTGAACACGGCGGTCGGCGACGAAGGCGGTTTTGCCCCGGATCTGAAATCAAATGAAGAGGCGCTGCAATGCATTGCCGAGGCGGTGACCAAAGCCGGTTACACGCTGGGCGGTGATGTATTTCTCGGCCTTGATGTCGCATCGAGTGAGTTCTACAAGGACGGCAAATACCATCTGGAAGGCGAAGGCAAATCGCTGACCTCGGAACAGTTTGCCGATTTCCTCGCGGACTGGTGCAAGCGTTATCCGATCATCACCATCGAAGACGGCATGGCTGAAGGTGACTGGGCGGGCTGGAAAGTGCTGACCGAGAAACTTGGTGCCAGCGTGCAGCTGGTCGGTGACGATCTGTTTGTCACCAACACCAAGATCCTGCAGGAAGGCATCGACAAGGGCATCGCCAACTCGATCCTCATCAAGGTCAACCAGATTGGCACGCTGTCGGAAACGCTGGATGCCATCGCCATGGCCCACAAGGCTGGCTATACATCGATCTCCTCGCACCGTTCCGGCGAAACCGAAGACGTGACCATTGCCGATCTGGCGGTGGCGGCGGGTTGCGGCCAGATCAAGACCGGCTCGCTGTGCCGTTCGGATCGCGTCGCCAAGTACAACCAGCTGCTGCGCATCGAAGCCGAACTTGGCAGCGCCGCCCAATATGCTGGCCGCTCGGCCTTCCCGCGCCTGAAGTGATCGGCGCCTGAAGTGCCTGGCGTGTGTCCCCGATCCGGCACCGGCCGGATCGGGGACACAGCGGGCGTGGTGCAAGTCCTGCGCGCTTCTGCAATACTTGCCGCCACGCCGGTTGTCCGGCCTGTTTCTTTACGCCGTCATGAAAGCTACGCCGTCATGAAGTGGATTGCGCTGACACTGCTGTTCCTGTTCTGTGGTCTGCAGAGCCGCCTGTGGCATGGCGCGGGCTCGGTGGCAGAACTGCGCGAGCTGGATGAGCGCATCGCCACCCAGCAGGTCGAGAATGATCGCTTGCTGGCGCGCAATGCCCAGATCAAATTTGAAGTCGAAGACCTGCGTTCCGGCGTCGATGCCATTGAGGAACGTGCCCGTCATGAACTCGGTCTGGTCAAGAAAGGCGAAGTCTTCTACCGCATCGTCCGCAACTGATGCGCGCCCACGTTGTCATTCCCGCAGCCGGTTCCGGCTCGCGTCTCGCCGCTGATCGTCCCAAGCAATACCTGATGCTGCTCGGTCGCAGTGTGCTGGCCCAGACACTGTCCGCGTTTACCGATCCGCGTTTTCTCAGCCTTACCCTGGCGCTCGCTGCCGATGACGACTGGTACAGCTTGTCCGATCTGGCGACGCTGGAGGAGCCACGTCTGCGCCGCGTCACCGGCGGTGCCAGCCGTCAGCAATCGGTGCTGAATGCGCTGCACAGCCTGCAGGGACAGGCGTTGGAGTCGGACTGGATTTTTGTTCACGACGCGGCGCGGCCCTGTCTGCTGGCCAGTGATCTCGGGGCCCTGTTTGCCGCGCTGGACGCCGGTGCCGCCGGCGCGCTGCTGGCGGCGCCGGTGGCCGATACCCTCAAGCAGGCTGGTGCCGATGGCTGCGTCGCGGCCACCGTGCCGCGCGAAGGTTTGTGGCGGGCGCTGACACCGCAGGTGTTTCGTTACGGCGCGCTGCGCACGGCGCTCACCGCCGCCGAGGCGGCAGGCATCACGTACACCGACGACACCGCCGCGATGGAACAGCAGGGGGTACTGGCGCGTCTGGTGCGCGGCCGCGACGACAACCTGAAAATCACCCAGGGCCAGGATCTGCTGATCGCTGAACAGATCCTGCGCACACAGATCGCCCAGGGCCTGCGGCCGCCGGTCTGAGATTTTTCCTTTTTCTGCTGCAAGCCGGCGCGGGTCGCCGGACACGGAGTCATCACATGCGTATCGGTCACGGTTACGACGTGCACAAATTTGGCGGTGACAAGCCGCTGGTCCTTGCCGGTGTGATCATCCCCGGCGCGCAGGGTGTGCTCGCGCACAGCGACGGTGATGTGGTGCTGCACGCCGTCTGCGATGCCCTGCTCGGCGCGGTGGCGCTGGGCGACATCGGTGAGCATTTCCCCGACACCGACGAGCGCTGGCGTGGCGCTGACAGTCGTGCGCTGCTGCGTAACTGCCTGAATCTGGCGGCAGAGCAGGGTTTTGCGCCGGTCAATGTCGATGTCACGGTGATTGCCCAGACGCCGCGCCTGAACGATCACAAGGCGAACATGCGCACGACGCTGGCTGCCGACCTCGGTCTGCCGGCGTCTGCGGTCAACCTGAAGGCGACCACGACCGAAGGGCTGGGTTACATCGGCCGCAAGGAAGGCATTGCCGTGCATGCGGTGGCCCTGCTGGCACCGTTCTGAACCGCATCAGCGCCGCCGTAATCCGGCACTGGCACGCAAGCCAACGCCGCTGGCCGCTGATGACAAAAAAGCAGTGCCCGCCCGTCGCACGCAGCCGCTACCATACGCGGGCCCTGTCGCCCGACCGCGTCCGCACCGACCGGCGGGCATGTTTTCTGTGAGATCGCATGCGTTTCCTGCTCAGCAATGATGACGGTTATTTTGCGCCCGGCCTGAAAGCACTCGCCGAGGCGCTGGCCACGTTGGGGGCGATCACGGTGGTGGCACCGGATCGCAATCGCTCGGGCGCGTCCAATTCGCTGACGCTGGACAATCCCATCCGCTTTCACCAGACCGCCGAAGGTTTCTATTCGGTAACCGGCACGCCGACGGATTGCGTGCATCTGGGTCTGCACCGGATCATGGACCGCGCACCGGATGTGGTAATTGCCGGCATCAATGCGGGCGCCAATCTCGGTGACGACGTGCTGTATTCCGGCACCGTGGCGGCGGCGATGGAGGGACGGCATCTCGGCTTCCCGGCCATTGCCCTGTCGCTGGTCGGTCGCGAACTTCGCCACTACGAAACCGCTGCGTTTGTTGCGCGTCGTCTGGTGCTCAATCTGCACAACCATCCGCTGGAACCGAATCGCATCCTCAACGTCAACGTGCCAGATCTGCCGGTCGAGGAATTGTGTGGCATCCGCGTGACCCGTCTCGGCCATCGTCACCGCGCCGACACCATTCTGGCCGCGCAGGATCCGAAAGGCCGCGACGTGTACTGGATTGGCCCGCCAGCGCACGGCGACGACGCTGGTGAAGGCACTGATTTCCATGCTGTTGCCGCGGGTTATGTTTCGGTGACACCGCTGCATGCCGATCTGACCGCGTACGCGTCGATGAACGCCCTGCGGGGCTGGAGTGATGCATTGCTGGATGATGTCGTGAGTGCTGGTTCAGCAGCGAATGCAAGTTCGGGCAACAATTCTGCGGCGAACGATGTCGCGGAAACGGGCTCGGAAAAAATGGGTTCAGCAGTAAATGGTGCAGTGAAATGAATCAGCAATTGCGCGGTATCGGCATGACCTCGGAGCGCACGCGCCAGCGACTGGTGCAGCGCTTGCAGGAAGAGGGCGTCAGCAATCCGCAGGTGCTCGGCGTCATCGCCCAGACACCGCGCCATATTTTCATTGATGAAGCACTGGCACATCGTGCCTATGAAGATACGGCGTTGCCGATTGGTCTGGGCCAGACCATTTCCCAGCCCTACATCGTGGCGCGCATGACCGAGTTGCTGCTCGACGGCGGGCCGCGCAAGAACGTGCTCGAGATCGGCACCGGTTGTGGTTACCAGACCGCCGTGCTGGCGCAACTTGTTGGTCGCGTGTACACCATCGAGCGCCTGAAACCGCTGCAGGAGCAGGCGCGTCGCCGTCTGGCCGGACTCAGCCTGCGCAATGTTGAGTACCGTCACGGTGACGGCTATCTCGGCTGGCCGGAAAAAGCTCCATTTGACGCCATCATCGTCACCGCCGCGCCACCGGCCACACCGCCGGCGCTGATCGAACAACTCGCTGAAGGCGGTCGCCTGATCATTCCGGTGGGCAGTGGCAGTGGTGCACAGGATTTGCTGGTCATCGAAAAACGCAGTGGTCAGCTGCATTCTGCAGTGATGGAGAAAGTCCGTTTTGTTCCCCTGCAACCCGGTACCGGTTGAGCGACGGATGAATGATTTGATGGTGTCGCCTGCGCGTCAGACCGCAAAACAAAACACGCTGCAAAACACGCGACAAAACCAACTGCAGATCAGACTGGGCGCATCGCTGCTGTTGGCGGTGCTGCTCACGGCCTGCAGCAACACCGTTCCCGCGCCGGTGGAGCGGCGACTGGTGCCGCAGGAACGCGCGCTGGATCAGCGTGTGCATGAAGTCAGGCGCGGCGAAACCCTGTATTCGATCGCTTTTGCCTATGGCCTCGATTTCCGCGAACTGGCGCGCTGGAACGGCATTGGTCGTGACTACAAGATCCTGGTCGGCCAGAAGCTCGCGCTAGAGCCAAAAAACGCAAAGACCCAGTCCGTTAGTCGTCAGAATTCTGACGAAAACGTCAAAATTACGGCAATTTCTCCGCCACCTCGCGCAGCTGAACAGCCATCCATAACGCCAAAGCGCAATAGCGATGCTGCTGATGCTGCAAAAGCACATAAAAAGTTTCCGGAGTCATCCGCGAACAAAGACAGCGGTGTCAGTTCCAGCACCGCCGTTGCGGACAACAATGTTGCGCAGACAGAAAGCACTGAAAATTCCGCAACTAAGAATGCAAATGACACTGCACTTGCCGTAAACGTCAACCAGCCCCTGAGCTGGCAATGGCCAGGGACCGGCCGCATGCTCGGCAGCTTCTCGGCGGCACCGACGGGCTTGAAAGGTGTAAATATTGCAGGTAAAACCGGTGAACCGGTGCGCGCCGCCGCGACAGGCCAAGTCGTGTATGCGGGAAGCGGACTGCGTGGCTATGGGCAAATGGTCATCATCAAACACAACGAGGAATTTCTGAGCGCCTACGCACACGCAAGTCGCCTCCACGTACAAGAAAACGACGTTGTTAAAGCCGGTCAGGTGATCGCCGATATAGGCAGTAGCGGAACGGACAGGGAGCAGTTGCATTTCCAGATCCGCTATCAGGGGCAGCCGGTGGATCCGCTGAAGTTTTTGCCAAAACGCTGAGCGTTTTTCTGTTGGGAAACGGTCGTTCAAAGCGTTGGCAAAACCAGGGTGCGGAAGGGCCCTTCCAGGCTTCGGATTGAGTTGCACACCTCAATCCTTTGTGGAGACGCAGACATGACCGAACAGTGGGAAGACGAGCTGTCGCTCGAAGAAACGTTCGATACCAACCTGCAGGCCGCAGAGTTTGCTGACGCAGAGTTGGCCGCACTTGAAGAAGAACCCACCCCCCGACCTCAACCCGCCGTCTCTTTCGAATTGTCCGATGACGAAAAAGTCATGGACGCCACGCAACTCTATCTGGGCGAAATCGGTCACTCGCCACTGCTGACACCTGAGGAAGAGGTGTACTACGCACGCAAGTCGCAACGCGGCTGCATGAAGTCCAAGCAGAAAATGATCGAGAGCAATCTGCGTCTGGTGGTCAAGATCGCCCGCCGTTACAACGGTCGCGGTCTGGCGCTGCTGGATCTCATTGAAGAAGGCAATCTCGGCCTGATCCGCGCGGTCGAAAAATTCGATCCTGAGCGCGGTTTCCGGTTCTCGACGTATGCAACGTGGTGGATTCGGCAAACTGTCGAACGCGCGCTGATGAATCAGACGCGCACCATCCGTTTGCCTATCCATGTCGTCAAGGAACTGAATGTCTATCTGCGTGCGGCCCGCGAGCTGGCGCAGAAACTCGATCACGAACCCACTGCTGAGGAAATCGCCGAAAAACTCGGCAAGCCGGTCGAGGACGTGACGCGCATGCTCGGCCTCAACGAGCGCATCAGCTCCATCGATACGCCGCTCGGTCCGGACGGCGACCGTTCGCTGCTCGATACCATCGCCGATGACGGTGCCAGTGAACCGGTCAGCTGGCTCGAAGACACCGACATGAAGGCCAATATCGAAAAATGGCTGAACATGCTCACCGAGAAACAGCGCGAAGTGTTGTCACGCCGTTTCGGTCTGCTCAATTACGAACCGCAGACACTCGAAGAGGTTGGTCACGAGATTGGTCTGACCCGCGAGCGCGTGCGCCAGATTCAGGTGGAAGCCTTGCGCCGTCTGCGGGAAATTCTCCGTGAGCAGAACCTGTCGATGGATGCCCTGTTTGACTGATGAATGGTTGACGAAAGGCAAAAAAAGGGCGTCGCAGACGCCCTTTTTATTTGCCGGGAATTTGGCTGTTTGCGCACATGAGGGCTCAACCATGCGGGCATGCTCGGGCGGATGACATGCCGGTTTGGTTTCGGCGAAGATGACGGGATGGATAAATTCAATGCAGGAGCGTGAGCCGTCATGAATGAAGCGCTATTCGCCGGTATTGTGCTCATTGTCGTCGGTGCCGGCCCCGGTTATCTGATTGCCTGGGCCATGTGCACCCAGCGTCAGCACGATGATTTTTTTCTGAAGGGCAAGGCTGAGCAATATTCCAATCCGGTGGCGTATCTGCGCGGCTTCGGCTTTGGCATGCTGGCATTTGCGCTGTTCATGACGCTGATCGGCTTGCTGCTGGCCTTGTCACTGATCCCGGAGTCGTACATCGGCTGGGGGATTGGTATCAGTACGGCGGTGTTTCTGGTGCACGTCATCATGCTGAGTATCCGCTATCGGCGTTAGCCGCTTGCTGCCGTTCTGTGCGAATCAGCCGGTGCTCTGCAGTTTCGCGCGGAGCCTTGATGCATTTGGAGCGGCATCTAGAGCAATGCGCAGGCGCCGTTCTTTACCTTGTCTTTACCTTGCTTTTGACAGACTGCGGCCACCGCGAATCGTACAGGTGGCACGGCCATGAAACTCACGAGCAAAATCATTCTTGCCAGCCTGGTGCTGGCCACTACGCTGCTGACGGTCAGTTGTGTCAGCGATGGCGGTGTTGATCCAACAGATACGGAGGCGCAGCGCGTTGCGGCGGCGGCATTTGCGCCGGCCGCATCACAAGGCAATACACGCGGACGCATTCTTGCGGTGCTGACCAGCACTGCGCATTTTGGTGAGAAAAAGAAAAACGCCGGTTATGAACTGACTGAACTCGCCCGCGCCTATTACGTGTTTCGCGCCAACGGTTATGAGGTCGAATTTGCCAGTCCGGCCGGTGGCAATCCGCCGGTAAGCATTGATGAAGATGACATGCAGGCGCTGGACTACGCGTTTCTGAATGATGCGGAGATTCAGGCCCGCATTGCCCGCAGTCAGCCGCTGAGCAGCGTGCGGGCCGAGCGGTATGCGGCAATGTTTTTTGTCGGCGGCAAGGGCGCGTTGCTGGATTTTCCCGAACATCCCGAGATCGCGCGACTGGTCAGTCATTTTGATCGCCATGGTGTCGTCGGCGGCGTCTGTCACGGTCCGGCTGCCTTGCTGAATGTGCGCGATGAGCAAGGCCGGTATCTGGTTCGTGGCCGGCGCATGACTGGCTTCTCCAATGCTGAAGAACTGTTCCTGATAAAAAATGCCCGCCAGGTATTTCCCTATCTGCTGCAGGACAAGGCGCTCGAACACGGCGCCGTGTACATCGAAGCGCCGCGGTACACCGAAAATGTGGTGGTCGATGGCAACTGGGTGACGGGCCAGAATCCCTGGTCGACCTGGGGCGTGGCCGAGGCGATGATCCGCCGTCTTGGACATGAGCCGCTCGCGCGCGAGCGCACACCCGAAGAACGCAGTGTCACCGTGCTCGGCGCGTATTATCGTCAGGGTCTGGATGCCGCGCTGGCATTGCGTGCGCAACAGGACGGTTACGATGCCGGCCTGGTCCGCATGCATGCCCTGGTCGCGGTGATCGATGGCCAATGGGCGGAAGGCATGCGTTTGCTGCGGTTGGCGGGCATTTGAGGGTATCTGTGCATGAGCAATGAAGCCGGGCGCGCGCTGCGTGTGTTGCTGGTGGAAGATGATCTCGATGTCGCCGCCGCGCTTGGTGATTTTCTCGCCGCGGCCGGTCTGGAAATCGATTACGCCGCCGATGGCCGTCAGGCGGCGCATTGCCTGCAACAAGCCCGTTTCGACGCGCTGGTGCTCGATGTCAATTTGCCGGATGCTGACGGCTTTTCCCTGTGCCGCGAATGGCGTGAACGGTTTGCGCTGCGCATACCGGTGTTGTTCCTGACCGCGCGTGCGGATCTGCAGGATCGGCTGGCCGGATTTGCCGCTGGCGGTGTCGATTACCTGCTGAAACCGGTGGCGCCTGAGGAATTGCTGGCGCGTATCCGCGCCCTGTGTCGCTATTGCGCTTCGTCAGCGGAGCCCGTGCAAACGTTGCAATGCGGAGCGTTCCAGCTGGATATCGGGCAGGCGCTGCTGCGTCGTGGTGACCAGGCCATGCATGTCTCGGCCATTCCCCTGCAAATTCTGCAGTGCCTGATGCGCGCGTCACCACAGTTGGTGCGCACCGGCGAATTGAGTGCTGCGCTGTGGGGCGATGACGTGCCCGACAGTGACCCCTTGCGCGCACATGTGCACCAGTTGCGTCGCCAGTTACGGGCGCACTTTGCCTGCGATCCGCTGCAGACCGTGCGCGGTTACGGTTACCGTTTTGATGAACAGGCGATCAGTGATGAAACTGCGTGAACGGCTGGCCCGGCAGTGGACGGTGCTGGCGCTCGGTTTGACGCTGTTGATCGGCTTGTTGGCGATTCTGTCGCTGTACATCATTGAGGATTATTTTCTCGATCACGAACTGGCGACAGTCGCCGCGCAGTGGCAACAGGAAAATGCCCCGCCGTTGCCGGGGGATTTTACGTTTGTGCCGGAGTCGGCATGGTCACCGGTATTGCGCGCGCAGCTCGGTGATGCGCCGTTCGGTGGCCTGCGCGAATTCGCGCTCACTGATCAGATGTACGTGCATGCGCTGCGACTGGCTGCCGGTGCGCAGGGCGAGGCGGGCGCGCTGCTGTTTGATGTCAGTCGGCGCATGACCGTCAACCGGGCGCTTGCCCGCCAGTGGCATTGGCTGCTGGTGGCGCTGGTGCTGGTCACGGTGCTGACACGCATGACCGTCAAGCGCGCGGCGCGCGCGCTGACGCAAGAAACCTTGGTGCTGGTTTCGGCGCTGCGCGACAGCGATACGCCACAAGCCTTGCAAACCTATGCACAGCGCGCGCAGATCGACGAGTTCGCTGCGCTGGCGCGACACAACGCGGCGATCCTGCAGGCGCGTTTTGACGCGCTGGATCGCGAACGGGAAATGCTGGCTTTCCTGCAGCATGAATTGCGCACGCCGCTGCAAACGGCGCGCGCCAGTCTCGATGTGTTGCTGATGCAGGACGCGACGGCAACGGGCGGCGCTGCCACGCTGGCCACGCCGCAGGGACGACGCCTGCAGCGCGCGATCAGGCGTCTGGAGCGCGTGGCGATGAGCGTCGGCTGGCTGGCCGGTGACGGTTCTGGTGCAGGCTCCGGCATTGACAGCGATGCGCGCGCAGACCGGGAATTGCCAGAATCAGATGCGGCACTTGCTCACACACCGGTTGCCGTTGCGCCCGTCGTGCGCGCACTGGTCGATGAATTCGCCGATCTGGCGGCGCGCAAGCCATGCCGGTTTGTGATCAGTGTCGATGACGATCTGCACTGGCCATTGCCGGCGGCCGTGCTGGAAACCCTTCTGGCCAATTTGCTGCTCAATGCCGTGCAACACGGCAGCGCTGGCGAGATCCGCATCGACAATATCGGCCGGCAATTGCGTATCGACAATCCATTGCCGACTGCAGCGTCACCTTCAGCTGCTGGCGGACTCGGCTTGCAGATTGTGGCGCGCTGGGCGCAGCGCTTTCATTTGCAGGTGCGTAGCGAACGCCGGAATGATCGCTGGCAGGTAAGCGTCGAGCCGGAAGCGGCTACCGGCGCGGCGGATTGAATTCGCGCCGGCTAAGGAGGCTCTGAGCAAGTCCCCGAAACCGTTCGTGGTGAGCCTGTCGAACCACAAAAGATCGAGATCGCTGCGTAACTCTGTTCATCCGCCGACAGGCTCAGGACGAACGGAGTGCTTGATCAGTGCGTCCTTAATGAAAATCCCGTGACTGCGCCCGCAACTCGCCGGCGAGTGCGCCGAGATCGCGCAGGTGATAAACGATCACATGCGTGACGTTGTTCTGGTTTTCCACGTGGCCTTCGATGCGCAGCAACTGGCCGGTCAGGATCTCGGTGCGGAAGCGTTCCTGGGTGCGCGTCCAGACCACCAGATTGGCGTTGCCGGTTTCATCTTCGAGCGTCATGAATAACACGCCGCTGGCCGTGCCGGGTCGCTGTCGGTTGGTGACAAGGCCGGTCAGCGCGACATAGGTTTTGTCCGGCAGGGCCGGCAATTCGCCGGCAGTGACGCAGCCTTTCAGGGCCGGATGCCGGCGCAGCAGCGCCAGTGGATGACGTTCGAGACTCAGGCCCAGATAGCGGTAATCGTGCAGGATGTTTTGCGCTTCGCTGGTGGCCGGCAAGGTCGTGGCGGTTTCGTTGATCTCGTTGCCGAGTGCATCGGCGGCTTCGATGGCCAGCGTCTGCCAATGCGCCTGATGCCGATCACCGGACAATGTGCGCAGCGCGCCGGCGCGGGACAGCAATTGCGCTTGTTGCCGATCCAGCCCGGCGCGGCGGGCGAGCTGTTCCCAGGTGTATGCATGCTGTTCCTGCACGAATGCCTGGCGCGCCGCGATCAGCGCGTGGGCGATGTTTTCGCTCAGACCTTTTACCTGTTGCAGACCAAGGCGGATCGCCGCGGCGCCGCCGGCGTCAGCTTCCAGTGTGCATGGCCATTCGCTGTGGCAGACATCGACCGGACGCACGCTGACGCTGTGGCGCTGTACGTCCTGTATCAGTTGCGAAGGCGAATAGAAGCCCATCGGCTGGCTGTTGATCAGCGCGGCGCAATATGCCGCAGGATAGTGGTATTTCAGCCAGGCGGTGTTGTAGGCCAGCAGGGCAAAGCTGGCGGCATGCGATTCCGGAAATCCGTATTCGCCGAAGCCGCGGATCTGCTGGCAGATCTGGCTGATGAATAGTTCGTCGTAACCATTTTTGCGCATGCCGGCGACGAGTTTGGCTTCGTGTTTTTCCAGACCGCCCTTGCGTTGCCAAGCGCCCATTGCACGACGCAACTGATCGGCTTCACCGCCGCTGAAATTGGCCGCAACCATGGCCAGCTTGAGAACCTGCTCCTGAAAAATCGGAATGCCCAATGTGCGCGCCAGTACCGGGCGCAGGGCTTCGCTCGGGTATTCGACAGCGGCGGGATTTTCCCGGCGTTGCAAATACGGATGCACCATGCCGCCCTGGATCGGACCGGGCCGGACGATGGCAACTTCGATCACCAGATCGTAAAAGCAGCGCGGCTTCAGTCGCGGCAGCATGCTCAGCTGGGCGCGTGATTCCACCTGGAACACGCCGATGGCATCACCCTGTTGCAGCATGTGATAGACACCGTCGTCGTGCTGGTTGAAATCCTGCTGCTGATAATGGATGCCATGAAACGTGGCGATCAGGTCGCGGCATTTGTGCATGGCGGTGAGAATGCCGAGCGCCAGCACATCCACCTTGAGCAGCTTCAGGTATTCGATATCGTCCTTGTTCCATTGCACAACAGTGCGATCGGCCATGCTGGCGTTTTCCACCGGCACCAGTTCCGACAACAGCCCGCGTGAAATGATGAATCCGCCGACGTGCTGGGACAGATGGCGGGGAAAGTCACGGATCTCCAGCACCAGCTGCCGGAACAGGCACATGATGCGACTGTCCGGGTCGAGTCCGGCGCGCTGCATGATGGCGGTGAATTCGCGGCTGCTGTCCCACCAGGCGGTGTTGTCGGCGAGCGTGTCCAGCAGCGAGGTTTCCAGCCCCAGCGCTTTGCCGACATCGCGGATGGCGCTGCGCAAACGGTAGCTGATCACGGTCGCCGTCATGGCTGTGCGTTTGCGGGTGTATTTGTTGTAGATGTACTGGATGACGTCCTCGCGCCGCGCGTGTTCGAAATCGACATCAATGTCCGGCGGCTCGTCGCGCTCATCGGACAGAAAACGCTCGAACAGCACTTCGGTTTGTGCCGGATCGACTTCGGTGATGAACAGGCAGAAACAGATCACCGAGTTGGCCGCCGAGCCCCGGCCCTGACACCAGATGTCGCGGCTGCGGGCATAGCGCACGATGTCGTGCACGGTGAGGAAATAGGATTCGTATTCCTTGCGCCGGACCAGCGCCAGTTCTTTTTCGATGATGGCTGCGATGTCGCTGCGCAAACCCTGCGGCCAGCGTTTGCGTGCACCGGCGTAAACCAGCGTCCGCAAATGCTGATCCGGCGTCACGCCTTCGGGCACCACTTCGCGCGGATATTCATAGCGCAATTCGCGCAGCGAAAACTGGCAACGCGCGGCGATGTGCAGACTTTCCTGCAGCCATGCGGCCGGGTAGCGGCGCGCCAGTGTCTCGCGGGTGTGCAGATGTTTTTCGGCATTGATCAGGCGCTGGCGACCGAGCTGGCTGACGCTGCATTTGTGGCGTATCGCCGTCAGGACCTGTTGCAGCGGCAGACGCGCCGGCACATGCATGTGCACATCGCCGCAGGCAACGATGGGCATGCCGGTTTGTTGTTGCCAGTCGCTGGCCAGACGCTGACGCTGCGCGTCGTGACCGTCGCAGCAGAAATTGACGCCCAGCCAGCAGGCATCCGGCAGCGCGGCGCGGAGCAGTTCGTAGTGTTGCCAGACCTGCGCCGGCAGTGCGTCCGGATCGGCCAGCGGCAGCCAGATGCCGAGACAGTGATCGATGGCGTTGCGCAGATCATCATCGTGCAGCGTGTACTCGCCTTTCGGCGCCCGCCGGCGCGCCTTGCTGATCAATGCGCAGAGTTGGCCGTAACCGGTGCGGTCCCGGGCCAGCAACACCAGATGCAATCCTTCGACCGTGCGGAACTCGCTGCCGACGATCAGTTTGATGCCGGATGCATCGGCCGCGACCAGCGCGCGCACGACGCCGGCCACCGAGCATTCGTCGGTGATGGCTATCGCCTGATAACCGCGTTCCTGCGCGGTCTGCACCAGCTCGCCCGGATGCGATGCGCCGCGCAGGAAGGTGAAATTGCTCAGGCAGTGCAGTTCGGCGTAGGCGGGCGCCTGTCCGGGATCGGCCTGCGTGCGGTGGCTGGCGCCGGTGACGGCGGGCTCGCTGTTGCTGGCAGGGGAGGTCGGCGCGGCCGGCGGTGTTGCGGCGTGCATGGACTCAGCTTCCGAACAGGCCGTGCAGATACCACTGCTCCGGCTGGCGCGGATCGCGGAACAGCCAGAAGCGCTCGCCCTGCGCATTGCGGGCGATGACATAGTCACGCCAGTGAAGGTGTAGCTCACGCCAGTGCTGGTTTGGCTCACGCCAGTGACGGTCTGGCTCACGCGGGTGCTGGTCTGGCTCACGTGAGTGTTGGCTTGGTTCTCCGCTGTGCTGGGTGAACGCAGTGCGTGGCCGCGACGGCTCAGCGCCACTTGGGTTTTGCTCCGGCCTGTCGCCGGCCGAAACCGGGAAGGATGCTGGCGATGAAGCGTCTGACTCGTGTCGTTCAGACAGGCGCCCGCCGTTCGCCTTGAGCTTGTCGAAGGGCGCAAGGACCGGCGTTTTCTTGTCCGCGTGTGGCGGCCGGTGCGCCGTGCTGTCCTTCGACGGCCGCGGGGCGAGCGGCGAAGCGGAGGTTTCGTTGTTCGGGCGGGTTGTGGCGGATGGCGATAGTGCCTCGGCGGTGTTTTCCGCCGGCAGCCAGTCGGGTGCCAGACGTTCGATACCCGGCTCCAGGGTCAGCTCGCCCCGGTAGTACGGCCGGCCTGCGCGGCTGATCAGCGCCAGGGGCGTGTCCAGCAGCAGCAACGGGCGTTCGGCGAGGCCGGGTGACGTCATGCCGCCACCCGGTTCAGACCCGTTGCGCGCCGGTGGCGGACGCTCCCCCGGCGCGGCTCCCGGGCTGGCCGGGGCGGTCAGCAGCAGGCCGGCCTGTTCCGGCCAGGGGCTGTCCACACAGCGCATCACCTGCAGCGCCTGTTCGCCGAGCCGGGCGCGCAGCAGGTTGCAGAGCCGGGCCTCATCGGCCTGCTGTTTGCCGGCGTCGGCGAACAGCTGGGTCGGCGCCGCGGCCAGCGGCTGGAAGCTGCTGACCTGCAGACGCAGCTCGCGTACCGGCTCGTGCCAGTGCTCGCGCTCCAGACGCAGGCGCAGCAGCTCGCGCCAGTCTTCGTGCCGCCAGCTGGCGCGGGCGGCGCCGAGCCGGAAATGGCTGTCACGGCCGTCGGCGTGACGCAGTTGCCAGTGCAGCTGGGTACAGGCCAGTTGCCGGGCGCGCAGGTAGTTTTCCAGCTCGCGCAACAAGCGCTGGGCCGGGAACAGCAGGCGCTCGGCGTCACTGATCTCGGCCGGCAGTTCCAGCCGGCTGTCGAACTGTTCCGGCAGCCGGAAGGCCGGCAGCGGGTCGGGACGCTGGCCGAGCAGACGCTCGCGGAAGTCGAGAAAACTGCTGCCGAAGCGCCGGCCGAGACTGGCCGGCGGCAGGGCCAGCAGATCGCCCAGCGTGTGCAGGCCGAGTTGCTGCAGATGCTCGCGCCAGACCGGCGGACAGCGGCTGTCACGACGCAGGCAGGACAGGGGCGCCGCCAGCAGCGCGGCCTGCAGGGCGGTGGCGGTATTGGCCGCCGGATCGCGCCAGCGGCCGGGCAGGGCGCTGAGCAGCAGGGCGGCCGTGGCACCCCAGCCGAATTGCAGGTGTGCCTGATGGCCGAGCCGGCGGATCGCGGCGACCAGCTTGCCGGCCAGCCGTTCCGGCGAACCGAACAACTGCAGGCTGCGCTCGATTTCCAGCAGCACGGCGCCTTCGGCGCTCAGACAGACCTCGCTGCTGAACTGGCAGGCCAGCGTGGCGACGGCCTGTTGCGCCTGCCGCTCGGCGTCCGGCTGGCGCGGGTGACTGTGCAGGCTGGCGCACAGCGCCTGGGCGCTGCCCAGACTCAGGCCGCTACGGATGCCGTGGGCGCGGGCGGCGGCATTGGCCCGCCAGACCCGCAGCCGGTTGCCGCGCGGGTCGAGGATCACCGCCGGCGCCGCGGCCGGCCCCTGCAGATCGCGCAGCTCCAGCGCCAGCTGCGGCAGGTGTACGCACAGCCAGCGCATGTCAGTGCGGCTCGGAGCGGAGCCGGGCCGGTGCGCCGGACAGGCTGTCGGCAGGACGGAGTTCGGCGGGCGGGCTGTCAGCCGTCCGGTGTTCTGGAGGCAAGTGCTCAGGAGACAAGTGTTCAGGAGGCCGGCTTGCGACAGACAGGTCGCTGGCAGGTGGCCATGGGGCAGGGACGTCTGTGGTGACAGGCGCCGACCAGTCGCCTTGCAACTGGTCGGCCAGATGCAGGGCGGCTCGTCCCTGGGCAAGCAGGTGCAGGCGGTGTTGTGCGGCGGCATCCGGTTCCGGCGTCAGGGGTCGTGGCGGCCAGTCGGGCGGCGGTGTGCCCATGGCCAGAAAAAACGCCGCTACGGCCGGCGCGCCCCGCCGCTTCAGGCATTCGACCCGGACACCGCCCGGTTCCGCCTGCAAGCGCAGGCGCACGGCCGGCGTACCGATACCCTGGGTACTGTCCGCCGGCCGGATCAGCAGACCGAGGCTGCGTCCGGCTTGTGCCGCCAGTTGCAGGCGCCGGCAGTCCTGGGTGTCCAGCCGGGGCAGCACGGCCAGCACCAGCGCGCCCTCGGTCTGGCGCAATGCCTGCTCGGCCGCCCAGATCCGTTCCGCCCCTTCGGCCTGCACCAGCAGACAGCGCTCCAGTGCCAGACCGCTTCGCTGCCAGCCGGGCGCGTAGGGGCGATGCGGGAGTCCCAGCCAGATTTGCAGCCGCCCGGCGCGGGCGAGATGGACGCAAAGTGGTTGCAGCAGGCGCAGTGCCGGCAGCGGCTCGGCGCAGAGCAGTTCGCTGAGTGCGCCCGGCGACCAGCCGCCACCGGGCAGGATGGCGTCCAGCGCCGGCCAGCCGGAGGGCAGACAGTCACCCGTCTGGCCGGCGCCGGAGCGGGCGCGCCAGAGTTGGCGTTGATCGAACAATTGCTGGAGCGGCGACGACATCAGCTCCGATCCTTCAGCGGCAACATGCCGCTACGGTGAGGGTCTGGATGGGCCGGGCTGGCGTCGCGTGCTATCGACGGTCATGCCGGTGAGGGCGGTGACCGGTACGCTGCCAGCCGGCGGGAACAAGGTCTTTCCCGGGTGCAGTACCTGTGGATCAGGGCGGTGTCTCGGGTGTTCCTGGAGCAGTCGGCCGCTGAACCCAGCTGCCCCGGAATCGCGCGTTTCCTGATCAGGAGATGCCCGGATCAAGGCGCCCCCGGATCAAGAGCATCCCTGCGGCCCGGTACGAGGCAGGATGACCGGGCCGCAGGGACAGACCACAACTGCAGGAACAGATCGCGACAGCAGGAACAGCCATGACAGGAACGGAGCGGGTCGTACTGACTGGAGATCAAGACGAAACTGGCGGTCCTGTTGTGGCCTGAAAGTGTGCGCTGAATGTGTGACCTGAACCTGCGGCCTGAGAATGCCGCCGGAAAATGCAACCGGCGGTTGTGGCCGGAAAGGTTGTTAACCTTTCGTACACCAGATGCTAGCCGCTTGTCCGGCATCTGGCAAGGCGATCCGTAACGGGTTACCGGCCACCCACCGATTGGATGGCGCGGGTGATCGATCAAACCGTGCGGCGGCGGCGCCGGTATAATCCCCGGCCGTTTTGCCCCGGAGCCCAGCCATGACCCTTGAGCAGTTGATCAGCAGCATGACGCCCGAGATCCGCGCCCGCCTGACCCGCGCCGTGGAGCTGGGCAAATGGCCGGATGGCGTACGGCTCAGCGAGGAGCAGCGCGATCTGGTCATGCAGGCGTTGATGCTCTGGCAGGCCCGTCACGATGCCGACAACGGCGAGGCCTACACCATTGACGCGGACGGCGAGCTGCGTTTCCTGTGCGAAAGCGAAAAGGAACGTCTGGAAGCGGCGCAGCAGGTGTTCAGCGTCAAGCTGAATTGAACATGCAGGCTATGTAGAGCTTTATCGCATCTGGTTATCAGTCTGTGTCTGACGTTTTTACAGTACGCAAGTTGTCTGTTTTCTCCGTATAACTAAATCAATAACTTACAAGTTGGCACATGGATTGCTGACTACAGGGGCCAAGGCATCCCGCCTAAATCAAGTCAAGGAAAACGACATATGAAACTGCTCAAATCCATCGCTCTGGCTGCTGCCGTGTTCACGGCTCCGCTGGCCAGCGCCGACGTTGTCGAATGGAATTTCAACGCCACGCTGGAGTGGATCACGGCTGGTTCGGGCGCACCGACCTTCTCGGCCGGTGGCGGCACTCAACTGGTCTCGTCCAGCTCCATCAGCTGGGGTGATAACGATACGGTCGGCGAAAACCATACCGTGTCCGGCAACGCCCGCAGCGGCGTCGACGTCACCGCTGGCAATGTCGCGGGCTCGGTGTTCACCAACGGCCCGTGGGCGCTGACCAATGCCCTGACCCACTTCAACAACTCGATCAGCGGCTCGTTTGCCACCATGCAAACCGCCACGCTGCTGGGCACGCTGATGCTGACCCCTGCTGATCCGGTTGGTCCTGCACTGCCGGCCATCATGGTGCCGTTCGGTATCCAGTTCATCGAAACCCCGAACGACGGTGACTGTGATTTCCCGGCCACCTCGAACTGCGATGACATCTTCGTGATGACCTTCGGTAACCTGAACAATCAGTTCGTGTATGACGGCGTCACCTACTTCCTGAGCCTTGTGGAAACCACCGGTGGTCTGGCTCCGCTGCATCCGGATGCCTGTGCCCAGGCAGGTGCGGCTGCTGGCTGCTTCGGCTTCCAGACCCGCGAAGGCGAGTTCACCCCGGCCCAGTTCGCCATCCTGATCACCTCGCGTCCGGTTGATGTGCCGGCTCCGGGTGCGCTGGCACTGATGGGCCTCGGCCTGCTGGCCCTGCGTCAGATCCGCCGCAAGGCTGCCTGAGCAGGTTCGGCCTGTGTGATGGCCGGTGCGACGCACTGGCCATCATCTGGTCAAAAGTTTTACGTAAGGCAGTAACCGGGCCGCCCTGAACAGGGCGGCCTTTTTTTTATCCCGGAAATTTTCGCAGGACAGGAAAGGATGACCGTGCTGCCGCATCCCGTTGCCGGCGGCGGGCGCCATTTACAGCAGGTTGCGCAAGCCCAGAACTTCCGGATGCGGCGCGAAGTAGTGCTGGCCAAGCAGCCAGGGGTCGGGATGACGACGCAGATGGTGTTGCAGCAGCGTCAGCGGCACGACGATGGGGACCCGCTCCAGCCGGTAGTCCTCAATCAACTGGGCCAGCTCCTCGCGGTCGCGGGCATCGAGTACGCGCTTGAAGTAGCCGGCGACGTGCATCAGCACGTTGACGTGACGTTTGCGTGAGGCGCGCCGCTTCAGCGATTGCATCAATTCATGTTCGTAGTCGGCCAGCCAGTTCTGGCTGATGCGGCCCTTCAGGTCAGCCACCAGACGACCCATGCGCCGGTAGCCGGTTTCGTTGTGGGCAAGCAGCAGCAGCTTGTGACGGGTGTGAAAGTCGAGCAGCGCGGCCTTGGCCGGCGGGTGCCGGGTCAGGGCTTTCCAGCGGGCATAGACAAACACGCGCGTGACGAAATTCTCCCGAAGCAGCGGATCGTGCAGGCGGCCCTCGTCTTCGACCGGCAGGTTGGGCAGGTCGTGCAACAGTCTGGCCGCGAAGGCGCCGGCGCTGTTGCCGTCCGGATGCCCCTCGGGTGAATAGACCTTGACCCGTTCCATGCCGCAGCTCGGCGATTTGCTTTTCAGGACATAGCCGTGCAGCTGTTCGTGCAGCGTCCGGCGCTGCGCGGCGGCCTCGTCCAGCGCCAGTGTGTGATCGGCCTGCGGGTCGCGCACGCCACGGACGCGCACCGTATCGTCGATGCGCACCAGCCGGATCGGTGGTCGCGGTATGCCGAGGCCGATGCTGACCTCGGGGCAGAAGGGCAGGTATTCAAACCAGTCGCCAAGTGCCCGGACCAGAAAGTCCTCACGCTTGTGGCCGCCATCGAAGCGTACCGGCTCGCCGAGCAGACAGGCGCTGACACCGATGCGGATCGGTCCGGGCGGGGCTTCAAATCGAATCATCGGCGGGTCCTCGGCGCGTCTTTGAGGCGACACTGGCGCGGCGTGCGCTGAACCGGCGCGGCGCCGGCGATGCAAGCTGTCGCCGGCGGCCGACTGCCAGATTGCTGCAGAAGGCTGTGTGCCTGCTGCGGCTATCCAAGGCTGCCGGATGTCGTATTGCCGGGAGTCGGCCGCTCAGGAATGACCGTGGTGGGCGAGACCGGCGCCGGACAGCAGCGCGGCTTCCGCCGCTTCGACATCTTCCGGCAGTCCCATCAATACGATGGAATCGCCGGCGCGGATCGGCCAGTCGTCGCGGGCGTCGTGTTCCTCGCCGCCGCGATGCACGCTGCGCACGTCCACCGCCCAGTCGCGGAACGGGAACTCCCCCAGCTTGTGGCCGCGCGCAGCGGCGGTCTGGGTGATGGTCACTGCGTGCAGCATGCGCACGCGCCGGTTGCGTTCCAGCGACAGGTCAGCATTGCCGCCGAGGAAGAAGCCCTGCAACTGCCGGTAGCGATCCCGGCGCGCCTGCTGGACGCGATGCAGCACCCGCGACATCGGCACGCCGAGCAGCACCAGCACGTGCGACACCAGCATCAGGCTGCCTTCGAGCACTTCCGGCACGATCTCGGTGGCGCCGGCCTGACGGAAGGTGTCGAGGTGGGTGTCGTCCTGGGTGCGGACAAGGATGGACACGTCCGGCCGCAGCTGGCGCGCGCGCTGGACGATCAACTGCGCCAGATCGACGCGGTCGACACAGACCACCACCATGCGCGCCCGGTCGATACCGGCGGCACGCAGGATCTCGTTGCGCGTGGCATCGCCGTAACAGAGGCGGATACCGGCCTGGGTGGCTTCCTGCACGCGCTGGGCATCGCGGTCCAGCGCCAGCGTCTGCATGCCCTCGCGGGCGGTAAAGCGGACAATCAGCTGACCGACACGGCCGAAGCCGCAGACGATGACGTGGTCGCTCAAATCGTGGGCGGTGCTCTCGATGATTTGCACCGGGTTGCCGTCCTCGTCAGCCCTGGCCTGACGGCCAAGCAGCCGGTCGGCAATGGTGCCGGTGTGACGCAGGATGAACGGTGAGATCAGCATGCTGATGATGCCGATCGCCAGCGCCACCGAGACCACTTCGCGGCTGAGCAGGCGGTTATCGGCGGCCAGCGCCAGCAGCGCAAAGCCGAATTCGCCGGCCTGGGCCAGTACCATGCCGGTGATCAATGCTTCGCGGCGGCGTTCGCGGCGCAGGCGCAGGAAACCGGCCACCACCGCAAACTTGACGACAATCAGCGCCGGCACCGCGAGCAGGATGACGTGCAGATGGCCGGCGACCGTACCCAGCGTCAGCAGATTGCCGATGCCGATAAAGAACAGGCCGAGCAGCACGTCGCGGAACGGCCGGATCTCCGCCTCCACCTGATGCCGGTACTGGCTTTCGCCGAGCAGTGCACCGGCCAGAAAGGCGCCCAGCGCCATCGACAGACCCAGCGCATGGGTCACGGCCGCGGCGACCAGCGCCACCAGCAGGCAGGCCAGCACGAACAATTCATCCGAGGGCGTGCGCGTCAGCCAGTGGAACATCGGCGGCAGCACCTTGCGGCCGATCAGGATCAGCAGCAGCGCCGCGGTAATGCCCTTGGCAAAGGCGAAGCCCATGCTCTGCCAGAGCGTGTCGCCGCTGGCCGCCAGCGCCGGGATCAGGATCAGCAGCGGCACCGCGGCAATATCCTGAAAAATCAGCACGCCGATGGCGGTGCGGCCGTGGCGGGTGTTCAGTTCGCGCTGTTGCGACAGCACGCCGGACACCAGCGCCGTCGAGGACATGGCCAGCGCCACGGCAATGACGAAGCTGCTCGACATGCCCAGCGGGCTGAACAGCAAGGGCAGGATCAGCAGCGCCGTGGTGCCGAACAGCTGCGCCGGACCGGTTTCGAACACCGCCTGGCGCAGGCTTTTCAGGTGCGGCAGCGAAAACTCCAGACCGAGCGTGAACAGCAGGAACACCAGCCCCAGCTCGCCGAGCAGTTCGAGCTGCTCCGACTGGCCGTAAAGGTCGTAACCGAGTTCGCGCAGCACAATGCCGGCAGTCAGGTAGCCGAGCACGGCCGGCAGGCGGAAGCGGTGCAGCAGCGCCAGCACCAGCACGGTCAGGCCGAGAACCAGCAGTCCTTCAAGCAGCATCGTCAGGTTCTCGTGAACACGTATTTCTCCCGCTTCACTGAGCGGAAGCCAAAGCCCTGCGCTTTCAGGGCCTCATAGATCTCGTCGACCATGGCCGGATTGCCGCAGAGCATCACCAGATCGGTCTGTGGGTCGGCCTTCAGATCGGCCAGTTTGGCCGTGACTCGGCCGGCAAATTCATCGGCGGCCTGCACCGGCGCCCGGCTGACACAGAGCGTGAAACGGAAACCGGCGAACTGTTTTGCCTGCTGGCGGAAATCGTCGAGATAAAACGCTTCGGCCTGATCGCGTACACCGAACAGCACCTCCACCGTTGTCTGTCCGCTGCGCAACGCCGGCTGCATCTGCGCCAGCATGGAACGGTAGGGCGCAATGCCGGTGCCGGTGGCGATCTGGATGACCCGCTTCGGAGCCTGTTCCGGCCACAGCAGCTGGCCGTGCGGACCGCTCATGCCCAGTTCCGCGCCGGGGGCGGCCTGCCAGAACCAGCCGGTAGCGCGTCCGCCCGGCACATGACTGGCGACGATTTCCAGCGTGTCGCTGCAGCCGTCAGCATCGGCGGCACAGGCAATGCTGTAGCTGCGCTTGAAGCCTTCGTCGCCGTTGGCGCCGGGAAATTGCAGCGAGACAAATTCACCGGGACGAAAGCGGAAACGCTCACCATCCGTGCGGACAAAGCAAAGGCGACGAACGTTCTGGGCGATCGGATCATTGCTGACCAGACGCAGGTTGAGCGGCGAATTCATGGGCAATTCCAGAGCAAAGACCAGCGCAGTTTAGAAGTGCCACAAATCACCGTCCACCATTCAGGATGGATTCAGTGCGTCACGGCTGAAATGAGCGCGTCAACACGGGAGGACAAATCATGAAACGCCTGATACTGGCGATGCTGCTGGCAAGCAGCGGCATGGCGATGGCGAACACCGCACCGTCGCGCGGCCACAGCGGAAGTGAAGCAACGGAAAATCCGGCCCTTGATCGCAAGGCCGCGTATCGCGATGCCAGCGTCGCCTATCTGGCCTCGCAGCAGCGCGGTGAACAGAAAGTCTCGGCTGACAATGGTCATGTCGCACATGTCGATGTCAGTGCGGCAAAACTGATCGGCGAAGAGCGTGCGGAAACGCCGGCGCGTTCGGAAAAATCCGGATCGTTCCGGCTGTACGATGCCCGTCGCAGCCTGTTGTCTGATGTGGACGGTGATGGCTATCACCGCCGCTTCAAGATCCGTTTCGATGCCGATATCGATTACGGCAGCACCAAGGTGTACGCGAAACTGTATCTGCGTCGTGTCGGCGACAGCGGGCCGTGGCGCCGCTATTTCACCACCGACGATTTCTGGATCTCGGGACGTTCCAGCAGTGACGAATACTACGTTGAGACCACACTGACGGACGGCTTCGGCACCGGCGATTACGACGTCCTGATCGATTTGTACGAGAGCGGTTATTCCGGTGTGGTGGCCTCTCTCGGCCCGGCCGATGATCGCGCCCTGCGTGATCTGCCGCTGGAAGATGTCGGGCTGGATGTGCCGGTCGCCAATCAGGGCTATCGACTGGATGCCATCAAGACCACGCTGCTCGCCGACGATGATCGCGACGGCTTCCATCGCAAGTTCCGCGTCGAGTTCGATCCGGATCGCGATCGGGGCACCAGTCTGGTCTATGCCGTGCTCTGGGTGCGGGTGCCAGGCGGCACCTGGATCAAGGATTACACGACGCAGAATTTTGAAGTCCACGAAACCGGCAGTGATGACCTGTATCGCATCGAAGCCGACTGGCAGAGTGGTTATGTGCCGGCGAAATACGATATCCAGCTGGATCTGGTTGATGCCGGTACGCATCTGCTGGTCGCCACGGCATCAAGTGAGCGCCCGGAGCTGTCGCGTGTACCGCTGGAAGATGCCAATCGTGACAAGCGCTTCGACAGTGGCAATGGCGCCGGTGGCGGTGGCGATACCAGCAACCGCGAAGGCGGTGGTGGATCGGCTGCACTGCTGATGCTGCTGGGTTTCGGAGCCTTGCTGCGTCGTCGTCAGCGCTGAGTGGTGTGCAGATTAAAAAACGGGAGCCGCGGCTCCCGTTTTTTTTTGCGCAGAAACGCCGCAATGAACCGCTGCTCAAACCGCGTTCAGCGCCTGAGCCAGATCGGCAAGAATATCGTCGATGTGCTCGATACCGATCGACAGCCGCACCATGTCTTCACTGACGCCGGCCTTTTTCAGCTCCTCCGGCGACAACTGCCGGTGCGTGGTGCTGGCCGGATGGCAGGCCAGTGATTTGGCATCACCGATATTCACCAGACGTGTCACCAGTTGCAGCGCATCCTGGAAACGGGCGCCGGCATCGCGGCCGCCTTTGACACCAAAGGTCAGCAAGCCGGATGCGCGACCGCCGAGATAACGGTCAACCAGTTCTTTCGATTCATGGCCCGGCAGACCGGGATAATTCACCCACGCCACTTTTTCGTGGCCCTGCAGGAATTGCCCGACACGCAGCGCATTGTCGCAATGCCGTTCCATGCGCAGCGCCAGGGTTTCGATGCCCTGCAAAATCAGAAACGCATTGAACGGACTCAGGCAGGCACCGGTATTGCGCAGCGGTACCACGCGCGCGCGACCGATAAACGCGGCCGGACCGAGCGCTTCGGTGTACACCACGCCGTGATACGACACGTCCGGTTCGTTGAGACGACGGAAGCGATGCTTGTGCTGCGCCCAGGGAAATTTGCCGCTGTCGACAATCGCACCGCCGATGCTGTTGCCGTGACCGCCCATGTATTTGGTCAGCGAATGAATGACGATGTCGGCGCCGTGTTCAATCGGCCGGCACAGCGCCGGCGAGGGCACCGTGTTGTCAACGATCAGCGGCAGGCCGTGCTGATGGGCGAGTGCGGCAAAGCTGCCGAAATCAACGACATTGCCGAGCGGATTGCCAACCGATTCGCAATACACCGCCTTGGTGCGGGCATCGACATGTTTGCTGATGGATTGCGGATCACGGTAATCGACGAAGCGCACTTCGATGCCGTATTGCGGCAGCGTGTGAGCGAAAAGATTGTAAGTGCCGCCGTACAGCGTGCTGGTGGCGATGATGTTGTCGCCGGCTTCGGCAATGGTGAGGATGGCGTAGGTGATCGCCGCCTGACCGGAAGCCAGTGCCAACGCGGCGATGCCGCCTTCCAGCGCGGCGACGCGTTGCTCCAGCACATCGACAGTCGGATTCATGATCCGCGAGTAGATGTTGCCGGGCACTTTCAGATCGAACAGATCAGCGCCGTGCTGGGTGCTGTCGAAGGCATAGGACACGGTCTGGTAAATCGGCACCGCCACGGCTTTGGTGGTCGGGTCGGGACTGTAACCGCCGTGCACGGCGAGGGTTTCAAAACGTCGGGTCTGGCTCATCGTCGGTCGCTCCTGCGTTTGGACGGCCAAACCCTATCATGGATGTATGGACGTCCAAAAGCTCTTTTTGGTGCAACCGGCATTTCTCCCTTTGCAGCGTCGGGCGACGTTCAGCCGCGCGCCTGCAGGGCGTCCGTGGCTTCGGTGAAACGGCGGCGAAACTCCAGTGGCGAGGCGATGTTCACCACCGGCGCCATCGGCCCGCCGCCGGCGGAAACGATGATGTCGCCGAAATCCAGCAAGCGGCCCACCAGACCCTGTTCAACCTGCAGGCTTTCCACCTTCACCAGATTGATCTCGATGGTGTCGCGACGGATCATGCCGCGTTTGACGATGATGCGCTTGCTGGTAATGGCCAGTTCCGTGGTCCGGTGTTCCACCCATGCCATCAGCAAAAACACCGAGCCAACGACCGCCACACTCAGCCACAGCGGGCCGTAAATACCCGTCGCCGCGAAACCGCTGAACAGCAACAACACACCGGCCGACAACTTGCCCGCCAGCGACCACCAGGAAATACGACCGATGTGCAGCAATTGCTCGCCGTTGATCAGCACTTTTTCGACATAGGAGGACATGAAGGTTTCCTTGCGGAGCAGAACGTGTTCGCGCGAATAAACGGCGAAAAAATTTCGGACAGATGGATGCCCATGATGCCGGAAAAATTTGTCACTGCCGACCGTGCGCAGGAACGGCGTGCGGGAGCGGCGTGCAGAAATCGGTTGCAGGACTATGCGGGAGTTTGCAGGACAGAACTTTGGGCGGCGAGATTGCTGGCAATTGACGGTGAAATTGCAGGCAATAAAAAAGCCGCTCGGGAAGCGGCTTTAATCTCAACACCGGGTCATGACGACCTGTGGTTGCGAGAATGAAATGGTCGGAGTGACAGGATTCGAACCTACGACCCCTACGTCCCGAACGTAGTGCTCTACCAAGCTGAGCTACACTCCGACTGAAAACGGGTTACTGCAAAAACCGGTAACTACCTTCAACTGCGGCGGTTGACTGCATATTCCGCGACCGCCGCCAGCGCCTCGCACCATGGCGAAGGGCGCATATTCTGCAAAACCAAATTCGCCCTGTCTAGTGCCTCTTGCGCTTTTTTCATCGTGTAGGCGATGGCGCCGGTTTCGGCGAGCGCCTGCTGGATCGCTGCCAACTGGTCGGTGCCGCCGTGTTCGATGGCGGCACGGATCATCGCCACCTGTTCGGCATTGCCATGGCGCATGGCGTGGATCAGCGGCAGCGTCGGCTTGCCTTCGGCCAGATCGTCACCGACGTTTTTGCCGAGCTCGCCGGCGTCGCCGCTGTAATCGAGTGCGTCGTCAACCAGCTGGAAGGCAATGCCGAGTTGCATGCCGAATTCGGCCATCGCCGTTTCGGTGGCGGCATCGGCATCGCTGAGCACGGCGGCGAGCTGGGTGGCGGCTTCGAACAGTTTTGCGGTCTTGGCGATGATCACCTGGAAGTAGCGTTCTTCGGTGGTATCCGGGTCATTGCAGTTCATCAGCTGCATGACTTCGCCTTCGGCAATGACATTGGTCGCGGTGGCGAGAATGTCCATGACGCGCAGCTTGCCGACTTCGACCATCATCTGGAACGCGCGCGAATAAAGATAATCGCCGACCAGCACCGAGGCTTCGTTGCCGAAGCGGGCGTTGGCGGTCTGGCGACCGCGACGCATGTCCGAGTCATCGACGACATCGTCGTGCAGCAGGGTGGCGGTATGGATGAATTCGATCACCGCAGCCAGAGTATGGTGATGCTGGCCTTTGTAGCCGAGCGCGCCGGCCGCGAGCAGCAGCAGCATGGGGCGCATGCGCTTGCCACCGCTGTGGATGATGTAGTGACCAATCTGGTTCACCAGTACAACATCCGAGTGCAGGCGCTTGATGATCAGTTGATCGGTGGCTTCCAGATCATCCTTGACCAGGGCGCGGACAGCGTGGATATCCATCGTGTGTATGCCGAAAACTCGGACCCCGGTTCGAAACAGGCCGCCATGCTAGTGAGCGACCTCCGGCATCGCAAGCCGGACGGTCAGGTGACGGTGCAAAAGCGGCATCTTACGGCCCGGTTTGGCGAGTGTGCCGGTGCAGGGTGAGATTGGCCTTGCCCGCGCCGCACCACCTGCATTAGAATTCGCGCCCCTCGTGGGCCCGGAAGTGCCAACGCTGTTGCCGGTAACACCGGTTGTGTGGCCGCCTGACGAGCTTCCCAGATACAAAAAGAGTGGAATCATCATGTCCTATGCAGTGATTGTCAGCGGTGGCAAACAGCACCGCGTCCAGGAAGGCGAAGTCCTTCGTCTGGAACTCATCGAATCCCCGGTCGGTGGCAACATCGAGTTCGATCAGGTGCTGATGGTCGTCAACGGTGACGACGTCAAAATCGGTCAGCCGGTTGTCGCCGGTGCCAAAGTCACGGCCGAAGTGGTGAACCACGGCCGTGCCGACAAAGTGCGGATCCTCAAGTTCCGCCGTCGCAAGCACCACATGAAGCGTCAGGGCCACCGTCAGTGGTTCACTGAAGTCCGTATCACTGGCATCAAAGCCTAAGTCAGGAGCTGATCTGCCATGGCACACAAAAAAGCTGGCGGTAGTACCCGTAACGGTCGCGAGTCGCATTCCAAGCGTCTGGGCGTGAAGCTGTTCGGTGGTCAGGACGCCGTTGCCGGTAACATCATCGTTCGTCAGCGTGGCACCCAGTTCCACGCCGGTGACAATGTCGGCATGGGCAAGGACCACACGCTGTTCGCGCTGGTCAACGGCAAGGTTGCTTTCGTCGAGAAAGGCAAGCCGGTCCGCAAGTTTGTGACAGTCATCGAGGCGTAAGCCCCGCTGCTGTACCGCAAAGCCCCGCCCGCGCGGGGCTTTCGCATTTTTAACGGTTACACTTCGCGTTCCTCGGTGCGGACGCGGTGCAGGGAATCCGGTCATGAAGTTTGTCGATGAAGTCACCATTACCGTAAAAGCCGGCGACGGCGGCAACGGGGTTGCGTCCTTCCGTTCGGAGAAATTCGTTCGCTGGGGCGGCCCGGACGGCGGTGACGGCGGTGACGGCGGTTCGGTCTATCTGGAAGCGACCGATTCGGTGAACACGCTGGTCGATTACCGCTATGTGCGCCGTTACGAGGCCCAGCGTGGCGAGAACGGCGGTTCGCGTGACTGCACCGGCGCCAAGGGTGAAGACGTGGTACTGCGTGTGCCGGTCGGCACTCGGGTGACCGATGACACCACCGGCGAGCTGATTGGCGACATCACCGAGCCCGGCCAGCGCCTGCTGGTGGCGCGCGGCGGCTGGCACGGTCTGGGCAACAGCCGGTTCAAGAGTTCGATCAACCGGGCGCCGCGCCAGATCACCAAGGGCAAGCTCGGCGAGCTGCGCGAGCTGCGCATGGAGATCCAGGTGTTGGCCGATGTCGGCCTGCTCGGCCTGCCCAATGCCGGCAAATCGACTTTCATCCGCGCGGTTTCTGCCGCCAAACCGAAAGTCGCCGATTACCCCTTCACCACGCTGGTGCCGAATCTCGGCGTTGTGCGTCTGGCCGGTGAGAAAAGCTTTGTTGTCGCCGACATCCCCGGCGTCATTGAAGGCGCGGCCGAGGGTGCCGGCCTTGGCGTGCGCTTCCTCAAGCACCTGTCACGCTGCCGTGTGCTGCTGCATCTGGTCGACATCTGTCCGGTGGACGAGTCCGACCCGGTGCACAACGCCAGGGCCATCGTCGAGGAGCTGCGCAAGTTCAGCCCGGCGCTGGCCGACAAACCGCGCTGGCTGGTGCTGAACAAAATCGATCAGATGACCGACGAAGACGCCGCCGAACGCTGCGACGCCATCCTTGCGGCGCTGGACTGGGACGGTCCGGTGTACCGCATTTCCGGCCTCGGCCGCATCGGCACCGACGAACTGTGTCAGGCCATTGGTGCCTATCTGGATACCGTGCCCAAGGAGGCCGCTGCGGTGCCGGCGCCCGAGCTCGTCTGGGAGCCCAAACCGGTACTGCCGGTGCCCGCCGACGACGAATGGGAAGTCGATGACTGGGAACGTCACGAGTGGGATCACGATACGGAAGGCGACGATTACGAGGGCGGCGAGGAAGAGTAAGCCGGCGCAATCCGCGTGTTCACCGCATCTGAAACGGGCAGCCAGCAGGGTTGCCCGTTTTGTTTTCAGGGCCAGCGCATGAAAGGCATGTCTGGCCGGAGGCCCGGCAAATTGCCGGCAACAAAAAACCCGGCCTTGGCCGGGTTTTTTGTCGGATTCCAGCAGGCGATTACGCCAGCGCCTTGATATGGGCGCTGAGGCGGCTCTTGTGGCGAGCGGCCTTGTTGGCGTGAATGATGCCTTTGTTGACCATGCGGTCAACGATCGGCTGGGCAGCCACGAAAGCAGCCTGGGCTTCGGCTTTGTTGCCGGCCTGGATGGCTTTCAGAACTTTCTTGATGTAAGTGCGCAGCATGGAACGCTGGGCCGCATTGCGTTGGCGGGCTTGTTCAGACTGGCGCGCGCGCTTTTTCGCCGACTTGATGTTGGCCAAGGTCCTACTCCTGAAATCTGAGCGTGGGAATCCGGTTTTGGAAGGCGCGGGATTTTGCCGAAGTTATCCGGGCAAGTCAAATGCTTCGCGCGCCGTGATCGACAAATCGTTCTGTCGCTCACGCCGCCCGGCGGCGGAAATCGCGCGGCCGGAAGCCGAGCAGGGCCAGCGTGGCGAAATAGCTGCCGGCGCCGGCCAGCACCGCCAGCGCCAGACGTCCGACCCGGCCGACGATGGCCGCGCCGTCAGCGGCCAGCCAGGAGGCATTGCTGCCCATCACCAGCCAGAGCACTCCGGTCATCACGGCCACCGCCAGCATGACCTTGCCGAGGAACACCGGCCAGCCGGCCAGTGGCTGATAGACCTGACGCTGGCGCAGGCCACGGTACAGCAGCACAGCGTTCAGCGTCGCGGCGAGGCCGATGGACAGTGCCAGACCGGCGTGCGCCAGCGGGCCGAATACGGTGAAGCCAAGGTTCATGAGCTGGGTGGCGGCCAGCGTGATCAGGGCGATCTTCACCGGCGTGCGCACGTCCTGACGCGAGTAAAAGGCCGGCGCGAGGATCTTCACCAGGATCAGGCCGCACAGGCCGACGGCGTAGGCGATCAGTGCGGGCTGGACCTGCTGCACGTCAGCGGCCGTGAACGCGCCGTGGTGGAACAGGGTGGCGGTCAGCGGCACGGCCAGCAGGGCAATGGCCACTGCCGCCGGCACGGTCAGCAACAGGGCAAGGCGCAGGCCCCAGTCGAGCATCGCCGAGAACTCGCCCGTGTCGCCGCGGGCATTGAGTTTGGCGAGACTCGGTAAAAGGATGGTGCCGAGGGCCACGCCGAGCATGCCACTGGGGAACTCCATCAGCCGGTCGGCGTAATTCAGCCAGGACACCGAGCCGGTCGGCAGGAACGAAGCGATGGCGGTATTGATCAGCAGGCTGATCTGCGCCACCGAGACGCCGAGGATGGCCGGCGCCATCAGCTTCAGGATGCGGTTGACGCCGGTGTCGCGCAGCGTGAAGGAAAAGCGTGGCAGCAGGCCGAGCCGGGCCAGCGCCGCGATTTGCATGCCCAGTTGCAGGACGCCGCCGAGAAACGTGCCCCAGGCCAGCGCGGTCACCGGCTCATCGAACCAGGGCGCCGCCAGCAGTGCCATGCCGATCATCGCGAGGTTAAGCAGCACCGGGCTGAACGCCGGCACCGCGAAGCGGTTCCAGGTGTTCAGCACGCCGGAGGTCAGCGCCACCAGCGAAATGAAGAAAATGTAGGGGAAGGTGATACGGGTCAGATCGACGGTGAGGGCAAATTTGCCGGCGTCCGCGCGGAAGCCGCCGGCGGTGGCACTGACGATCCAGGGCGCCGCGAGCACGCCGAGCAGGGACACGAGCAGTACCGCCAGTCCGAGCAGGGTGGCGACATGGCTGATCAGGCGTTGCGTCTCGTCGGCGCCGCGGGTGTTCTTGTATTCCGCCAGTACCGGCACGAAGGCCTGCGAGAACGCGCCTTCGGCAAACAGCCGGCGTAGCAGGTTGGGCAGGCGGAACGCGACATTGAAGGCATCGGTGGCGGCGCCGGCGCCGAAAAAGTTGGCGATGACGATTTCCCGGACCAGCCCGAGCACCCGCGACAACAAGGTCAGGCCGCTGATGGTGGCCAAGGATTTCAGCAGGTTCAAAGCGGGCTTCCGGCACCGTCAGACAGGGCGCGGATGGTAGCGTCCGCTTCGCGCCGCGGGCAAATGGGCGCACCGCCGGTGCGGTGGCCGGCGATGCAGTCACGCGGCGAACGCTGGTGTTCCGGTGTCCGGTCCCGCCGCGGCCGGCGTCGGTGCGGCGGTCGCTGTCTCGGCAGATCGGACCGACCCTGACGGGATGGCGTGCCACCGTTCTTGCAACCCAAGCCGGACGGCCACACGGTATACTCCAGCGCTTTGATTTTTGGCGGGCAGTCGTGAATGGCTGCGCGTCCTCCGGCGGGAAGAACGGGAAGTGATGTTGCTGCGCGGTCGACAAGCCCTGCGTCGCGTAAGCGGCGGCTGTGTCGCCACCATCGGAAATTTCGACGGCGTACACCGGGGCCACCAGATGCTGTTGCGCCGCTTGCGCGAGCTGTCGGTGGAAACCGGCCTTCCGGCCTGCGTGATGCTGTTCGAGCCGCATCCCCAGGAATTCTTTGCCGGCGCTCAGGCGCCGGCGCGGCTGATGACGCTGCGCGAAAAACTCGAGGCACTGGCGCGTCACGGGGTCGAACAGGTGCTGTGCCTGCGTTTCAACCGCGAGCTGGCGTCGATGAGTGCGGCGCAATTCATCGATGAGTTGCTGGTGCAGGGCCTGCGCGTGGCGCATCTGGTGGTCGGCGATGATTTCCGCTTTGGCCATCAGCGTCAGGGCGATTACGCACTGTTGCAGGCTCATGGCGGTTTTGCCGTGGAAGCCAGCATGACCATCGCCGTTGACGGTGAACGCGCCAGCAGCACCAGCGTGCGCGCGGCACTCGCCGAAAGCCGTTTCGAGCGTGCGCGGCATTTGCTCGGCAATCCGTTCAGTTTTACCGGCAAGGTGGCGCACGGTGATGCGCGCGGTCGGCAGCTTGGGTTTCCCACCGCGAACCTGCGCCTGCATCGCACGGTGTTGCCGCTGCATGGCGTGTATGCCGTGCGCGTTTCGGGCGCTGCAAACACGCCGTTGTACGGTGTGGCCAACATTGGCGCACGGCCGACGGTTGGCGGCACGGAACCGCGACTGGAAGTGCATGTGTTCGACTTTGCCGGCGATTTGTATGGCCGCCGACTGCGCGTCGAACCGCTGTGCAAACTGCGCGGAGAACAGAAATTTGCGTCGCTGGACGCGCTGAAAACCCAGATCGCCGAAGACGCCCGGCAGGCGCGTGACTGGTTGGCGGCGCAAGCGGATTTGCGCTGACAGCATGACGCTCTGGCGGATTTTTTCCGCGCAGTTTTTTCCGGGCAGGTATTTTCCTGAACAGTTTTTTCACGAATACACCCGCCGGCAACGATGCCGGAGGCAAGACGGACGACCACGATGGCCGATTACAAACACACGCTGAACCTTCCGACCACGGACTTCCCGATGAAGGCCGATCTGCCCAAGCGCGAGCCGGGCATGCTGCAACGCTGGGACGAAGAGCAGGTTTATCAGCGCATCCGTGCGGCGCGCCGGAACGCGCCGAAATTTGTCCTGCACGACGGCCCGCCCTATGCGAACGGCAACATTCACATCGGCCACGCCGTCAACAAAGTGCTGAAAGACATCATCGTCAAGGCGAAAACACTGAGCGGTTTCGATGCGCCCTATGTGCCGGGCTGGGATTGTCACGGTCTGCCGATCGAGCTGAACGTCGAGAAGAAAGTCGGCAAGCCGGGCGTGAAAGTATCCAGTGGCGAATTCCGTCAGCACTGCCGCGATTACGCCGAAAGCCAGATCGACGCCCAGCGCAAGGACTTTATCCGTCTCGGCGTGCTCGGTGACTGGTTCAATCCCTACAAAACCATGAGCTTCGACTTCGAAGCCAATGCCGTGCGTGCGCTCGGCACCATCATCAGCAATGGTCATCTGCACAAGGGCTACAAGCCGGTGCATTGGTGCACCGATTGCGGCTCGGCACTTGCGGAAGCGGAAGTCGAATACGAGGACAAAACCTCGCCGGCCATCGACGTCGGTTTCGTCGCACTCGATGAAGAAGCGGTGTTTGCCCGCCTGCACAGCGTGCCCGGCCATCATGGCAGCGGTGATCTGTCCTTCGTGATCTGGACCACCACACCATGGACGCTGCCCGCCAACCAGGCGGTTTGCGTCGGGCCGACCATTGAATATGCGGTTGTGCAAATCGAGCGTGAAGGTCGCAAGGAACGTCTGGTGCTTGCCGAAGCGCTGCTCAAGGACGCCATGGACCGCTACGGCGTTGAGCACTATCACGTGCTCGGCTACGGCAAGGGCGAAGCACTTGAAGGCCTCAAACTGCAGCATCCGTTCTATCCGCGCGAAGTGCCGGTGATCGTCGGCGATCACGTGACGCTGGATGCCGGCACCGGCTGCGTGCATACCGCGCCGGGTCACGGTCAGGAAGACTACGTGGCCGGTCAGCGTTATCACCTGCCGCTCGAACACAAGGTGCAGGCCAATGGTGTATTCGCCGAAGACTTGCCGCTGTTCGGCAACATGCACGTGTCGAAAGCCAACGAACCGATCATCGAGCATCTGAAAACCAACGGTCGCCTGCTGCGTCATACGGCCATTCGCCACAGCTATCCGCATTGCTGGCGGCACAAGACGCCGATTATTTTCCGCGCGACACCGCAATGGTTTATCGCCATGGATCAGAACGGTCTGCGCGCCAATGCGCTGGACGAAATCAAATCGGTGCAATGGGTGCCGGAGTGGGGCGAAAGCCGCATCACGGCGATGATCGCCAATCGTCCGGACTGGTGCATCTCGCGTCAGCGCACCTGGGGTGTGCCGCTGGCAGTGTTCGTGCACAGGCAAACGCAGGAACTGCACCCGCGCACGCTGGAACTGATCGAGCAGATCGCCAGGCTGATCGAGCAGGGCGGCATCCAGGCCTGGTTTGATTTGGCGCCAGAAACCCTGCTCGGCGCCGAAGCGGCCGACTATGTGAAAGCGCCGGATACGCTTGATGTCTGGTTTGATTCCGGCGTCACCCATCATTGCGTGGTGGCAAAAAATCCGGCACTGGGCGGCACCGCGGATCTGTATCTGGAAGGTTCGGACCAGCATCGCGGCTGGTTCCACTCCAGCTTGCTGACCGGCGTGGCCATGCACGGCAAAGCGCCGTACAAGGCGGTGCTGACACACGGCTTCACGGTCGATGGCAAAGGCGAAAAAATGTCGAAGTCGAAAGGCAACGTCATTGCGCCGCAGGAAGTCATCGATCAGATGGGTGCTGACGTGCTGCGCCTGTGGGTGGCGAACAGCGACTATCGCGGCGAGATCGCCGTGTCAAAAGAGATCCTGACGCGTACCGCCGATACCTATCGCCGCATCCGCAACACCGCGCGTTTCCTGCTTGCCAACCTGCACGGTTTCAATCCGCAAACTGATCTGGTGCCGGCGGCCAGCATGCTGCCGCTGGATCGCTGGGCCGTCGATTGCGCCAAGCGTTATCAGGACGACATTGTCGCGGCCTATGACCGCTACGAGTTCTGGACCGTCTCGCAACACATCCACCATTTCTGCTCGGTGGACATGGGCTCGTTCTATCTCGACATCATCAAGGACCGTCAGTACACCGCCAAACGCGGATCGCTGGCGCAGCGTTCGTGCCAGAGCGCGCTGTACCACATTGCGCAGGCACTGGTGCGCTGGATCGCGCCGGTATTGTCCTTCACCGCCGACGAGATCTGGCGCGATATTCCCGGACAAGCCGGGCACGTGCTGACCGCGGAGTGGTACACCGGTTTGTTCGCGGCAGACAACGACGCCATTTCGCGCGCGGACTGGCAGAACGTCCTGGAAGTGCGTGAAGCGGTCAACAAGGCGATGGAACTGGCACGCAAGGACGGCAAGCTGGGTGGTTCGCTGGAAGCGGAAGTCGAGTTGTTTGCAGCACCGAAGTGGCACGCACCACTGGCGAAACTCGGCGACGAACTGCGCTTCGTGCTGATCACCTCCGCGGCAACCTTGCATGAACAGGCTGGAGCCGGTGATGCCGCCAGCACCGATCTGGACGGACTGAAACTGCGTATCACGGCGTCGGCGCATGGCAAGTGCGCGCGTTGCTGGCATCGTCGTGCCGACGTTGGCAGCCATGCAGCGCATCCCGAGCTGTGCGGTCGCTGTATTGAAAACGTTGACGGTGATGGCGAAAGCCGTCGCGTCGCCTGATCTGATTGATGGAGTAGAGGCGTGTCGCCGCGATATCTGCCCTGGCTGTTGCTGTCGGTGCTGGTGATCCTTGCTGATCAGGTCACCAAGATGATGGCCCTGCATTACCTGCAACCGTATTCGCCGGTGCCGGTCATGCCATTTTTCAATGTCATGCTGGCGTTCAATACCGGCGCGGCGTTCAGCTTTCTCGCTGACGCCGGTGGCTGGCAGCGCTGGATTTTTGTCGGCCTGGCTGCCGTGATCAGCAGTGGTTTGCTGATCTGGCTGCTGCGCTTGCCGGAAAGGCTGCGTCTGCTGCCGATGGCGATCACGCTGATCATTGGCGGCGCCATCGGCAATGTCATTGATCGCATTCGCTACGGCCATGTCGTCGATTTCATCGACTGGTACGTGGGCAGCTATCACTGGCCGGCGTTCAACATTGCTGATTCAGCAATTTTTCTCGGTGCAGCGCTGATCATCCTCGACGGCTTCCTGCAAGGCCGTCGTGAGCGCGCACAACTTGCCGCTGCAACGGCTGCCGGCAAACAGGCGTAACTCCGGAAACTGACATGACGATCAAACAGGGCGATGCCGTACTGTTGCATTACCAGTTGCTGCTGGCCGACGGTTCCGTCGCAGACAGCACGACAGCCAATGGCAAGCCGGCGCTATTCCGTCTCGGCGATGGCAGCCTCAGTGAGGCCATCGAACGCGAACTGACCGGGCTTTCCATCGGCGAAAAGAAACGGTTCGCTGTGTCGGCAGCGGATGCATTCGGTGAGCGTGAACCGGGGCTGGTCAACTATGTCGAGCGCCATCTGTTTCCGGATGATATCGAAGTGGTCGAGGGGGCCATCGTGGTCTTCGAACATCCGGCCAGCGGCGAAATGCCCGGCGTGATCCGCGCCATCACCGGCCACTCCGTGACCGTCGATTTCAATCATCCGCTGGCCGGCGAAGCGTTGACCTTTGACGTCGAAATTCTGGCCATCAACCCACCGCAAACCGGAGCCTGAGCATGGACATCATTCTTGCCAACCCGCGGGGTTTCTGTGCCGGTGTTGATCGGGCAATCGAAATCGTCAAGCGCGCCATCGAGCTGTTCGGCGCGCCGATTTATGTCCGCCACGAAGTCGTCCACAACCGCTTTGTCGTGGAAGATCTCAAGCAGCGCGGCGCAGTATTCGTCGAAGAACTGCACGAAGTACCGGCCGGCGCAACGGTGATTTTTTCCGCACATGGCGTATCACAGGGCGTGCGAGAAGAAGCCCGGTCGCGCGGCTTCCGTGTCTTTGACGCGACCTGCCCGCTGGTCACCAAAGTGCACATGGAAGTGGCGCGCATTGCCCGCAAGGGGGATGAGTGCATTCTCATCGGCCACAAAGGCCACCCGGAAGTCGAAGGCACGATGGGCCAGTACGACAATCCGGATGGTGGCATCTATCTGGTCGAGTCGATTGATGATGTGCAATCACTGACGGTGCGTGACGAAGCGCGCCTGCATTTCGTTACCCAGACCACCCTGTCGGTGGACGACACCACCAACATCATCGATGCGTTGCGCAGCCGTTTTCCGGCCATCAACGGCCCGCGCAAGGACGACATTTGTTACGCCACGCAGAACCGTCAGGATGCGGTGAAATCGCTGGCCGGTGATGCTGAAGTGGTGCTGGTGGTCGGTTCGCGCAACAGCTCGAACTCCAACCGCTTGCGTGAGCTCGCCGAAAAAGAAGGCGCACGCGCGTACCTGATTGACGGTGCCGACGACATTCAGGCCGAGTGGCTGACCGGCGTCGCCCGTGTCGGCCTGACCGCCGGTGCTTCCGCACCCGAGGTGCTGGTCCAGGGCGTGGTCCGTCGTCTCCAGACCCTGGGCGGGCACACCGTCAACGAGAATTCCGGCGTCAGCGAAGACGTCGTTTTCGCCCTGCCGCTTGAGCTGCGCTGAGCGGCGCGCCGCCAGAACTCGACTGGTTCACAGTTTCCCTTGCACGCCGGCCACTTATCGGCGTCGCAGGGGCGGTTGTCGGTGTTGGCTCGCACTCCCTTTCGCTCCTGTGGACACTAGGCTCCGGGAATCGTCCCGGGAGAGTCGTCCATGCGCCAGAGAGGCTTCACGCTGCTCGAACTGCTGATTGTCGTTGCGATGGTCGTAATCGCATCGGCTATTGCAGCTCCTTCAATGCGCAACATGCTGTTGCGGGGTGAGGTGGTCAGCGTCACCAACAACTTTGCCTCAGCGTTGATGACTGCCCGCAATTCGGCGATTGAGCGTCGTATCCGCATAGGGGTCTATGCCGCTGGTGGCGATTGGAATCAGGGTTGGTGCGTCCGCATTGTTGATGGCACTGAGGATTGTGACGCTAGCCCCAATGTTCTGGCGGTGTTCGATGCTCCCTCCGACAACGGCACTGTGACTGCCTCCGTCACGTCTTTCATTTATCAGGCCAATGGCACGCGTACTGGTGGCGGAGCCGTTGCGCCTGTTGTCGAGGTCGATATCTGTACCGAACCCTGCCGGCGCGTGACGGTGCTGGCTTCGGGAGCATTTTCTATTGCCGAGGTGACGCCGTGAGAGCGCAATGCCAGTCAGGTTTCACGCTCATCGAGATTCTCATTGCCGTTTTTGTGTTGGCTGTAGGTTTGCTTGGTGTCGCTGCTTTGCAAATGACCAGCCTTGTAAACGGCCAGGAAGGCGCCGTCCGCACTCAGGCGCTGTCGATAGCCAATGATCTTGCCGCGCGTGTGCGTCTTAACGGTCCGACGGCGGCCATTAATCTCGCAACTCTTGGTCCTTATCTCGGCACCTATGCAGCAGCGCCTGCAGCATGCGCTGCACCACCCGTGCCGATGTGCCGCACCAATGGTGCAGCGGCAGGGCAGATCTGCAATACCGCGCAGATCGCAGCCTTTGATCTCTGGGAGGCATGTACTGATGCGCAGACCCAGTTGCCGCAAGGACTGGTGCATACGCAAGTGGTCGCCGGGAATCGCCTTGTTATTGGTGTCGGTTGGGTTGCCACGACTGAGCTGAAAGGGCGTGGTGAAGGCGATGTCGAGAGTGCGGATGACGGCACAGTAAACATCAATCCGGTGTGCAGTAACTCTTTGGGCATGCCTGCCAACTACAACTGCGTTGTCGTCGACGTTGTGCCCTACTGATGGAGAACATGTCGTGATCGTCAAGATGCGCACATCCCTGAATCGCCAGCGTGGCTTCACTATTGTCGAGTTCCTGATTGCAGGAACACTGGGACTGTTGCTTTTGGGGGGGGTAGGCGTTGTTTTCGTTGGCGCCAACGATGCTTTCCGAACCCAGCGACAGGTAGCGAGCATTCAGGACAACGGGCGGTTTGCGCTGTTTTTCCTGCAGAACGAGATTATGCAGGCTGGGTTCACGTTGGGGGCCGGCGGGCAGCTGATCAACGATCCTTTTGGGTTGGTTGCCACCGTCGCCAGCATTTGCGGTGCAGCAACGCCGTGTGCGACGAATGGTGCCGGTACCAATAGCGATAGTTTTGCGGTTCGCTATGAGGGAAACACGGATTGCAATGGCGCAGCTGTCGCTGGTGGTGTTGTCGAAAACCGGTTCTTTGTTGACCAGGCAGCGCAGCAGTTGATGTGCCAGGGCAATGGCGGTGGGCCGGCGCAACCTCTGGCAGCAGGCGTGGCAAACATGCAAATACTTTTTGGCGTCGCACCGGATGGCGAGACAAGAGAGTCTTCCCGTTTTCTGACCGCTGCCCAGGCAGCTGCTGTTCCGGTTGCAATTGGTTGTCGTGTCAAGGCTATTCGGGTCAGTCTGCTGCTTGCTGCGGATGCAGAAACATTGCCCGAACCGGTTGTGGACCCATATGTGCTCGAAGACATAAATATCAACTTCGATGACCGCCGTATGCGCAGGGTGATGAACATGGCTGTGCAGGTTCCCAATGCCAAATTTGGCTGCACGTGACGGCGAGGGGCGGGAGTGATGATGAACGAGAAACTTTGTCTTCAGGTATTGAGGACCTCTTTGTGCAATTCCACGCTGCGGCGAGTGCCTGTTCGACATGTGCAATCCGGCGCTGCGTTGCTGGTGAGCTTGCTCATCCTTCTGGTTCTGTCGATGGTCGGGCTCGCGGCGATGCGTGGTGGCTTACTGCAGAACCTGATGTCCGCCAATACCACGCAGGACACAATGGCTTATCAGGCCGCAGACAGTGCTATCGGCGCATTCATGCTCTCGGCCAACAATGGTTCACCGGCCATCCCAGCGTTTCTTAACGCAGAAATTATGGCCAATCCACGCACATTCACAGGCAATCCCAGGGCTGACCTGACCAATGTCGCCAACGCCGCTGGCTGGGTGCGCTGTTTGGACAGGGATGGCAATCTCAGACTTGCCGATTGTGGTGCACTGGATACCGAGAATGGACGGGCCGGCCAAGTCACCGCACAGGTTTCTGTCGGTTTTTTCAAGTTCCAGCCGGGCACTCCTGCTGCAGTGTGTCCAGAGGGGAGCGACGCCACGGTGAATAAAGGAACTCTCAAGTGTCACATTTTTCAAATTGTTGGCACGGCGAATGTTGGCGGTGCAGCGCGAACTGCAAATGTTATCGCACTTGGCGTGCACTTGGGGGCGGCGGATTAGAACCGCAGAAAGAGTGTGTGTTCTTTGAGTCAACTTCCATATGCGCAGTGAATTGCGCCTGGAGAGAAACATGAAACTGCGTACTCAAAAGTTGCTGACGACAATGGCTGTGGCTGGCTATATGTTTGGCAGCATCGGCACGGCCATGGCCGCGAGCTCGGATGATACCGAGATCTTTTTCGGTAACGATCCCGGGTCGCAGTTGCGTCCGAATGTGCTCTTTATTTTCGACACATCGGGTTCGATGAAAGATGCGCCGAATCTTCAGGCATCTGAAGACCGGAAGATTGAGATTGCCCGCGACGCGCTGCGCGTGGTGCTCGATCAGGTTTCCTACCTGAATATTGGTCTGGCTCGATTCAACGGTAATCCCGGCGGTCCGATACTGCTGCCAGTCAAGAATGTTGATGAAACGGCGATACCGAAAATCATCTCGCGCGTTGCTGCATCGAACGGCGATGCTGTGCGTACTGGCGTGTCATCGGCGAATCTGACCAACTCCAAGTTGACATTGCCATCAGCTGCCGGCCGAGTCGGATTCCGGTTTGCGGATATTGACATTCCTCAGGGGGCGAAAATCACCCGTGCGGCAATCGGATTAACGAGTACCAGCGGAGACAGTTCAGGTAGTGTGACTCTGTCCATTTCTGCACAGGCTGGTGCTGACACTCCGGTCTTCACGACGTCTGATGGTCCGCGGTTGCTCTCGGGCGCTGCGAACACAATTGGCACACCCGTAAGCTGGGTTGCGCCTTCCATGGGAACCCAGGGGCAAAACTTTACAACGCCAGAACTGGCTCCGCTTATCCAGTCTGTGATCAATCAGTCGGGTTGGGTGGGTGGCAACGCCATTACCCTGTTTATCGACAAAATCAGTGGCACAGGGTACCGCACCGTTTATAGCTGGGATGGCATCAACGCTCACAGTGACATGGTGAAAACGAGCGCAAGTAACTATCCAAGCACTCCATTGCTTGCTCCGACGTTGTATATCGAATGGACGGATAGTGAGTTCCCTGGTGCCGTTACCAAACATTACCGGAAAACGGTGGTGTCAAAGGTTCGTGAACATTCGGATGATATTGAAGAGCGTCTGGATGGCTCCATTGAGTTGGTGCCTGGACCTTATCTTGAGCCGAAGTTCAATAACCACGCGGCTGTGGGGGTCCGATTCAACACAGTTCGAGTGCCAAAGACCGCCACTATTTCGTCGGCCTACCTGAAAATGCGGTCGGGAAATATTTCTGATGGTGGCGGCACAGCATCCTACAAAGTAACCGGGGTGAAAGAAGCCAATTTTCCGGGATTCACAAACGATCCCACTCCAGTCACCGGGCTACCCGCGACCACCGCATCAGTGAACTGGTCTCCGGCATCATTTACTGCGGTAAATCAGGCTGCTCAGGTTGATGTGACATCTGTTGTGCAGGAGCTTGTGAATCAGACAGATTGGTCACTCGGCAATGCGATGGCCTTTGCGGTCAAACACACGGGTGGAACACGCAACGACTATTTCTCCTCGGTTGAGAACAACTCAAACGGCTGGCTGCTCGAAGTTACCTTTGTCGGTAGTTACGCATCGGGGGCCTATACCCATCGGGACGTGATGAAAGCCGGCGCCGAAGACTTCATTCCGCTTGGTTCGACACCAATTTCCGACCTGATGGCGGAAGCGGGACGTTACTTCCAGGGAGCCACAGTTGACCACGGCAACAAACGGGGTACAGGTGGCAATTACGAGCGGCCCGGGATGCGCGTCAGCGGCGCGGATACGCTGGCGAGTGGCAGCTTGTCAGGCTGCACGTCAGTCAATCCCAATGACTATGGCTGCCGAAATGAGGTGATTTCTGCGGGCGCAAAATACAAGAGCCCGATCATGGAACAGTGCGAAGCCAATTACATCGTGTTCATGACCGACGGCTTGCCGACGGCGCACAACACCAGTACTGCCACCTATTACAACACCTTGTCTGGTACAACCTGCTCAAGTCACAACTGTGCGATCAAACTCGCTGGCTGGTATGCGAATGAGGACATGGGGCCGAGCGGCTTGCTGGAAAAGCAAACAGTAAAAACCCATGTGATCGCGTTTGGTCTGAATGTGTCCTTCCTGCAGGACCTGGCAACGGCCGGCAAAGGGGTTTACAAAACGGCGTATTCGGCAGACGAGCTGGTTGCGGCCTTTGAAGCCATTACAGCTTCCATTGAAAAGCGAGGCACATCGTTTGTATCTGCCGGGCTGACCGTCAACCAGGGCAATCGCCTGACCCATAGCGATCAGCTCTATTTCGCTCTGTTCGCGCCGGACAAGTCTCAGCGCTGGCCAGGCAATTTGAAACGCTATCGTTTGTACGGTGGCAACGTGGTCGATGCGGATAATGATGTTGCGGTCACACCAAGTGGCTACTTCGCCGATGATGCCAAGAGCTTCTGGTCAGCAGTTACGGACGGCGGCTCAGTGCCAGCCGGCGGTGCTGCAAGCAAGTTGACCTCGACGCGTGCTGTGTACAGCGATGTCAGTGCATCGGCAGATCTGACGGCGATCAGCAATCGAGTCACCGACAGCAATAGCAACATTACGCAAGCAATGTTGGCTGCAGAGTCGGCCAGCGAGCGTACGAAAGTGTTGCAGTGGGCGCGCGGTCAGGATGTGGACGATCAGGATGATGACGGCAATGTTACTGAGCCGAACAATATCGTTGGTGATCCATTGCACTCACAGCCTACACTGGTGACCTACAAGGTGAGTGGCGTCCAGAAAACCATTGTGTATTTCGGTACAAACAACGGCTATCTCCACGCCGTAGATTCGGAAGATGGCACCGAAAAGTGGGCCTACGTTCCGCGTCCTCTGTTGTCGCACCTGCGTACATCTCGTGCAAATGGCGGAACTACTGTTCGTCAGTACGGGCTCGATGGTTCTCCGACCGTCTATCAGGACGATGTAAACCGGAATGGTGTAATTGAGCCTGAGGCCGGTGAAAGCGCCTACCTGATTGTTGGCGAACGTCGGGGTGGCAATCGCTACTATGCTCTGGACGTCAGTAACTGGACGCAGCCCAAAATGATGTACACCATCACTGGTGGTACGGGTGACTATGCAAAACTGGGGCAAAGCTGGGCGACTCCGGCGATTGCCCAGATCAAGATTGGCGGCGTGGTGAAAACCGGAGTGTTCCTGGGCGGCGGATATGATCCGATTCAGGATGAATGGGGAGCGCCACAGACATCGACCAAAGGTAACGTGGTGTACATTGCTGATGTACGTACAGGCGCAAAACTGTGGTCCTCAGACGAAGCTGTTCAAGCTCCGGTAGCCGGGCCGTTGTCGAGCATGAGCAGCGTACCTTCCGAACTTGCACTTCTTGACCTGGATGGTGACGGTTTGGTTGAACGCTTCTACGCGGTGGATACCAAGGCGCAAGTGTTCCGGTTTGATGTGGTCGGAAGTGATATTCGCGGAGGCAGACTCGCGTCGCTTCAGGATGGGGTAACAGAGGCGAACAATCGGCGCTTCTATTATTCCCCATCGGTCGCTGTGAGTAGCTCACGCACGGGCAAGCCGTATCTGGCGGTAGCGGTTGGTTCTGGTTTCCGTGAGCATCCGAAAGATCTCGAAGTAAATGAGCACTTCTATACGCTGCGTGACTATGGAGCCACTGAATTCAAGTTCGAAAAGGACATAAAACTCAGTGATCTTGTCAACGTTACCGATATCGTCGGTGATGCAAACAGCGATGGTGAACTGGATGCGGTGGTAGCTATTGAGTCAGCCAATCAGCATGGCTGGTATCTGGACTTTGATGATCCGGGCGAAAAGGTGCTGGCTTCACCTGTGATCTTCAATAACAAGGTGTACTTCACCAGCTATCTGCCGACGGAGAATGCGTCAGAGAGTTGCTCGTCATCGACGATAGGCTATACGCGTCTTTACGTTGTGAATCTGTCAGATGGCAATCCTGTCCGCGACTACAATCTTGACGAGCAGATGCAGAAAGAAGAACGCTATAAGGACGCAACTGAAGGCATCGCGCCAGTAACTTTGGTGGCAACTGAACAAGGCGTTCAGGTGCTTGTTGGCGCCGAGACAGATGGTCCGCCTGAGCGTTCCGGCGTTTCGAACATCTTCCGCACCCGCTGGTGGCGGGCCACGCAGTAATCTGTTCAGCCTCCGGTAGGTCACATTTGGATGGCCTACCGGAGACTTTTCGGGGGAGAGTAATGATATGCATGCAAACAGTCGACCGTCACAACGAGGCTTTACGCTGCTCGAATTGATGGTTGTTGTCGCAATCGTTGGCATTCTCGCCGCGGTGGCCTATCCGAGTTATCGCGCGCAAATCATCCGTGCCAAACGTGCAGATGCAATGGCGGCTCTTGATACTGCGGCTTCGGCCCTGGAAAAGTTTCGTGCAAATCGAAATTTCACCTATGCGGGGGCCAGCTTGGCCGGCGGGGGGGGCGTAGTGGTATTTAACAATCGTGTGCCGGCAGACGCGCCGGCATCGCAGGCCTATTACGACCTTCAGCTTGAGATTGGCGCGGGAGGAACGAGCTATACATTGACTGCCGTGCCAGTCGCCGGTTCGACGCAGGAAGCAGATGGCAGCCTGACGCTGGACAACGCCGGAAGGAAAACCTGGAACGGCTTGAACTGTTGGCCGAAGCAGGGCAATACTTGCGAAGAATAAAAAAAGGGCCGACATCAGTCGGCCCTTTTTTATTCCTCCGGCATACGCCGGGGAGGTTTACTTCTGCCGCAAGGTGACAACCGCTGAAACGATGTCTTCCATGGATGGCAGCAAGTACTGCCACGACGTACCGGTCGTAATAAAGCTGTCCACACCCGTTACGCGTTTCACTTTCGGCATCACGGGCAGTTGCTCGACCATTGCGGTGATGATTTCTTCGGACAATGAGCCGGTTTTTCGGCACTCGTCGACTATCAGCACGTGTTTGAAGCCCTTCAGCAAAGGCATCAGTTTGTCGGTGTGCAAGGGGGCTACCCAGCGCAGGTCGATGACGGTGGCGGCGATATTGTGTTGTTCGGAAAGGACTTTTTCCGCCTGCCGCGACAGGTAGTAGCCGTTGCCGTAGCTGATGATGGCGACATCTTTGCCTTGTCCGTGTACGCCGGGTTCGCCGTAGGGCAGGGGGGCGGCTTCGGCGGGGTAGGTGAAGAGCCAGCCGTTGTCATTTTTCTCGTGCAGATCTTTGGTGTGATACAGGGCGATGGGCTCAAGGAAGGCCACGACGCGTTTCTGCTCGTCGGCAAGTTGTACGCAGGTCTTCAGCAGGCGCGCGGCATCTTCGCCTTTGGACGGAATGCACAGGATCACACCCGGGATCTCGCGCAGGAATGCAAACGCGTTGTCGTTGTGGAAGTGCCCGCCGAAGCCTTTCTGGTAGGCGAGGCCGGCGATGCGGATCACCATCGGGTTGCTGTAGTGACCGCTGGAGAAGAACGACAGCGTCGCTGCCTCTCCGCGGATTTGATCTTCGGCGTTGTGCGTGTAGGCGAGAAACTGGATCTCCGGCATGGGTAGCAGGCCGACGTGTCCGAAGCCGATGGCTGCACCCAGAATTGACGTTTCATCCAGCAGCGTGTCGAACACACGCGGTTCGCCAAACCGCGATTGCAGATCGGCCGTGACGCGATAGACCCCGCCTTTCTTGCCGACGTCTTCGCCAAACATCACCAGCTGCGGATACTGGATCATCAGATCGGTCAGCGCCAGATTGATGAGATTGGCGAGTGTGCGTTTTTCCGTGAGTTGGCCGTAAGCACGACCGAGCGCTGCTTCGCGTTGTGCCGCATTCGGTGTCGGTGGCAAGGGCTTTGCCGCGCGTTGCGGAGCAAGTGCCGCGACGATATCGCTGGCATTGTCCAGCTTCGGCGTTGCCAGTGCGGCGTCGCTGGCCAGCGCGACCTCTGCGCGTATGCGTTCATAAAGTTCCAGCACGCCATCTGCAGTCAGGAATCCGCTTTCAATGGCAATCCGTGCGCTGTGCAGCAACGGGTCCTGGGCTTCGGCTTCTTCAATCTGGCGCTGTGCGTGGTACTGGCTTTCGGTGTCGTTGCCAGCGTGACCCATCAGCCGGATGGTGTTGATGTGCAGGAATACCGGGCGACGTTCGATGCGCGCGACTTCTTCTGCTTCCTGTGCGGCCAGCCAGATGTCCGGCAGATGCAGGCCTTGTGCATTGATGTAGTGCAAGCCTCGCCGTTCGTTGGTTTTGCGTACCCAGTTGTCCGGTGTCGGTGTAGAGATGCCAATCCCATTGTCTTCACAGATAAAGACAATGGGCAGATCCTCGCCACGGGCTTGCCAGTACTCGGCCGTGTTGAACGCGCATTGCGATGTCGCATGATTGAGCGATGCATCGCCAAAGCTGCACAGGATCACGCTGTCACCCGGGATGGCCGGAGCCAGACCGATGCGTTTCATGCGTCCCAACGCCTGCGCAGCGCCGACCGCTTTGGGCAGATGCGAAGCGATGGTTGAGGTTTGCGGCGGCACCCAGAGTGGCACGGAGCCAAACACCTTGTGGCGACCCTGGGAAATCGGATCAAACTTGCTGCAGACAAACGACAGCATCTGATCGCGGATCGGATCAATGTCCGGCAAATGGCGCGAACGCTGCACCATGAATGCGCCGCTGCGGTAATGCAGGAAAGCCATGTCTGTGTGACGGAACACCTTGGCGACGGCGGCATTGCCTTCGTGGCCACTGGAGCCGATGGTGTAAAAACCCAGGCCCTGATCTTTCAGGATGCGGGCGCGCAGATCGAGATGCCGGGAAATGAGCTGCGAGCTGAACAATTCAATGAAAGTTTCGCGGTCCATACCGGCCTGGGCCGGTGTCAGGCGGCGCAGAGCCGCCGGGAAATCCGCGTTGCGCAGACGAAGGGTGAACTGTTCGTCGACTGCTTTTGCGCGATCAAGCATGGTGATTCCCTGTTCTCGGTGATGTAATTGATGCGTTGCTCTTGCCTACGCTTGCGCATGACGGCGGCCGGTCAGACAAATGTGCGCTCGCGCAGAGTGTCATCCGGATGCGGTACTCCACACTGCGCCGCTTATGCGGGCCAGGCCCTGCACGTATCCGCTACACATTGCATTCAGACTGCGGTCTGCCAGCCATCATTTCGCGTTCAAAACGCCGCCGAGTATACCGATGTCGTTGTCGCCGGCCATACCAGAACGGTGCGATTTCGGCCCCGTGTTGTGCGCAGACAAGCGGCGCGCAGGCAAGCGGCGTGCGGACAGGCTTCAGTGAATTGGTTTGCTGCTGTCTGCATCCAGATGGCGCCAATTTCAATTCCATAACCTTGCCGTCTTCAAAGCTCGTGAGCGCAGTCGGCGTACCGCCGGTGATTCGCGGTGCTAGAGTAAACATCCGCCCGGAAACCGCTTTGACGTGGAAACAGGATGCGCGCAAAAAACGGGGTGCTTGAACTGATCGGCAATACGCCGATGGTGAAGTTTGGCCATCTGGATGTCGGGATGTGTGCGCTGTTCGGCAAGCTGGAGTCGATGAATCCGGGCGGTTCGATCAAGGACCGCATCGCGCTGTCGATGATCAACGCTGCCGAAGCCGCCGGTGCCATCAAACCCGGTGATACGTTGATCGAAGCAACGGCCGGGAACACCGGCCTCGGTCTGGCGCTGATCGCGGCGCAGAAGGGCTACCGGCTGATCATTGTTCTGCCCGACAAGATGAGCATGGAGAAGGAACACAATCTGCGCGCCATGGGCGCACAGGTGTTGCGCACGCGGTCCGATGTTGCAAAAGGTCACCCGGAGTATTACCAGGACATGGCCGCGCGCATTGCCCGAGAAACGGGCGCGTGGTTTGTCAATCAGTTCGCCAATCCGGCCAACGTCGAGGCGCATTACCGCAGCACCGGTCCGGAGATCTGGCAACAGATGGCGGGCGACATGGATGCGATTGTGGTGGGCGTGGGATCCGGCGGAACACTGTCCGGCGTCGGGCGTTATTTGCGGGAAAAAAATCCGCACGTGGACATTGTGCTCGCTGATCCGCAGGGTTCAATTCTGGAACCCTATCATCGCACCGGGCAACTCGGTGAAGCAGGCAGCTGGCTGGTTGAAGGCATAGGCGAGGATTTCATTCCGGCGATCTGTGACATGTCACTGGTGTCGCATGCTTACGCCATTCCGGATCGGGAGTCGATGCAGGCGTCGCGCGAATTGCTGGTGCGTGAGGGCATCATGGGCGGCTCTTCCACTGGAACCTTGCTCGCGGCAGCGCTGCGTTATTGTCGCGCGCAAACGACCGCGAAGCGCGTGGTGACACTGGTTTGCGATACCGGAACGCGCTATGTGTCCAAGGTCTACAACGATGAGTGGCTGCGCCAGAACGGCCTGATCTGAAACGGTGTTCCTGATGAGCAGCAGCATGTTGTGGACGCAATTCTCGCTGATGGCGCTGGCACATCTGCTTGCTGTCATGAGTCCGGGGCCGGATTTCCTGATGACGGTGCGGCAAAGTGTGCAACACGGATTGCGCGTTGGCGTCTGGACCGCCATCGGCATCGGTTGCGGCATTGCCGTGCATGTCGCGTATTCGCTGCTCGGTCTTGCCGCGCTGATCCGCAGCGACGCAACAATCTTTTTGATCGCGCGCAGTCTCGGCGCCGCCTATCTGCTTTGGCTGGCGCTGCAATGCCTGCGTTCGCAGGGTCTTGCGCCGGTGGGTGATACGCCGAAGACCGGCGATGCGCCGCGCCGGCGACGCGCATGGGTGACCGGCTTCATGACCAATGCGCTGAATCCGAAAGCGACACTGTTCTTTTTTACCTTGTTCACCACAGTGATCGGCGCCGAAACACCGCTGCCGGTGCTGCTCGGATATGGCATCTGGATGATAGTCATCACGGCGCTGTGGTTTTGTCTGGTCGCGTGGGTGATGGTGCAACCGGCGATCCGTTCGCGTTTTCTGCGCGCCGGAGTCTGGTTTGATCGTTTGCTCGGTGTGTTGCTGATACTGCTCGCGCTGCGGCTGCTGCTGAACTGATTTTTCGTCAACTGGCGTTGAGTCTGGAACGGCTCCGCTGAGTGCGGCGATGTTTCCGCGACGCGACACAGTCTGATTGACCTGAACCGACTGAACGTGTCCGATTGATCCGGCCCCCGCGCAAACTCCCGGAGTCTGAGCATGAATGCTGACAAGCTGCATTTTGATACCCGCGTGATTCACGCCGGTCAACGCCCCGATCCGGCAACCGGCGCGGTGATGCCGCCGGTGTCCTTCTCCTCGACCTATGTGCAAAGCAGCCCCGGCGTTCATCAGGGCTATGAGTACTCGCGTTCGCACAATCCGACCCGCTTTGCCTACGAGCGCTGCATTGCCAATCTTGAAGCCGGTGTGCAGGCCTTTGCGTTTGCGTCCGGTATGGCCGCGACGGCGACAGCGCTGGAATTGCTCAATGCTGGCGATCATCTGATCGTCATGGACGATGTGTATGGCGGCACGTTCCGTTTGCTCGACAAGGTGCGCAAGCGATCGATGAACCTGCAGTTCTCGATGGTTGATCTCACGGATCGCGCGGCGCTGCGCGCCGCATTCCGGCCCAACACCCGCATGATCTGGGTGGAAACCCCCAGCAATCCGATGCTGAAAGTCTGCGACATCAACATGATTGTCGAGGAAGCGCGCGCGCAGGGCGTACGGGTCGTGGTCGACAACACGTTTGCCACGCCATTCAACCAGCAGCCGCTGTTGCTGGGTGCTGATCTGGTGATGCATTCAGCCACCAAGTACATCAACGGTCATTCCGACATGGTCGGTGGTTTGCTGGTGGCGCGCGAACGTGAACTGGCAGAGCAGCTGAGCTTTTTGCAAAACGCGATTGGCAGTGTGGCCGGTCCGATGGACAGTTATCTGGCGCTGCGCGGCGTGAAAACCCTGTCGCTGCGCATGGAACGGCATAACGCCTCCGCGGCTGCACTCGCTGAATGGCTGGCGCAGCACCCGGCAGTTGACCGGGTGATTTATCCCGGTCTGGACAGTCATCCGCAGCACACCATAGCGCATCAGCAAATGCGTGGTTTCGGCGGCATGATCACCCTGTTTCTGAAAGGCGGTTTGCCGGAGGCCAGACGCTTTCTTGAGCGGGTGCGCATCTTCGCGCTGGCTGAAAGTCTCGGCGGCGTCGAGAGTCTGATCGAACATCCGGCGATCATGACGCACGCTTCGGTGCCGGCAGAGGCGCGACAGAAACTCGGTATCCACGACAATCTGGTGCGCCTGTCCGTGGGCATCGAGGCGCTGGATGATCTGCGCGATGATCTGGACAGTGCCTTGCGCTGAGCAGGGCGCTGCATGTCACCGTGCTGGCAAAAACAAAAAGGACGCAGCGGCGTCCTTTTTTTTACCGGTACCAACTTTTCAGCCTGTGATGCCTGGCGTCAGGGAGGCGTTGATCTCGTACCCCTGTTCATCCTGAGCCTGTCGAAGGATGAACAAAATGACGTCTGGCTTTCGGCTACTTATTGTTAGACAGGCTCGCCACCAACGGCTGCGTGAGCGTGTTCGGCACTTGGTGAAGGGATCAAGTACGCCGGTTCATGACCCGATGATCGCATCAATGTTTGAGAATATTGGCCGGCGAAAACTGATCGGTCAGCACGCGGGCATTGCGATCCCAGTCTGCCGGTTTCAGCAGCTGCTGGATGCGTTCGATGTTAACGCCCAGTGGTGCCAGTTGTGGCTGCCAGTGCGCCTGGCGCTCGGCGCTGAGCGGCAATGCGATGGGCGCCATCGATGCGATGAGCACACGGTTGCCGCCTTCAGCGCGGAGCATTTTCAGCTCCGGAAACACGGCCGCGTAAGTGGTCGATTCGTGGTGGTAGAGCTTGCTGGTCGAAAAAGTATTGGCAATGACTTTGCCGCCGCTGGCCAGCACGCCGCGCACTTCCTCAAGAAACTCGCGGGTCATCAGGTGCTCGGGAATGTAGTCGCCATTGAAGGCATCGAGCACCACCAGATCCCATTGCTGCTTGTTCTTCAGTGCGCGTTTGACGAACACGCGTGCATCGGCGATGCCGGTTTTGATGCGGGCATTTTCCGCGTAGCCGAACCACTTCTGCGCCGCCTTGACCACCGCGACATCGATTTCCACGGAGGTGATCTCGGCTTCTGGCCACAGATGATTGAAGGCGCGCGGCAGCGAACCGCCGCCCAGACCGATGATCAGGATGCGTTTTGGCGCGTCATGGGTGATTGCCGCGGCCACCGTCATGCGCGTGTATTCAAACACCAGTTCCTGATCGTTATCGAGATACATGCACGACTGGTTGTGTGTGGCTTTGGCATGCAGCATGAAACGCATGCAGCGACGATCGTTGTCTTCGGTGATGAGGATGTTTCGGTACAGCGAGCGTTCCTCGTGCACCAGCCGGATCTCGCCGCCGGCGAGTGCCCGGTTGCTGACGCCACTGACCAGCAGGGCCAGCAGCAAAAGTCCGTTCAGGCTGTGCAGGGAGCGGAGAACATTTTTCAGCAGATGCATCGTCAGGCCCAATTTTTTCATGGTGTTTTCCTCGCCGCGATCAGCAGCACCACGCCGACGCCAGCCATGGTCAGTGCCGTGGTGAGGATGATCTGGTTGATCTCGAACCAGACCACGAGAAAGAAGCTGGTGGCGAGCGTGCCCAGCGCGCTGCCGAGTGTCGAGACGAAGTACAGGAAGCCGGCACTGGCGCCGGAGGTTTCGCGTGATTGGGTCAGCAGTCGCACCGAGTAGGGCGAGACCATGCCCATCACCGTCGAGGGCAGCATGAACAGTCCGGCGGACGCCAGCAGCGAGCCGTAGCGGGCGTCTTCGGTGATGTCGAAGATGTTTTCCAGCAACACGTCGGCGCCGTAAAGCATGGGCAGGATGAGCAGGGCGCTGATAAAGAAGATACAGGCGTAGACACGCAGGTTGGCGCGCCAGACCGACAGCCGGCCGCCGATCAGGTAGCCGATGGACAGGGCCGCCATGAACACCGTGATGATGCTGCCCCAGACATAGATGTCACCGCCGAACCACGGCGCAATCAACTTGCCGCCGAGCAGTTCCAGGGTCATGACCGCGAAGCCGGAGATAAAAGCCGATAACAGAACCAGTGCGCGCATGGGGTTTCCACAAAGTTGCAGCCGGCGGCACTGCGTTGGTGCGGCCGGCGGGGAGCGGCGAGGATAACAAAGCCGGCTGCGACCGGGGCGGGCTTTGCAGAATTCCCGGAAACCGCCTGTGGCGCCGGAAACTGGCAGAAATGCCCGTCACTTCTACACTTGCTGACAAACAGCCGGCGCACGCCGGCAGACGCGCAAAGTCGTGGATGGGTGGGGAGTAGCATCAGATGCAGTGGCTGAGTGGCTTGTCGATCCGTGCCAAGGTGTTGGTTATTCCCTGGGCCGGGGGCATTGGTTTCGCAATCTATCTGACGTACGCCTACCTGACGGCAAGCGCCAACGTCGACAGTCTCGAGCGGGTGCGCGACGTGCATTTTCCGCTGTTGCAGGCTGCAGAGCGGCATCTGGTGACGCTGCGCAGCGTCCGTGACGGCCTGCAGTCGGCGGTCTCGGCGGGCGAGGCCGACGCGCTGACCGCGGCCAAATCCACTGCCGACAAACTCAAAACCGAGGTTGCAGCGCTCGGCCAGCTGGACGCCGAATCCGCCAGCGAAGTGCAGGCCATCGCCCGGCACATCGAAACCTGGCTGGGCACGGCGGTGCCGCTGTCCGAGGGCATGCTGGCCGGCACGGCCGACATGAGCAGCATCCAGTCGGCGGCAGAACGCATGGCCAGCCAGTTCAACGCGGCTGAATCGGCCTTGACCACTTTCCGCGACGAGCGCCTGAATGCATTCAACTCCAGTATCGAAAGTGCCAATACCACAGCGCAGACCGCCGTCGGCATCGGCGTCGGGCTGGGATTGCTGACGGTCGCTTTCCTGTTTGGTGTCGCCATCGCCATCGCCGCCGCGCTGCGCCGGAACATCGGCAATGTTGTCGATTCGCTGCGTGATATTGCGCAGGGCAATGGCGATCTGCGCCGCCGGCTGAAAAAGGAAAGCAGCGACGAGATCGGCGAACTGGTCGAATACTTCAATGCCTTCGTCGCCAAATTGCAGGGCATCATCGGCGACGTGGTGGCCACGGCGCTGCCGCTGGCCGAGCTGGCCAAACGTCTGCACAAAGTCACCGACGAAACCCGCCTGCAGGTCGAAGAGCAACAGCGCGGCGGTCGTGATGTGCAACATGCGGTCACGGAAATGAACCAGAGCGTGCAGGCCGTGGCGCACAGCGCCGCCGACGCGGCGCAGTCGGCACGCGACGCCGACGTGCAGGCCAAGGATGGATTGCGGGTCGTGCAGGCAACAGTGCGCCAGATCGAAACGCTGGCCGGCGATGTCCGTCAGGCCGCCGATGTGATCCGCCAGCTGGATGCGGACAGTGCGGCGGTTGGCACCATTCTCGATGTCATCCGCAACATTGCCGAACAAACCAACCTGCTGGCACTCAATGCCGCCATCGAAGCCGCGCGTGCCGGCGAGCAGGGCCGCGGCTTTGCCGTGGTGGCTGACGAAGTGCGCACGCTGGCTTCACGCACACAGCAATCGACTGCCGAGATTCAGGGCATGATCGAACGCCTGCAAAGTGCGGCGCGCAGCGCGGTTGACGTGATGAGCAAGGGCACGCAGTCGGCCGAGATCAGCGTCAACAATTCCGGCGCCGCCGGCGAGCGACTGGAAGCCATCACCCGCACCGTTACCGGCATCACCGAGATGAACGTGCGCATCGCTTCCGCCACCGAGCAGCAGCAGCGCGTTGCGCACACCATCGTCAGCAATGTCTCGGCCATCAATGAACATGCCGCGCATACCTCGGCCAGCGCCAATCGCCTGTCCGAAGCCAGCCAGGAACTTGCCGGCCTTGCCAGCAAGCTGGAATCGGTGGCGCGGCAATTTGCGATTTGATTTGTGCTGGCAGCGCTGGTGCCGGGTGTGATGGCAAGCACGAACAACAGCCCCAGTCGAACGCACGGTCAGCGAGCACCAAAGCCGTTCTGCGCGCGAAGCACAGTCCGGCGTAAATGAAGGCGCCCCAGGCGCTGTGATTGTCCCGGAGCAGGAGGAATCATGCGCAAGACATTCAGACCCGCCGTACTCGCCATTGCGCTGGGCGCGATGGCCTTGCCGGCGCTGGCCGAAGTCAGTTTTTCCGGCTTTCTTTCCGCAGGTGGCGGTCGCATCGACAACCGCAACTACAGCTATGCCGGATACGGCGACAAGGATTTCAGCTTTGATGCCGACACGCTGTTCGGGTTGCAAGTCTCGGCGCCGATTGCCGACAAACTGACTGCAACCGGCCAGTTCGTCGCGCGGGGTACCGAAGACTACGAACTCGATGCCGAGTGGGCGTATCTCAGCTACGCATTCACCGATCACCTGACCGGACGCATCGGCCGACTGCGCATGCCCCTGTACCTGTATTCGGATTTTGTCGATGTCGGCTATGCCTATTCATGGATCACGCCGCCGTTCGAGGTGTACTACCTGCCGTTCAACAATATTCAGGGTGTCGATCTGGTCTGGACCGGATCGCTGGGTGCGTTTGACTTGCAGCTGCAAGGCTATTTTGGTGCGCTGAAGGACGAATTCGAGCTGAACGGCTCGGTGCTGGATACCGAGCTGAGCAACCAGACCGGTATCGCCCTGCAGGTGTCGCGCGGATGGTTCACTGGCCGTGTCGGCTATCACCGGGCCACCATTGATATTCAGGTGGATCAGTTTGATCAGCTTGCTGCGGCAGTGACCCAAACCTGTGGCCTGCTCGGTTGCAGTTACGACACTGGCCGTTTGCGCGTGGAAGACGACGACGCAACATTCAAGGCGATTGCCTTGTCGGTGGATACCGGCAGCTTTCTCGCGGTGGCCGAGCAAATCACCTTTGAAGTGGACACGTCGCCATTTTCCGAAGACAAGCGCGGCTACGTGATGCTGGGCTGGCGTTTTGGCGATGTGTTGCTGCATTTCACCCATTCGCGCGCCGAAGATGAAGGCGTGGATCTGGTCACTGGCATTCCCAACTTGCCGGTGCCGTCCGTGCAAGGCTTGCGTGCGGTGCTTGCCGGCGCTGCTGCAGCCAATGTCACGGAGCTGACCGCCAATAGTGTCGGCGTGCGCTGGGACTTTACTGCGTCAACGGCGTTCAAGCTTGAGCTGCAGGACGTTGAAGATGAAATGGCCAACGAAGACGCCACGGTTCTGAAATTTGCTGTCCAGGCAGTGTTCTGAGCGCGCGTGCCCGCGCGACGCCACACTGTCCCGATACCCGAATAAGGAGCGTACCCATGCGCAATTTCCGTGTCCGCACCGTGCTTGCCGCCAGCCTGCTTGCCAACGCCTTGCTGGCCATGCCGGCTCTGGCGGAACTGGTGGTGGTGGTGCACCCATCGGCGACTTTTTCCAGCCTGAGCGAAGACGACATCAGCCGCTTGTTTCTCGGCAAGGCCAAAACATTTCCCGGCGGCGAACAAGCCGTGCCGGTCAACCAGAACGAAGGCGCGCCGGCGCGTGACAAGTTCAATGATGCGGTGGTGAAGAAAAATGCCGCGCAACTGAAGTCGTATTGGTCGCAACTGGTGTTCACCGGCAAGGGCACGCCGCCCAAGGATGTCGGCACCGATGCTGACGTGAAGAAACTGATCGCTGCCAATCCGAACATGATCGGCTACATCGACGCGTCGGCGGCCGATGCCAGCGTCAAGGTGGTGTACAAGGTCCCCTGAGCAGCGCGTGATCGCAGCCTGCACGTTCGTGCGCGGCAGGGCGTGTTTGTCCTGTCTCAGTGCGAGCGGGAAAGGGCATCGAATGCAGGCGGGAGCATTACGCGCAGGCTGAGGTTCACGGGCGAGCCTGCGCGGGAAAGCCTGCGTGGAAGAGCCTGCGGCCGTGTTGCGGAATGGGGTAGAAATCAATTCAGCGCATTGACTGCAATCGCTATTCCGCCACGCGCATCCAGCCGGCGATGCTGAGCCGTTCGCAGCGCGCCGGCAGCACTTCGTGGGCGACCGTTTCCGACAGGAAAACCACCAGCCGGTCGGCCTGCGGTGCGACATCGGCGACAGCCTTGTCGCCGTCGTAAATGCGCAGGCAACCGCCATCCGCGTCCTGCCAGCCTTCATTCAGGTAATACACGGTCGAGACGCGGCGCGGGTTGCCCGGCCGGCCTTCGGCGCTGCGGAAACTGTCCAGATGACGGGTGTAGAAGCCGCCGGCCGGATAGCGGGCGAAGTGCGCCTCGTAATCCTGCAGGCCGAGAAAAAAACGCTGGTTCAGCGCTGCGCGCAGCAGGTCCATGCGGGCCAGGAATGCCGCTTGCGCCGGTCCCCGTGCGGCATCCAGCCAGGCGGTGCTGTCGTTGCGCACCCGGGTGTCGAGCTGGCGTGCATCGCCGCGACCGACAGCGGCACGTTGCAGGTCGCTGGCGGCCAGTTCATCGCGCAGTGCGTGGGCCAGTGCCGGTCCGAAGGCGGCGTCCAGTACCAGCCAGTCGCGCTCGGCAAGACCGTCCACAACCGGCTTTACCCAGTCTGCGTCAGGGCAAGACATGTGCATATTCCCGCGAAAACACCGGCGTTCCGGCCGGCAACGTTGATCGAACAAACATTCTAAGCGGATCACCGGCTGGCCGGGTTGGGCGGATTCGCCGGCGGCGTTATGATCCGCTGGCTAAAACGAGTGACAGCGCATCGGCGCACCGAGACGAGACGGGAGTTGGTCATCATGGCCTCGCAAGACAAACTAATCATTTTCGACACCACCCTGCGTGACGGCGAACAAAGCCCCGGCGCATCGATGGACAAGGACGAGAAGCTCGCCGTGGCGCGCATGCTTGAACGTCTCAAGGTCGATGTGATCGAAGCCGGTTTCGCCATTGCCAGCCCCGGCGATTTCGAGTCCGTGAAAGCCGTGGCCAGCATCATCAAGGACAGCACTGTGTGCTCGCTGTCGCGGGCGCTGGACAAGGACATTGATGCCGCCGCCGAAGCGCTGAAGCCGGCCGCACGTGCGCGCATTCACACCTTCATCGCCACCTCGCCCATCCACATGAAGTTCAAGCTGCAGATGGAACCGGAGCGGGTGGTCGAGCAGGCGGTGCGCGCGGTGACGCGAGCACGCAATCTGGTCGATGACGTCGAGTTTTCCTGTGAAGATGCTGGCCGTTCGGAAATTGATTTCCTCTGCCACATCATCGAGAAAGTGATCGACGCCGGCGCGCGCACCATCAACATTCCCGACACCGTCGGTTACGCGATGCCCAAGCAGTACGGCGAAATGATCGGCGAACTGATCCGCCGCATTCCCAACAGCGACAAAGCCGTGTTCTCCGTGCACTGCCACAACGACCTGGGCCTGGCAGTGGCCAATTCGCTGTCAGCGGTCAGCTTCGGCGCGCGTCAGGTTGAGTGCACCATCAACGGTCTGGGTGAACGCGCCGGCAATGCGTCGCTGGAAGAAATTGTCATGGCGGTGCGTACCCGCAAGGATTTCTTTCCGGTGTACACCGACATCGACACCACGCAGATTGTCCCGGCGTCGAAGCTGGTATCGCGCATCACTGGTTTCGCCGTGCAGCCGAACAAGGCCATCGTCGGCATCAATGCCTTTGCCCACGAATCGGGCATCCATCAGGACGGCATGCTGAAAAATCGCGAAACTTACGAGATCATGCGTGCCGAGGATGTGGGCTGGAAAGAGAACCGCATGGTGCTCGGCAAGCACTCCGGCCGCAACGCCTTCAAGGCGCATCTGGCGACGCTGGGTGTCGAGTTTTCCAGCGAACAGGAATTGAACGCCGCGTTTGCGCGCTTCAAGGATCTGGCTGACAAGAAGCACGAAATTTTCGATGACGATCTGCTCGCCATCGCCAAGGACAGCCAGCAAATCGAATTCAACGAAGCGCTGCGTCTGGTCTCGATCAAGGTGCATTCGGAAACCGGCGAAACACCGCAGGCGGATCTGGTGCTGTCCGTGGACGGCAAGGAAACGCGCGCGGATGCCAAGGGCAATGGTCCGGTGGATGCCGCGTATCGCGCCGTCAACCAGATCCTCGGCAAAGACGCGAACATTCAGGAGTTCACCGTCAACGCCGTGACCAAGGGCATGGATTCGCAGGTGGAAGTGAATGTCCGTGTCGAGCGCGATGAGCACATCGTCACCGGCCACGGCGCCGATCTCGACATCGTTGTCGCCTCGGTGAAAGCCTATCTGCACGCGCTGAACTCACTGGAAAGCGTCGAGTCGCGCCTGCATCCGCACGTGCACTGAGCGCGGCGGGCGTCCGCCGGAACACTGGCCCATCCGGGATTGTGCACAACCCGGAACTTTGCAAAACAACAACGCCCGCAGCACTGCGGGCGTTGTTGTTTTGGCCGTGGCGGCCCGTCTCCCGCCCCGTCATCAAGCGTCGCCTGCGCGCGTTGTCCGGTTCGGCCCCGCCGCGCCCTTCGACAAGTGGCGGGCGCCGGCTTAAGGTATGCACCCCGTGATCGCCAACCCGGAAGTCCCGCCGTCCATGCGCCTGAGCCGTACACAAGCCGATTTGCTGACCGATATGGGCGTGACCGTTTGGTTATCGCGTTCGGCGGGTCCGCTGGCTGATGAGGCCGGCGCGCCGGAACCGGCGGGCGAGTTCGCGACCGCCGGAACCGAGCCGGCGCGCATCGCCGCCGCCAGCGAGCAGGAAAACCTGCGCGCGGCTACTGACGCGACCCCGTCGCTTGTGGCTGACTCTCGCCGCGGCTCCGCCCTGAAGCCGGAACTGGTCGCCGCCCTGTCAGGTGCGACAAAGCCACCGGTATCAACGGCACCTGCTTCCACATCTCCAGCATCCGCGACTGCAGCTTCCGCTGTTCCGGCAAGCGCTGTTCCGGGCAGAGCGACGCTTGGCCCGAGCCCGACATCAGGCGACGCGGCAGGGACGGTGATCCGCGGTGCCCGCATCTGGGGCGCCGCCGATGCCGCACTGCTGCTGGTGGTGGCGACGCCGGCAGAAGCCGCTGACGCCACAGTTGTCGGGCGCGGTCGGCCCGGCCCGCTGCTGACCGCGATGCTGGCCAGCATTGATCTGGCGCCGGAGCAGGTGGCGGTGGCCATCGCCCACGGGCAGGGTGAACCGCTGGGCGCCGCGCGTGTATTGCTGCTCGGCGAGCGGGCCTGTCAGGCCGTGCTCGGCATGGAGCTCGCCCGCGCCCGTGCCCGCGCCCATGTCACCTCGCTCGGCCCGGTGGTGGCCACCGATCATCCCGACGCGCTGCGTCGCCATGCCGCGCTCAAGCGCCTGGCCTGGGACGATCTGCGTGTGCTGGCCAGTCTGGCGCCCGCAGGCTGACACCGTGGACGGCAGGGACATCTTCGGCGCATGAAGCTGCTACAGGACAACAAGGCGCTGGGGCAGGGCCGGCTGCTGCGCCGGATCAGCAAGGCCGATCTCGACGAGATCATGTCCATCGAGCGTCGCGCCTATCCCATTCCGTGGAGTTACGGCCTGTTCTATGACTGTGTCACCGGCGCCTACGAGTGTCTGGCGCTGGAGCGACAGGGCGTGATCCTGGGCTACACGGTGGTCCAGTACGTGCTGGATGAAGCGCACCTGCTGAACATCGCCATCGACCCGACGCTGCACCGTCAGGGGCTGGGCGAACTGCTGATGGACGAGCTGCTGCAGCGTGCCCGCGACCGGCACTGCCAGCGGGTGTTCCTTGAAGTGCGTGTCTCGAACGCCGGCGCCCAGCAGCTTTACCTGAAAATGGGCTTCCGCGAGGTTGGCCAGCGCAAGGGCTATTACCCGGCGGCCAACGGCCGGGAAGACGGCATCGTCATGGTTCGTGATCTGGCCGACTGAGCCGTTCCGGCCGGTCTGCCAAGGCTCGGGTATAATCGCCGCCCTTCCGGGTCGGCCCGACCCGCGTTCCGCTCCCAGAGCCTGTTGCCAGAGCCCGTAGCCAGAGCCCGATGAATACCTTTGCCCAGGAAGTCGCCCGCCGGCGCACCTTCGCCATCATTTCCCACCCTGACGCCGGTAAAACCACCATTACCGAAAAGCTGCTGCTGCACGGCGGAGCGATTCAGGTTGCCGGTGCGGTCAAGAGCCGCAAATCGGCCAAGGCCGTGACCTCGGACTGGATGGAGCTGGAGCGCCAGCGGGGCATTTCCGTCACCACTTCGGTGATGCAATTCCCGTATCGCGATCACGTCGTCAACCTGCTCGACACGCCCGGGCACGAAGATTTTTCCGAAGACACCTACCGCACGCTCACTGCCGTCGACTCGGCGCTGATGGTCGTTGACGGTTCAAAGGGTGTGGAAGATCGCACCATCAAACTGATGGAAGTCTGCCGTCTGCGCGCGACGCCGATCCTCACCTTCATCAACAAGATGGACCGCGATATCCGGCCGCCGATTGATGTGCTGGATGAAATCGAAAGCGTGCTGAAAATCCAGTGCGCGCCGGTGATCTGGCCGGTCGGCATGGGCAAGCTGTTCAAGGGCATTTATCACCTGCTGCGCGACGAGTTCTACCTGTACCAGACCGGACTGGGCCACACGATCCAGGAACGTCGCGTGATCAAGGGCCTGAATAATCCCGAGCTCGACGCCGAAGTTGGCGCCGACATAGCTGCCGAATTCCGCGACGAACTGGAGCTGGTGCGCGGCGCCAGCCACAGCTTTGATCTGCAACTGTTTCTCGACGGCAAGCAGACGCCGGTATTTTTCGGCACCGCGCTGGGTAATTTCGGCGTTCAGGAAATGCTCGACGGTCTGGTCGAATGGGCACCCGCGCCTTCGCATCGTCAGGCGGTGCAGCGCGACGTGCTCGCCAGCGAAGAAAAGTTCACCGCCTTCGTGTTCAAGATCCAGGCCAACATGGACCCGGCGCACCGTGACCGCATTGCGTTTGCGCGTGTCTGCTCCGGCCGTTACACACAGAACATGAAGGCCATGCAGGTGCGCCTGAACCGCGAGGTCAATCTCGGCACCGCGCTGACCTTCATGGCCCGCGATCGCGAGCATGTCGAAGAAGCCTATCCGGGCGACATCATCGGTCTGCACAACCACGGCACGATCCAGATCGGCGACACCTTCACGCTCGGCGAACAGCTGAAATTCACCGGCATTCCGCATTTTGCACCGGAGTTATTCCGTCGCGTCCGTCTGCGCGATCCGCTGAAAAGCAAACAGTTGCAGAAAGGCCTGATCCAGTTGTCGGAAGAGGGCGCGACCCAGGTGTTCCGTCCGTTCAACAGCAACGAACTGATCCTCGGTGCGGTCGGCTTGCTGCAGTTCGACGTTGTTGCCTATCGCCTGAAAAGCGAATACGGCGTCGACTGCTCCTACGAAACCGTCAACGTCACCACCGCCCGCTGGGTGAAGTGCGACAACGAGAAAAAGCTCGAGGAATTCAAGGAGCGCTGTTTCGACAACCTCGCCCTCGACGGCGCTGAAGGCCTGACCTATCTGGCACCCACCAACGTCAACCTGCGCCTGACCCAGGAACGTTACCCGGACGTGCAGTTCTTCGAAACGCGCGAACACAGCTGAGCGCGTGAAAAAAAAGGGCCGGTCTCCGGCCCTTTTTGTTTCGTGATGAGTGCATCAGGCAAATTTGCTTCTTTGCGGCGATGTCGCCGTTTCATTCGCCACTGGTTTCGGTGCCGGCTTTTGCGCGGCGCGCGCCGCAAAAGCGGACGCCAGCCCGCCGTAGGATGGGTAGAGCGCAGCGAAACCCATCGGCGTAAAGCGTCGCAGCCCAGCACTCGTACATTACGGTTCGCAATGACTAACACGCAGGATAGGTCGAGCGCAGAAAAACCCATCAGCGCAAAGCGTCACTGCCCATCGCAGTCATGCCTCCGCGTGATCGCATTTCACCGATGGGTTTCGGCCCTTCGGGCCTCTACCCATCCTGCGCTCTTGCCTCCTTCCAGCAGTCTGCGCAATCCCATCACTGCATCACGTCCGTCACGCCAACACTGTCAGCATTTTCCTGCCAGAATGTTCCGCATCCCAAGCGCTGCATCCCTTCTCCATGCGTCTCATCGACACCCATTGTCATCTCGATTTTGAACCGCTGCTGTCGCAACGTCGCACGTTGCTGGAGCAGGGGCGGGCGCGCGGGCTGACGGATATTGTTGTGCCGGCGGTGAAGCGGGCGTTGTGGCCGGCGCTGCAGGCGATGTGTGCCGAGTCGCCGCACTGGTGGCCGGCGTACGGTTTGCATCCGGTTTATCTGCCCGAACATCGCGATGAGGATATCGACGCCCTGCAGGCCTGGCTGGCCGGGCAGCCAGCGATTGCGGTTGGCGAGTGCGGGCTGGACTGGTTTGTCGAAGCGTTTGCCGATGCAGCCGGTCGCGAGCGTCAGCGTTTTCTGTTCCGCGAGCAAATCCGCATCGCCCGACGCGCCGGTTTGCCGATGGTCCTGCATGTCCGGCGTGCGCACGATGACGTGCTGGCGGAACTGCGGCGCATGAAATTTGATCAGGGCGGCATCGTGCACGCGTTTGCCGGCAGTGCCGATCAGGCGGCGCACTTCCGCAAGCTCGGATTCAAACTCGGTTTCGGCGGTGCCATGACCTGGACACGGGCGACACGCATCCGCGCGCTGGCGCGCGAGCTGCCGCTGTCGGACATCGTGCTGGAAACGGATGCCCCCGACATGGCGCCCGCTGATGTCCCGCCCGATCAGCACACGCCGCTGTCCATCTTCGAGAACTTTCGCGTGCTCTGTGAACTGCGCATTGAAGCGCCGGAACAGATCGCCGCGATGACAACGGCCAACGCCTGCGCGGCCCTGCGTTTGCCTGCCGTGTGACACAGATGGCGTGACGCAGAAGGCGGGATACGGATGGCGCGATTTGCCGGCGTCCCTAGCCGCCTGTCGCGGTTCTGCGCTAGGCTTTGCCATCACCGGCGTCCCGCACTGATGGACGCCATCCGTCGATGGAGCCGCAATGAGCACGGCCACTGCCACGCCTGACAAACCCTTGCAGGCCCTGGATCTGATCGAACAACTGCATCGCGAAGGCTGGATCTCCGATCAGCAACTGCAGACCGGAAAAATGCGCGTGCGCAATTCCTCGCCGGAAAATGCCATTGCCCAGATCGCGAAACTGGAATTGCGCGCGGTGCCGCCACCGAACAATGTGCTCACCGCCGATGTGCTGGCGGAGTGGGTGGCCGGCAAACACGACATGAACTATTTCCGCATCGATCCGCTGCGCATTCCGGTGGAAGCGGTAACGGCAGTGATGTCGCTGCCATTCGCGCAGCGGCACAAGATCCTCTGCGTCGATGTCGGCGCCGACAATGTCACGGTGGCGACTGCCGAACCGGAAGTGCGCAACTGGATACCGGCGCTGCAACACACCATCCGCAAAGACATCAAGCTGGTGATGACCAGTCCGCTGGCCATCAAGCGCTACCAGACCGAGTTTTACCACATCAGCAAATCGGTGCGCGGTGCCAACGTCGAGAGCAACAACCTCGGCGTCGGCAACTTCGAACAGCTGGTTGATTTGTCGCGTTCCGGCGAAGTCGACGCCAATGATCAGCACATTGTCCGTATTGTGGACTGGCTGCTGCAGTATGCGTTTGATCAGCGCGCCTCCGATATTCACATGGAGCCGCGTCGTGACAAATCGCTGGTGCGTTTTCGCATCGACGGTGTGTTGCAGAAAGTCTATGAATTTCCGGCGGCCATCGGTCAGGCGGTGCTGGCGCGTTTCAAGATCCTCGGCCGCATGGATGTCGCCGAGAAACGCAAACCGCAGGACGGTCGCATCAAGTCGCGGACGCCGGCCGGCCTTGAGGTGGAATTGCGTCTGTCCACGTTGCCGACCGCCTTCGGTGAAAAACTGGTGGCGCGTATTTTTGACCCGAACGTGCTGGTGCGGAAATTCGCCGAGCTGGGTCTGGAGCGCGCAACCGAAAAGAAATGGTTTCAGCTGATCCACAACAGCACCGGCATTGTGCTGGTCACCGGACCGACCGGTTCCGGCAAAACCACCACGCTCTACACCTCGCTGAAACATCTGGCGCAGCCGGAAGTCAACGTTTGCACCATTGAAGATCCGATTGAAATGGTGGAGCCGGCGTTCAACCAGATGCAGGTCCAGCACGACATCGGCGTGTCATTTGCCACCGGTGTGCGCGCGCTGCTGCGTCAGGACCCGGACATCATCATGGTCGGCGAAGTGCGCGATCTGGAAACTGCAGAAATGGCCATTCAGGCGTCGCTGACCGGCCACCTGGTGTTGTCCACGCTGCACACCAATGACGCCGCTTCGGCGATCACGCGCCTGATCGACATTGGCGTACCGCCCTATCTCATCAATGCCACGGTGCTCGGTGTCATGGCCCAGCGTCTGGTGCGCACCCTGTGTCCGCACTGCAAGCAGGAAACCACACCGGACCAGAAACGTTGGGCGGAGCTGATCGCGCCATTCAAACTGCCGCTGCCGGAAGTGATCTATCTGCCCAAAGGTTGCGATGAATGTCGCAACACCGGCTATCTCGGTCGCCAGGGCATTTACGAATTGCTGATGATGACGCCGACCTTGCAGAAACTGATCCACAAGGACTGCGATGTGGCGCCGATCCGTTCGCAGGCGATCAAGGAAGGCATGAACCTGTTGCGCATCAGCGGTGCACTGAAAGTAGCCAGTGGCCTGACCACCATCGACGAAGTGATGCGTGTGGCGCCGCCGGTGGAGCAACTGGCCTGAAGGCAACAGATCAGGAAAGACAAAGGCCGCCGTCGGACCGATACCAACCAGTCAGGAAACGCCGTCTGCCCTGAGCTCACCCAAGGGTTTCACGAGCGGGGTGTTCCTGACTGCGAGCCGTACCGAAGCAATGACCTGACCCGATCCTGTTTTCAGCTGCGCGTTTCTGGCGGCGGCAACAGATACGCCATGATCGCCAGTTGCAATTCCCTGACCAGCATCTCGCCGTCGCCGGCGAGCGCGCCGTGGATCACCGCGCCGTGCGTGCTGTTCTCCACCAGTCCGTAACAAATTCGCGCCGCCAATGGAATGTCTATCCCCTGCCGCAGTGACGCACGATGCTGTTCCAGCAATGCCTCGATTTGCTGGCGCACCTTGTCACCGGCCGGCCCGTCCTCGTGTTCGTCTTCGCTGAAATCGAATCCGGAGAATTCTTCGCTCAGCACGCGGTGCAGCTGCGGATCAATCCGGTGCGCGGCGATGCTGGCACGAACGAAGGCGGCGACGATCTCGGCCAGCGGTGCATCCCGGTGTTGCATGTAGGCATCGCGGATCAACTGGCGCAGGGCGTGAAAGTGCTGACGCTTGATCTCGGCGATCAGCACGTCCTTGTCGGCGAAGTATTGATACAGCGTGCCGATGCTGACGCCGGCGCGTTCCGCGACATGGTTGGTGGTGAATCCGGCCCGGCCTTCCTGGCGCAGAATCTGAACAGCGGCTTCGGTAATGCTCTCCACGGTTAACTGGGAACGTGGCTGAACTGGTTGTTTCTTAAGAGAAAATTTCGCTGTCATCGCGCTGTAGTCCGTGTCGTCCGGCATGCGAGTAGGCAGCCGGCGACGAGTCAGTGAACATGCTCGCCACGATGTATGACGGAGTGTGTTCATGAACGTATCGGGTAAAGAATGGTGTGTTTTCCGGGGCCGGAAATGCGCTGCGGCCGCATTGTTGTTCGCCGTGTCGGGCATGGCGGTACAGGCGGCAACCTCCGACGACGCCGACTCGCCGGAGTTTTTCATTGCCGGCGCGGCCAGTGTGCCCGAATACATGGGCAGTCGCGACACGCAAATTGTGCCGATGTTTATCACCTGGCAGCGCTATGCCGACTGGGCGCTGAGCGTGGAGGGGCTGACTGCGACGCTGACGCATGGCGCTGATCGCGGCTGGTTCGCCGGCTTCGCCATGAATCTTGATGGCGGACGCGAGCAGGATGCAGCACATCCGCTGTTGTCACGCATGGCGGAAATTGAACCGGCGATCAACGCCGGTTTCAGTGCCGGGTACCGGCAGCCGGATCTGTGGCTGGATGATGATGAGCTGGAACTTGAACTGAATGTGTTCAGCAATGCCAATGGCGTGCACGATGGCGAATTGGCAACGCTGAATATTGGCTACAGTCTGCCGGTTCAGATCCCATGGCGGTTTGCGTTCGAGCTGGAAACCACCTGGGGCGATGCTGCTTACACCAGCCGCTATTTCGGTGTGGATGCCCATGATGCGCAACGCACAGGCAACACGACACGAACGCTGTCCGGTGGTTTGCGCGATGTCAGCTTGCTGGTCAATGCCGGTTTGTTTTTCAGTCGGGATCAGGGATTGTTCCTGCGCGCCGGCATTACCGAACTGCTGGATGATGCCGGTGACGCCCAGCGCTGGTTCGGCGGTGAGACGCGACAAACATTTGTTGGTCTCGGCTACTACATGCGGCTGGGGAGGTGAACATGCTGCGCAGGATGTGCTCACTGATGCTGTTCATGCATGCGTTTGCGCCGGCATCGGCGCAGGCAGACATACTTCCGCTGGAACAGGGCCTGACGCTGGCGGAGACGCACGAGCAGCCGGCGCGTGTATTGCTTGTTTTGCGCGAACACGATCGCCGGATCGAGGCGTTGGACCTGTCAGCACTTTCCGGCATGCAGGGTGATGCGGTCAGTCTGTTGCAGCGACTCGGCGTTGCGCGCATACGTGAGCTGGCACGTGCTGCGCTACAAGAACAACAAGAACAACCAGAACAGCAAGCACCGCAGGTGAATCAGGCACTGCAGGCTGGCCGTGTTGAGTCACTCGATGTTGAGCAACTGGCCAGTCCCGCAGGCGCCGGGCAGCATCATATCGGTCTGGGTTTCAACTATCCGGAGCACGCCGATGAAGTGCAGCAAGCCGCAGAGCCGTTTTTGTTTCTGAAACGCAGTCTGGCAACGCGCGAGGAGCCGCTGGTCAGTCGCGCCGGACAATTGCTCGACTACGAAGTGGAAATTTGTGCGCGCGTGCTGGCGCCGGTCAGTGCTGCGGAAGCGCTTGTAGACACGCCCCTGATCGGATTTTTTCTCTGCGGTGATTTCACTGACCGCGCGCTGCTGCTGCGGCAGATGGATCACGATAACGTCGGCAGTGGTCGCGGCTTCGGTGTGGCGAAAAGTCAGCCAGGTTTTTTCCCGACCGGCCCCTGGCTTGTGGTGCCTGATGATGCATCCGCGTTTGCGGCGCAGGTTCAGCTTTCGCTGTCGGTCAACGACGAGCTGCGCCAGTTGGCCGCGATGCGCGACATGATCTGGGATCTGCCACGCCTGCTCGCAGCGGTTGCTGACGCGGATCGCGCTGCACGCCCGACGCATTTTTCCGACCAGTTTTCGTGGCTGGCGCAAGGGCGCTGGCGCGAGGACATCTGCCTGCTTACCGGTACGCCGGCCGGTGTGGTCATGCGTCCGCCGTCAACCGGTTTTCGCCTTGCCAGCGGTGTGCTGTACGTGCTGAGCGGCGCGGTGTTCGGCGATGCCACGCTGCGCCAATACGCTATCGAACGCTACATCCGCCAGTTGCAGGAGGCGCGGGTGTTTCTGCAACCGGGCGACAAACTGCGTTTGCAGGCCAGCTTTCTCGGCGCTATCGATCTGCACATTCGCTGAGCCGATGTCCGCCGGCGTGTACGGTGCCGAGTCAGAGCCAACCGGACCACCGCCGCTGCCGGACATGCTCGACTCCTTCACCAGCCCGCATTCCCCCGAACGCCAGCCGGCTTGTCACCGGCCGGCGTTTGCCTCATCATGAAAGTACGTAAAAACGTAATTACGGCTTGCCCATGTCGTCACTGGAACAGCGGTTGGCTGCCATCGAAGCGCGACTGGCCGCGCTCGAGCCTGCCGCTCCACCCGTCGGCCAGCCCGCTGCGGCGTCCGCCGACGCGCGTTTCGCCGTGCTGGACACGCTGCGTGCCCAGGCGCCGCCCGGTGGCGCGGTGGTGTTTGCCGGCAGTGTGCAGACGCCGGACGGGCGCCAGCTGGACTGGCAATGGGGGCAACCGGCAAGCGGGCTGGCGGGCCGGGACTGGTCGGTGGCCAGCGCAGCCTTGAGCGCGCTGGCGCATCCGGTGCGGCTGCAGTTGCTGCAGGCGATCTATGCCGGCAATGGCCGCAAAGCCGAACTCGAAACGTTGCCCGGACTCGGCACCAGCGGCCAGCTTTATCACCATCTACGCGAGCTGGATCGCGCCGGCTGGGTGCGTTCGCCGCGACGCGGGGAATACGAAGTGCCGGCCGACCGTGTCGTGCCGCTGCTGGTGCTGCTCAGCGCGGCGGGTGTGCGCGCCGTTTGAGGACCGGGCATTGCCGGCCACGCGCGTGATGCGTGGCGGATGAATTGACGATTGCATTCAGGGAGACGCAAACATGCTGTTCACCGCTCCGGGTTCTGCACGCGCCGTGCGACGCGCGATATGGGTGCCACTGATTCTGCTGTGCGCCGCTACGACGGCGCCAGCTGGCGAGCCGGTGTCAGTGATGGCCGATGCGCGCGCCGAAAACACTTCGGCGATCAGCAGCGAGCAATGGCGCGCGCAAATCCGCCAACTGGTGCAGCAACGCGTGGCGGACCGGCGCAGCACCGGTCTCGTAGTCGCCTGGATACGGCCGCAGGACCGCGGCTGGGAAGCGGCCGGAGACAGCGGCAATCCGGCGCGGTCGCAGCTGGATGATCAAACCCGTTTCGAGATCGGTTCGATCAGCAAAACCTTTACCGCACACCTGCTGGCTGACGCAGTCGCGCGCGGCGAATTGTCGCTGACGCAAACGCTGGGCGAACTGCGTGCAGGAGATCAGTTTGCCAATCCGCATGTGGCGACCATCACGCTTGCCGAGCTGGCAACGCACAGCAGCGGACTGCCGCGCATGCCGAACTCGCCGCAAGCGATACAGCGCCTGCTGTTGCAACCGAACAATCCCTATCGCGGCACGCAGCGTGACGAGATCTGGCAATTCATTCGCACACAGGCAGCCGGCGATGCGCCCCTGCAAACACGTGGCCGCCTGGCTTACTCCAATCTCGGCGCGGCGGCGCTGGGGCAACTGACCGCCGGCCACCTCCGAACCGATTACGCTGATCTGATCCAGACACGTTTGCTGATGCCTTTGCAAATGCAGGCGACCAGTGTGCACGCGCCACTCGAGCACGCAGAAAAGATGGCGCAGGGCCACAAGGAAAACCTGCGCGCGACCTCGCGCTGGGATCTCGATGCCTATGCGCCGGCTGGCGGCATCTGGTCGAACGCCGACGACATGCTGCGCTATCTGCAGGCGCAGCTTGATGGCCGCGCGCCCGGCGCTGCACTCGCGCACGCAACACATCTGACCGCTGATGAAAACGGCATGGCGATGGGGCTTGGCTGGCTGATCGCGGAACGCGACGGACGGCGCATCTGGTGGCACAACGGTGGCACCGGCGGTTTTCGCAGCTTCATGGCATTCGATCCGCAGCAACAGATGGGCGTTGTCGTGCTCAGTAATACTGCGCAGGATGTTGATGATCTCGGCTGGCATCTGATGCGCGGCGACGCGCTGCAGGACAAACCGGCAGTGGGCACGCTGGGCCATGTCACCAGCTGGCTGTTTGCCCTGATGGCGCCGTTCGGTTGCTGGCGCTTGCGCCGGCATTTGCTCGCGCCCGCAGAGGTTGTCGGGGCGGCGGAAACAACAAAGTCAGCATCGACAACCACAGGTTCGACAACAACATCGACATCGACAACGACAACAACAATCAGCACCGAAACCACCGACACCGAAACATCAGGCAACGCGGCGGCGCCGGCGAAACCGGTGCGTGCCAGTGTGCCGCGCCCGCGTGATCGCGCAGAAATTCTCATAGCCGTGATCAGCACAGTATTCCTGCTCAGCGTCAGCTGGTTCTGGGGGGCCTGGCAGCGCTGGCCGGAACTGATCTGGTGGACCGCCGCCGCGCTGTCGCTGCTGTTGCTGGCGCGTTGCCTGCCGCTGGCAAAACACCTGCCGCTGCTCGGCAAACGCACGCTGGCACAGTGGCTGATGGCAGGCACTGGTGCCGGATTCATGGTGCTGTTCACGCTGGCGCTGTGGTTCAGCTGACGCTCGCAGGCGCCAGCGGCAGATGCGGAGCCGCGATCAGGTTAAACACACCGAAAAGCAAGAAAGCTCCGTCCGTCCTGAGTTTGTCGAAGGACGACCGGAAAAACGCGCAGCGTTCGGCATTTGGGTTCCGAACGTCTCGTCAGCAAGGAAACGGTTTGGACGACCACAGCGCCGTTGATAGCTGTGGGGCCGAATGCATTCGGCCAGGTTGCGCTTGCGATCACCGGCATCAGAAGTCATGAGCCGTTTCGCGGCCGGTCAAATCCGGCCTCGCAGCAGGGCGGGACGTTTGCACGTTCCCGTGTGATGGCCAGCGCAGCAACCGGTGTGCAAGACCACTTGTGCAGAGTCTCTTGTGCAGAGTCTCCTGAACTCCGTCCGGCAATCGTGCTGCGTTGGCTCTGTTCTGGCTGCGGCAATTACCGTGCGAAGCTGCGAGCAGGCATGGTCGGCGCCGGCATTCTCGGTCACAATGCGCAGCGGATTTTCCAAACTGCTTTTCGCACTGCTTTGCGACCGTGCAGGCTTGCTCCTGCACCGGTTCAATCGAACAAGGTTGCTGGTCCATGTCCCTGCCACTGCGTCATCCCGAACACACCTACTATCGCGCCACCGCTGATCAGTCCCTGCGCTTTGCACCCGTCAATGGCAACCAGGATTGCGACGTGCTGATCATTGGCGCCGGCTTTGCCGGACTCGGTACGGCGATGAGTCTGGTCGAGCAGGGCGTCGGCAATATCTGCGTGCTCGAAGCCGAACAGATCGGGTTTGGCGCGTCGGGTCGCAACGGCGGTTTCGTGTTTGGCGGATTCTCGCTCGACAACGCCGATCTGCTGCGCCAGCTGGGTGCAGAACAGGGCAGGGCGCTGTACCGGCTGACACTCGACGCTGTTGAACGCATTCGCCAGCGTATCGCCCGTTACCGGATTGATTGCGACGCCGTGTACAGCGGCGTGCTGCTTGCCAACTGGTTTGACGATGAGCGTCCGCTGCGCGATCTGCAAGCCTTCATGCGCGACCAGCTGGGCGTGGACTGGCGCTGGTTGTCGCGCGAGGAAACGCGCGACCAGTTGCACAGCGAACGCTATTTTTCTGCCCTGCACGAAACCAACGCTTTCCATTTTCATCCGCTGAAATATGCGCAGGGCCTGGCCCGTGTGCTGGCAGCAAACGGCGTCACGCTGCACGAACAGAGTCGCGTCAGCAACATCGAAGCGGCCGGCAGCGGCTGGCGTGTGCATGCCGGCGCCGGTACGGTGTGCGCGAAACAGGTTGTTGTCACCTGCGGCGGCTACATCGAAACCCTGTATCCGCAACTGGCACGCGCCATCATGCCGATTGCCACCTATGTCATGGCCACCGAAGCGCTGGGCGACAAACTTGCCAGCATCATGCGCACCGATGCCGCCGTGTACGACACACGATTTGCCTTCGACTATTACCGACCACTGGCCGATACACGACTGCTCTGGGGTGGTCGCATTTCCATCCGTGATCGTTCACCGCAGGATGTGGCGCGGCTGCTGTATCGCGATTTGCTTCGCGTGTATCCGCAACTTGAAGGCGTGGGCATTGATTACGCGTGGAGCGGGCTGATGAGTTATGCGCGCCACAAAATGCCGCAGATCGGCCGGCTGCCAAATGGCATCTGGTATGGCATGGGCTTCGGTGGTCACGGCGTCGGCCCGACTACGCTGGCCGGTGAGGTGCTGGCGCAAGCAATGACAGGCGCATCGCCGCTGCCGGCGGGCTTCGCCGAATATGGTCTGCCGCCCACTTACGGTCCGCTCGGCCGTCTGGCGGCGCAGGCCACGTACTGGTGGCTGCAATGGCGCGATGCCTGGCGCGAGTAAATCTGCAAGAGTCAATACCGCGAGAATAACCACTGCGATAGTAAATGCCGCGAGAGTCAACGAATTTCCGGCGGAACACACATGCAGAATGTGTCGCCGCACGCTGAGTCAGGATGCTTTATGCACAGTGCACGTCATTACCATCTGGTGCTGTTCACCACCTGCCTGCTGGCGACACTGACCACCGTCGGCATCTCGCTGCCGTATCCGATCCTCGCGCCCCTGTTCATGGATGCCGCAGCAAGTGAATTCAACAACTGGCTGGGCATCCCGGCGAAACTGTTGTTCGGCATTGCGCTGGCGGTGAATCCCATCGGCATTCTGATTGGCAGCGCCATACTTGGCCCGATGTCCGACAAACACGGCCGTCGCAAAGTCATGATCCTGTCCCTGTTGGTTGCTGCGCTTTGCTATGCCTTGTCAGCGTTTGCGCTGCATCTGCAATCCTTCTGGCTGTTCGCGCTGGCGCGTTTTGCCACCGGATTCTGCGAAGGCAACATTGCCATTGCCCGCGCCGTGGCAGTGGATCTGCATCCGCATATTGAAAAAACCAAAGCCCTGTCGTGGATGAACGGATCGATTTACGGTGGCTGGTTGATCGGCCCGCTGATCGGCGGCCTGACCGTTGGCATGGGCGCGCCAGTGCCGTTCTGGATTGCCACCGTTGCCATGCTGCCTTGCCTCATCCTTCTGGCCGCGGTGATCCCGGAAACCCGCCGTGATCCCGCGCATGCAAAAAACGGCACGCACGGTGAAATGTATGCGCTGCGTTTGCTGCGTGAGCCGGGCATGTTGTCGGTGTTCATGATGCAGTTGTTCTACGGCCTCGGCCTGAATGCGTTCTACGAATTCTTCCCGCTGCTGGTGGTCGAGCACGCGCAGTTCTCCGCGCAGGATGTCGGCCTTACCGTCGCCGCCAGTTGCGCGCTGATGATCTTCGCCAGCTGGGTGCTGGTCGGCCCGCTGGCGAAAGCATTCTCAACGCTGACCCGCGCACGCTGGAGCCTGTTCCTGATCGTGCTGATCATCGGTGCACTGCCATTTCTCGGCACGCCCTGGAATGTGGTCGACGTGATCCTGATCGGCGCGCCGGTAGCCATGTTCGGCGCCGCGTTTCCCGTCTACTGCTCGGATCGCTACGACTACGTCGGTCAGGGCAGCGTGATGGGCATGCTCACCACCACCTTCTGCCTCGCCAACGCCATCGTCGCCCTGATCGGCAGCGCAGTGACCTTGTTTGATACGCGCTGGACGCTGTGGCTGGGCGCGTTGTTTTGCCTGATCGCGTGGGTGCAGTTGTTGAGGTTGCCGGAGCACAGGGTGGAGGCGGTGGCGGTGTGAGACGGGCTCAGGTTGTGGTAAGCGGAGACGGTAGTTCTCTGAGGTCTGCGGTGTTTAGCTCCTTGCCGGAAAGTTTATTTCATGAATGTTCAGTGTCTAGTCTGAAGTGTCTGGTTTCTGCCCGGCGTTTCAATGCTTGTTGACATACGGGCGCAGCCAAATCTCAAAAGCGTGAACGGCGAGTCTGAGATCCTTCTCAAATTTCACTTCCGATTTGTTGTCAAAAGTGCAATAGATGGTGTCTGATATATTTTTGTGCTCGTTCTTCAGTTCTTCCAATCTTGATGGTGGTGTATTCTTGTTTATGCTGTCGAGATAATTGTTTAGCGCCGAATTTAGCATGTGCTTGCACGCGCGAAGACTCTTAATTTTGTCCTCCTGCTCAGTACCCCATTCAGCGCGCACCAGATACATGGTGTTCTCTAGAGCTTCGAAAGCAGCGGCTAGCGATTTCCAGCGATTCTCATAGACATACTCCATGGCCTCATGCTTTTTAATTCGTTGATCTTGAAGGCCGGATACTCGATATTTTTCTGGGTATTCATGGTCCCAGACCGTGGGATTCCGAACTATGCGAAATGCGTTTTCGACTGCATACAGGTTCTTCAAAGTCTGCTTGGCAAGATCGTATTCTGCGCTACCCTTTACTTTTTCCTTCCATGTATTTAATCCAATTGCTGCTGCGCCGGCGGTTACTACGGCACATAGTGCAACAATTACATCTGAAACACCGCTGATTATTTCTGTTACAGGCGTAGGCAATTTGATTCTCTCCTTCTACGTTCGGCGTGTTTTCTCAAATAGCCCAATGAATGCCTGATCGTTCACTTGATTTACACGGTCAGGCGACAGTGGGTGTCCTGCTTGGCTCAATTTGGCACAGGTAACCTGTGAGATTGTGTCAGCACTGTTGATAGCGATCCAATGCGGCGAGAACTGGGTAGCAAGCTGCTCGGTGACGATGGTTAGACGTCCTTTAATCCTTGGCTTGGCAGATTTTCAATCTGCGCTTTCTGTAATCAGATAAATCCGGGCCGACAACCGCAGCCCCTGCCCTGTGCGTTGGAGCGCTTGTGCCGAACGTCGGCCGTCTAGCTCTGACTTCGCCGTGGTGCGGTAGATTTGCCCCGTCCACACAGCGTTTTATGCTGTCTATACAACACAATTCCGAACCAGTTTGGTGCAAACGCTTTTCTTGACTTGAGCTTGGCTAAATATGCATACGTATGCATATTGCCTTGTAATTTTGCCGCGCCTATTGCCAAAAATTCATGATATTTCTGCGCCGCAGCAGCATAAATATTCGTTGCCTTGTGCGATGCTGTCTCCCCAAAAACGTACCGGTCACCACCGCGGAGATGTGGTCATGCAGCTATACAACCCGAACGACGAGCGCGATAACTGCGGTTTCGGCCTGATCGCCGACATGGCCGGGAAGGCCAGTCATGCGCTGCTGAAAACCTCGCTCACGGCGTTGGCCAACATGACGCATCGCGGTGCCATCGGCGCCGACGGCAAGACCGGGGATGGCTGCGGTGTGCTGATGCAGTTGCCGGTGCCATTCTTCCGCGCCTGGGCCGCTCAGGCCCGCTTGCACCTGACGCCGCAGTTCGCGGTCGGCATGGTGTTCATGCCGAAGGATGACAGCGCTGTCATTTTCTGTCGAGAGGTGATCACGCGCGAGCTGCGCCGTGAGCTGATGACGGTGGCCGGCTGGCGGCAGGTGCCGGTCAATCCTTCCGTGCTGGGTGAGATCGCCGGCGCCTGTGCGCCGCACATCGAGCAGGTGCTGATCAACTGTCCGGCCGGCTGGCGGCCGCACGACATGGAACGGCGGCTGTTCATGGTCCGTCGCCGCGCCGAAAAAGCGCTGGCGGCTTATCGCGACTTCTATGTCTGTTCGCTGTCCTGTCTGGTGATGGTTTACAAGGGCCTGACGCTGCCGGCGGATTTGCCGGTGTTTTACCCGGACCTCGCCGACGCGGCGATGACCACGGCGATATGCCTGTTCCACCAGCGCTTTTCCACCAACACCAGTCCGCAGTGGCGGCTGGCGCAGCCGTTCCGCTTTCTGGCGCACAACGGCGAGATCAACACCATTTCCGGCAACCGTGCCTGGGCGCGGGCGCGCGGTCCGAAATTTGTCACGCCCTTGCTGCTCGATCTGCAGGACGCCGCGCCTTTTGTCACCGAAGACGGCTCCGATTCGATGTCGCTGGACAACATGCTGGAAGTGTTTCTGGCCGGTGGCATGGACATCTACCGGGCGATGCGCATGCTGATCCCGCCGGCCTGGGAAAACCGCAGCGACATGGACCCGGATCTGCGCGCGTTTTATGAATTCAACGCCGGTCACATGGAGCCCTGGGATGGGCCGGCTGGCATCGTCATGACCACTGGCCGCCATGTCGCCTGCACGCTGGATCGCAATGGTTTGCGGCCAGCGCGTTATGTGATCACCGACAACGGATGGCTGACGCTGTCGTCGGAAGTCGGCGTCTGGGACTACCCGCCGGAAAGCGTGATTGAAAAAGGCCGTGTCGGCCCCGGCGAAATGCTGGCGCTGGATACCGAAACCGGCGAACTGTGGCGCTCGGGTGATATCGATTTCCTGCTCAAGGAACAACACCCCTACCGGCACTGGCTGGAGCAGCATTGCGAATTCATTGCCGAAGCCGATGAAGATCGGCTGGCGCAGGCCGTTGATCCGGCGACGCTGAAAGTGCAGCAGAAACTGTTCGGCGTGTCGCGCGAGGAACGCGAGCAGGTGATCCGCGTGCTGGCCGAGCAGGGACAGGAAGCGGTCGGCTCGATGGGCGATGACACGCCGATGGCGGTGCTCTCGCAGCAAACGCGTTCGCTTTACGACTACTTCCGGCAGATGTTTGCGCAGGTCACCAATCCGCCGATTGATCCGCTGCGCGAAAGTTATGTGATGACGCTGAACACGCGTCTCGGCTCCGAGCACAACGTGTTCTGCGAAGCCACCGGTGAAGCACGCCGCTATGTGCTGTCGTCGCCGGTGCTGTCGCATGCGGTGTTCGCCAAACTGACCTCGCGCGCTGACGAGCGCGCCAAACTGCAACGCTTGCAACTGAGCGCTGCGCTCGACGAAAGCCTGCAGGCCGCCGTGCTGCGCCTCGTTGATGAGGCCATCGCGGCCGTGCGTGGTGGTGCGGTGATGCTGCTGCTGTCGGATCGCCTGCAATCGGCAGAACGCTATCCGGTGCCGGCCTTGCTGGTCGCCGGTGCCGTGCATCAGGCGCTGATCCATCATGGCCTGCGCTGCGACGCCAACATCATTGTCGAGACCGCCAGCACGCGTGATCCGCACCAGTTTGCCGTGCTGATTGGTTGTGGTGCGACGGCGGTGTATCCGTGGCTGGCCTACGACATCATCGCCACGCTGCAGGACAGCGGCGCGAGCAGCGAAGCGGAAAAAGCCCTGGCGAAGTATCGAAAGGGCATCGAAAAAGGGCTGTTCAAAATCCTGTCGAAAATGGGCATCAGCGCGGTGCAAAGCTATCGCGGCGCGCAGATGTTCGAAGCGGTGGGCTTGCACAGCGAAATTGTCGAGCTGTGTTTTCCCGCCGTGGCCTGCCGCATTCAGGGTGCCACCTTTGCCGATCTCGAAGCCGATGCCCGCGAGCTGCATCGCCAGGCGTTCGATGAACGTGTCAATCTGGCTGCCGGCGGCTTGCTGAAATACCAGCATGGCGCGGAATTCCATGCCTGGTCGCCGGACGTGGTGCAGACGCTGCAACAAGCGGTGAACAGCGGCGATTACGCGACGTATCAGCAGTACGCCGCGCTGGTCAATTCGCGGCCCATCGCCATGATCCGTGACCTGCTGCAACTGCGCGTGACGGCGCAGGGAGCTGACATCAGTGCGGTGGACATCCGTGCGGTAGAAAGCGACGAGGCGATTCTCGCCCGCTTTGACTCCGCCGGCATGTCGATTGGCGCCCTGTCGCCGGAAGCGCACGAAACGCTGGCGACCGCCATGAACCGGATTGGCGGCCGATCAAATTCGGGCGAAGGCGGTGAAGATCCGGCGCGCTTTGGCACCGAGCGTGTCTCAAAGATCAAACAGATCGCCTCCGGCCGCTTCGGCGTCACACCGAACTATCTGGTCAACGCCGAAGTGCTGCAGATCAAGATTGCACAGGGCGCAAAGCCCGGCGAGGGTGGCCAGCTGCCGGGCGACAAGGTGACCGTGGAGATCGCGCGGTTGCGTCACGCGACGCCGGGCGTCACGCTGATCTCGCCGCCGCCGCATCACGACATTTACTCCATCGAGGATTTGGCGCAGCTGATCCACGATCTGAAGAGCGTCAATCCGCAAGCGCTGGTGTCCGTGAAGCTGGTGGCCGAAGCCGGTATCGGCACCATTGCCTGTGGCGTGGTGAAGTGCGGCGCCGATCTGATCACGGTGTCCGGTTACGACGGCGGCACCGGCGCATCGCCGCTGACCTCGGTGAAATACGCCGGCAGTCCGTGGGAGCTGGGCCTTGCGGAAGTGCAGCAGGCGCTGGTTGCCAACGGCTTGCGCGAGCGGGTGATCGTGCAGGTGGATGGCGGCTTCAAAACCGGTCTCGATGTCGTCAAGGCGGCGATCATGGGCGCCGACAGTTTTGGCTTTGGCACCGCGCCGATGATCGCCATGGGCTGCAAGTATTTGCGCATCTGCCATCTCAACAATTGCGCCACCGGTGTCGCCACGCAAAACCTGACCTTGCGCCAGCAGCACTACACCGGCACCGCTGACAAAGTGATCAACTTCTTCCGCCTTGTCGCCCGTGATACCCGCGAGTGGCTGGCCAAATTGAATGTCGGATCGCTGGCGGACTTGCGTGGCCGCTTTGACTTGCTTGAACAGGCGCCGGCGCAAACCAGCAAGCAGGCGCATCTGGATTTGTCGCCGGTGCTGGTGATGCCGAAAGCGATCAAGTCCTTGCCGAAATCTGTCTCGCTGGTGGCACCGGTGCCGGGCGAACTGAACCAGCAGATCGTTGCCGATGTGTTGCCGGCACTGGATGCGGCGCAAGCGTTCAGCAAGCAATACCGCATTCGCAATCAGGATCGCAGTGTCGGCGCGACACTGGCCGGTGCGCTGGCGCGTCGTCACGGCAATGGTGCGCCTGAGCATTCGATACGCCTGCAATTTCGCGGCACAGCGGGACAGAGTTTCGGTGTCTGGAATGCGCCCGGCGTCGAGCTGCACCTGATTGGCGATGCCAACGATTATGTCGGCAAGGGCATGGCCGGTGGTCGCGTGATCCTGCAACCGCCCGAGAACAGCCGCTTCATTCCCGAGCACACCCCGATCATCGGCAACACGGCGTTGTATGGCGCAACCGGCGGTGAATTGTTTGCACGCGGCCGTGCCGGCGAACGATTCGCCGTGCGCAATTCCGGTGCCGTGGCGGTGATCGAAGGTTGCGGCGCGCACGGCTGTGAATACATGACCGGCGGTGTTGTTGTGGTGCTGGGACGTGCCGGCCGCAATTTTGGCGCCGGCATGAGCGGTGGTCTGGCGTTTGTGCTCGATCAGGAAGGCGATTTCCTGGCGCGTGTGAACACTGAAATGGTCGAAGCCTTGCCGCTCGCCGATGTGCATGTACCGGGCGTACGCGAATACCTGCGCGGCCTGATTGATCAGCATGCGCAGCACACCGGCAGCCGCATCGGCGCAGCGCTGGTGCGCGAGTTCACCTCGGCGACACGGCGCTTTGTCGTCATCAAACCGAAAGCATTCAATCTGGCCGCGCTGTTGCCGGCTCATTTGCGCGTCAACGCACGACTGGAGGGCGTGGCATGAGTGTCCTGACATTTCTGGAAAAGCCCCGCAGCGAACCGGCCAAACTGCCGCTGATTGAGCGCCAGCGAGATTTTCGCGAGATTTACCGCGCCTTCGTTCACGAAGATGCCGTGCTGCAATCGACCCGTTGCCTCGCCTGCGGCAATCCCTATTGCAGTCACAAATGCCCGGTGCACAACGACATTCCCGGCTGGCTGAATCTCGCCGCGCAGGGCCGCTTGCTGGAAGCCGTTGAACTCGCGCATGAAACCAACTCACTGCCGGAAATGTGTGGCCGTGTCTGTCCCCAGGACCGCTTGTGCGAAGGCGCCTGCACGCTGAATGCCGGCTTCGGCGCCGTGACCATCGGCTCGATGGAAAAGTGGATTGTTGACACCGCCTTTGCCCAGGGCTGGCGCCCGGATTTGTCGCAGGTACGCAAGACCGGCAAGCGTGTGGCGATCATCGGTGCCGGCCCGGCCGGACTGTCCTGTGCTGACGTGCTGGCACGTCAGGGCGTCGAAGCCGTGGTGTTTGATCGTCAGGATGAAATTGGCGGTTTGCTGATGTTCGGCATCCCTGATTTCAAACTGGAAAAGCGCGTCGTGAAGCAGCGCCGGGAAATTTTTGAAAGCATGGGCATCCGTTTCGAGCTGAACTGCGAAGTCGGCCGTGATGTGTCGCTGGAGCATTTGCTGACAACGTTCGATGCGGTGTTTCTCGGCATGGGCACTTATCGCGCTGTGCAGGGCGGTTTTGCCGGCGAGTCGGCTGAAGGCGTACATGCCGCGCTTGATTACCTGATCGGCAATGTGCGCCATCAGCACGGCATGGTGCCGACAGGCAAAGGCTTCATTGATCTGCGCGGCAAACGCGTGCGTGTGCTCGGCGGCGGCGACACCGCCATGGATTGCGTGCGCACTGCCATTCGTCAGGGCGCGGCCGAAGTGAGCTGTGTCTATCGTCGTGATGAAGCCGCCATGCCCGGTTCGCGCAAGGAAGTCGCCAATGCCCGCGAAGAGGGCGTGGAGTTTCTGTGGCAGCGCCAGCCGCTGGCAATCAGCACCGATGCGCAGGGCCTTGCCAACGGCGTGCGCGTTGCGCTGAAAGATGGCAGCGAAGAACTGCTGCCCGCCGATGCCGTGATCATCGCGTTCGGATACCAGCCCAATCCGCCCGAATGGCTCGCGCATGTCGGCGTTCAGCTGGATGGCAAGGGCCGCGTGCAGGTGTCGTCGGCGCTGCCGTTCCAGACCAGCAATCCGAAATTGTTTGCCGGCGGCGATATGGTACGTGGCGCCGATCTGGTCGTGCATGCCGTTGCTGAAGGTCGTGCAGCGGCGAAGAGCATGGTGAAGATGTTTGGCGTGTGATGTGTGCTGACGGGGCGTGCTCGCAATCGTGGCGTTCTGCGTTCGCACGCCTCTGTTCTGTCGTCGCGTTCCGCGCGGCCAGTCGTCGCCTTCTGCGCTGTCCGTTGCCACACTTCTGCGGAGCAAGACCAAGGACATTCCGTTCGCCCTGAGCTTGTCGAAGGGCGGAACGGCGAGCCGGTTATTCTGCGCGGGGATCCTGCCCGTTTGTGGTTCGACGGGCTCACCACGAACGGTGTGGGAGGATGCGATCAGGATTTCTCTTCGGCTCGCTGGCGCTCACATGTCATCGGGCAGGGTTTGGGAACGGACTACAGCGAAGTGCGCGCGCAGGTACTCGCCAAATATTTTTGAGCGATGTCTTTCATAACATTGGCGTGGCGTTTCTTCAGCTACTCGCGGCACTTCGGAGGTCGCGGGAGTGTTCTTTGGGTCAGCTTTTGTGCCGAGGATTTGCGGGCGTATTGTTTTGAGTATCAGCGGAAACATCGCGGGCAAGTTTCCTTTCTCTACTTGTTCGTTCATTTTGAGAAAAATGCTTTTTTGAAATTCCGGATCAGCGTCCGCGTGGGCGACGAGCAAAAGCAAGGCATGAGCGCCGCCTTCGCCGATGTCGTCTAATCCCGGAAAGTCATTTCCGTCGAAATAGGCTCTCAGAACGACAAGATTCGCTTTGTCGACGGCTTTCAATCGGTCGCCGGCCGTCTTTGCAGCGGCGGCATCACCTTTAAATGCGTCATGAACAGCGCGTGCATTCTGGTCATGCCTGATGAGTTTGATGACGATCCTGAGAAGCGCCAGATTGCCTGCTTGCTCATCGGCAATCAGGTCGTCGGCGAAGCTTGTCGGAGACTCGGGCTTCCAGGCGCACAGTTCACCGGACCGGCTTTCCGCATGTCTCTGGGCGGCAAGGCGGATTTGCCAAATTGCCTCATGCGCTGTATCCGAATAACCGGAAGCAGCCACGGTATTGCAGAAAGTCAGGGCAATAATTGCTGAATGTACTGCACGCATAGGGCTGACCCACCGATCTCCAGGACGGGAGTTCCGGCTCCCTCCGTGCTGCTCATGTCGCACGCATTAAACGCACGTCTGCAGCACACTGAGCGACGCGCATCAAGCCTTCATCGGCCAATGGCGCGCACACCAATCAACCAATACTGATCAATTCCAGCTGCCGGTCGGCGCGCAGGATTCTTGCCTGCGCGTGCCAGTCGCCGAGCACGATGCGTCGGGCCGGCTCGCCGGCCAGTGACAGCACGTGTTGCATGGGCCGGTGCGTGTGGCCGTGGATCAGCGTGCGCACGTCGTGACGCTGCATGGCGTCGGCGATGGCGTCGGCATTGGCATCCATGATGTATTCGGCCTTGTCCTGTTGCGCGTCGCGGCTTTTGCGTCGCAGATCTTCAGCGATGGCTTTGCGTACCATGAGGGGCTGGGCGAGAAACTGGTTTTGCCATTGCGGGCTGCGCACCATCTGGCGGAATTGCTGGTATGCGACATCGTCCGTGCACAGCTGGTCGCCATGCATCAGCAGACAGGGCGTGCCCGCCAGTTCGACAACCACTTCTTCTTCCAGCAGTGCGCCGCCACACGCGGCGGCGAAGTTTTCACCGAGCAGGAAATCGCGATTGCCGCGCTGGAAGCGCAGCGTCTTGCCGCCGGCGCTGTAACCCGCAAAGGCATCGCGTACACGGACGACAAAGGCGTCATTGTCATCGTCGCCAACCCAGGCTTCAAACAAGTCGCCGAGCACGTACAGCGCGTCGCTGTCTGGTGCGAGCTCGTTCATGAAGCGAAAGAACAAGGCAGCGGAGTCCGGCGCATCGGTCGACAGGTGCAGATCGGAGATCAGGTAGCTGGTCATGGCTGACGGCGGCGGGATACGTGACGGAGAAGAAGGGGCTCAGCCGTGTCGGCACGGGTGCGACACGGCTGATGCGTAGCGCTGGCGCCGGGCATCCGGCGTTTAATCGCTGACGGTGACGCTGTTGATGATCACGTCTTCGGCCGGAACATCGGCGTGATAACCGGAGCGGGTGGTGGCCACGCCCTTGATCTTGTCGACCACGTCCATGCCGGCGCTGACTTTGCCGAACACGCAGTAGCCCCAGCCCTGAGTCGTTTCCGATTTGAAATCGAGGAAGGTGTTGTTGGCGACGTTGATGAAGAACTGCGCGCTGGCCGAATGCGGTTCGCTGGTGCGGGCCATGGCGACGGTGCCAATGGCGTTGCTGACGCCGTTATTGGCTTCGTTTTTGATTGGGGCGTTGGTGTCTTTCTGCTTCATGCCTGGCTCAAAGCCACCGCCCTGGATCATGAAACCGTTGATGACACGGTGGAATATCGTGTTGTTGTAGTGGCCCGAGCGGCAGTAGTCGAGAAAGTTCGCCACGGTTGCCGGTGCCTTGTCGGCAAAGAGTTCCAGCGTGATGTCGCCGTGATTGGTATGCAGGGTCACCATAATCGTCACCTGTTGGAGCGGAGGCCAAGGCCGGTACAATGCGCGTCCGGCCGGGGCGCACATGATAGCGGCTCAGGGCCGGGCGTGCAGGCGCTTTGCCGCGCTCACGCTCCGCTGCTTAAAGGAAGATGGCCATGTTGCAGATTTTCAACACCCTGACCCGCGAGAAATCGCCTTTCCAGCCACTGCAAGCCGGCAAGGTCGGCATGTATGTCTGCGGGGTCACCGTGTATGACTACTGCCATATCGGCCACGCCCGTACCTATGTCGCGTTCGACGTCATCGCCCGCTACCTGCGCTTTTCCGGGTATGACGTGACCGTGGTGCGCAACATCACCGACATTGACGACAAGATCATCCGCCGCGCCAACGAGCGCGGTCTGGGCTTTCAGTCGGTGGTCGATGAATTCGTCACGGCGATGCACGAGGACTTTGCCGCACTCGGCATTGCCCGTCCCGATGTCGAACCGCGCGCGACCACCACCATCGCCGAAATCATTGCCATGAACGAGACGCTGATCGCGCGCGGCATGGCCTATGCCACCGCCGACGGCGATGTCTATTACCGCGTCAACCGCTTTGCCGGTTACGGCAAGCTGAGCGGGCAGAGCATTGACGATCTGCAGGCCGGCGCACGCGTTGAAGTCGGCGAACAAAAAGAAGATCCGCTGGATTTCGCGCTGTGGAAATCTGCCAAGCCCGGTGAGCCGAGCTGGGATTCGCCCTGGGGGCAGGGCCGTCCGGGCTGGCATATCGAATGCTCGGCGATGTCGAAGAAATGCCTCGGCGCGCATTTCGACATTCACGGCGGCGGCTCCGATCTGCAATTCCCGCATCACGAAAACGAAATCGCCCAGAGCGAGGGCGCCAACGGCTGCCACTACGTGAACTATTGGCTGCACACCGGCATGGTGCAGGTTGATGCGGTGAAAATGTCCAAGTCACTGGGCAATTTCTTCACCATCCGCGAAGTGCTCAAGGAGTATTCGCCGGAAGTGGTGCGCATGTTCCTGCTCTCCGGACACTACCGTTCGCAGCTGAATTACTCGCAGGACAATCTCGACAGTGCCAAAGGCGCGCTGGAACGTTTCTACACGGCACTGCGCGGCTTGCCGCGCGTCTATTCGCTTGCCGGTGAAACTTTCGAGCAACGTTTCCGCGCGGCAATGGACGATGACTTCAACGTCCCGGAAGCACTGGCGGTGCTGTTCGATCTGGTGCGCGAGATCAACCGCGTCAAATCCGCTGATCCGGAACAGGCGGCAAAACTCGCGGCCATGTTCCGGCGTCTGGGGGCAGTGCTGAACATCGCCCAGGATGAGCCGGAGAATTTCTTCAAGGCCGCAGCCGGCGATGATGCCGCGCGCATTGAAGCACTGATCCAGGAAAGGCTTGATGCACGCAAGGCAAAAGACTTCGCCCGTGCGGATGCCATCCGCAAACATCTCCTGGAAGAGGGCATCGTGCTCGAGGATGGTGCGCAGGGTACGAGCTGGAAGCGGGTGTGAACGCGGTACTTACCGGTGTCACGAATGAAACAGAAGGCCGCGCAAGCGGCCTTTTTTCTGCTTCTCTCCGGATGGCGCCCGTTTCCTGAATCAGTTGTGGGGCCGGATTTGTCCGGCCGCGGAGGCGGGGCAGGAGCCTCGGCCGGTGATGAGAGGCGTGCCCGATTAAAATCGGCCCCACAACGGTTCTTCGGATTGTGTTGTGGGGCCGAATTTATTCGGCCGCGGAGATGG
>JAYSEY010000013.1:145210-156482 GCA_041913605.1 Permianibacter sp.
ACAACGGTTCTTCGGATTGTGTTGTGGGGCCGAATTTATTCGGCCGCGGAGATGGACCGGGAGCAGGTGCTCAATCCCCCGCCAAAATCGCACTGATGCGCCGATCTTTTTCCGTCCAGATACCGTTCAGCCAGGCCTGAAAACGTATGCGATAGGCGCTGTCGTCTTCGTAATTGCCGAGCAGCTCGGGGGTGATCGGCAGGCTGCGGACGTGTACGCGGATGTCGGTGACCTTGCCGCAGAGAAAATCCCAGAAATTGCGCGACTGGCGCGGATAGACGATGGTGACATCGACGATGCGGTGCAGTTGTCCGCCCATTGCTGACAGCACAAAGCCGATGCCGCCGGCCTTCGGTTTCAGCAGATGTGTAAACGGCGAGGCGCTGCGCTGGTGTTTTTCCGGCGTGAAACGCGTGCCCTCGACGAAGTTCATGATCGACACCGGCATGGTGCGGAATTTCTCGCAGGCCTTGCGCGTGGTTTCCATGTCCTTGCCTTTCATTTCCGGATGTTTGGCAAGGTAGCTTTTGCTGTAGCGCTTCATGAACGGGAAGTCCAGCGCCCACCAGCCGAGGCCGATCACCGGTACCCAGATCAGTTGCTGCTTGAGGAAAAACTTCATGAACGGAATGCGCCGGTTGAAGATCTTCTGCAGCACCAGAATGTCGGCCCAGCTCTGGTGATTGGAGATCACCAGATACCAGTCATCTTTCTTCAGTGTTTCCAGCCCTTCGACCTGCCAGCGTATGCGCTTGGTCAGCACATGGATGCCGTTGTTGATGCTGATCCAGGTGGTGGCAAGCGCGTCGAGCCAGCTGCTGATCAGTTTGCGTGCACCGGCGAAAGGCAGCAGCAGCTTGAGCAGGGCAAGGCCGAACAGCGGGACGCAGATGAGCAGCGTATTCAGCGAGATCAGCAACAGGGACAGGGCGCCATTGATCGGGCCCGGCAGGAAACGCAGCATGAAGGTTCCGGAAAATCGTTGGGTTTTCAGACGCCTGCACCGGTCGCGAAGGTGGCCGGTGCAGGTAACACGTTTCAGTGCGAAGGTTTACTGGTCGCCCGTGGCCACGACATCGCCAACGCGCAATACTTTCAGCACGTTGGTGCCGCCACCTTCTCCGATCACGTCACCTTTGGTCAGGATCACCAGATCGCCTTCGTCGAGCCAGTGGTGATCGCGCAGATAGTTGATCACTTCACGGTTGACACTTTCGTAGGCAAGTTTGCCGTAGTCGACCAGATGCGGGAACACGCCGCGGTACATGGCCATGCGCCGGCAGGTGCTGACGTTGCGGCTGATGGCGAAGATCGGAATGCCGGAGCGAATGCGCGACATCCAGATCGCCGTGGCACCGGATTCGGTGAGACCGATGATGGCCTTGATCGGCATGTGGTTGGCGAGATACATCGCCGACATGGCGATGCCTTCTTCGATCTTTTCGAACTGATCGTCAATGCGGTGGCGCGACAGGCGTGCACGCGCCTGTTTCTCTGCGCCAACGCAGATGCGCGCCATCGCTTCGATCACGCCGGGCGGGTTGTGGCCGACCGCTGTTTCTGCCGACAGCATCACCGCATCGGCGCCGTCGAGCACGGCATTGGCAACGTCGAACACTTCGGCACGGGTCGGAATGGAGTTGGTGATCATCGACTCCATCATCTGCGTTGCGACGATGACGCCGCGATCCAGATGCCGCGCCTGGGTGACGATGTGTTTTTGCACGGCCGGCAATTCGGCATCGCCAATCTCGACGCCGAGATCGCCGCGCGCCACCATCACCACGTCGGAGGCGAGAATGATCTCGTCGATATTTTCCACCGCTTCGACGCGCTCGATTTTGGCGACCACGCCGGCATTGGAGCCGGCTTCAGCCAGCAAGGTGCGGCACTGTTCGATGTCATCGGCGCTGCGCGGAAAACTCATCGCCACATAATCGGCATTGACCTGTGCGGCGGTGCGGATGTCCTGCTTGTCTTTTTCGGTCAGCGCATCAGCGGACAAGCCGCCACCCTGGCGGTTGATACCCTTGTTGTTCGACAGCTCGCCGCCAACTTTCACCTTGCAGTGAATTTGCTGGCCGTCCACCCGATCAACCGTGAGCACGATGCGGCCGTCATCCAGCAGCAGCGTGTCGCCCGCCACTACATCGTTCGGCAATTGTTTGTAGTCGATGCCGACTCGCGTTTCATCGCCGTCTTCCACACCGAGTCCGGCGTCGAGCAGAAAGGACGCGCCTTCGGCCAGCGTGATCTTCTTGTTGCGGAAACGCGAGATGCGGATTTTCGGGCCCTGCAGATCGACCAGCACGGCAACATAGCGGCCGGCTTTTTCGGCGAGTTTGCGCACCAGATCGACGCGCCTGGCGTGATCCTCGGCGGAGCCGTGCGACATGTTCATGCGCACGACATCAACGCCGGCGCGGATCATCGCGCCCAGCACCTCTTCGGTGCTGCTGGCCGGGCCGAGTGTGGCAATGATTTTGGTGCGGCGGGGAGAAGGATGGGACATGAGTGTCTCGTTATCGTTGGTCGTCAAGGACGCGGGCGGCGCAGAAAATTGCACCGGTGCGCGCAGTGGCGTGCAGCGTAACGGAGGACGGCAGGACCGACAATTGATGGAAGTCGCTTTACGTGCACGTCACGCCCGTTGTCGGTGCAGGGCGATGACGCGCACGTAAAGCCAGCGGGCATTGGCGGCGCGCGCTCAGTTGTGCAGGTTTTCGCAGGCGTAGAGTGTGTTCTGCAACAGGGTGACGACGGTCATCGGGCCGACACCGCCGGGTACCGGCGTGATCCAGCCGGCGCGTTCGGCGGCGCTGGCGAATTCGACATCACCGCAGAGTTTGCCGTTGTCGAGGCGGTTGATGCCGACGTCGATAACGATGGCGCCCGGCTTGATCCATTCGCCTTTGACGAAATTCGGCCGGCCGACGCCGACCACCACCAGATCAGCGCGGCCGACTTCTTCGGCGAGATTCTGTGTTTTGCTGTTGCACACCGTAACCGTGCAGTCGGCCAGCAGCAGCTCCAGCGCCATCGGCCGGCCGACGATGTTGGAGGCGCCGACCACACAGGCTTTCAGGCCGCGCAGGTTGACGCCGGTTTCGCGGATCAGCGTCATGCAGCCGTAAGGCGTGCAGGGGCGCAGCACCGGCGTTTTTTGTGCCAGACGACCGAAATTGTAGGGATGGAAGCCATCGACGTCCTTGTCGGGACGAATGTGCTCGACCACGGTGTCGGCATGGATATGCGCCGGCAAGGGCAATTGCACGAGGATGCCGTCGACGCGCGGATCGGCATTCAGCTCGTCGATCAGTGCCAGCAGTTCTGCCTGCGACGTGGTGGCAGGCAGGTTTTTCTCGATGGACAGGAAACCGGCGGCCTTGCAGCGCTGGCGTTTGCTGTTGACGTACACCTGCGAGGCGGGATTTTCACCGACCAGAATGACGGCGAGGCCGGGTTCACGCTGGCCGGCGGCCTTGCGCGCCGCGACGCGGGCAGTGAGTTCCTGTTGCAGACGTTCGGCGACGGCCTTGCCGTCGATGATCTGTGCGCTCATGAGTGGGGTTCTGCTGAAAAGTTGACCGGAGGAAACGGCGCGCATTGTCGCAAGTTGTGCGTCGCAGCCCAAGTAAAGTCGTCAGCACCAGCAAAACAAGTGTTCCGGGCAAATTGACGCCCCCCGATCAAATCCGTATCATGCCGCGCTCGCTGAACGCGACACGTCGTTTTCAACGGCTGTCCCGGGAAGTCGCTTTTCGGGAACGTGTTTCCCGGCAAGTGTGTTGACCGGGAACGATGTTTTTCGGGGAATAGCGCAGCTTGGTAGCGCATCTGGTTTGGGACCAGAGGGTCGTGGGTTCGAATCCCTCTTCCCCGACCAATTCGTCTCAGGGACAGCGGTTGTCGTCAGCGACGGCCCGGTTTGCCGAAGCGCCCGTAGCTCAACTGGATAGAGCATCGGCCTTCTAAGCCGAGGGTCGCAGGTTCGAGTCCTGCCGGGCGCGCCAACCGGCGCAGGCGGGAAGCTGGCCGGACAAAGGTCCGCAGCCAGACAGGTTTCAGCGGTGGGTGTAGCTCAGTTGGTAGAGCCCCGGATTGTGATTCCGGTTGTCGTGGGTTCGAGCCCCATCACTCACCCCATTTATATGGTGGCAAGGCCGGCAGCCAGAAGCCGCCGGCTGCAGTGCAGTACACCCTCCGGGGTGCCACGAGCCGCAAGGTTCCTGGGTCGTTAGCTCAGTTGGTAGAGCAGCGGACTCTTAATCCGTAGGTCGAGTGTTCGAGCCACTCACGACCCACCAAACATGCCGTAACAGAAACGGGGCCTCAGGGCCCCGTTCTGCTTTCCGGGCCAGTAGCCGCCGGCTTGGCGCTTGGTGCTAGAATGCGCGCCCCTCCGCCGGGCCGCGCATATATAAGCTGCACGCCCCGCGGCAGGACGATTCGCGAAATGGCGAATGCGAAAGTGGCGAAATTGGTAGACGCACTGGATTTAGGTTCCAGCGCCGCAAGGCGTGAGAGTTCGAGTCTCTCCTTTCGCACCATAACCTGAGATTTTTGTGTGGCCGGACGTGTCCGGCCACGGCAGTTTCCGGGCCGGCCCGGCCGTGACCCGACCAACCGTGGAGTATCGCTATGCAAGTTTCAGTGGAAGTGCTGAGCGGCCTCGAGCGCCGCCTGACCATCGGTGTGCCGGCTGACACCGTCGAAAACGAAGTCCGCAACCGTCTGCAGCAGCTGGCCCGCACCCAGCGCCTGCCGGGCTTCCGTCCGGGCAAGCTGCCGATCGCCGTGGTCCAGAAGCGCTGGGGTGACTCGGTGCGCCGTGATGTCTGGGGCGAAGTCATGCAGCGCTCGTTCTACGACGCCGTGGTCAAGGAAAACCTGAACCCGGCCGGCAACCCGCGCATCGAACCGAAAAGCCTCGAAGCCGGCAAGGACCTGGAATTCACCGCGACGTTCGAGGTGTACCCGGAGTTTGAAGTCGCCGGTATCGACAGCATCGAGATCGAGCGTCCGGTGGCCGAAGTCACCGACGCCGATGTCACCAACATGCTGGAAACCCTGCGCAAGCAGCGCGCCAGCTGGGCAGTGGTCGATCGCGCCTCGGCCGACGGCGACCAGCTGACCATTGATTTCGAAGGCCGTGTCGACGGCGTGCTGTTCGAAGGCGGCAGCGCCAAGGGCGTCAAGGTGACGCTGGGTTCGAACACCATGATCCCGGGCTTTGAGGAAGGTCTGGTCGGCCACAAGGCCGGCGCCACGGTCGAACTGAACGTGACCTTCCCGGAAGACTATGGCAACAAGGATCTGGCCGGCAAAGCCGCGGTGTTCTCGGTGGTGGTGGGTGCCGTGGCCGAGCAGAAACTGCCGGAAATCGACGATGCCTTCCTGGCCCAGTTCGGCCTGAACGGCGGCGGTGTCGAGGCACTGAAGACCGAAGTGCGCAAGAACATGGAACGTGAGCTGCGTCAGGTCATCAAGAACAAGGTCAAGGCGCTGGCGCTGGATGGTTTGCTCAAGGCCAATACCAGCATTTCGCTGCCGAACGCCCTGGTCGAGCAGGAAGTCGAGCGTCTGCGCCAGCAAGCCCAGCGCGAGCTGGGTGTGGCCTCACGCAAGGCCGACCTGCCGGAGCTGCCGGCGTCGCTGTTCACCGAACAGGCCAAGCGCCGCGTCAGCCTCGGCCTGCTGGTTGGTGAAGTGATCCGTGCCAACAAGATTGAAACCGACGGTGCCCGCGTCCGCCAGACCATCGAAGACGTTGCCTCGGCCTACGAGTCGCCGGCTGAAGTGGTCAACTGGTACTACAGCAACAAGCGCGAGCTGGCCCAGATGGAGTCGCTGGTCCTCGAAGACCAGGTCGTCGACTTCATCGTCGGCAAAGCCAAGGTCACCGAAAAGGCGACCGGCTTCGAAGAACTGATGAACCGTCGCAACGGTTGATTTTTGTTCAGCAATCAGCCACTTCCGCTGCATTGCATCGAACAGGAATGACTGCTTGATATGAACCCCGGCTTCTGGTGACAGGTGCCGGGGTTCGTTATCATGGGCTCCGTATCGACTGTCGCCTGTTCCCGTTTCAGGCCCGCACAAAAGGAATTCCCATGTCGCTGACCAGCCCCTTTGGTCCGTCTCCCGAGCTGGCGAGCCTCATCCAGGCCAATCTTGTGCCCATGGTGGTCGAGCAGACCGCCCGCGGCGAGCGCGCGTTCGACATCTACTCGCGCCTGCTGAAAGAACGCATCATTTTCCTGGTCGGTCCGGTTGAGGACCACATGGCCAATCTGGTGGTCGCCCAGCTGTTGTTCCTGGAAGCCGAGAATCCGGACAAGGACATCTCGCTGTACATCAACAGCCCCGGTGGTGTGATCACCGCCGGCATGTCGATTTACGACACCATGCAGTTCATCAAGCCGGACGTGTCGACGCTGTGTATCGGTCAGGCCTGCTCGATGGGCGCTTTCCTGCTGGCGGGCGGTGCCAAGGGCAAGCGTCATTGCCTGCCGAACTCGCGGGTGATGATTCACCAGCCCTCGGGCGGCGCCCAGGGGCAGGCTACCGACATCGAGATTCAGGCCCGGGAGATCCTGGCCATGCGCAGCAAGCTGAACCGGCTGATGGCCGAGCACACCGGCAAACCGCTGGAAGACATCGAGCGTGACACCGAGCGCGATCGGTTCATGAGCGCTGACGAGGCCCGCGAATACGGGCTGGTGGATTCGGTGCTGAACCGCCGCGGTTGATCCCGGCGTAATCCCGGCAACGAACTAGAATCGGATTGGTACCGGGCGCGCCTGCCGCGCCCGCGATTAGCAGAGGTGTCTATGGCTGAGAAGCGTACCGGCAAAGATGATGGCGGCAAGCTGCTCTACTGTTCGTTCTGCGGCAAGAGCCAGCATGAAGTCCGCAAGCTCATCGCCGGCCCGTCGGTGTTCATCTGCGATGAATGCGTCGAGCTGTGCAATGACATCATTCGTGAAGAAGTGCAGGACACGCAGCCGGCCAGTGACAAGCCGCGCCTGCCGTCGCCGAAGGAAATCAAGAAGACCCTCGACGAGTACGTGATTGGCCAGTCACACGCCAAGAAAGTGTTGGCGGTGGCGGTGTACAACCACTACAAGCGGCTGCAGGGCGGTACGCACAAGAAAGATGATGTCGAGCTGGGCAAGAGCAACATCCTGCTCATCGGTCCGACCGGTTCGGGCAAGACCCTGCTGGCGGAAACGCTGGCCCGTCTGCTCAACGTGCCGTTCACCATCGCTGATGCCACCACGCTGACCGAAGCCGGTTACGTCGGTGAGGATGTCGAGAACATCATCCAGAAGTTGCTGCAGAAGTGCGATTACGACATCGAGAAGGCCCAGCAGGGCATCGTCTATATCGACGAAATCGACAAGATCTCGCGCAAGTCGGAAAACCCGTCCATCACCCGCGACGTGTCCGGCGAAGGTGTGCAGCAAGCCCTGCTGAAACTGATCGAAGGCACAGTGGCGTCGGTGCCGCCGCAAGGTGGTCGCAAGCATCCGCAGCAGGAATTCCTCCAGGTCGATACCAAGAACATCCTGTTCATCTGCGGTGGCGCGTTTGCCGGTCTGGAAAAGATCATCCGTGATCGCTCCGAGCGCGGCGGTATCGGCTTTGGTGCCGAAGTGCGCAGCAAGGACGAGAAGCGCAATCTGGGCGAAGTGTTCAAGTCGGTGGAGCCGGACGATCTGATCAAGTTCGGCCTGATCCCGGAGTTCGTCGGTCGTCTGCCCATCGTCGCGACGCTGGAAGAGCTCGACGAAGCCGCGCTGATCAAGATCCTCACCGAGCCGAAGAACGCACTGGTCAAGCAGTACCAGAAGCTGTTCGAAATGGAAGGTGCGCATCTGGAGCTGCGTGACGAAGCGCTGACCGCCGTTGCCCAGCAAGCCATGCAGCGTAAAACCGGTGCCCGTGGTCTGCGCTCCATCCTTGAAGGCATGCTGCTCGATACCATGTTCGATCTGCCGACCGAGGAGAATGTCTCCAAGGTGGTGGTGGATGCGGCGGTTGTTGCCGGTGAAAGCAAGCCCAAGCTGATTTACGACAACAAGGATCTGCCCAAGGCAGCCTCCGATCAGTAAATCGGCCGTTTGCCGGATATGAAAACAACAACGCCCCCGTTCATGGGGGCGTTGTTGTTTCCGGTGATCGGCGATCTGCGCTGCATATTCCCGTCCTGTGTTGAAAGCGTTTGCATCAGCCCCATATAGTGGCCATCAGCCTTCCCGCCGCCGGTCTTGCCGGCAATACAGGTGCATGCAATGACAACTCCGAATGAAATGCTGGAACTGCCGGTTCTGCCGCTGCGCGATGTCGTGGTGTTCCCGCACATGGTCATTCCCTTGTTTGTCGGCCGCGAAAAATCGGTGAAAGCACTGGAATCGGCGATGAAAACCGACAAGCAGATCCTGCTGGTTGCCCAGAAGGATGCCGGTGTCGATTCGCCCGGTGCCCGCGACGTGTTCACCATCGGTTGCGTGGCGACCATTCTCCAGTTGCTGAAACTGCCGGACGGCAACGTCAAGGTGCTGGTTGAAGGCGCCAGCCGCGCGCATGTGAAACGCTATGTCGACAGCAACGACATGCTGATCGCCGAAGTCGAATCCCTGCCCGACACATCGACCCAGCCGCGCGAAGAAGAAGCGCTGATGCGCTCGACCATCGCCACATTTGAAAACTATGTCAAAACCGGCCGCAAAGTACCGCAGGAGATCGTCCAGGCGGTTGCCGGTCTGGAAGATCCGGGTCGGCTGGCCGATACCATCGCCGCCAATCTGGCGCTGAAAGTACCGGACAAACAGAAAATCCTCGAGATCACCGCCATCAGCGAGCGTCTGGAACATCTGATGACGACGATGGAAGGCGAGATCGAGCTGCTCAATGTCGAGAAACGCATCCGCGGCCGGGTCAAACGGCAGATGGAGAAGTCGCAACGCGAGTACTACCTGAATGAGCAGATGAAAGCCATCCAGAAAGAACTCGGTGACAACGACGACAACAATGAGCTGGATGAACTGGCTGCGAAAATTGCCAAATCCGGCATGAGCAAAGAGGCTCGCACCAAGGCCGAAGCCGAGCTGAAAAAACTCAAGATGATGTCGCCGATGTCTGCAGAGGCGACCGTCGTGCGCGGCTATCTGGACTGGATGCTGCAAGTGCCGTGGAAGAAGCGCTCGAAGGTCAGCCATGATCTCGCGCATGCGCAAACCATTCTCGACGAAGACCACTACGGTCTCGACGACATCAAGGAACGCATCCTCGAATATCTCGCCGTCCAGCAGCGCGTCAAACAGGTGAAAGGCCCGGTGCTTTGCCTTGTCGGTCCGCCCGGCGTCGGCAAGACCTCGCTCGGCCAGTCAATCGCCCGCGCCACCGGCCGCGAATTCATTCGCGTGGCACTGGGCGGCGTGCGTGACGAAGCCGAAATCCGTGGTCACCGCCGGACCTATATCGGCTCGATGCCGGGACGCATCATCCAGAAGCTGACCAAGGTCGGCGTCAAGAACCCGCTGTTCCTGCTCGATGAAATCGACAAGATGGCCTCGGACATGCGCGGCGATCCGGCGTCAGCCTTGCTGGAAGTGCTCGACCCGGAACAAAACCACACCTTCAACGATCACTATCTGGAGGTGGACTACGACCTCTCGGAAGTGATGTTCGTTTGCACCGCCAACTCGATGCGCATTCCCGGCCCGCTGCTCGATCGCATGGAGGTGATCCGCATTCCCGGTTACACCGAGGAAGAAAAGATCAGCATTGCCGAGCGCTATCTGGTGCCGAAGCAACGCGAAGGTGCCGGCCTGAAAGAAAATGAATTCGCCATGACTACGGCTGCGCTGCGCGACATCGTGCGCTATTACACCCGCGAGGCGGGCGTGCGCAGTCTGGAGCGCGAGATCGCCAAGTTGTGCCGCAAAGTGGCCAAGCAGATCATTCTCAAACCGTCGAAGAGCAAGCTGCTGATCACCGAGAAGCATCTGGAAAAATATCTCGGCGTGGCGCGCTTTGATTACGGCAAGGCAGCCGAACAGAACCGGGTCGGTGAAGTGACCGGTCTGGCCTGGACGGAAGTCGGTGGCGAATTGTTGTCCATCGAAGCCGTCACCGTTGCCGGCAAGGGCAAGACGACATTCACCGGCAGTCTCGGTGATGTCATGCAGGAGTCGATCAAGGCGGCAATGACCGTGGTGCGCAGCCGCGCCAATGTGCTGGGTGTGGCGGCAGATTTCCACGAGAAAATGGACGTGCACGTGCACGTGCCGGAAGGCGCAACGCCGAAAGATGGCCCCAGCGCCGGTATTGCCATGTGCACGGCACTGGTGTCCAGCCTGACCGGCATTCCGGTCCGCCGCGATGTTGCCATGACCGGCGAGATCACACTGCGTGGTGAAGTCCTGCCGATCGGCGGGCTCAAGGAAAAGCTGCTGGCTGCCCATCGTGGCGGTATCAAGCACGCGATCATTCCGAAGGACAACCGGCGTGATCTCAAGGACATACCGAAGCAAGTGCTGAAGGAACTTGAAGTTCACTGCGTGCAGTGGATTGACGATGTGCTGGAACTGGCGCTGGAAAGCCGTCCGCAACCACTGGTAACGGCGCCGGCCGAGGCTGCTGTTGCCAAAGATGGTGCACCGGCGAAAGGCGAGATCCAGGCGCATTGATGCGCCTGGATTTTCGTGATTTTGCCGCGAATCCGTTTGACACCGTTTTCGCAACATTGGTATAAATGCGCCCCCCGCGAGGGGCCGCACCAAACACATAAGCCGAGCAATCGGCAGTGCAGATTGCAAGGGGAATACATGAACAAGACAGAACTCATCGACGCTATCGCCGTTGGCGCGGATATCTCCAAAGCCTCCGCTGCGCGTGCGCTGGATTCCATGCTGGATGCAATCACTGAAGCGCTGCGTAAAGGCGATCAGGTTTCGCTGGTGGGTTTCGGCACGTACCACGTCAAAGAGCGCGCTGCGCGCACCGGTCGCAACCCGCAGACCGGCAAGGAAATTGAAATCGCTGCTGCCAAGGTTCCGGGTTTCAAGCCGGGCAAGGCACTGAAAGACGCAGTGAACTGAGTTAGTCGTACAAGCAAAGATTTGGGCGTTTAGCTCAGCTGGTAGAGCATCTCCGTCACATGGAGGGGGTCGGGGGTTCGAGTCCCTCAACGCCCACCAAATCTGAAGCTGGAGCGGTAGTTCAGTCGGTTAGAATACCGGCCTGTCACGCCGGGGGTCGCGGG
>JAYSEY010000014.1:0-155465 GCA_041913605.1 Permianibacter sp.
CGACCCCCGGCGTGACAGGCCGGTATTCTAACCGACTGAACTACCACTCCGCACAAGAGGCGCGCATTTTAAGCAGGCTTTCCGACGCTGTCAAACAGCTTTCGCAATATTTTTTCCGCACTCGGCCGCCGCGTTCCGGCAGCACGAGATGCTGGTGATTCTCTGTACAAGCGTCCGGCCATGAATAACGCTGCTTATTTGCACTCGGGCTGCTGTACCCGGACGGTTGCACTCGGGACGTGTTGCTCAGGATGTTGCACCAGGGAAGCTGCGATCAGGATTTCGACTTGCCGTCTTCGCCGATCAGCAAGGCATCCAGATCCGGCATGGCATCCAGATCATCATCAGCCTTTACTGCAGCTTCTTCCGCCGCAGCCGGCATCTCGTTTGCGTCCGGATCTGCATCGTGGTGCGCCGGATCACGCGCGCTGGCGGCTTGAGCGATCAGATCATCCGCATCAACGGGGAAAGCGTCGTCGTCAGCCATCGGATGATCGTGCGCGGCATCAGGCATGAGTATGCCGCTGTCTTCGTCCGGTTCAGTGCTGCGTGTTGTTGCCGCCGCGGATGGTGACATCTCCTCTTCGCCGGCAGCGTAACTGCCGCTGCCCTCTGACAAAGCCTGCATGGATTGCAGGATCTGATCCACGCTCATGTCACGACGGGTGTTTTCATCACCGAACATTGATGCGTATTCGGCAAAAATATTGTTCAGCGTTCCGAGCGTCATTTGCACTTCGCGACGCAGGCGTTCATTTTCTTCGCGGAACCGTCCTGCATCTTCGCCAACACGGCCGGACGCAGTGGCCGGCGCCGGCACAGTAGGCAACACAGGCTCCAGAGCCTGATACGCGGCGGCAAATGCGCTGATGGCGACGTTCACCGCTTCAGCCTTTGTCGCGCTGCGCTCCAGCAAGGCACTGAGCACCGCTTTCTGCAAATCGCGGCGTGCCTGCTGAATTGCTGCCGCCTGTTTCCCGGCCTTCTTGTCATCGAGATGCATGTTGGCCGAGAGGAATTGTTTCAGTGCTGCCTGCTGCACTTCATCCTGCGCTTTCACACCGTCAAGCAGGCGTCGTACGGCTGCCCGCTCACGCTGCCGCCACATGATGATCCACAGCGCCAGGCCGATGGCGATCAGCGCCGGCGGCAGCGAGAACAGCAGTACGATCAGCCACTCGTTCATGCTTTTTTGTCCCGCGCCGGTGCGGCTTTTTCTTCTCCGGTCGGCGACTCGCCAAAGGCTTCATCAATCATGCTTTTTGCCTTGCGATGACGTCGGCGCATCCACCACCAGACAGCGCCAGCAATAGTCACCAGCACGCCGTTGATGATCGCCGCCCACCACCAGAATGACAGGCCCGGTTTCGGCGCCGTTTCTGCCGGCGCGTCCTCTGCTGCTTCTGCAACCGGCTCCGCCGCTGCCTTGTCCTGAGCCTGCGGCTCCGCAGCTGCAGGCGTGGCAGCAGCGGCCGCATCAGCCACGCGCCAGCGCAGCGTATCGGCGCTCATTTTCACTTTGCGTCCCGACAAACTCTGCGCCTCGGCTTCGACGCTGATCAGGTGTTCGCCCGGCGTTTCATCGGCGAGCACGGCGCTCCAGCGGTTTTCATCAGCGATCAACTCCACCGCCGCCGGCGCCTCCGCTTTCGGGATTTGGTGCGTGGCACGCAGCTGCACGCTGCCCGGTTTGAACAGCGCCGTGTCGATGGCAATACGCAATTGGCGCTGCGCCGGATGATCGGCCACTGCGGCCAGTTCCGCGGTCAGCGCCTGGGCCGTGATCTGGATGGCGACGCGCTGCTGGCGATGGAAGGTCGGCGCCGTGACTTCCACCATCAATTCCTGCCGGCCCGACAGGGGCGGCACCGGCCAGTTGAGCTGGAACTGGGCACCGACACGCGCAAAATCCATGACGTCATCGGCGCCGACACGCAGCTGCACTTTCACCAGCGACAGGAAATCATCGCGCGTGATCACGGCACCGTCTTCCAGCAGATCGACACGCAGCGGCACAAACTCGCCAGCCAGTACCTGGGTTGGCAGCGTGTTGAGTTTCATGCCCAGTTTGCTGACCACCATTACCCGGTTGTCCGGGTCGACCGCAGCCTCCACCTGCCAGTCGCCGGCCTGCGGCTTGGGCACGGTGATCAGGTCGTAGCGATCATCACGGAACCAGCGCCAGCCGGACGGGTGCGCGTCCTTGGCGGCTTTCTTGCCGGCCGGATCTATCAGCGCCGTTGCGGCTGTTTTGTCCTTGCGCATCACCAGCAGCGTGAACTCATCAATGCTGGCATCGACCTTGAACCGGTTATCGTTGAGCGGCACGGTGGGTCGCGGCGCCGCCTGCTCGAACAGGCGCAGGAACACGCGATGCAACTCGTCGGCGCTATCAACAACTTCGTGAATACCATCGGTGGTCTGTGACAGCCTTTGCATCAGCGCCGCGTCAGCATCGGCACTGAGGGCAATGGAATGGATTTTGGCGCCAGTGGCCTGTACAGCCGGCAAGACTTCATTCAGCACCCGCTCGCGTTCGGCCTTGTTGGCGTCGGCGTCCTTGCTGATATCCACAACGCCGTCAGTCAGCAACAGGATGTGCCGCTGCGTGGCCGGCGCCGGTTTGTCCCAGCCCTCGGAGACCTTGCTGAGCGCCAGACCGATGTGCGTGAACTGGCCGCGATAGTCGATCTGGTCGGCAAGGCTGTTGGCCTGCGCCTGCCATTGCGGCGTCACCGGCTTGAGCGGCACCAGCATGTTCACCGACTGGCCGAAGGTCCAGACGCCGGCGCGGGCATCAGGCGGCAACAGGCCGGTGAGCAGCTTCACCGCCGGCACCCGCAAATTGCCGGGGTCGTTCTTCTTCATGGAACCGGAGACGTCGATGACCACGCGGACGTCATAAGCCGGCTCGGCCGCACCAACCGGCAGCGAGGGGCTCAGCAGGCAGAGCAGCGCAATTCCGGCCCAAACCGGGGCGCGTGACAAGATATTAAACACGCGTAGCTTTTCCCTAAACATTTGTTTATCTTCAAAGTGTAGAACCCCTCGCATCTTTGCGCCGACGGGCTATACACAGGAGTGAGCGCCGGGACCTTGCACTGCCGCATACGGCGGGACGGCCCGGGGCAGCCGTGTTTGTACCCCAGCTGCCGGTCCAACACCAAGCACAACGCCAAGCACAGCAACAAACAAAGCACTGAGTAAAACAGCAAACCAAAACAACCACGCAACGGAGATCGACATGAACACCAAGACCCTGCACCGCAGCCTGCTCGCTTCTGTCATCGCCCTCGGCAGCCCGCTCGCCCTCGCCGATGTCAGCGGCACGGTGGCTGTCACCTCAGACTATCTGTTTGACGGCCTGACCCAGACCCGCAACGAACCCGCCCTGCAAGGCAGCATCGACTGGTCGGCCGAATCCGGTCTCTATGTCGGCGCCTGGTCGTCGATGGTTGATTTCGGTGCCGGCACCGATTCCGAGCTCGAGCTTGACACCTATATCGGCTACGGCTGGGGCGGCGACATCAATTTCGACGCCGGCTTTGTCCGCTACACCTATCTCGACAACAAATTCGGCAGCAGCGCCGACGATGGCGATTACGACGAACTCTACTTCGGCGTCAATTTTGGCGAGAACACCTCGGTCAAATACTGGTATGCGCGCGACTATTTCGGACTTGACGTGAAAACCCATCGCGTCAAGTTCAACCACAGCATCGCGCTCACGGACGCCCTGACGCTCGGTCTGGAATACACCTGGAGTGACTACGAAGAAGTGTTTGATGACACGGTCAATCATTTCCGCATCGGCATCGGCACCAGCATCGACAACATCGATCTGGATCTCAGCTACCACAAAACCGATGCTGATCCGCAAGCCGTGCTGGGTTCCGACGATGACGACCTGACGGCAAAAGACGGCCTGCTGGTGTTCACCGCAACCTTCAATTTCGGCGGCTGAAACGCTTCAGTCAGTTGTTGCAGCAATCAGCAAAACGCCCGCGCTACCGCGGGCGTTTTGTTTTTTTGCGGCAACTGCAACTGCGCTGTTTCCGTTGTCACAACGCAGGTTTCCTGCAAGCCATGCGCGACGCGCACTGCGTACAGTGCTGCTCACCCGGACACTGCCGAATGACGCCGATGAAAACACCCATCAACCTGCAGCAAGCTCTTGATTGGCAAGCGCCTGACAACTGGCTACGCATCGAAACCATCGACGCGCATACCGGCGGCGAGCCGCTGCGCGTCGTGCTGGCTGGCTGGCCGGATTGCCCCGGCGTCGATGTGCTGGCGCGCCGCCGTCATGCCCAGGCTCATCTCGAACCGCTGCGTCGCGCGCTGATGTGGGAGCCGCGTGGTCACGCTGACATGTATGGCTGCGTGATCATGCCGCCGGTGCGCGAGGATTCGCATTTCGCCGTGTTGTTCACCCACAACGAGGGCTACAGCAGCATGTGCGGTCACGGCATCATCGCGGTCACCACCGTTGCTCTCACTTGCGGATTGTTGCCGTTCGATACGCCGGAAGTGCGCATCGACAGTCCGGCCGGTTTGATCGTCGCGACACCGCAGCGCGAGCAGGGACGCGTCAGCAGTGTCCGTTTTCGCTGCGTGCCGTCGTGGGTGGTGTGCAGGGATCAATTTGTGGATGTGGAAGGTCTGGGCCGCGTGCGCTACGACATTGCGTTCGGTGGTGCGTACTACGCCTATGTCGATGCCGATGCGCTCCGTCTGCGTCTGTTGCCGGAAAATACTGCCGCCATCATTGATGCCGGCATGGCCATCAAGCATGCCGTGATGGCCGCGACACCGTTGCAACATCCCGAGCACGATGATCTGGCGTTTCTTTACGGCACCATTTTCATCAGCAAGCCGGAGGATGCCCGTCACCACAGCCGCAATGTTTGCGTGTTTGCCGACGGCGAAGTGGATCGCAGCCCCACCGGCACCGGCGTTTCCGGACGCATCGCACTGCATGTCGCACGCGGTGATGTGGCGATTGGCGAGACCATCCGCATCGAAAGTCTGGTCGGCAGTTGTTTCGATGTCTGCGCCCGCGAACCGCATCCGCATCATGGGCGCGCCGCCATCATTCCGGAAGTGCAAGGCAGCGCGCACATTACCGGCCGACACAGTTTCCTGATCGATCCGCAGGATGCGTTCCGCGAAGGCTTTCTGATCCGGTAACGCAGCGCACGACTGAATCATTCCGGCCCCGGCCCACTCCGATCCTGCGCTGAAACAAATTCTTCTGGTGTATTTTTTCCACCGTTTTCCCTCACACGATAAGGGTGTTCCCATGCATGTGATTGATCGCCACACACTGGAACAGACACTGGATCTCGATGATGCCCTGCACTGTCAGCGCGAAGCATTTCTGGCCCTGCATCGCGGCGAGATAGAGCAACCGCTGCGCAGCCGCTTCGACTGGCCGGCGATTGCGGCCCGCACACTGGTGATGCCGGCGATGCGTCAGGATCATCCGCTGCTAACCATGAAGATTGTTCAGGTCAGCGACGCCGGATCGGTCAGCGGCCAAATCTGGGTGATGGATACGCGCACCCAGACACCACTGGCGATCATGGATGCCGAAGCGATCACCCTGCTGCGCACGGCCGCGACATCGGCCTTGTCGGCGCAAGTGCTCGCGGCGCCGCAGGCAAAAACCCTGGCCATTTTTGGTGCCGGCGAACAGGCTGCCTGGCATGCGCGGGCGATGCTGCGCGTGCGCAATCTGGAACGCATCCGCATCTGGGCGCGCAAACCGGAACGCGCGCAGGCCCTGGCGGCAGAACTCGGCGAAGAACTGAACATCCCGGTCGATGCCTGTGTCGAAACGGCCGCCGCGCTCGACAACGCCGATATTGTTTGCACTTGCACGCCAGCAAACAGCGCCTTGTTTGATGCCCGCGAACTGCCGGTGGCCACACACATCATCGCCATCGGCGCATTTCGTCCCGACATGTGCGAACTGCCGACCGGCGCATTTGCCGATGCGTTCGTCTGCGCCGACGATCCGTTGGCCGCACAGCGTGAAGCCGGCGATCTGATCAACGCGGGGCAGGCCGGCACACTCGACTGGTCACGTGTGCGCACACTCGGCGAGCAGTTTGCGCAAGTCGCCGCCCATCAGCCGGTGCCGCGCCCTGCCTCGAGAACGATTTTCAAATCTCTGGGACTGGCCATGCAGGACCACGCCATGGCCTGTCTGGCGCTGGAACGGCTGGGCCTTTTCCGCGCCTGAGCGCTGCGCCGGATTTGTTCTCTGATCCGAAACAGCGTTCAGTTCAACAACAACGCCCTGTTCCGGAACATCCTGTCATTCCAGAACACCCGCTCATTCTGGAAATTCCTGTCATTCCGGAAGCGGCGAAGGCGCTATCCGGAACTGCTACAACGCACGCACATGGAGATTCCGGCTCTGCGCTACGCTTCGGCCGGAATGACTGCCTTGCTTCGTATGGCAGGCACGTTTTCCAATCGGGGCAATGAGGCGTCCACAGGAAAATCACAACACTGGATTTCCGTAAACAACATCCGCTACAACACCGACACAAAAGCAAACGGCCCCGCAGGGCCGTTTGTGTTTACTGCTGACCGTGTTCCAGAGAGCACGAGTTCTTGAGAGCAAGTGTTCTTGAGAGCAGGTATTCTTGCGCGCAAGCCCCTCAGGCGGCTTTCTGCGCCTGCACAACCGCTGTAACGGCGCGTTCCAGACGGGCAAATCCTTCGACCATTTCGCTGTCACTGATCAGCAGCGACGGCGCGAAGCGCAGCACATCCGGGCCGGCCTGCAGGATCAGCACACCGGCGCTCTGCGCGGCAGTAACGAAATCTTTCGATTTGCCGGCAAACGCATCACCCAGCACGGCGCCAATCAGCAGGCCCTTGCCACGCACCAGTTTGAATGCGCCGGTCTTGTCGCCCAAACCACGCAGGAAGGTCGCAAATTTTTCGTGCCGCGCAGTCACGCCAGCCAGCGTTTCCGGGGCATTGATCACATCGAACACCGCCGATGCCACCGCGCAGGCCAGTGCATTGCCGCCGTAAGTTGAGCCGTGCGATCCCACGGTCAGTGCTGCCGCAATGTCGGCGCGGGTGAGCATGGCCGCAATCGGGAAACCACCGCCCAGCGCTTTCGCCGTGGTGAGAATATCCGGCGTCACGCCGTAACCCATGTAGGCGTACAGATGACCGGTGCGACCCATGCCGCTTTGCACTTCGTCGAAAATCAGCAGGGCGCCGAATTTGTCGCACAGCGCGCGCGCCGCTTTCAGGTATTCGGCATCCGCCGGCGTCACACCGCCTTCGCCCTGCACCGGCTCCAGCACCACGGCACAGGTTCTTTCGTTGACCACCGCTTCCAGCGCGGCAATGTCGTTGTAGTTGACATGGCGAATCGCCGGCGGCAACGGCTCGAAACCCTTGGTGTATTTTTCCTGGCCACCGATGCTGACGGTGAACAACGTGCGGCCGTGGAAACTGTTGTAGGTTGAGACAATCTCGACCTTGTCGGCGCTGAATTTGTCTTTCGCGTATTTGCGCGCCAGCTTGAACGCCGCTTCGTTGGCTTCGCCACCGGAGTTGCAGAAGAACACGCGCTCGGCAAAGGTGTTGGCGACCAGTTTCTGTGCCAGCTCCAGCGCCGGCACATTGGTGAAGCCGTTGGCCATGTGCCAGAGCTTGCCGGCCTGTTCGGTCAGCGCCTTGACCATCACCGGATGGCAGTGGCCGAGCGCATTGACGGCGATGCCGCCGGCGAAATCGATGTAGTCGCGACCTTCGCTGTCCCAGACACGGGCACCTTCGCCGCGTACCGGCAGCATGGCCGCCGGCGCGTAATTGGGCACCATCACTTCATCAAACGTCGCGCGTGTAACCGTGGTCATGTCTTACCCCTGCGAGGACCAGCCAGAATTCGGAGGCGCGTATGTTCGCGCCGTGTTTGGGAAAAAACCAGTTTTGAAAGTGCATAACTATGCGCGGGTGATTTTTGTCGGCGACGGTAGCGCCGGCTACTCTCCCCTCACCTTGCACTCGCCCGACACCCGTCAAGCTCATGCCGGAACCCCATCGCACATGTGCGTTGTCCGCACCTGCCTGTAAACAGGCACTGGCGCAGATCGCCGACGGTCAGGCCGCGCGTATCGAACGCCTGCAGGCGCTGTGCGCCATCAACTCCGGCTCCTGGCATACCGCCGGTCTGGCGCGGATGCGCGATGCGCTGCTGCCGCTGTTTGCGCCGCTCGCCGACAATGTCGAGGTCCGCGCGCTGGCGCCGGTGCAGCAGCTGACCCGCAGCGGTGAGCGTCAGGCCAGAACGCTGGGCGAGCTTATCGTGCTGCGCAAACGCGTTGAGGCACCAATTCAGGTGTTGTTGGTGGGCCATTACGACACCGTGTTTGGCGCCGAACATGCGTTCCAGAACGGTCGTCTGCTCGATGCCAACACCCTGAACGCGCCCGGTGCCGCCGATCTGAAAGGCGGTTTGCTGGTGTTGCAGGCTGCGCTGGCCGCGTTTGAAAACCTGAGCACCGATCCGGCCAGCGGTGGTCTGCCCGGCCGCGACCAGCTTGGCTGGACCGTGCTGCTCAATCCCGATGAGGAGATCGGCTCGCCCGGTTCGGCAGCGGCGCTGGCCGAATTCGCGGCGCTGGCAGACGTCGGCTTCTGCTACGAACCCTCCCTGCCAAGCGGTGAACTGGCCGGCGCGCGCAAGGGCTCAGGCACCTTCACCGTGCACGTGCGGGGCCGCGCAGCCCACGCCGGTCGCGAACACCATCTCGGCCGCAATGCCATTGTTGCCATGGCCGGCATCGTTGCCCGTCTGGAAGCACTGAACGGCCGGCACGGCGATCTCACCGTCAATGTCGGCCTGATCGACGGCGGCGGCGCGGTCAACGTCGTGCCCGACAGCTGCCTGATGAAGGTCAATGCGCGGGTCAGCGATCACGCCCAGGCACAGATTTTCGAAGCCGAGTTGCGCGCCGCCGCGGCCGAGCTCAGCGCCCGCGACGGTTACACGGTCAGCATCGACGGGGGGGTCCACCGCCCGGCCAAACCGCTGACACCGGCATTCCGCAGCCTGCTGGAAGCCGTTGCCCGTTGCGGCCAGCAGCTCGGCCTGACACTGCGCTGGAACGCCACCGGCGGTTGCTGCGACGGTAACAATCTGGCCGCCGCCGGTCTGGCCAATGTCGACACGCTCGGCGTGCGCGGCGGCAACATCCACTCGGACGAAGAATTCTGCCTGCTCGACTCGATGACCGAGCGCGCCCAGCTGTCGCTGCTGCTGCTGGCCGGACTGGCCAGCGGCGAGCTCGCACTGCCCGCTGGCGAGGCGCAGCTGTGAAACGCCCTCGCCGCCAGACGCGCCCCACCGCGACCGCATGGCGTCGCGGTGATGAGCCGCCGGATCGTTAGCCCGGCGCGGGCGCGCTGCTGTTTCCCGTTCGCCGGCGGCATCGCTGTCGAGGCTTCCGCATTTCAGCGCCTGCAGATCATTTTTTCGGCACCCGTTTTTGGGTGGCCAGTATTCCGTTACAAGACGTTTTTCCAGCACAGCACACCGTTGCAGGCCGCCAGCGCCGCCGGTTGCTGAACAGCCTGACCATGACGCCGTGTGAAGGCGTCACGAGGACACACACCATGATGCGCATCCGACCGATACGCAGCGATGATCTGGACCGCCTGCACGCCCTCGCCGCGCGCTCCGGCATCGGCCTGACCACACTGCCGAAAGACCGCGACAGCCTGCGCGAGCGCATTGCACTGTCGGTAACTTCCTTCAGCCGCGATGTCCGTCATCCCGGCGACGAGTATTACCTGTTCGTGCTCGAAGACACCGCCACCGGCGAACTGCACGGCACCAGCGCACTGGCAGCGGCCGTCGGCCTCAACCAGCCGTTCTACACCTACACGGTTGGCCGCGTGGTGCACGCCAGTCCGGCGCTGAAGATCCACACCAGCACCGAAACACTGTACATGGGCAATGATTTCACCGGCTGCACCGAGATCTGCACGCTGTTTCTGGACGCGGCCAAACGCGGCGGAGTCAATGGCCGGATGTTGTCACGCGCGCGTTTCTTGTTTCTTGCCGATTTTCACGCCCGTTTCTCGTCGCGCATCATCGCCGAAATGCGCGGCGTATCCGATGACGAAGGCCACTCGCCGTTCTGGGATGCACTGGGCAAGAAATTCTTCGCCATGGAATTTCCCGAAGCGGATGCATTGTGCATTTCCGGCAACCAATTCATCGCCGAGCTGATGCCGAAATATCCGATCTATCTCTGCCTGCTGCCGAATGAAGCGCGCGAAGTGATCGGCAAAGTGCACCCCGACACACAGCCGGCTGTGGACATGCTGCTCGCCGAAGGTTTCCGCTACACCGCCCATGTCGACATTTTCGACGCCGGCCCGACGCTGGAAGCGGATGTGCACAGCATCCGCAGCGTGCGCAACAGCGCCCTGCATCCGGCGCGCATCGTCGATCAATTGCCGGACACGCCGCACGAATTCACCCTGCTCAGCAACGGCAAACTGCGCGACTACCGCGCCACCGCCGGCAACATTGCCTTTCACGACGACGGTTACCTGCTGCTGATGCCGGATCTCGCGACAGCGCTGGAAATTGCCGACGGCGAGTCGGTACGCAGCGTCAAATTGTATTGACGCCGTCTCCCGCACCAAATTTGCAAGCTCCACGCCCTGTCTGGGTGTGGAGCTGGAGAGAAGAGGACAGCCTGAGTCTGCGAAAAAGTGCCTGCCGCACCCACCAGCCTCAGCACCTCAAGCCCCAAAACGTGCAAAACACTTCAGGACGCAAAAAAATGAACAGCTCACTCTTCATCAACGGCAACTGGCAAACCGGTCACGGCGAACGCTTCGCCTCGCACAATCCGGTTACCCAGGAAACCGTCTGGCAGGGACACAGCGCTGACACAGCCGATGTCGATGCAGCCGTTGCGGCAGCACGCAAGGCTTTCGCCGACTGGCGCGATCTCGGTGTCGATGCGCGCATGGTCATCATCAAGCGCTTTGAAGCGCAACTGCGCGAACGCTTTGAAGAACTGGCGACACTTATCGGTCGCGAAACCGGCAAGCCGCTCTGGGAAGCGCGCACCGAAGTCACCACCATGATCAACAAGATCGATATTTCCCGCCGCAGTCATGACGAACGTACCGGCGTGCAGGAAAGTCGCAGCGGTGACACCGTGAACGCCACACGTCACCGGCCGCATGGTGTACTGGCCGTGTTCGGTCCCTACAATTTTCCCGGCCATCTGCCCAATGGCCACATCGTTCCGGCGCTGATCGCCGGCAATACGGTGATCTTCAAACCCAGCGAACTGACGCCCGGTGTCGCGGCGCTGACCGTCGAACTGTGGCAGCAGGCCGGCCTGCCGGCCGGTGTGATTAATCTGTTGCAGGGTGCGCGCAGCACCGGGCAAACCCTCGCGGCCCATCCGGGCATCGATGGATTGCTGTTCACCGGCTCTGCCGGCACCGGTTACGCGCTGCATGCGCAGCTCGCCGGCCAGCCGCAAAAAATCCTTGCCCTTGAAATGGGCGGCAACAATCCGCTCATCGTCACGGATGTCGCCGACACTCGCGCGGCGGTGTTCACCATCATCCAGAGCGCGTTCATCAGCGCCGGCCAGCGCTGCACCTGTGCGCGCCGCCTGATGATCCCGAACGGTGAGCGCGGTGATGCATTGCTGCGCGATCTGCTCACTGCCGTTGATCAACTGCGCGTCGATACCTTCGATGCCGATCCGCAACCGTTCATGGGCGCTGTGATCTCGCTGGCCGCTGCCGACAAATTGCTGGCCGCGCAGGCCGACTTGATTGCCGATGGCGGTATCGCGCTGCGGGAAATGAAACGTCTGCGCGCGGACAGCGCGTTGCTGTCGCCGGGCGTTATCGACATGACTCACGCACGCAGCAAGCGCGACGAAGAGTGGTTCGGACCGCTGTTGCAAATCTGGCGCTACCACACGCTTGACGAAGCGATTGCACTCGCCAACGACACGCGCTTTGGTCTGGCCGCCGGCGTGCTGTCGGATCGCCGCGAAGATTACGACACCGTGTATCGCAGCCTGCGCGCCGGCATCGTCAACTGGAACAAGCCCCTGACCGGCGCCAGTTCGGCGGCGCCGTTTGGCGGCGTTGGTGCCAGCGGCAATCACCGCGCCAGTGCGTTCTATGCCGCGGATTACTGCGCCTATCCGGTGGCCTCGATGGAAGCCGATCAGTGCACCGTGCCGGCGCAATTGCCCGCCGGACTGACGCTCTGATCCGGCGCATCGCTGCTGCAGAAATTACGACGCTCACGCGAAAACCCTGACATTTTCTGGCGGAGACAGACATGCACCGCGCACGTGAATACAACTTCGACGGCCTTGTCGGCCCCACACACAATTACGCCGGCCTGTCCTGGGGCAATGTCGCCTCGATGGGCAATGCCCGCGAAGCCAGCAATCCGCGCGAAGCCGTCAAGCAGGGGCTGCAGAAAATGTATGCGCTGCATCAGATGGGCTTGCCGCAGGCGGTATTGCCGCCGCTGCTGCGACCGGATCTGGCAACGCTGCGGCGCATCGGTTTTTCCGGCACTGATGCGGACGTGTTGCAACAGTGCGCAAAAACATCGCCGGTCCTGCTCGCCTGCGTGAACTCGGCGTCCAGCATGTGGACGGCCAATGCCTGCACCATGAGCCCGTCGGCCGACAGTCTCGATGGCAAGGCGCACTTCACGGCAGCCAATCTCGCCAATCGTTTCCACCGCTCGATTGAAGGGCCGCAAACCAGCGCCCTGCTGCGCGCCATTTTCAGCGACGATCGTCATTTCGTGCATCACGATCCGCTGCCGCTGGGCGATCACTTCGGCGACGAAGGCGCGGCCAATCACACGCGTTTCTGCAGCGAATACGGCAGCGCCGGCGTGCAGTTTTTTGTTTACGGGAAAGTGGCGTTCGATGCCCGCATTCCGGCGCCCAAAAAATTCCCCGCCCGCCAGACACTGGAAGCCTCCGAGGCCATCGCGCGTCTGCACCGGCTCGATCCGGCGCGCGTGGTGTTTGCCCAGCAGCATCCGGATGTCATTGATCGCGGCGTCTTTCACAACGATGTCATCGCTGTCGGCAATCGCGATGTGCTGTTCTTCCACGAGCAGGCGTTCTTCGACAAAACCGCGACACTCGATGCGCTGGAACGCGCATTCGCACCGCAGGAATTGCGTCTGGTTGAAGTGCCGGCCGCGAAAGTGCCGCTGGAAGATGCCGTACGTTCGTATCTGTTCAACTCACAACTGGTCAGCCGCGAGGACGGCAGCATGGCGCTGATCGTGCCCGGTGAGTGCGAAGCGAATCCGCGCGTCTGGGCCTATCTGCAGGAGCACATTGCCACGTCAACCGCGATCCGCGCCGTGCATGTGTTCGACGTCAAACAAAGCATGCGCAATGGCGGCGGCCCGGCCTGCCTGCGCCAGCGCATCGTCCTCACCGACGCCGAACGCGCGGCGGTAAAGGCCAATGTGTTCATGAACGACGAGCTGTTCGCCGCGCTGAACCGCTGGGCCGACCGCCACTACCGCGACCGCCTCAGCGCCGCCGACCTCGCCGATCCGCAACTGCTCGACGAAAGCCGGCGCGCACAGGATGAGCTGTCGGCGATTCTGGGCCTGCGCTTGCCGGCGTGAGCCAGTCGGCGCCAGACACGATCGCGAGGCATTCACCTGTCGAACGTCCCGCAGATCAAATCTGGTTTGGGGAGCGGATTTATCCGGCCGTGGAGGCAATCGCGAACACCGGCCCGCGCGCAATACCGTGGACGTGGCCGAATCAATTCGGCCCCACAGCGAGCCCGGCGAGACCTGCGCGCATCGAAGGACTCGCCCCCCAAACCTGTCCGGGGAGCCGGCCCGATCCGTACCGGTCATCGCGCCCTCAGGCCAGTGGCCATGCGGCCTGGCGCCGGTGTTTTTGACAATTCCATGCGGAGCATTGCATAGCCATGCGGTGCGTCCTAGAATGCGCGCCGCGCAAGGCCCGACAAGACCTGATCATGGAGCGTTCTGCTCCCTCTACTGGTGCGCTAAGGGCCCCAGGCAATGCCGACATGCACGCCATGTCACGTTGTCCACCATACCAGTAGAGGCCCGCCCTCATGTCGCTCGTCACCTTTGTCGGTGAACGTCGCCATGGCGCTCTTCGCGCCTGCGCCGAACGTTACCCGACGCCGTTTGTTGTCATCGATCTCGATGTGGTGCGTGAGCGCTACAACCAGCTGCGTGACGCCTTTCCGGACACCGGCATTTACTATGCCGTGAAAGCCAATCCGGCACCGGAAGTCATCGCCCTGCTGCGTGATCTCGGCTCCAGCTTCGACATCGCCTCGCGCTACGAGCTTGATCGCGTGCTCAGCCTTGGCGTCGCGCCGTCGCGCGTCAGCTACGGCAACACCATCAAGAAAGCCGTCGATGTCGAATACTTCTATTCGCGCGGCGTGCGCCTGTTCGCCACCGACAGCGAAGCCGATCTGGAGAACATCGCCGAGCGTGCACCGGGCTCGAAAGTCTATGCCCGCATCCTCGTCGACGGCGGCAACTCGGCCGACTGGCCGCTGTCGCGCAAATTTGGCTGCGTGCCGGAATACGCCATCAAACTGCTCAAGCAGGCACGTGATCTCGGTCTGGAACCGGTCGGTGTCAGTTTCCACGTCGGTTCGCAGCAGCGTGACGTCACCGCCTACACGCGCGCACTGGCACAGGTACGCGACGTCTTTGCCGCGCTCAAAGACGCCGGCATCACGCTGTCCATCGTCAATCTCGGCGGCGGATTCCCCGGCCGCTACGCCGGCACGGAAGCGCCGGCACTGGCGGCTTACGCGAAAACCATACACGCGGGCATGGCGGAGTTTTTCCCCGGCCAGAACGTCAGCACTTTCCTTGAGCCAGGCCGTTCGCTGCTCGCGGATGCCGGCGTACTGGTGACCGAAGTGGTGCTGATCTCGCGCAAGTCGGAAACCGAAGACAAACGCTGGGTCTATCTCGATGTGGGCAAGTTCAGCGGCCTGATTGAAACCATGGACGAAGCCATCCGCTATGCGATCTTCAGCGATCGCGACGGCGGCGAAACCGAAGGCGCGATCATGGCCGGCCCGACCTGCGACAGCGCCGACATACTCTACGAGCGCAAACCGTATCCGCTGCCGAAAGCACTGGAAATGGGCGACCGCCTGTACATCGCCAGCACGGGCGCCTACACCACCAGCTACAGCGCCGTGGAATTCAACGGCTTCCCGCCGCTGAAGGCCTATTACATCGACAGCGCCGAAAACAGCTGGCAGCATCACGTGGTTGAATTGGCGAAAGTTGAGCTGGCGAAAGCAGTCTGATCATCCGGATTGCGCTTTCAGTTCGCTGTAAACAAAAACGGGCCTGTCGGCCCGTTTTTGTTTTTCTGGACAACTGTCTGAACAGCTCACACAACTACTCAGGGCAAGCCGTTTCGGCCATGCCGCAGGAAGGCCGGACGCAAGCTGAGCGTTTCGTAATATGCTGCAAGTGCAGGCAATTCCGCGCGCGTCATTGGCGTCAGCATCCAGCGCTGCACGGACAGTCCGATGACAATATCCGCCAGCGTGAAATTTGCGCCGAGCACATACGGTCCGTTGCCCTGCAATTGCTGTTCAAGAATGTGCATCAGGCGATTCCAGTCGCTGACTGAGCGGGCGATGGCTGATTCGTCCTGATACTGCGGACTGTTGCGCACGCGGGCCATGAACACGTAACGCCAGGCAGTATTCAGATCTGTGGCCTGCCAGTCCATCCACTGCTCGACACGCGCCCTGCCCTGCGCGTCCTGCGGTAACAGATCCAGACGACCGGCACGCATGGCCAAATATCGGCAGATGCTGTTCGACTCCCAGAGCACGAAATCACCATCGACCAGCACCGGAACCTGGGCGTTGGGATTCAGCGCCAGAAAGGCAGATTCCGCCGTGCTGCGAAATCCGCTGCCCCAGTCTTCCTGCGTCAGCTCCAGCGCCAGCTCATCGGCAGCCCACAATACTTTGCGAACGTTGATCGAACTGCGTTTACCCAACAGCTTCAGCATTTTCACGCTTCCGGTTTGGTGTTTTGAGTATTTTCCAGGCTACGCGCGTGTACGGCGCAATCAGCCACGCGCCACACGATTATTCAAACCAGGTCCAGGCCAGAAACCGGCTCTTCTTTTGCCCCTGCGCCATGTCGATGACGCGCTGACTGGCAACACCGCGATCACGCAAACGCTGCTGCAAGGGCCGCAGGTTTTCTGCCTTCGAGATCAGGCAGGTGAACCACAGCACTTGCGCTGCATACTCGCGGCTTTCATCGATCATGCGGCTGACAAATCCAGCTTCGCCGCCCTCGCACCACAATTCATTGCTGCGACCACCGAAATTCAGCGCCGGCTGCTGCGCGGTCGCACGGCCGAGGTTGCGTAATTTGCGCTGGCTACCGGCGGCGGCTTCCGCTGCGCTGGCGTGAAACGGCGGGTTGCAGAGCGTCAATTGAAAACGTTCGCCGTGCCGGATGATGCCGTGAAAGATCTGACGTGCCTGCGTTTGCCGGCGCAATTCAATGGCCCGCGCGAACGCCGGATTGGCGTCGAGATTGCGCTGCGCGGCAGCAAACGATGCAGCGTCGAGTTCGCTGGCGACAAATTGCCAGCCGTATTCGGCGTGGCCGAGCAAGGGATAGATGCAATTGGCGCCGGTGCCGATATCGAGCACGCGCACGGCATCGCCGGCGGGCACACGGCCGCCATTGTCGGCAGCGAGCAGATCGGCGAGATAATGCAGGTAATCGGCGCGTCCCGGCACCGGCGGGCACAGGGCGCCGGCAGGAATGTCCCAGTCGAGATCCCAGCTGGCGCGCAGCAGCGCGCGATTGAGCAGGCGCACGGCCCCGGCATCGGCGAAATCGATGCTGTCGCGGCCGTCCGGCGTCTTGCGCAGGCAGGCCGCCAGCGCCGGCAGACAGGACACCAGCGCGGCAAAGTCATAGCCGTGACGATGCCGGTTGCGCGGATGCAAGGCCGTTTTGACAGCCGTGGGCGCGCCTGCGGCGGGTGGACGGGGTCTCGCCATGAGTTCCTTTTGGCCGCTACGCGGGCCGGACTTGTAGCCGCCGGCGCCGTGTGGCGGCGGGCGCGTATTCTAGCCAGCACAGACCGTGACACGGTTGTCCTCTGCGACTATCACGCGTAACGATTTCACAACACTGTATCGATTTGGATACAGATCAACAGCGCACGCAAACGCCGCTCCGGTGCGGGATACAGCAGGCATCCGGCATACGTCCGTAACGTTTTCGATACATTCAGTTCAGGGTAATTCTCTCTGACTAAGCATATCCAATTGATTTTATTGAAAATAAATCTCTGGCACCGGATTTGCTCTGTTCCGTTCTGATGTGCGACCCGAACCGGGCGCCAACACGCTTCCTCCATGAGACAGAACAGGGATAACCCGATGAGCAAGGTCCGTTACACCACCGAACACGAATGGCTGCGTGCTGAAGCCGATGGCGCGATCACGGTCGGCATCACCGCTTATGCCCAGGAACAATTGGGCGATGTGGTCTATGTGCAGCTGCCGGAACTGCAGCGTTACGCCAAGGGCGACGAAGTGGCGGTTCTGGAATCGGTGAAAGCGGCCAGCAACATCGTCATGCCCATCGACGGCGAGATCATCGCCATCAACGACGCACTCGAAGCCCATCCGGAAGTGATTGCCGAAGACGCAGAAAACGCCGGCTGGTTTTTCCGCATCCGTCCCGACGATGCCGCCGCGCTCGACAGCCTGCTCGACCGCGCCGCCTACGACGCGCTGATCGCTGACGCGCACTGAACCGACAACCGTTCTCCTCCACTTTCTGCGGACGCAAACCATGACGCTGCATCTTTCCGGACTGGACACGCGCAACGAATTCATCGCCCGTCACATCGGCCCGCGCGACGCCGAGATCCAGACCCTGCTCACCACACTTGGTTATGACTCGCTGGCCGCGCTGAGCGCGCAAGTGATCCCGAACAGCATCAAGGGCACCAGCGTGCTGGAGCTGTCCGATGGCCTGGGAGAAGCTGAAGCGCTGGCAGAACTGAAAGCCATTGCCGGCAAAAACAAAATCTTCAAATCCTTCATCGGTCAGGGTTACTACAACACCCACACACCGAACGTCATCCTGCGCAACCTGCTGGAAAATCCCGCCTGGTACACCGCCTACACGCCTTACCAACCGGAGATCTCGCAGGGCCGCCTTGAAGCACTGCTGAACTACCAGACGATGATTGCCGATCTCACCGGCCTGCCGATCAGCAATGCATCCATGCTCGACGAAGCCACCGCCGCCGCCGAAGCAATGGCCTTCTGTCGCCGCCTGTCCAAAAGCAAAGCGACGCAATTCTTTGCCTCGCAACACTGTCATCCGCAAACGCTTGACGTGCTGCGTACACGCGCAGAGCCGCTGGGCATTGATGTCGTGATCGGCGACGAGCGCGAGCTGGGCGATTTCAGCGCCTACTTCGGTGCGCTGCTGCAGTATCCGGCCAGCAATGGCGATGTGTTCGACTATCGCGAACTGATCGCCAGGGCCCACGAGGCCAAAGCGCTGGTCGCGGTCGCCGCTGATCTGCTGGCGCTGACGCTGCTGACACCGCCCGGTGAATTCGGCGCCGATGTTGCCATCGGCAGTGCGCAACGCTTCGGTGTACCGCTCGGTTTTGGTGGCCCGCACGCTGCCTATTTCGCCACCCGCGATGCCTACAAGCGCGACATGCCGGGACGTCTGGTCGGCGTGTCGATTGATCGCCACGGCAAACCGGCCTACCGCCTCGCCATGCAGACACGCGAACAACATATCCGTCGCGAAAAGGCCACCTCGAACATTTGCACCGCGCAAGTGTTGCTCGCCAACATCGCCAGCATGTATGCCGCGTATCACGGCCCGCAGGGACTGACGCAAATTGCCCGGCGCGTGCACCGCCTGACCAGCATTCTTGCTGCCGGCCTGCGCCAGCTTGGTCATTTCCCGCAGCAGCAATATTTCTTCGACACGCTGACGCTGGACACCCGTCGTCTGACCCATGATCTGCATCAGCGCGCCCGGGACAAACACATCAACCTGCGCGTAATTGACGCCGATCATCTGGGCATCTCGCTGGACGAAACCAGCACCCAGGCCGACGTCGAAAATCTGTGGGCGATCTTTGCCAGCGGCAACCAGATCCTGCCCAACTTCATCGCGCTGGCGCACACCGCCGAAGATCGTCTGCCGGCAGCCCTGCAACGCCAGAGCCGTTTCCTGAGTCATCCGGTGTTCAACCGCTACCACTCGGAAACGGAAATGATGCGCTACCTGCGCAAACTGGCAGACCGCGATCTGGCGCTGGATCGCACCATGATCCCGCTCGGCTCCTGCACGATGAAACTCAATGCCGCAGCGGAAATGATTCCGGTGACCTGGCCGGAATTCGGCGCCATTCACCCGTTTGCACCGGCAGATCAAACTGAGGGCTATGCCCAGCTGACCCGCGAACTGGAAAGCATGCTCTGTGCGGCGACCGGTTACGACGCCGTGTCGCTGCAACCGAACGCCGGCTCGCAGGGCGAATACGCCGGCCTGCTGGCAATCCGCGCCTGGCATGCCTCGCGCGGCGACGCGCATCGCGATATCTGCCTGATCCCGCAGTCTGCCCACGGCACCAATCCGGCGACCGCACAAATGGTCGGCATGAAAGTGATCGTCGTCGCCTGCGATGCACGCGGCAATGTCGATGTCGACGATCTGCGCAGCAAAGCTGAAGAACACCGCGAACGTCTGGCCGCGCTGATGATCACCTATCCGTCCACTCACGGCGTGTTTGAGGAAGCGATACGCGACATCGCCGACATCATTCACGCCAATGGCGGTCAGGTGTATATCGACGGCGCCAACATGAACGCGATGGTCGGTTTGTGCGCACCGGGCCAGTTTGGTGGCGATGTGTCGCACCTGAACCTGCACAAAACATTCTGCATTCCGCACGGTGGCGGTGGTCCCGGCGTTGGCCCGATTGGCGTCAAATCCCATCTCGCTCCATTTCTGCCCGGCCACGCCCATCTGGCACGCAAACAGGGCGCCGTCAGCGCGGCGCCGTATGGCTCAGCCAGCATCCTGCCCATCTCGTGGATGTACATGAAAATGATGGGCGGCGACGGCCTGCGCCGCGCCTCGCAACTGGCGATCCTCAACGCCAACTACATCGCGCGACGACTGGAACAGCACTATCCGATCCTCTACACCGGCGCGCACGATCTGGTCGCGCACGAATGCATCGTCGATCTGCGCCCGCTGAAAGACAGCAGCGGCATCAGTGTTGACGATGTCGCCAAGCGCCTGATCGATTTCGGCTTCCATGCACCGACCATGTCCTTCCCGGTGGCAGGCACGCTGATGATCGAACCGACCGAGAGCGAATCGAAAGCCGAGCTGGATCGCTTCTGCGACGCCATGATCGCCATCCGCGAAGAGATCCGCGCGGTCGAAAACGGCACGCTCGACAAAACCGATAACCCGCTGTGCAACGCACCGCACACCGCCGAGGAACTGCTCGGCGACTGGCCTCACGCCTACAGCCGCGAACAGGCGGCCTATCCGGTAACCAGCCTGCGCGAAAACAAATACTGGCCGCCCGTCGCCCGCATCGACAACGTGCACGGCGATCGCAACCTGATCTGCGCCTGCCCGTCGATGGAGAGCTATCAGGAGGCGTGAGCATAGCGACCATGACACGCGATTCACACTGACCGATGTTCGCGAGACAAGTGCGGCACGCCACTCGAGGAAACCAGTGTGTGACGAGTACGAAGCTGCGTGTTTGTCTCGTAACTCCACCACCTCTCTGTCCCCTCCTCTGAGAGGAGGGGAAGCGGTCGTCCTCCTCATCCTTTTCAGGGAGGGGAAGCGGTTGTTTCCCCCCCTCCTTTTCAAGGAGGGGCTGGGGGTGGTTCGAATGACGACTGAAATCATCTACTGCATCGGCCCGCAAAATCAGGCGGCAAAACAAGCACGCAATCAGGCTGCAACGCCAACAACCAAAACTCAGCGTACATCCAACTGAACGCACAAGGAGTCACCATGTTTCACCAGTCCCTGCAACTGAGCGACGCCGATCCGCAACTCTGGCAACACATCGCTGCGGAAACCCTTCGTCAGGAAGATCACATTGAACTCATTGCCTCGGAAAACTACACCAGCCCGCAGGTGATGCAGGCACAAGGCACATCGCTGACCAACAAGTACGCCGAAGGCTATCCCGGCAAACGCTATTACGGTGGTTGCGAGCATGTTGATGCCGTCGAGCAAATCGCCATTGATCGCGCCAAACAATTGTTCGGCGCGGACTATGTCAACGTTCAACCACACTCCGGCAGCCAGGCGAACGCGGCCGTATTTCTTGCGCTGCTGAACGCCGGCGACACGGTGCTCGGCATGAGCCTTGCCCATGGCGGCCATCTGACACACGGCGCGAAAGTCAGCTTCTCCGGCCGTCTGTACAACGCCGTCCAGTACGGCATCACCGATCAGGGCCTGATCGATTACGACGACGTTGAACGTCTCGCCGTCGAGCACAAGCCGAAGATGATCATTGCCGGCTTTTCGGCGTATTCGCGCACGCTGGACTTTGCACGCTTCCGCGCCATCGCCGACAAGGTCGGTGCGTATCTGTTCGTCGACATGGCACATGTCGCCGGTCTGGTCGCCGCCGGGCTCTATCCGAATCCGCTGGCTTATGCCGATGTCGTCACCACGACCACGCACAAAACCCTGCGCGGACCGCGCGGCGGCCTGATTCTGGCGCGCGCCAACGCCGATCTGGAAAAGAAATTCAATTCCGCCGTTTTCCCCGGTGGCCAGGGCGGCCCGCTGATGCACATCATTGCCGCAAAGGCGGTGTGTTTTGCTGAAGCGCTGCAACCATCGTTCAGGCAGTACCAGCAGCAGGTGATCGCCAATGCCCAGGCCATGGCGCAGGTATTTGTCGAGCGCGGTTACGACATCGTTTCCGGCGGCACCGACAATCATCTCTTCCTGCTCAGCCTGATCAAACAGGGACTGACCGGCAAAGCCGCCGATGCCGCGCTCGGCGCCGCACACATCACCGTCAACAAGAACGCCGTGCCCAATGACCCGCAGTCACCGTTCGTGACTTCGGGCATACGCATTGGCACACCGGCCGTGACCACGCGCGGGTTTTCAGTTGACGAATGCAAGGCGCTCGCCGGCTGGATCTGCGACATCCTGCAGGACATCGACAATCCGCAAGTGATCGCCAGTGTCCGCGAAAAGGTTTCGGCACTCTGCGCCCGTTTTCCGGTTTACGGCGCCTGAATCATCATGTCGCTGAGTGTCTTTGATCTGTTCAAGATCGGCATCGGCCCGTCCAGCTCGCACACGGTCGGACCGATGCGCGCGGCGGCAACGTTTGTCGCAGGCCTGCAACAGGATGGTCTGCTGACACAGGTCAGCTGCGTCAAAGCCGAGCTTTACGGTTCGCTCGGCGCCACCGGCAAAGGCCACGGCAGCGATGTTGCCGTGCTGCTCGGGCTGGAAGGTGAGCTGCCGGATCGGGTCGATACGGCAACGGTTCCGCAGCGTCTGGCCGCCATCCGCGACGCGCAGCAATTGCGTCTGGCTGGCGGACAGCTGATCCGCTTTGTCGAAAAAGATCACTTGCTGATGATCCGCAAACCTCTGCCCTATCACCCGAATGGCATGATCTTCCGCGCCTTCTCCGCGGACGGTACGCAACTGCGCGAACGCTCTTACTACTCGGTGGGCGGTGGATTTGTGGTGGATGAAACGGCAGTCGGTACTGACCGCATTGTTGCCGACCGTACACCGCTCAAATATCCGTTCACGACCGCCCGCGAACTGCTGGCGCAGTGTCAGGAGCACGGTCTCAGCATCAGCCAGCTGATGATGGAAAACGAGCGTGCCTGGCGCAGTGACGAGCAAACCCGCAGCGGTTTGCTGCACATCTGGAAAGTGATGCAGGACTGCGTCGAGGCCGGCTGTCGCACTGAAGGCATCATGCCGGGTGGCCTGAAAGTGAAGCGTCGCGCGGCCAGCCTGCATCGCCAGCTGCGCGCGCAATCAGCACATGCCAGCGCCGACAGTTTGAACGTGCTCGACTGGGTCAATCTGTTCGCGCTTGCCGTTAATGAAGAGAACGCCAGCGGTGGCCGTGTGGTAACCGCGCCGACCAACGGTGCCGCCGGCATCGTTCCGGCGGTGCTGCACTACTACGTGCGCTTCATCAGCGGCGCCGATGAAGACAGCGTGGTGCGCTTTCTGCTCACTGCCGCCGCGATCGGCATTCTCTACAAGGAAAACGCCTCCATCTCCGGTGCCGAAGTGGGGTGTCAGGGCGAAGTGGGCGTTGCCTGTTCGATGGCAGCAGGCGCGCTCTGCGAAGTGCTGGGCGGCACGCCGGCACAAGTCGAGAACGCCGCGGAAATCGGCATGGAACACAATCTCGGCCTGACCTGCGATCCGATAGGCGGGCTGGTGCAAGTGCCCTGCATCGAACGCAATGCCATGGGCAGCGTCAAGGCCATCAACGCCGCGCGCATGGCACTGCGCGGCGACGGCACGCACTTTGTTTCGCTCGACAAAGTGATCCGTACCATGCGCCAGACCGGCGCCGACATGAACAGCAAATACAAGGAAACCGCGCGCGGTGGCCTCGCCGTCAATGTCATTGAATGCTGATTTTTTCTGAACAGGAACCCGAACATGTCTGAATCACTGTCGCGCACACCGCTGTACGCACTGCATCTTGAACTCGGCGCCCGCATGGTGCCGTTTGCCGGTTACGAAATGCCGGTGCAATACCCGGCCGGCGTGCTGAAAGAACATCTGCACACGCGCGAAAAAGCCGGTCTGTTTGATGTCTCGCACATGGGCCAGATCCGGCTGCGCGGCGCCCAGGCAGCGGCACTGCTGGAAACACTGGTGCCGATTGATGTTGTGGATTTGCCGGTCGGCATGCAGCGCTATGCCTTGTTCACCAATGAACAGGGCGGCATTCTCGACGATTTGATGATCGCCAATGCCGGCGATCACCTGTTCCTGGTCGTCAACGCCGGTTGCAAGCACGATGACCTGGCCCATCTGCAAAAACATCTGGCCGGCAAGGTGGAAATCGAAGCGCTGTTTGATCGTGCACTGCTGGCATTGCAGGGACCGGCAGCCGCCAGCGTGCTCGCGCGTTTTGCACCGCAGGTCGCCAGCATGACCTTCATGCAGTTCGCCGCCGTGCGCCTGCTCGACGCCGACTGCTTCGTCAGCCGTTCCGGTTACACCGGTGAGGATGGTTACGAGATCTCGATTCCGGCTGAACACGCCGAACGCATTACCCGCGCGCTGCTCGCGGAACCGGAGGTCATGCCGATCGGACTGGGCGCCCGTGATTCGCTGCGTCTGGAGGCCGGACTGTGCCTCTATGGTCACGACATGGATGCGCAGCTGACGCCGGTCGAAGCCTCACTCACCTGGGCCATTTCCAAAGCCCGCCGGGCCGATGGCAGCCGCGCCGGCGGATTCCCCGGTGCCGAACGTATTTACGCGCAACAGAAAGAAGGCGTCGCCCGAAAACGCGTTGGCCTGCTGCCGCAAGAGCGTGTTCCGGTCCGCGAAGGTGCAGAAATTGTCGATGAATCCGGCATGGTGATCGGAAAAATTACCAGCGGCGGCTTCGGCCCGACCCTGAACGCACCGGTTGCAGTGGGTTACGTGGATATCGCGGCAACTGCCATCGACAACGTCGTGTACGCACTGGTGCGCGGCAAGCGTGTACCGATGAAAGTCGCGAAGACACCGTTTGTGCCGCAGCGTTACTACCGCGGCTGAACATGCAGCGGCCCTGAAGCCGGATGATGTCGGCTTCAGGGCTTCAGTTGCCTCGTTGCGTGACATCAACTCTGACGCATATCGCTTCCGTCGCACCATTTAATCCGATTCATCTGCATTCCCTGCCGTCATCTCTGCCAAGCAAAACCGCAGCGCCACTACAACTCGCCGTTCAGTGCGTCGCCACTTTTTCCATGACGTCCTTCGTATATTTCACGCCAAATTTTCCATCCACCTAAAGGATGATAGGCGTTGTCATTATTTATCAACGCGGACAATCAACTGTTACTTTTGAAAATAATTCATGAGTCCGCATGAATATTCGCATGGTAGGTTTCGCGAAATTTTTCCGGGATGGTCCAACAACCCGGCGTCGCATCCCTCACACGTTCAGTTCTTTACCCCACCCATAAAAAGCAGTATGGAGACCCTGAATGAACTCACCATCCCCCCTGCACAAGGCGATTGTCGCCGCGCTCGCGCTCGGCATTGGCGCCAGCAGCGCGTACGCCGCTGAACCTGTAGACAGCCAGGACAAGGACAAAAAAGAAAAAGAGGAACGCATCGAGATCACCGGCTCGCGTATCAAGCGTACCGATCTGGAAGATGCTGCTCCGGTCGTCGTTATCAGCAACGAAGAAATGCAGGCTCGCGGACACCTGACCGTTTCCGAAGCCTTGCGCAACCTCAGCCAGAACACCGGCCAGATTCAGGGGGCCGAGTTCGCCGGTTTCACACCTGACGTACAAACCGTCAACCTGCGCAGCATCGGTGTCGGCTACACACTGATGCTGGTCAATGGCCGCCGTGCAGCCGCATATCCAGCGGCATACAACTCGGAAACTTCGGTTGCCAACTATGGTGCCATTCCGACCGCCGCCGTTGAGCGCGTCGAAATTCTGACCACCGGCGCGTCGGCAATTTATGGTTCGGATGCCGTTGCCGGCGTCATCAACATCATTCTGAAAAAGAATATTGATGAGACCACGCTGAACGTGCTGTGGGGCACCGCTGACGAAGCGGATCGCGACAACAAGCGTATTCAATTGCTGACGGGAAAAACCTGGGATACCGGCAGCCTCAGCGTCGCGCTCGAAGCGCAGGAAACCGAGGGTATTGTCGCCGGCGATTACAAGCACATCGACTCCTGGTATGACTATCCCTATGGTCAGGGCTTCGTCGATCGCGCGATTGTCGAAATCGGCTACATGAATCAAACCGGTTACCGCGATCCGGGCGCACAGCGCTGCACCGATGCCGGCAATGGTTCAGTGCGCAGCTTCCGTCCGGGCTCGGGTTACTACTGCGGTATGGATCTGGCTGCTGACCGCCCGCTGCGCAATCCGCGCGAGCAGGTCTCCGGTTTCGTCAACTTCACGCAGGAACTGACAGACAACCTCGAAGCCTACGCAACCCTCATGTGGTACAAGGGCGAGTCCAGCAACAAGAGTGATACGCGCTTCATCTGGGGCACGTTCTACACCGGTACCGACTACTTTCTGGGCCAGCGCGCCTACACCAGCGCCGAACTCGGACGCGACCTCAATAATCGTTTTGAAGACACATCGACAGCCCTCAGCGCCGGTCTGAAAGGTGTGATGTTTGAAGAACACGACTGGGAGCTGAACATCGCCCGCAGTGACTATGAATACGAAGCCCGCAATGTCTGGTGGAAAGCCGACAAGGTGGTCGAGTATTTCATGGGTGATCTGCTGCTGCTCTCCGGCGCCAACACCGTCTGGGCCGGCAATGGCAAATTCAGCCTGGCTGACAATCTCTATGCACCGCTGCCCGCCAACATCGTCAACGAAGTCATTGGCGAACAGGTGTACGGCAATGAGACGTTCTCACAGTCGATCCAGTTCACTGTCAGTGGTGTAGCGTTCGAAATGCCGAGTGGCCCGGCGCAGTACGCGCTGGTCGTCGAACACGAAAACAGCGGTTTCAAATTCAATCCGGACGAGCGCATCCGTCAGGCTCCGCCGATTGCCGGACTGCAGATGACCGGCTGGTGGAACCTCACTGGCTACTTTGGCGATGGCGAACGTGACCGCAGCGCAATTGGCGGTGAACTGGCCTTGCCGGTTCTGGACAGCGTGACCGTCAACTTCGCAGCCCGTCAGGACTTCTACGACAAAGACAGCTCGAAGAGCGGTGGCCGCGTGACACCAGCGGTCAGCGTTGAGTGGCGCCCGGTCGATGGCTTCTTTGTCCGCGGTGGTTACTCGGAAAGTTTCCGTGCACCGGATCTGAACTATGTGTATTCGAATACCGGTGCCTATACGTCAGCCTATGACTACGCCAAGTGTCAGGCCAATTTTGTCAAGGCCGGTGGCAACGGCGCCAACTTCGACCCGGCAGATTGCGGCGTTGTCGCGTCGATCTACTTCCGCCGTGCCGGCTCGACATCCGGTCTGGAAGGTGCTGAAAAACTGGATGACGAAACCGGCTATGCCGCCAACCTCGGCTTCGTCTGGGATATCACCGACGACCTGAACGTCTCTGTTGATTACTTCCGTCAGTATCTCCAGGACCGCGTCATCACCGAGAGCATTGGCCAGCTGATGTTCTGGGAATACCAGTGCGATGCCGTGGCTGCAGGCTACAAAACTTACGCGGACTTCCCGGAACTCAATGGCGGTGCACGCTGCGCCTATGTGGATGCCCGGATTCCGCGTCTGGCCAATCCCTTCACCGGCGAAAATGACGTCGGGACAGTTCAAGCCTCGCCGATTAACAGCGCCGAGCTGCTCGCCGACTCACTGGACATCAAGGCCAACTACAAAACCGATCTGGGACCGGTTACTGCGCGCTTCAACCTCGACTACACGTTGTCACTGAAGCACAAGGACCGTGACCGCGAAGGTGACCCGTGGTTTGACAACCTGAAAGACGCCTACGTGTTCCGTTCAATTGTCGGCCTCACCAGCTCATTCTCGTGGAATGATTTCGAGTTGACGCTGACCGGCATCCGTCGCGGCTCGATGAACCACATGAACCAGAACCGTGAGCAACTTGTCGGCGTGACGGGCCGTTTGTCGCCGTATACGACTTACAACCTTGCACTCGGCTACACAATCTCGCCGGAAAGCGTTCTGCGTCTGCGGGTCACCAACCTGCTGAACGAGAAGCCGCCGCGTGACCGGACCGCAACCGCGCTGGACCACCCGTGGTACAACGTGTTCTCCTACAGCGGCGCCGGCATCGGCCGTCAGCTGGCGCTGGACTACACTCACACGTTCTGATCCTGTAGTAAAAAGCAGTAAAAAAAAGACCGCCGGGAGGCGGTCTTTTTTTGGGGTGTCGAACTGATGGTTAGCGCGGTCCAGAGTTTCTTCCTGCCGTGAAGTGATCAAACGACGCCAGTATCAATCTGCAAGTTCGTGCCAGGCATCTTTCAGTGCCGATAGTTTGTGATCCCTGACCCAGTCCTGGGCCTTCAGCCAGGCATCGGCCCTGGTGCGGTCGGCTTCGCTCAGTGAGCCGTTTGCCGGATGGCAGACGACACCGGACAAGCGGGCGTCGCTGCGGCTGGCGCCGCCGCCGTAGGCCCAGCCCTGATCTTCGACAAACTCAATCCAGCGGTCGAGAACGGCATCGACATCCAGTTTCTGCGCATCAAAATGCAGCTCGACCTCGAAACACAATTCCTGGAATTCACCGATACGCAACTTTTTGCGCAGGCGCCGCGAGCGCGGTTTGCCGAGTTGGGCTGCTGTCAAAATTTTCATGCCGATACTCCTGTTGCCGGTTCGTCGCACACCGCACTGCCGGGTCAGCAAAGCCAATCCCGGCACTGTTCCGCCTGTACAGGAAAAACAGTACGCGTGCTTCCCGGATGAATTGATCTGTCTGAAGAAAAGGCCGCACCTGCAAACGCCGCGGCCTGTCCACTACGGAATTGCAATTTCGACCGCCGCTTGCGCGCCAGGCCGTGTTCAGGGATTCAGATTGATCCAGGTGGTTTTCATTTCCGTGTACTTGTCGAGCGCGTGCAGGGATTTGTCGCGGCCATTGCCGGACTGCTTGTAGCCGCCGAACGGCACGGTGATGTCGCCGCCGTCATAGCAGTTGATCCAGACGCTGCCGGCGCGAATGGCTTTTGCGGTTTTGTGCGCCTTGCTGATGTCGCGCGTCCACAGGGCCGCAGCGAGGCCATAGCTGGTCTGGTTGGCGATTTTCACTGCCTCATCGGCATCACTGAAACTCAACACCGACAACACCGGGCCGAAGATCTCTTCACGGGCAATCGTGTGTGTGCTGCGCACATCATCGAATATCGTCGGCGCCACAAAATAGCCACCGCTTTCCTTCAACACCTGCTCGCCGCCCAGCAGGCAGCGCGCACCTTCTTCACGGCCCTTGTCGATGTAGCGCAGGACGGTGGCCAGCTGCTTGTCATCGACCAGCGCGCCCATTTTGGTCGCCGGATCGAGCGGATCGCCGGGAAACAGCGCTTTGCTGGCGGCGATGACTTTTTCGACAAACGCATCCTTGATGCTGGCCTCGACCAGCAGGCGCGAACCTGCGGAACACATTTCACCCTGGTTGAAGAAGATACCGTAGGCCGCTGCTTCGGCCGCATTGTCGAGGTTCGGACAATCGGCAAAAACAATGTGCGGACTTTTGCCGCCGCACTCCAGCCAGGCCCGCTTCATGTTGCTCTGACCGGCCATCTGCATGATCTGTTTGCCAATTGCGGTTGAGCCGGTGAACGCAATGCAATCGACATCCATGTGCAGCGCCAGCGCCTTGCCCACAGTGTGACCGTAACCCGGAAGCACATTGAACACGCCGGGCGGAATGCCGGCCTCCAGTGCCAGCTCAGCCAGTCGCAACGCTGACAATGGCGATTTTTCCGAAGGCTTCAGGATCAGCGAATTGCCGGCGGCGAGCGCCGGAGCGATTTTCCACGCCGTCATCAGCAGCGGAAAATTCCACGGCACGATGCAGGCCACAACGCCCACCGGTTCGCGGGTGACAAGCCCGATCTCGCCTTCCGGCGTCGGCGCCACTTCGTCGTAAATCTTGTCAATGGCTTCGCCGTACCAGCGCACGCAATTGGCGGCGCTGCGGACATCGACATGCCAGGCATCACCAATTGGCTTGCCCATGTCCAGCGTTTCCAGCAGGGCCAGTTCATCGCGATGTTGCAGCATCAGTTCAGCAAGACGCACCAGCACCATCTTGCGATCACGCGGCGAGCGGCGTGACCAGGCGCCCGACTCGAACGTGGCGCGGGCATTGGCGACTGCACGCTCGGCATCTGCCGCATCGCACTCGGCAACCTGCGCCAGCTCACGACCATTGAGTGGCGAAATGCTGGCAAATGTCTGGCCGCTCAGCGCCGGAACGAAACGGCCATCGATCAGCGCCTGCGTGCGCAAATGCAAAGTCTGCGCGCGCTGCTGCCACCAGGATTTGTCGGTATTGAAGCCGCTCATGTCGTCGCCTGTTTGCCGGATGATGGAAGCAAATGATTGGGGAGAAACGTGGCCGCCAGCGGTCGCGCGATCAGAACGTCGGCGGCGTATTGGCGGAAATGATCTCGCATTCCTCATCGCCGACATTGCGGAAGCGGTGCGGAATGCGCGATTCGAAGTAATACGATTCGCCAACGCCGAGCACGCGGATCTCGCTGCCCACGGTCAGCTCGATGGCGCCGCGCACGACCACACCGCCCTCCTCGCCGTCGTGCGTCAGCATGTCGCCTCCGGTGTCGGTGCCGGGGGCATACACCTCGCGCATGATCGACATTGCGCGACCGTGGCGATCAAAACCCACCAGCCGGTAGGAAATGCCTTCCTTGCCCAGATCGGGCAGTTCGCCGGCGTTGTAGAAGATCTTGTGCTGGTCGGTCACCTCGGCGGTAAAAAACTCCGCCAGCGAGATCGGAATGCCGTCGAGCACTTTCTTCAGCGAGGCAATGGACGGGCTGACCCGGTTCTGTTCAATCAGCGAGATCAGGCCGTTGGTGACGCCCGCCCGTTTGGCCAGCGCCCGCTGTGACAAGCCGTGTTTCAGGCGCACCAGGCGCAAACGCTCTCCGATGTCCTCGCTCATGCTCTCTGCTTACCCATGGTCAGCCCCCTCAACTCCCCCGTTCGCACCGGGAGTAACGTTTTACTAGACAGTCGCGGACCGATTTTGGCCGATATTAGCCAGTTTCCGGTCTTGTTGTTTAATTTTTTAATCAGTTAAGATGCGCCGCATCCTGCCGGAGCCCGTCGGTTCCGGCCCGTTCCGGATGCCTCCGTCATGCCCACCGCCCCCTGCGATGCCCAGGCGCTCGACGCCTACTGGATGCCCTTCACTGCCAACCGCCAGTTCAAGGCAGCGCCGCGCCTGCTGACGTCCGCGGCCGGCATGCATTACACCGACACGGACGGCCGTACCATTCTCGATGGCACCGCCGGCCTCTGGTGTGTCAACGCCGGTCACGCCCGGGCGCCGATCACTGAAGCCGTGCAGCGACAAATCGCCGAGCTGGATTATGCCCCATGCTTCCAGATGGGACACCCGCTGCCCTTTGCCTTCGCCGAGCGTCTGCGCCGACACATGCCCGGCGACATGTCGCACGTGTTCTTCACCAATTCCGGTTCGGAAGCAGTCGATACGGCGCTGAAAATCGCCATCGCTTATCACCGCATCCGCGGCGACGCTGCGCGGCAGCGGCTGATCGGACGCGAAAAGGGATATCACGGTGTCGGCTTTGGCGGCATTTCGGTGGGCGGTCTGGTCAACAACCGCAAATTTTTTGGCTCACTGCTGAACGGCGTCGATCACTTGCCGCACACGCTGCTGAAAGTAAATGCCTTCTCGCGCGGTTTGCCGAAGCATGGAGCCGAACTCGCTGACGATCTCGAACGCATCGTCGCGTTGCACGATGCATCCACCATCGCCGCGGTGATTGTCGAACCGGTGTCCGGTTCCGCCGGCGTCGTGCTGCCGCCCGAGGGTTATCTGAAACGCCTGCGCGAGATTTGCGACAAACACGGCATCCTGCTGATTTTCGACGAAGTGATCACCGGTTTCGGTCGCGTGGGTGAAGCCTTCGCAGCGCAGCGTTTTGGCGTCATGCCCGACCTGATCACTTGCGCAAAAGGCCTGACCAACGGCGCCGTGCCAATGGGAGCGGTGCTGGTGCGTCCGCACATCTACAATGCGTTCATGAACGGCCCGGAAGGCGCCATCGAACTGTTTCACGGCTACACCTATTCCGGTCATCCGCTGGCCTGCGCCGCCGGCATCGCGTCGCTGGATGTGTATGAAAGCGAGAACCTGTTCAACAAGGCGATTGCGCTGGAGAACTACTGGGCCGATGCCATCCACAGCCTGCGTGACTGCCCGCATGTGATCGACATCCGCAACATCGGCCTGATCGGCGCCATCGAGCTGGAGCCCATCGCCGGTGCACCGGGAAAACGCGCTTACAACGCCTTCATCAACGCCTTCCGCAAAGGCGCGCTGATCCGCGTCACCGGCGACATCATTGCCCTCAGCCCGCCGCTGATCATCGAGAAATCGCATATTGATGAACTGTTCTCGATCATCCGCGATGTGCTGATGGAAAACGTCTGAGTTGACGATACGAACTTGGGTCGCCGCTTTGTGAACGGATGAATCCTGAATGGGTGGCGCGAACTTGCTGTGGGGCCGAATGTATTCGGCCTGGTGCACGGGAAAGTTGCGACAGCATGCACGACGAAAGCGTTCGCAATAGATTTTACGGCGGCCGGATAAATCCGGCCCTACAAAAAATTGGACAATCGGGCCGCGCGGGCATGACTTGCCTGCGCTGCACCCGGAACCGGTATCCGCCCAATCATTTGCTGCACGAGGCCGACATGAAATCGCTTGCTCACTGGATCAACGGCCAGCACACCCGTTTCAGCGACAGCCGTGAAAGCGCGGTATTCAATCCGGCCAGCGGCGAACAAACCGCAACGCTTTCACTGGCCAGCAAGGCGCAAGTGGAAACCGCCATCGCGGTGGCATCACAGGCGTTTCCGGGTTGGGCGGCGACGCCGCCCTTGCAGCGCGCGCGCATCCTGTTCAAATTCAAGGCTCTGCTGGAACAGCACGCTGACGAGTTGGCCGCGCTGATCACCAGCGAGCACGGCAAAGTGTTGTCCGACGCCAAAGGCGAACTGACGCGCGGCATCGAGGTGGTGGAGTTTGCCTGCGGCATCCCGCAATTGCTGAAAGGTGAATTCACCGAAAACGTTGGTCGCGATATCGACTCGTGGTCGATGCGCCAGCCGCTCGGTGTTGTCGCCGGGATCACGCCGTTCAATTTCCCGGCCATGGTGCCGATGTGGATGTTTCCGGTCGCACTTGCCTGCGGCAACACCTTCATCCTCAAACCCTCGGAGCGCGATCCATCCACGCCGCTGCGCATCGCCGAATTGCTCAAGGAAGCCGGCTTACCGGACGGCGTGTTCAATGTCGTCAACGGCGACAAGGAAGCCGTTGACACGCTGCTCACCGACCCGCGCATCCAGGCGGTTTCGTTTGTCGGTTCAACGCCGATTGCCGAATACATTTACCGGACCGGCGCCGCGCACGGCAAACGCGTGCAAGCGCTCGGCGGCGCGAAAAATCACATGGTGGTCATGCCCGACGCTGATTTGGAGCAAACCGCCAGCGCGCTGATGGGCGCCGGCTACGGCTCTGCCGGTGAACGTTGCATGGCGATCTCGGTGGCCGTCGCCGTCGGCGATGTCGCCGACAAACTGGTCGCGGCACTCACGCCACAAGTGCAAGCCTTGCGCATCGGCGCCGGCACCCTGATCGATTGCGAAATGGGCCCGCTGGTGACGGCACAACACCGCGACAAGGTGCGTCAGTACATCGACAGCGGCGTCGCCGAAGGCGCGAGCCTGATCGTCGATGGCCGCACACATGCCTGCACGCGCGAGCAGGGATTCTTTCTCGGCGGCACGCTGTTCGATCACGTGACGCCGGAAATGAAAATCTATCGCGAAGAAATTTTCGGCCCGGTGCTGTGCATCGTCCGCGTCGCCAGCTTTGATGAAGCGGTAGCGCTGATCAACGCCCACGAATACGGCAACGGCACCGCCATCTTCACCCGCGACGGCGACAGCGCCCGCCAGTTCGCCAGCGCCATCCAGGTCGGCATGGTCGGCATCAACGTGCCCATCCCGGTGCCAATGGCGTTTCATTCTTTCGGTGGCTGGAAGCGATCACTGTTCGGCGATCACCACATGCACGGCCCGGAAGGCGTGCGCTTTTACACGCGCATGAAAACCATCACCTCACGCTGGCCCACCGGCATCCGCAGCGGCGCCGAGTTTGTCATGCCGACGATGAAGTGAATCTGCATGCAGGCACGGTCGACGCCGATGGCCTGGCCTGACATGGCGTGAGCTCCGGTCTCGGCCCCGCGTCGGGAAGAGCGCGATAACCGGAGGGTAACGACACCTGCCGGGTCAGGCGTAGCCGTCGGCAACTGGCCGGATCGCGTTTTGCAGGCAACGCACGGAAAGCAATGCCGCTTTTTGCGCCGGACAGTGACCCCGTCACCCCATTCCCGCCTTACACCGACAAGGCCCTGTAAGGGCGCGCCCCTTTGCTTCCCGCCGGGAACCGCATCGCCCCTTTCCATCCAGCGTCACACCTCACCACAGCACACCGCAGCACAACTCAAGACAGGGTTGGTGAACGAGCCTTTGACAGCCGCATTGAATTATCTGTATCGTTACACACAGTACAGTTAATACAGGAAGCCATGTCATGCTTGCAAAGTCATCGCCACACTCCATCCTGCCGGTTCAACGGCAGCCACGTCCGGTTTGCCGCGCGCTCCTCGCCGCCGCCCTGCTCGGGCCTCTGAGCGGTTTTGCAGCCGCCACACCTGAACCCGCAACGGTGCTGGCCGATTACTTCCGCCAATGCCATGCGGTCCAGGTCTGCAACGGCAGTTTTCTGGTCGTGAAGGGCGATGAGGTGCTGTACGAAGCGGCGCTCGGAGATGCCAGCGCCGACGGCGCGCAGGCATTGACGCCGGCGCACACCTTCGACATTGGCTCGATCAGCAAACAGTTCACCGCGGCGGCCATCGTGCGACTGGCGGAGCAGCAGAAGCTGGGGCTGGATGATGTCGTCGCGAAGCATCTGACGGATTTTCCCTATCCGGACATGACCCTGCGACAGTTGCTCACCCACACGTCGGGCGTACCCGATGTGATGCCGTACTACTCACAACTGCTGCGCAGCGGCAATGCTGCCGGTCCGGTCACGGCGAACAACGTCGTTCAGGTTCTGGCGACAAAAAAACTGCCACCACGATTCGCATCCGGAACGCGCTTTGAATACAGCAATACCGGATATTTGCTGCTCGCGCAGGTGGTGGCGCATGCGTCAGGACAAGCGTATGAAAGCTATCTTGACCAGGAATTTTTCAAACCGCTGGGCATGGCCAGTACGCGTGCACGTTTGCCGGACAACGATGCACAAATCCAGCCGCGAGCGTACGGCTTCCGTGTTTCAGCCAGTGGCAAGCGGCAAGCATTCGACCAGATCCCGCAGTTCTACATGCTGGGCGCCGGCGGGATCTACTCCACAGCAAAAGATTTGCAACGCTGGGCGCGTGCTTTGCGCGAAGGCAAAGTGATGAATGCTGATCACTGGAAAGACGCCACCACACCCGTGCGCCTGAACGATGGCAGCAGCGTGCCGTATAGCTTTGGCATGGGCTTGCGTCCGTCGCCGCTGGGCCAGTCACGCGTTTCACATAGCGGTCACTGGCGGGCATTCAAGGCTGACCTGACATTGTTGCCGGCACAGGCACTCGACATCATTCTGCTGACCAACAATGGTGAAGATGACAGCGTTGATCATGCCCGCGATGCCGTCGAAGCGATTGTTGCCGGCAAACCGTATGCGATGGTCAAGGAGTCGATTCATCTGCCGCTGACACGCCGCCTGCAAGCCGATGACGCCGACGCATTACGCAAATGGCTGAACGACGAACGCCACGCCAGCCCGCTGCGCTACACACTGCTCGAAGACAAGGTCAACGAACTGGGTTATGCACTGCTTGAGCGCAAGGAAATTGACAAGGCCATCGTGCTCATGGAGTTCAATCGCGATGTCCATCCGACATCGATGAATGCGTACGACAGCCTGGCAGACGCCTATCTCGCCAAAGGCGACCGCGACGCGGCCATCGAGCAAGTGCGCAAAATGATTGCGCTCAAACCGGATTCGAAACCGGCGCAGGAAAAACTCAAAAAGCTGCTGGGTGCGCCTGAAGCGCAGGCCGAATAGCGCAGCGTACAACGGCCAGCGCAAAGCGTTGCGGACAGGGCGATCTTCCGAGGAGCCGCAACGCTTTGCGCCAATATTGGGGCGATTGCCGCAGGAGCCGCAACGCTTTGCGCTGATGGGTTTCGCTGCGCTCTACCCATCCTACGGCTCGGCGTGGCAGCGGGGCGGTCACCTGGTGAGCGGCGGCATGTTCACATCAAGGTCGCCGACTGTTCCGGCAGGAAGCTGGTTTGCCGACCGCTCACGCGCCGAGATTGGCGCGTTCAAACAGACGGCGGAAATTCGCCGTGGTGGTATCAGCAATGTCCGCAGCACTGACACCGCGCACCTGCGCCAGGCATTCCGCCACCTCCACCACATACGCCGGCACATTGGTCTTGCCGCGATACGGCACCGGCGCCAGCCAGGGAGCATCGGTTTCCACCAGCAAACGGTCTGCCGGCAGTTTCGCGGCGCATTCGCGCAATTCGACGGCATTGCGGAAACTGAGAATGCCGGAAAAGGACACATAGAACCCGAGATCGATCGCCGCGCTGGCCATGTCGTAGCTTTCGGTGAAGCAGTGCAGGACACCGCCACATTCGTGTGCGCGTTCTTCCCGGAAAATTTGCAGCGTGTCGTCCTGGGCGGCGCGCGTGTGGACGATGATCGGCAGTTTCAGTTCGCGTGCCAGACGGATATGGGCGCGGAAACTTTTCCGCTGCGCGTCGGCGGTTTCCGGCTTGTAGTAATAGTCGAGGCCGGTTTCACCCAGGGCGATCACTTTCGGATGCATGGCCACGGCGCGCATCCAATCGATGGATTCATCGTGTATGCCGTCATACAGCGGATGCGTGCCGACAGTGCAGCTGACATCGTCGTGCGCCTCGGCAAACGCCAGCACTTGCGGAAAACTTTCCCGCTCGACACCGATGTTGACGAAATGGCCGATGCCACGCGCGCGCGCCGCAGTCAACGCGGCTTCAGCGTCGGTTTCCAGACGATCCAGATGACAGTGGGAGTCGATCAGCATGCTCATGTTGTTCTCTTGAAAGCCCGATCTTGTAAGTCCGATCTTGCAAGCCCGCACTTGCGTAACCGCTCTTGCGTATGCGCTCCCGCGTTTGCGGTCAGCGGCGACCAAAAATGAAAACGCCATGCGCAAGCGCATGGCGTCCTTGCCTCGGCGGCGGGCTTACATGGTGTGGGTCGGACGATCCGATTGCAGCGAGCCGGCCAGATAGGTTTCGATTTTTCCGCGCGCCTGACCGTTGTCCTGCGCCGAGAATTGCACGCCGATACCCGCAGCACGATTGCCCTGAGCACCACGCGGCGTGACCCAGATGATCTTGCCGGCCACCGGCAGTTTTTCTTTTTCTTCCATCAGCGTCAGCAGCATGAACACTTCGTCGCCGATGTTGTACTGACGCGTGGTGGGAATGAACAAGCCGCCGTTTTTCACAAACGGCATATAGGCCGCATACAGCACGGCCTTGTCCTTGATGGTCAGTGACAGAATGCCGTGTCGTGGGGCGCCGGGTGCTGCGGCTTGACCGGGCTCAGACATCAGTTTTTCCTCTGAATACGCAGCGTATGCCACTGCTCATTGTGCTGCGACATCAGGACATCCGTGACGGGCCGGTCGCACGCGGTTTGCCGGTACTATGGCGCAGGAAAGCAGTGAAATCAAACCAGCGCAGCAGCACATTTTCGAGGATCGCCTGCGCCGACAACGCGACGCCGCCGGCCACTTGCCGCTGACCTTCCAGCACATCGGCGGCAAAGCGTGCCCAGACGGCGGCGGGAATCGAACTGCCCTCGGCCAGCGATTTGGCCATGCCGCGCCGGCACAGGCGCTGGAGATGTTGCAGGGCCAGTCCGGCATCGCTCTGGGCGGCCGCAACCTCAACCGGCGAGCGCTCGCCACGCACCAGCGCGAGCATGCCCTTTTCCAGATCAGCGAGCTGACTCAGCACGCCGGACGCCAGCAAGGCCGGTACACGCAGCGGCGCACCACCGGCCAGCTCAAGCGCCTGCTCCAGCCGGCCGCTGTCGCTATCTGCCAGGTTCGTTTGCTGTTGCAGCCACTGCAGGGCCTGTGCACGGTCCGGCGCCGCAACGCTGATGCGCTGGCAGCGCGAGCGTATGGTCATCGGCAGTTTTTCCAGCCGCGAGGTCAGCAGGATCAGCAACGCCGACGCCGGCGGTTCTTCCAGCGTCTTCAGCAAGGCATTGGCAGCGGCGATGGTCATGGCTTCAGCCGGCTGCAGCAGCGCCACACGCAGACCACCACGATGCGAGCTCTGGAACAGTTTTTCCGACAGCGCGCGCACCTGCTCAATACCGATGCTCTGCTTGTCCTCGGGAATATCCAGACGATGAAAGTCGGCGTGCGTTCCCGCCTGCCAGAGCGCGCAACCGGCGCAGAATCCGCAGGCAGCCGCCAGTTCGCTACCTGGCTGGCGTGCCTGTTCGCACAGCAACAGGGCGATGAAATGTTCAGCCAGTTGCTGCGTGCCCAAACCTTCCGGGCCGGCGATCAGCAGCGCGTGCGGCAAACGCCGGGCGCTGCGCATCCACAGCAGGCGCTGCGCGGCTTCGGCCAGCCACGGCGGCAACCCCTGTGCGTCGATCATCGACTCACTCATGTGCCCGCATCCGGCATACGCGCAGCAAACGCGGACAATGCCTGCGCAATCTGCCTCTGCACTTCGGGAATGCCGACACTGGCGTCGATGATGGCGAAGCGCTGCGGATCGGCGGCAGCACGCGCCAGATACGCATCACGCACGCGGACAAAAAACGGCATTTGCTCACGTTCGAAACGATCCGCTTCTCCGCGCTGGGCGGCACGCGCCAACGCCACCTCGGGCACCAAATCGAGCAGCAGGGTCAGCTGCGGCGCAAAGGCGCCAAGCAGCCAGTCATTGAGTTGTTGCACGCGAGTCATACCGAGATCACGGCCGCCGCCCTGATAGGCAAAGCTCGCATCAGCAAACCGATCCGACAGCACGCACTGGCCACGCGCCAGCGCCGGCCTGATCACCTGTGCGACGTGCTGGGCGCGCGCCGCGTACACCAGTAGCACTTCTGCTTCCGGCGTCACGGTTTCTTCGCGCGGTGCCAGCAACAGCGCACGTATGTCCTCCGCAAGCGGCGTACCGCCAGGCTCGCGTGTCAGCAGCAAATCGGCTCCGGCCTTGCGCAACCAGTCGGCAGCAAATGCCAGATTGGTCGATTTGCCGACGCCCTCGATACCTTCCAGTGAAATGAACCAGCCACGCGGCACGGACATGTCGAATCGATCTCCGGATGCGTCAGCGACGCTTGAGCTGGAACTGGCGCACGGCGCGATTGTGTTCATCGAGCGTGCGGGAAAATACATGGCTGCCATCACCACGGGCGACAAAGTAAACATCGCCGGTGATCTCGGGCTGGGTCGCGGCGCGAATCGCTGCAGCGCCGACCATGGCAATCGGCGTTGGCGGCAAGCCCGCCCGTGTGTAGGAATTGTAAGGCGTGTCGGTCTGCAGATCGATCTTGCGCAGGTTGCCGTCAAATTTCTCGCCCAGACCGTAAATTACCGTCGGGTCTGTTTGCAGCCGCATGCCGGTATTGAGACGCTGGACAAATACGCCGGCGATGCGCGGACGCTCCTCCGGCACACCGGTCTCTTTCTCAACGATTGAGGCAAGGATCAGCGCCTGATAAGACGACTTCAGCGGCAAGCCGTCCTTGCGCATCGCCCACGCACTGTCCAGTTGTTGTGTCAGTGCCGCGTGGGCACGACGCAGGATATCCAGATCCGACATGCGCGCGGTGTACTGGTAAGTATCCGGAAAAAATTGCCCTTCGGGATGGCTCGCATCAATGCCCAGTTCGCGCAGCAGATCGGCGTCGGTCAGCGCCGGCAATTTTTGTTGCAGCTTCTCCGCACCGGCCAGCGCAGCGCGCACTTGTCGCCAATTCCAGCCTTCGACAAATGACACGTGCCGCTTGATCACTTCGCCACTGCGAAACAGCTTCAGCGCATCAACCAGCGTCATGCCCGCACGCAGGCGATACTCACCGGCCTGAATATCCGACCATTGCGGTTCGCGATGCAAACGCCAGCGCCAGCTGCGCGTCGGTTGCCACCAGCCCTTGCCGATGAACTGCTGGATCACGGCAAAACTGCCGCTACCAGGCGCTACCTCAAATTCGACGCTGTCCGCCGGCAATTGCAGTGGCTGCGTTTCAAATCGCTGCCAGTCCTGCCATAACCAGTGCGCCGCTACGCCGGCAACAATTGTCGCCGTCAGCAGCAGCATGATGATGAGGCGCCGGATCATGAATGCACCTGCGCAAACAACGAGCGTTGCAGAGCGCGCGTACCGGTCCCCATCGGGAATGCCTGATCGTCAACGGCAATCACCGGCCAGATACCCATGACGCTGTTGCAGAGAAAGATTTCTTCCGCCGCCAGCAAATCAGCAAGCGGAAACTCACCGACAAGCAGCGCGTCGCCAAGATGCGCGATGAGCTTTGCACGCTGTATGCCGGCGACGCCGGCACGTGACAAATCCGGCGTGCACCACGTGCCATCGCGACGACGCCAGAACAGGTTGCTCATCGTCCCTTCAATCACGCAGCCACGTTGATCAAGCATCAGCCCCTCAGCGACCGCCGCGTCCGTCCACTCATGGCGCGCCAGCACCTGTTCCAGACGGTTCAAATGCTTGAGACCGGCCAGCAAGGGCTGATCACCCAGTCGCGTGCTGCACACACGTACCCGCACACCCGACGATGCCCGCTCAGCGTTGTCGGCCGGCAGAGGGCGCGACGTCCAGATGCGTGTCGACGAAGCGGATGCAGGCGGCGCATAGCCGCGACCGCCGCTGCCGCGCGTCACGGTCAGGCGCAGGATGAAATCGTTTGATTCACCGCGGGCGCGCAACGCAGCAACAAAACGCTGAGCTTCATCAAGCAACAACGCTTCATCCGGCAGATCAAGAAACAGGCGTGTACAACTTTCACGTATGCGCTGCAGATGCAGGGGCCAGTCCAGCAATGTGTCGCTGTAAACGGAGTCACTGCAAGCGGAGTCGCTATGGACGTTGTCACAGTGAACGTTTCCGCTGTGAACGCTTTCACGATGAACGCGGGCAGTAGTAAAGAATCCGTCGCCAAACAACAGACCACGATCCGTCACAGCCAGCGTGGCGGAGAATTCACCGTTGATCAGGGTCGTGTTGTGCATCGTGTCCATAGTTGGCAAGAAAGCTGTTGGCGAAAAGTTGCAGACGAAAGACACGCGGTTGCGGAAAAGAAAAAGCCCGGTGAGGCTGCGCCTGACCGGGCCATATGCTGCCAGTGTCAGAATCAGACGCGCTTGAAGATCAGCGAGCCGTTCGTGCCACCGAAACCGAACGAGTTCGACATCACGATATCCAGTTTGGCATCGCGCGCGGTGTGCGGGACAAAGTCCAGATCGCAACCTTCGTCGGGATTATCAAGGTTGATGGTCGGCGGCGCCACCTGATCCTGCAGGGCGAGAATCGAGAAAATGGCCTCGACAGCGCCGGCAGCACCAAGCAGGTGACCGGTCATCGATTTGGTCGAGCTGACCATCAGATTTTTCGCTGCTGCGCCAAACACCGATTTGACGCCCTGCGCTTCCGCCAGATCACCGGCGCCCGTCGACGTGCCGTGCGCGTTGATGTACTGCACCTGATCCGGGTTCAGACCGGCATCGTGCAGCGCATTGCGCATGGCCGCAGCGGCGCCCGAACCATCTTCCGGCGGACTGGTCATGTGGAACGCGTCGCCGCTCATGCCGAAACCGATCACTTCGGCATAAATTTTCGCGCCGCGTTTTTTCGCGTGCTCGTACTCTTCAAGCACCAGCACACCTGCGCCTTCGCCGATGACAAAGCCGTCGCGATCCTTGTCCCAGGGACGTGAAGCGCGCGTCGGATCATCATTGCGTGTCGACAGGGCACGGGCCGAGGCGAAACCGCCCACGCCGAGCGGCGTGGTGGTCATTTCCGCACCACCGGCAACCATCACATCGGCATCGCCGTACTGGATCATGCGCGCGCCCTGACCGATGCAGTGTGCACCGGTCGTGCACGCGGTCACAATCGACAGGTTCGGACCTTTGAAGCCGAATTTGATCGACAGGTTGCCGGCGACCATGTTGACGATGGAACCGGGCACAAAGAACGGCGAGATCTTGCGCGGACCGTTATCCAGAAACGCCTTGTAATTGTCTTCGATGGTACCCAGACCGCCGATACCGGCGCCGATGATGGCGCCGATGCGACCCGCATTGCTGTCGGTGATTTCAAGACCCGAATCCTGCATCGCCTGGATGCCGGCAGCCATGCCGTACTGGATGAACTTGTCCATGCGGCGGGCGTCTTTCGCCGGGATGTAATCCTCGACGTTGAAACCTTTCACCTCGCAAGCGAAGCGGACGCTGAATGCCGAAGCATCGAAAGCCGTGATTGGGGCAGCACCGCTACGGCCGGATTTGATACCGGACCAGGTGTCTGCAACGGTGAGGCCGAGTGGCGTGAGCATGCCAAGGCCGGTCACCACGACGCGTCGTTTGGCCACGTGGTGAGTCCTCCTTTCAGAGAGTGCATGGAAAACGGGCGGCCGAAGCCGCCCGTTTCAGAAGAAGCAAATTACTTGCTCGAATTGGCCTTGATGTAATCAACGGCCGCTTGAACAGTGCTGATCTTCTCGGCTTCTTCGTCCGGAATCTCGAGGTCGAATTCTTCTTCCAGAGCCATAACCAGCTCGACGGTGTCCAGCGAATCCGCGCCCAGATCGTCAACGAAGGAGGCTTCCGGGGTCACATCTTCTTCTTTGACGCCCAGTTGCTCGACAACGATTTTCTTGACGCGTTCTTCGATCGTACTCATGGAAAAAAATTCCTCCACCTTTGGCAAGGCAGCTAGTTTAAGGATTCAGCCCCTGTTTGCAAGCAAAGGGCCGTTGGTCGGCTGCTGGTTCGACCAGACATACCTGCCGATTCTCACAAGATCACGGCAGCTTAACAACTACTTGCGACAACATCCTGACAGCGGCGATGCCGGCCGGAAACGGCCGGCATCATGCGCTATCAGGCCATGTTCATGCCACCATTGACGTGCAGCGTTTCACCGGTGATATAGCCGGCGGCGTCCGAGGCCAGGAAACCAACGGCCTGGGCAATGTCCTCGGCAGCACCAAGACGGGCCAGCGGGATCTGCTCGGACAGCTTGCTGCGCTGCTCGTCCGACAGCGCATGGGTCATGTCGGTATCGATGAAACCCGGCGCCACCACGTTGACGGTGATGCCGCGGGAACCGACTTCACGGGCCAGCGACTTGGAGAAACCAATGACCCCGGCCTTGGCCGCGGCGTAATTGGTTTGGCCGGCGTTGCCCATGGTACCCACCACCGAGCCGATGGTGATGATGCGGCCCCAGCGGGCCTTCATCATGCTGCGCATGCAGGCCTTGGACAGACGGAACACCGACGCGAGGTTGGTGGCGATGATGGCATCCCACTCCTCGTCCTTCATTCGCATCAGCAGGTTGTCGCGGGTGATGCCGGCATTGTTGACCAGCACATCCGGCAGTTTGCCAAAGGCCGCTTCGATGCCTTCAAGCAGGGCATTGATTGAGGCGGCATCCGAAACGTTGACCACCATGCCCTTGCCGTTGACGCCCGCCGCCTTGAAACCTTCTTCGATAGCGGCTGCACCCGATTCCGAGGTGGCCGTACCGACCACCGTTGCACCCTGACGGGCCAGTTGCAAGGCAATCGCCTTGCCGATACCGCGGCTGGCGCCCGTGACCAGCGCCAGTTTGCCGTTCAGATCCAGATTCATCTCTGCTCCCGATTCCCGCAGGAAGGTTGGTGCCGGAGATCATCGCTCCGGCCGGAAAAACACGCTGCGGTCAGCCGGCCAGCGCCGCATCAAATGCCGCCGGCTCCGCGGTCGTCGCCGACAGCAATTCCTTGTTGATGCGCTTGGCGAGACCGGCCAGCACACTGCCGGCGCCGCATTCGATCAGACGCGTGACACCGCGTGCATGCAGCGCCTGGACGCTTTCAGTCCAGCGCACCGGACAGTACAGCTGGCGCACCAGCGCGTCACGGATGCGCGCCGGGTCCGACTCGACGGCGACGTCGACGTTGTTGATGACTGGCAGCTGCGGCGCGTGGAACGGCGTATCCGCCAGCAGCGCGGCGAGACGTTCAGCGGCCGGCTTCATCAGTGCGCAATGCGAGGGCGCCGACACAGACAGGGGCAGCGCGCGCTTGGCGCCTTTGGCCTTGCAGGCCTCCATGGCGCGCTCGACGGCTGCGGCGTTGCCGGCGATGACAATTTGTCCGGGTGAATTGAAATTCACCGCCGACACCACTTCGCCCTGCGCACTTTCAGCGCAGGCAGCAATCACTTCGGCATCGTCGAGCCCGAGAATGGCCGCCATCTTGCCCTGCCCTTCCGGCACCGCTTCCTGCATGTAACGACCGCGCGCTTCGACGATTTTCACCGCATCATCAAACGCGATCACGCCGGCACAAACCAGCGCCGAATACTCACCGAGACTGTGTCCGGCCAACGCCGACGGCGTGCTGCCGCCACGCGATTGCCACAAGCGCCACAAGGCGACCGAAGCCGTCAACAGCGCCGGCTGGGTACGGGACGTGGCATTCAGATCCGCGTCCGGGCCGTTCTGGCACAAGGCCCAGAGGTCGTAACCCAGCGCCTGCGATGCTTCCGCGAAAGTGTCGCGAACCGTGGCCACCTCAGCAAAGCCGGCCAGCATGCCGACGCTTTGCGAACCCTGACCGGGAAAAACAAAAGCCGTAATCATTTCTGCACTCATGTTCGTCTGTGCCAATCAGAAACGGATCAGCGCCGAGCCCCAGGTGAAACCGCCGCCAAACGCTTCCAGCAACAAGAGCTGGCCGCGCTGGACACGGCCGTCACGCACCGCTGCGTCCAGCGCCAGCGGGATCGACGCTCCCGAGGTATTGCCGTGATCGTGAATGGTGACCACGACCCGTTCCATCGGCAGATCCAGTTTGCTGGCAATCGCGGAGATGATGCGCATGTTGGCCTGATGCGGGATCAGCCAGTCGACAGCCGATTTTTCCAGGCCGTTCGCGCTCAGGGTTTCATCAACGATATTCGACAGGGTGCGAACCGCCACCTTGAACACTTCGTTGCCGCGCATGACGATGTGCTGGGTCAGATCCTTGTCCGGGCTGCCGGGCATGGGATTCGGGCAGTAGAGCAACTCTTCATAGGCACCATCCGCGTGCAGATGCGTGGACAACACGCCCGGCTCGTCCGATTCACCCAGAACCACCGCACCGGCGCCATCGCCAAACAGGATGCAGGTGGTGCGATCCTGCCAGTTGACAATGCGCGACAGCGTTTCCGATCCAATCACCAGCGCGTTTTTCACCGTACCGCTTTTGATGAACGTGTCGGCGACACTGAGTGCGTAAACAAAACCCGAACAGGCAGCGGTGACATCGAACGCGGGAATACCGGGCAAACCCAGCGCTTTTTGCACCAGTACGGCGGCCGAGGGGAACAGCTTGTCGGGCGTTGCCGTGCCCACAATGATGAGTCCGATATCTTCGACATTGATGCCGGCCATTTCGATGGCGCGACGTGCCGCTTCGGTGCCCATCGTCGCCACCGACTCGTGTGGTCCGGCGATGTGGCGGTTGGAAATTCCGGTGCGCTCGACGATCCACGCATCGTTGGTTTCCACCATTTTTTCCAGATCGGCGTTACTCAGCCGACGCTCCGGCAGATAGCTGCCCGTGCCAAGAATTTTGCTGTGTTTCACGTTGGCTGCCTGTTCACCAGCAGCGCTTCAAGTTCGCTGCGGATTTTCTGTGGCACGTTGTAATGGACTTCCTTGACGGCTTCTTCAATGGCACACAGGGTTGCCGCCTGATTGGCGCCGCCGTGACTTTTCACGACGATACCCGCCAGTCCGACAAGACTGGCGCCATTGTATTGATCCGGATTGACCCGCTTGCCGAAACGCTTGAACACCGGCTTGGCGATCAGACCGCAAAGCTTGGTGAACAGATTGCGTTTGAACTCTTCACGCAAGCCATCAATGATCATTTTGGCAATGCCTTCGCTCGCCTTGAGCACTGCATTGCCGACGAAACCGTCGCAGACCACGACTTCGGCCTTGCCGTTGTAAATGTCGTTGCCTTCGACAAACCCCTGGTAATTGATTTCCGGCACCTGACTCAGCAGCACGGCGGCGCGCTTCACTGATTCGTTGCCCTTGATCTCTTCTTCACCGATGTTCAGCAATGCCACGCTGGGCGACGGTGTGCCATCAACAGCACGCGCCACGACCGAACCCATGATCGCAAACTGCAGCAGCGCGTTTTCATCGCAATCGACATTGGCGCCGAGGTCCAGCATGTGACAGTGACCGGTACGCGTCGGCAATTTGGTGCAGATCGCCGGGCGATCAGCACCCGGCAGCATTTTCACGACAAAACGTGCCAGCGCCATCAGGGCGCCGGTATTGCCGGCCGAGACGCAGGCCTGTGCTTCGCCGTCGCGCACCAGTTGCAGCGCGACACGCATGGAGGAATCTTTTTTTGAACGCAGGGCGATTGACGGCTTGTCGTCCATCTCGACCACTTCGGTGGTGTGACGGAGAACAATGCGGGGATGCTGTTCAGCATTCTTGACGCGCAGCAGGGCGCGTACGCGAGTCTCGTCGCCGACGAGAATCAGGCGCAGGTTTTCATCGCGCTCGACGGCAGCCAGCGCGGCAGGAACCGTTACCGGGGGTCCGTGATCCCCACCCATGCAGTCAATCGCCAGAGTGACCGTTGTCACGATGGCAACACCATTCTGTTTATTGTCTGGGTATGCAGGGGACGACGCCTGAGCAGATACAAAACAGGCTGTGCATGCACGGGAGTGCCTGGCACAGCCTGTTTTTGCGTCGTGCCGACTAAAGTCAGATGACTTTGCGGCCGCGGTAGAAACCGTCAGCGGTCACGTGGTGACGACGGTGGGTTTCACCGGTTTCTTTGTCGACCGACAGGGTCGGGTTCGACAGCTTGTCGTGCATGCGGCGCTGGTCGCGACGCGAACGGGTCTTGCGGTTCTGTTGAACGGCCATGGCGGAACTCCTTCAAGTCTTGCCGGATTTTTTCAGCACTGACAACGAGGCAAACGGATTCTCGCGGTCAGGCACCTCAGGTTCATCGTCCTCGCCGGTGTGCAGCACGTCCGGCGGGATCTGGCACTGCTCGGCCGGGTGATTCACCACCACCGGCAGGCTCAGGATCAATTCATCTTCAAACAGGTCATGAGCGTTCAGCTCGTCGCCTTCGCAGACTACCGGTTCTTCATCACCGGCAAACTGTTCGGCGTCTTCTTCGCTGCGCACCACGCACAATTCGAAATCGTGGTCGACGTGCACGGTCATTGGTCCGAAGCAGGTCTGACACACAACCGGCAAGTCAGCCGTGACATGTCCGATCAACAACCGGCGTCGGGCAGCATCGACTTGCCCGCGCATTGAACACTCGACTTCGCCTGCCACGACTCCGTCGTTGCCGGCGGCGAGCATGGAGCTCAAACGCGCGAAATGCGCCAACGACAAACGACCTGTGAAGGACGATTCCGTAGCGCAGAATTTTGCTGGCGCGATATGCTCGGGTGGCTTGTTCATGCTGCCTCCCAGCCCATGGGTCACGCACAAGGGCGCGATTGTACTGACGACGCCCGCCGCGGTCAAAAGGAAATGCGTGTGAAACCGGAAACCCATTCCGACTTGCTGGTACTGGCGTCCACCTCACGTTACCGGCAACAACAGCTGTCCCAATTGGGTCTGCCCTTTGATTGTCAGGCCCCCGGCATTGACGAAACGCTGCTTCCGGGCGAATCGGCCGCTGCGGCGGCTGCCCGTTTGGCCGTCGCCAAAGCCCGGGCGGTAGCCCGGACCCGCCCCGGCAGTCTGGTCATCGGCGCCGACCAGACACTGGAGTGCGGCGGCCAGATCCTCGGCAAACCGCATACACCCGCGCGCGCCTTTGAACAGCTTCGGGCCTTGCGCGATGCCGGCGGCACCTTTCACAGCGGGTTGGCACTGGTTGACCGGGCCGGCTGCTGTCAGGCGTTGACCGTTCCGGTGCAGGTCCGGCTGCGGCCACTCAGTGACAGCCAGCTGCTCTCCTATATAGAGCGGGAACCGGCACTGGACTGCGCAGGCAGTTTCAAGGTGGAGGGCCTGGGCATCAGTCTGTTTGCCGAAGTCCGCTCCGACGACCCAAGCGCTCTGGTCGGCCTGCCGCTGATTGCCCTGACCCGGCTGCTGGCCGAAGCCGGTGCCGATCCGCTGGCGATGCTGGATGACCGGCAAAGCCCCTGAACCGGGCCAAACAAAGATTCATTATTGATACATGTCAACGCTTGCCCCCGCGCCGGCGCCCAAAGTGCGTCCTGTGGCGAAACGCCGCAGTGCTCACTGCGGTCGCCGGCGATTCCTGAACTCGACCCCCGGGGGAGCGATGAACAAAGACGACAACAGCGGTCTCGACCGCAACGCCCAGACCACCCAAGCCGCAGCGGAACAACCGGCTGACAACGCCCGCCGCCGCTTCCTCAGCAACGCCGCCCTGTTCGGCGTCGCTGGTGCGGGTGTCGCGCTGGTGGGCTGCAAGCAGCAGGACGCACCGGCCGGCGCGGCAACCGCACCGGCGGCAAGCACCGCCCACACGGCCCACACGCAAACCGCCCACCACATGGCGCCCGGCCAGCTCGACAGCTACTACGGCCTGTGGAGCGGCGGCCACTCCGGCGAAGCCCGTGTCCTCGGCTTCCCGTCCGGCCGCGAGCTGAAGCGCATTCCGGTATTCGCACCGGATGCCATGTCCGGCTGGGGCATCACCAACGAATCGAAAGCCATCATGGGCACCAGGGCGGATGGTTCGCTGGAATACACCACCGGCGACACGCACCACGTGCACCAGTCCTACAAGGACGGCACCTACGACGGCAAATACGCCTGGATCAACGACAAGATCCACGGCCGCATCGCGCGTATCCGTCTCGACACGTTCGATGTCGACAAGATCACCACGATTCCGAACATCCAGGGTTTCCACGGCATTTTCCCGGACAAGCGTGATCCGGTTGATCCGGCCATCAATCACACCACACGCGTGTTCTGCGGCGCCGAGTTTTCGATTCCGCTGCCAAACAACGGCAAAGACGCCGCTGACGCGAGCAAATACTGGTCGCTGTTCACCTGCGTGGACGCCGAGACCATGGCCGTGCGCTGGCAGGTCAGGATCAACGGCAACTGCGATCTGGTCGCCACCTCGTTCGACGGCAAACTCGCGGCAACCAACCAGTACAACACCGAAATGGGCGCCACCTATGTCGACATGATGTCGGCCGAGCAGGACGCCTGTCTGTTCTTCAACATTGCCCGCATCGAGCAGGCGATCAAGGACGGCAAATTCACCAAGCTGCCGGGCTCGGATGTGCCGCTCGTTGATGGCACACGCGAGGCCAACGCCGATGCCAAAACCGCGCTGGTCTGCTACGTGCCGGTGCCGAAAAACCCGCACGGCGTCAACGCCTCGCCGGACGGCAAATACTTCATCTGCTCGGGCAAACTGTCGCCGACCGCCAGCGTCATCGCGCTGGAAAAAGTGCTCGGCTGGTTCGACGGCAGCGTCGCCAATCCGCGTGACGCCGTGGTCGCTGAACCGGAACTGGGATTGGGACCGTTGCACACCGCGTTTGACGGTCGCGGCAACGCCTTCACCACCCTGTTCCTCGACAGCCAGATCGTGAAGTGGAATGTCGATGCCGCCATCAAGCATTTCAGCGGTGACAAGAGTGCGAGCTACGTCGTGGATCGTCTGGATGTGTTCTATCAGCCGGGTCACCTGAATGCCTCGATGAGCGAAACCCGCGAAGCCGATGGCAAGTATCTGGCAGTCGGTTGCAAATTCTCCAAGGACCGCTTCCTGCCGGTCGGTCCGCTGCATCCGGAGAATGAGCACATCATCGACATCAGCGGCGAAAAAATGGTGCTGCTGGCGGATCATCCGGTGTATCCGGAGCCGCACGACTTCATCATTTTCCGCGCTGACATCATCCGCGCGAAAAAGATTTACGAACTCGACAGCCACCCGCTGGCCGTCAAGTCGCCGGATCAGGTTCGCGTCGAGCGCAAGGGCAACAAGGTCACCGCCTTTATCACCTCAACAGCACCGTTCTTCACCCCGAACGAACTGGTAGTGAAAAAAGGTGATGAAGTGACGGTGGTGGTCACCAACCTCGACAATGTCGAAGATCTGACCCACGGCTTCGCCATACCGAAACACAACATCAACTTCATCATTCACCCGCAGCAGACCGTGACCGCGACCTTTGTTGCCGACAAGCCCGGCATTTTCTGGGCCTACTGCACACACTTCTGCCATGCATTGCACCTCGAAATGCGGATGCGCCTCATCGTCGAGGCATAAGACAGCCGCATCGCAACGCCACTGGGGCCGCTTTGCGGCCCCTTTTTTTCACGCCGCTTGCGCTGCGATCAATACGCGGCCTGCCAAGACGCGACCGGGATTGATATTCGTCAAACCGGCCACTGGTCGGACAGCGCTAGCATGCGAGCTGACAATACAGGCATAAACAATCCATGTTTCGTCTACGCCGTCTGCTGCCCGCCCCTGCCGAACTCACTGCCGAAGTGAGACGGGGCCGTCTGTTGCGCACGAATCTGCTTGAGCTGGCGGTGCTGCTGCTTGCCGCGCTGCTGTTTCTGGCCCTGTTCTCCGGTCGGGCCGGCGCGGCGGAAACCGCTTACGAAGCGCAGCTGCCTGCCGCACTCGCCACTGATCCGGATCTCTGCCGCCATCTCGATTGTCGCGCCGTGCTGCCTGACGCGACAGCTTTCCGCGCGTCCGGCGCGACACCCCGTTACGCCATTGGCGAACGTGAACAGAACGGCAAGAAAGAAATTGCCGGCTATGTTTTCCTGTCCACCGATCTGACCGACATCCCGGCCTATTCCGGCAAACCGGTGGTCACGCTGATTGGCATGGATGCGCAAGGTCGCTTCACCGGCATCAAAGTGCTCAAGCACAGCGAACCCATCCTGCTGCTCGGCATTCCCGAATCAGCGCTGGTGAATTTCGTCAACCAGTACATCGGCAAACATGCCGGCGACAAAATCGAAGTCGGCAGCACCAAACGCAGCGACGAGATCGGCATCGATGCGATCACCGGCGCGACGGTGACCGTGATCGCCGAGAATCAGGTGATCCGCCGTTCCGCCACGCAGATCGCGCGTGCCGTCGGTTTGCTGGCCCGCATCGAACGCGCACCGGCCGTGTTTGCCGGGCACGCACCTTACCCAAGCTGGCAAGCCATGCTGGATGATGGCGCCATCGGCCAGCTGCATGTTGGCGCCAATGCCCTCGGAGCCGACACGCAAGGGCAGCCGGTTCTGGATCTGTATTACGGCTATCTGAATCATCCGGCGATTGGACGTGCCGTGCTCGGCGATGCCGTGTACCGGCGATTGATGGACTCACTGAAGCCCGGCGAACACGCACTGTTTGTCGTCGCCAATGGTCGTGAATCGTTCAAGGGGTCGGGCTTTGTGCGCGGCGGCATCTACGATCGCATCCGCATTACCCAGGCCGACGAGGCCTACACTTTCCGTGATCGCGATTACCAGCCGCTGTACACCATGGCGCTCCCCGATGCGCCGGCATTCGCCGAAACCGCGATCTACATCCTGCGCGATCCCGGATTCAGTGCCGCCTGGCCGATGCGTTTTGTATTTCTCGGCAATCGCATGGACAAGGACAGTGGCGAGCGCAGCTTCGTCAATTTTGAGAGCGACTACTGGCTGCCGGAAACGCTGCTGCAGGGCGGCCATCCCGAGTTGCCGGAAAACGACGCCACCTGGAAAAAAATCTGGGCGGATCGCGCCGGTGAAATTGCCGCATTCGCGCTGTTCCTGACGCTGGTGGCAGTGGTGTACAGCCAGCGTGACCGGCTGGTCCGCAAGGCAAGCCGCAAAAACAAGATGCCGGTTTCGGCGTTCAAATACAGCTTCTGGTTGTTCAGCATTTGTTTCGTCGGTTTCTACCTGATGGCCCAGCCGAGCATCACCCACATCATGACCTGGGTGCACTCGCTGGTGTTTGAGTGGCGCTGGGAATTGTTCCTCTCCGATCCGTTCATCTTCCTGTTCTGGTGGTTCATCCTGTTCAGCGTGATCCTCTGGGGCCGTGGCCTGTTCTGCGGCTGGATGTGTCCGTTCGGCAGCCTGAGTGAACTGCTCTACAAAATCGCCAGCTTTTCGCCGCTGAAACGCTGGCAGTTCAAACTGCCGCAACACATTCATGATCGGCTGAAGTGGCTGAAGTACCTGATCTTCATCGGCCTGCTGCTGGTGTCTTTCCAGTCGATGACTCTCGCGGAACAACTCGCCGAGATCGAACCGTTCAAGACCACCTTCCTTGTCGGTGTCTGGAATCGCAGCTGGCCGTTCGTCACCTTCTGGGGCGTGCTGATGGCCTTGTCGCTGTTCATGGAGCGGCCATTCTGCAAATACCTTTGCCCGCTGGGCGCCGGACTGGCCTTGCCAACCACTTTCCGCCTGCGCGGCCTGAAGCGGAAAAGCGAATGCACCACCTGCACCGCTTGCGCCAAGGGTTGCGGTTCACTGGCCATCGACAGCAAGGGCGTGATTGATCAGCGCGAATGCCTGCTCTGTCTCGACTGCATGGTGATGTATTACGAACCGCACGCCTGTCCGCCGCTGGCCCAGGAACGCAAGCGCCGTGAACGTCTCGGTTTGCCGCTGACGGCGATTGATGAGCGCGGCTATTTCATTCCGGTGCAGGTAGTTGATGCTGCTGCGACGCCGGCAGCATCGGCGGCGAAGGAGTAAGCCTCATGCCCTTGGCGATGCAGCGTTACACGTGCAAACCGGACGGAAAATTCCGCCCGGCATGTGACGCTGCGTTGCATTCGGTAGCGAAAATCCCGGCGACTGCCCACTCCGGTTTGCACGCAGCATTTTTCTGGTTGTTGCTGGTGCTGTGCCTGCTGGCGGTAACGCTTCCGGCACAGGCCGCCACACAGCGTGTCAGTGCCGGTGACTCGATTGCTGCCGCCATTGCCCGCGCCGAACCGGGTGACCGCATCGAAGTGGAACACGGTTTCTACACCGAGAACCTGCGTATCGACAAGCCGCTGCAACTGATCGGCGTCGGCCGACCGACGCTGAGCGGAAATTTCCGCGGCGATGTCATCCGCGTCACCGCCGCGAATGTCCGGATCAGCGGCTTCATCATTCGCGACAGCGGCAAGGATCTGAACGGCCAGAATGCCGGCATCTATCTGCAGCCGGGCGCGCACGGTGCCCTCATCAGCCGCAATGATCTGGCCTACACGCTGTTCGGCATCTGGGCCCAGGGCGTTGATGACGTGCGGCTGGAGCACAACCTGATCACCGGCATGCGCGATGTCTACTCCTCGCAGCGCGGCAATGGCATTCAGCTGTACAACACCAAGCGCGCGCAGGTGATCGGCAATCACATCAGTTTTGTCCGTGACGGCATCTATGTCGATGTCTCGCATCACGCGGTATTCCGTGGCAACCGCATGCACCACCTGCGTTACGGCACGCACTACATGAACTCCTGGCACAATCTCTGGGAGGACAACGAGAGCTATCTGAATCGCGGCGGACTGGCGCTGATGGAAGTGAAGCACCAGATCGTCCGGCGCAACAAAACCTGGGGCAACAGTGATCACGGCATCATGCTGCGCACCATCCAGAATGCCGAGGTCTGCGACAACATCATTACCGGCAATGCGCGCGGCATTTTCATTTACGACGCCGAGCACAACACGCTGTGCAACAACCTGATCGCCGGCAATGATGTCGGCCTGCATGTCTGGGCCGGCATCATCAACAACAAGGTTGATGGCAACGACTTCATCCACAACCGGGAAACGCTGCGCTATATCGCCAGTCGTGACGTGATCTGGGGCGCCAACGCCGGCAATTACTGGAGCACCTACACCGGCTGGGATCGCAATGGCGACGGTCGCGGCGATATTGCCCATGCCGCCAATGACGCCGTTGACCGGCTGCTGTGGAAACATCCGCAGGCACGACTGCTGTTTGCCAGTCCGGCGGTCGATACCCTGCATCACGTCGCCCGCCAGTTTCCGATCATGCGCGCGCCCAGCGTGGTTGATCCGCAGCCGGCGATGCGCCCCCATCATCGCAACTGGAGTGAACATGTCGAACGCCGTCGTTGAATTGCTGAAACTCGGCAAACGCTACGGCCGCTTTCACGCCGTCGCCGATGTCACGCTGGATCTGCCGGCCGGAGCCATTACCGGGCTGGTCGGACACAACGGCGCCGGCAAAAGTACCCTGTTCAAACTGATCCTCGGCCTCATCCGTGCCGATGCCGGTGAAGTGCGCCTGTTTGGCCGGCGTGTCGATGGCCGCTGGTTGCGGGAAGCGCGCCGGCAGATCGGCTGGCTGCCGGAAAATCTGGCGCTGTTCGACAACCTGAGCGCGCGCGAAACACTGGAATTTTTCGCCCGCCTGAAACAGCTCGGCCGCATTGATGCCGAATCCGAGTTGGCAGCGGTCGGCCTTGCCCACGCCATTGATCAACGTGTGCAAACATTTTCCAAAGGTATGCGCCAGCGTCTCGGACTGGCGCAGGCGCTGCTCGGCACACCGCAGTTGCTGCTGCTTGATGAACCCACCAACGGTCTTGATCCGGAAGGCGTGCGCGATCTGTACACGCGTGTCGAACTGGAGCGCGCACGCGGCTGCACGGTGCTGGTCAGTTCGCACATTCTTGCCGAACTGGAACAACGCGTCAGTCATCTCGCCGTGATGCGTCAGGGCCAGTTGGCGGCCTTCGGTCGTTTGCAGGATCTGCGCGCCGCCAGTGCCCTGCCGGTGCACATCGAATTGCATCATTCCGCACCGGAAGCGCTGGGCGCGCAACTGGCCGCGCTGGAATTGCCGCTGCTGCAATCGCCGGCAGCATTTGCCGGCGGTCTGCGGCTCAGCGTCAGCCGCGACAACAAGCTGCCGGTTATCGCGCGCCTGTCGCCGCTGCTGGCGGATTGCCATGATCTGCGCGTGCTTGACGCGCCGCTCGAACAACTGTTGCTGGGAGCCGGAACATGAGTCTTGTAGCAGACTGGCGCCAGATCGCGACGCTGGCGGCCAAAGAATGGCGCGACCGTCTGCGCAACAAATGGTTGCTGGCGATCACTCTGTTGTTCGCAGCCTTTGCTTTTGTGATCAGCTATTTCGGTGGCGCGCAAACCGGCGGCGTCGGCATACGCGGTGTAGAAGTCACCATCGCCAGTCTGGTCAGTCTGGTGATTTACCTGGTGCCACTGATCGCGCTGTTTCTCGGTTTCGACGCCGTGGTGGGTGAACGCGAACGCGGCACACTTGATCTGCTGTTGTCGATGCCGCTGCACAAGGGCGAATTCCTGCTCGGAAAGTTTCTCGGGCTCGCCACTGCGCTGGCCTGTGCCTGCCTGCTCGGTCTCGGTGTGGTCGGCATCTGGTTGTACTACTGGCTGGGCGAGGCCGTGCTGCTGCACTACACCGGATTTGCCTTCAGCACGCTGTTGCTCGGCCTGTGTTTCCTCAGTCTGGCGCTGCTGGCGTCAGTGCTCAGCCGTGATCGCACGCAAGCCGGCGGCATCGCCATCGGCCTGTGGTTTTTCTTTGTGCTGGTTTTTGATTTGTTGTTGCTGGCGGCATTGGTGATGTTCGGTGATCGCGAATGGGCCGAACCGCTGCCGTTGCTGATGAGTCTGAACCCGGCGGATCTGTACCGGCTGCTGAATATTTTCCGGCTGGAGGATGCGCAATCCCTTTACGGCCTCGGCACGGCTGGCGGCCAGTGGCTGTCCTCGCCACTGCTGCTGACCGGATTGCTGCTGGTCTGGGTCGCCCTGCCCCTGTTGCTTGCTTACTGGAGATTCCGTCGCTCATGAACACACTGCAACGTTTTGCTGTTGGCGGTGCCCTGCGCAACCGACTGCATCGCCGTCTGTACAACCAGCCCCAAACCACATTGCTTGCTGCGCTGCTGCTGTCGGCACTGTCGGCCTGCCAGCCGGATATCCAGCCGATCGCCGCGCAGGATTTTGATCAGGCAACCACCTGCAGTCTCGACGGCATGAGTCTGGCAGATTATCCGGGCCCGAAAGCGCAGGTGCTGTACCAGGGCGCGACGCATCCTGAATTTTTCTGCGACACGGTGGAAATGCTCAACATCCTGAAAAACCCGGATGAAGCCCGGCGCGTGAAAGCGGTGTACACGCAGGACATGGGCAAGGCCGACTGGCAGACTCCTCGCGGTCACTGGATCGACGCCCGCAGCGCGTTCTATGTCATCGGCAGCAAAAAACACGGCGCCATGGGACCGACCATTGCCAGTTTTGCCGTGCGCGCCGACGCGGAAAAATTTGTCGCCGCAGAAGGCGGTGACGTGCGCAGTTTCGATGCGGTGCTGGCCAATGATGTGGTGCTGGATGGCGGCGCACTGCACGATCAGCATATGTAGGAAGTTTGCTCCGGCGTTCGGATACCCGGGCACCCGGACACTCAGACACTCGGGCACTCAGACTCTCGGAGCAACAACGCCAGTACAGCGCTCACTCCGTCAATACCGCGGCACTGGCACACAGGGCGGTGATCAGTGCCGCGACAAGCACTGCCGCGCTCATCAGGCTGAAATGTCCGCTCGACCAGTCGCGGACAATCTGGTCCAGCACCGGATTGTCCTGCAACTGCCACGCGGCCAAGCCTGTGCCTGCGACCAGACCCAGCCACACTGCGCGCGGTGAGCGCGGTGAGCGCGTGCGCGGCGGCGGCAAACGCATCATCAAGGCATCGACGAAACCGGCATCGGGCACCGGATCCGGCGCACTGTCGCGCAGCAGCGTGTCGAGCAGCGCATCATCTTGATCAGTCTGCGCGGGATTCATGTCGCAACTCCTGTACTGTCGGTGTTCTGGTAAGCATTCAGGCACTCACGCAAACGCGCCTTGCCGCGCGTCGCGTGGGTTTTCACCGTGCCCAGCGGCAGGCCGGTGATCTCGGCGGTTTCCTCATGGCTGAGGCCCATCTGCGCGTGATACAGCATCACCACGCGCTCGCCTTCCGGCAGCGCTTGCAGCGCTCTTTGCAGATCGCGCTGCAAGCCCGGCGAGTGCTGCGGGCCTTCCACCTGTTCCAGCATCAGATCATCCTGCACTTCATGTTTCGGATGCCGGCGATGCGCCTGCAAAAAGCAGTTGTGCGCCACGCGCAATAACCAGGTCGAAAGCCGCGCCTCACCGCGAAACAGCGCGAGTTTTCGCCACGCCAGCAGAAACGTTTCCTGCGCCAAGTCATCTGCCCACGCGGCATCACCCCGGCACAGACGGCGCAGCAAGGCGCGCACCGTGCCCTGATGTCTCCGCACCAACTGGCTGAACGCCTGTCGGTCTTCGTTCAGCAGGACACGCTTGACCAGCGCCAGATCGATGCGCGCTTCGGCCTCACGATCCACGCGTGTCGCCTGCACGCTGATCCAGCCACCAGCTGCCGAGATAGCCCAGACCCAGCATCACCGGCAGCAGTCCCAGCCCCCAAAAATCCGCAAGCCGCTGCCCCTCGTCACCCTGCACCGGCAGAACCAGCAGGCTGAGCATCAGGCCGATACCGCCGCACACCAGCACCAGACCGCGCCGCCGATCGGCATGCGCCGAACGCTGCTCGGCCAGAACCGCCAGCGGCAAGTCCACGCCCTTGTCGGCGAGTTTCAGCAGCGTGCGATAACGCGCCTCGGTTTGCTGACGACGGAAACGCAGGGCCAGCGCAACAATGGCAATCGGCGCAACCAGCACCAACAGCGGCAAAAACGGTTCGAATGTCATGATCAGAGCCCTGCTTTTCTGGTGTCAGAAGAAGACGATTGCGCAGTTGCCGGCGTCAGCAGCGGCATGCGGTTGCCATAGTATTCGACCAGCGATTCGGCAGCCGGTGGATCCATGTTGGAAAGCGCAATCACGACATCACCGGTTGCAGGATAGATGCGCAGGGCGCCATTCATGCCTACCGCGCCGCCAGCATGTCCGAAATGACGCGCCGCGCCTTCGCCGCCGATCTGAAAACCGTAGCCGTACAGGCCGCTGGGCGCTTGGCTGCGGGTGGCTTCGGCAAGTGTTTTGTCCGACAGCAGCTTGCCATTCAACAGGGCCTGCGCAAAACGCTGCAGATCACCGGTGGTGGAGTAGCCGCCGCCGGCGGCCGTTCCGCGCCAGGGCAAGGTGTCGCGATTGTCGACCAAGCCCTTTTCCGTTTGTGTATAGCCCACCGACAACTGTTCACGCACCCGATCTTCCGGCTCGGCGCCGGTGGCGAGCATACCGGCCGGTTTGAAGATCTTTTCCCGCACGTAGTCGTGATAGGACTGGCCGCTGACCTTTTCAATCACCGCACCGAGCAACACATAACCGTAATTGGAATACGCCTCTCGACTGCCGGGAGCAAACTCCGGCGCACGACGGCCAAACAATTTCAGATAGTCCGCATGCTCACGGACTTTCAGCCGTTGCTGCTGATACTCCTCGGTAAAAATGTCGCCCGTTCCACCGGTATGGGTCAGCAAATGCCGCAGCGTCGTTTGTTTGGCGAGCTCGGCATTCGGATAGTCCGGCAGATAGGTGATGAGCGGCGCATCCAGACGCAGTTGTCCGCGCTCCATCAATTGCAACACGGCAACCGCGGTAAACATTTTGTACATCGAACCGAGACGGAAGCGGGTGTCGGGTGCGTTTTTCTGTATGGGCTGTTTCCGTGCGTCACCGAAACTTTTCGCAACGCGAACCTCGCCGCGACGCGCGACCAGCAGATTGCCGGCGAACTGTTCTTCGGCCAGCAGTTTTTCTGCTTTCGTTTGCAGACGCTGCTGCGCATCGGCTTCAGACAAACGCGCGGGCATCAAATCCGCCGGCACCTTCGCCATCGGCTGCAGGCTCACACTTTTGACCCGTTTCGGGTCCTTGTCGTCCAGTTGCAGAGCCATGCTGCCGACCCGGTCACCATCCTGTTCGCGCAGGATCACGGTTACCCGTCCGGCGCCATCCTGGGTGACGCGCAAGGCCTCAAATCCCCCGGTCATCTGCCGGAAGGCCAGTTCACGCTCCAGTTGCATCTCCGGCTCATGCGCCGTTTTGAATGCCTGCAAGGCGGCGGCATCGCCGGCATTGAACGCCTGCAGGCGTTTTTTGGCGAGTTGTGCGGCGGGCGTATCCGGCCATGCCACCTCGGCGCCGACGGTCGCCGTGCCCAGTGCGGCACAGAGGCCGGCCATCAGGATGATGCTCTTCTTGAAAGTGTTCATGCTCAGTCTCCGTCCAGTCCGTTACTGGTTGCAAAGACTCAGATGCAGGCGATGCCGGTTTTGGATTCAGCGCCGGAAAAAAATTTTTGACCGCCGCCTGTGCAGACCTTTTGCGGCTCACCCGGCGCAGGCGCCGACGCGGAAAACCCGGTACGGAAAACCTGCTATGGAAAAACCGGCATGAAAAATCTGCTACGGAAAAACCGGCGTGGAAAACTTGCCGCTACAAATGGCAGCGCCAACCCTGCCGGAACTGGCGCCAGGACAAACGGGCGTCGATGGCCAATACATTTCAGTGCAGGCGTTGGAATTACCAACTGAAAGAAATTCCGTTCGCCCTGAGCCCTTCGCCAAGCTCAGGACGGGCTTTGTCGAAGGGCTGAACGGCTCGCCGGCAGGCGCCCGCAGACAAGAAAACCGCGTTCGCGAGACCCTTCGCCAAGCTCAGGGCGAACGGGGTTTTCTTTTCTGAACGGTATTGCCGCCGAGGGCGCCGGTTCTGGTTTCCGGTGTTCGTCATGCCGGCACAGTTCGCGCCGCGACACGCTGCGGAACGAATACCACTCAGCGAAAACTGTCCAGCCACGGCGTCAGTTGGCGAATGCTGTCGAGCTGCGTCAACGGCGCATGCGGCACCAGCTCATGCAGTTCGTGCGCGCCGTAGGTCGCCGCCACGCGGTCTATGCCGGCGCGTCGGGCCATTTCCATGTCGAACGAAGTGTCACCCACCATCAGCGCGCGCTGCGGATGCACGCCGGTTTCTTTCAGCAGATCGAGCACCATCTGCGGATGCGGCTTGCCGAGGGCTTCGTCCGAGCAACGCGAGGCATGGAAGTGATCCTGCAGGCCGACTTCGGTCCAGGCACGCACCAGACCGTGACGCGCCTTGCCGGTGGCCACCGCGAGCCGGTAGCCGTCGCTGCGCAGCTGCTCGACCACATCGCGGGCGCCGTCAAACAATGGCGACGGCGTGGTGTCGACCTCGATGAACTGCTTGCGGTACTCGACACGCAGCAGCTCCAGATGCTCCTCCGGCGCGCCCGGAAAGAGGCGTGCATACACCTCCTCCAGCGACAGGCCGATGATGCCGCGCACGGCCGACTCGCTCGGCACCGGCAACTGGGCGTCGACGGCGGCAGCGCGCATCGACGACACAATGCGGCCGACGGAGTCGATCAGCGTGCCATCCCAGTCAAAAATGATCAGGTCGTATCGGTTGTTCATGGTTTCACTTCAGGGGCGGAACCCGTCACGGCCGAAGCCGTTTTCATGACGGTCAGGAAATGCGGGCGGCGAGCCGGACGGACAAGACCGGCAAGGGTGAAGCACGCGCAGGAACTACCGGGCTCCGGGCCGTCGGGCCGCGCCCGACCGGCTGGGCCGGTGCAGTGCCGGAGCACGGCGACCGGCGCTTCGCCGGGCAGCGGACCTGGTTTCGGGCAGGGGTTCAGAGGCCGGTTCCGTTATCAGGTTCAGACCGGGTCAGGTCCGGGCCCGCTCCAGCACTTCAACCAGATCCTCCGGCAACGGCGCCTTGACCACCGCATCCTTGCCGGTGAGCGGATCGCGGAAACGCAGCTCAGCCGCGTGCAGGAACAGGCGCTTGAGCCCCAACTCGCGGGCCAGCGCCACGGTTGAATCGTCGCCGTACTTGTCGTCGCCGAGCAGCGGATGGCCGGCATGCTGGGCATGAACGCGGATCTGGTGCGTGCGCCCGGTCAGCGGCATGGCCTCGACCAGGGTGCAGCCGGCGAACTTTTCGACAATGGCAAAACGGGTCTGTGATTCCTTGCCGTCGGCCCGGACGCGGACGATGCGCTCGCCGGAGGCCAGCTCGTTCTTGTGCAGCGGCGCCGACACCAGCGTCTTGCGCGCCGACCAGCTCCCCACGACCAGCGCCAGATAGACCTTGTCCATGTCCTTCTCGCGCAGGCTTTCATGCAGCGCGCGCAGGGCTGAACGTTTTTTCGCCACCATCAGGCAGCCTGAGGTGTCGCGGTCGAGGCGGTGCACCAGCTCCAGGAACGGCGCCTCCGGGCGCAGCGCCCGCAGCGCCTCGATCACACCGTAGGACAGCCCCGACCCGCCATGCACAGCCATGCCGGCCGGCTTGTTGAGGATCAGCAGGCCGTCATTCTCATAAAGGATGGCGTCGTTGAGCGCCTGAACCTTGCGCAGGCCGGTGGCCGGCGCCTCGGTGGTCGACTCACTGACCCGCACTGGCGGAATGCGCACCACATCGCCCCAGGCCAGCTTGTACTCGGGCTTGATGCGCCCCTTGTTGACGCGCACCTCGCCGGTGCGCAGCAGCCGGTAAATGCGGCTCTTGGGCACGCCTTTCAGCTCGCGCATCAGGAAGTTGTCGATGCGCTGCCCGGCCTGTTCGGCACCGATTTCAACCTGGCGCACGGCCACGTTTGGACGGCCATCAGCAGTCGGTTCCGGATCGGTACCGGAGGGAAAATCACTAGTAAATTGCTGCACTTAGCAAAGCCTGCTATAGTTTCGCGGCCCACTTTCACAGTCGGTGCGAGGATTAGCCGTTGCGCCGTCATCCGGGATGAATCATCCCCGATCCCAGCCTCCTGAAGCCCCTCGTCATCCGGCCTGAAACCGTGGCATGAGGTCCGCGTATACCGCCAAGGCGGCAACGACGGACGCGTATTGTACGTCATGACGACTGGAGTCATGTCGTCGCCCTGGATTAGACAGGCAGACAAGTTTGTGCGGTGCGTGCCCGAGGGTGATGCACCGCTGTCGGACCCCCGTGCTTCCAAACGCAGCGCGTTTCGCGCGCCGAATTTTCCTGCACGGTGTGACGTCCTAAAGAAGACAACAGGTTTACCGGCCGCGCCGTATCCGGCCCGTGATCCGCCTGAACAATCGGTCCGGCGCCCGCCTTTTCCTGCGTGCGCCGCACCACTGCGTGCGATGACAGCACTCCCGTCGTTACCTTAACGACGAGAGCAAAAATGAAACGAATGCTGATCAACGCGACCCAGCCCGAAGAGCTGCGTGTCGCACTCGTTGACGGGCAACGCCTGTATGACCTCGACATCGAGGTGCCCGGCAAAGAGCAGAAGAAAGCCAATATCTACAAAGGCAAAATCTCCCGCGTCGAACCCTCCCTCGAAGCCGCCTTCGTCGACTACGGCGCTGACCGTCACGGCTTCCTGCCGCTGAAGGAAATCTCCCCGGCCTATTACACCGACCCGAGCAAGACCCGCGGCTCCATCCGCGAACTGGTCCGCGAAGGTCAGGAAGTCATCGTCCAGATCGAGAAAGAAGAGCGCGGCCAGAAAGGTGCGGCACTGACCACCTATATCAGCCTCGCCGGCTGCTACGTAGTGCTGATGCCGAACAACCCGCGCGCCGGTGGCATTTCGCGCCGCATCGAGGGCGATGACCGCGCCGATCTGCGTGACGCGCTGCACTCGCTGGACGTGCCGGACGGCATGGGCCTGATCATCCGCACCGCCGGTGTCGGCCGTTCGGAAGAAGAGCTGAAGTGGGATCTCAACGTCCTGCTGACCCAGTGGAACGCCATCACCGAAGCCTCCACCAAGCGCCCGGCGCCGTTCCTGATTTACGCCGAAAGCGACGTCATCATCCGTGCTATCCGCGATTACCTGAAAGCCGACATCGGCGAAGTCATCGTCGATACCCAGGCGTCCTTCGACCGGGTGCGCAACCACATCGAGCTGGCGCGTCCGGACTATGTCTCGCGCGTCAAGCTGTACCGCGATGACATTCCGCTGTTCAACCGCTACCAGATCGAAAGCCAGATCGAGTCGGCCTTCCAGCGCGAAGTGCGCCTGCCCAGCGGCGGCGCCATCGTCATCGACCGCACCGAAGCCATGGTCTGCATCGACGTCAACTCGGCGCGTGCCACCAAGGGCGGCGACATCGAAGAAACCGCGCTGCACACCAACATCGAAGCGGCCCAGGAAGTGGCCCGCCAGCTGCGCCTGCGCGACCTCGGCGGTCTGGTGGTCATCGATTTCATCGACATGACGCCGGCGAAAAACCAGCGCGCCGTTGAAGACGCGCTGCGTGACGCCCTGGCCATGGACCGCGCCCGCATCCAGATGGGCCGGCTGTCGAAGTTCGGCCTGATGGAGCTGTCGCGCCAACGCCTGCGCCCCAGCCTCGGCGACACCACCACCCAGATCTGCCCGCGTTGCAATGGCGTCGGCCATATCCGCAACGTCGAATCGATGGCGCTGTCGGTGCTGCGCCTGATCGAAGAAGAAGCGATGAAGGATTCGACCTCGCAAGTGCAGGCCATCCTGCCGGTCGAAGCCGCCACCTACCTGCTCAACGAAAAGCGCAAGGCTATTGCCGACATCGAGCGTCGTCACAGCGTGCATCTGGTCATCGTGCCCAGCCCGCACATGGAAACGCCGAACTACGAAGTGCGTCGCCTGCGCGAAGCTGAAATCGTCGAGACGGTGAGCTACTCGCTGGCCGAGAAGCCGGAAGCCGAAGCCTCCGACGTCGCCCCGGCGCGTCCGCGTGCCGAACAGGCCGCCGTGCAGTACACCCAGATCGTCCAGGTCCAGGCACCGGCACCGGTTGCCGCCCCGGCGCCGGCACCGATCGAAACGACCGCCGCGCCGGCCGCCCGTGCCCCGCGCGTCGCCGAAGCCGCGCCGGCAGCCAAGCCCGGCCTGCTGAAGCGTCTGGTTGGTTTCCTGTTTGGCGATACCGAAACCGCAGCCGCTCCGGCTGAGGAAGAGAAGCCGAAATCGGGCCGTGGCGAGCGCGACCGTGATCGCAGCCGTCGTGGCCGTGAACGTGGCGAGCGCGGTGGTCGTGGCCGTGATCGGGACGGTCGCGGTGAACGCGGCGAAGCCCGTGGCGAGCGCGGCAATCGTGGCGAGCAGGCTGCTGTCGGCGGCAAGAAAACCGAGCGCAGCGAGCAGCCGGCCCGCGCCGAGCGGGGCGAAGCCCGTGCGGATGCCCGCCCTGAAACGCGTTCTGAGCAACAACCGCGCCGCGAGCGTGGCGAGCGTCCGGCCCGCGAAGAACGCGCACCGCGTGAAGAGCGCGCGCCGCGTGAAGAGCGTCAGCCGCGTGAACCGCGTGTCGAAGGCGAAGCACGCGAACCGCGTCGTGAGCGTGGCGAACGTCCGGCCCGTGAAGAGCGCGCACCGCGCGAAGAACGTCAGCCGCGTGAAGAGCGCCAGCCCCGCGAACCGCGTGCCGAAGGCGAGGCCGTCGCGGCCGAGCGTCCGGCGCGTGAGCCGCGTCAGCCGCGCCAGACCCGCGCCGAGCGCATGGCCCAGCGCCAGCAGTTTGCCTCGGAAAATGTGTCCACCGACGTCGCCGGCGTTACCACCGCCGCCATCGCTGTGCCGGCCCATCTGGCCGAGCCGCAGACCTTCGGCGGTGTCCGTCCGGCGGCTGCGGCCAGCGTCGCGGCGCCAATCAGTTCCCCGGTGAGCGCCCCGGTGAGCGCCCCGGTGAGTGCCCCGGCGGCCGCTCCGGCACCGCAACAGCACTCGTTGCTGGCAGACGCCGGTGACGAGGCCGCCTCGGCACCGGTGATCGACCGCGAAAACATCGAAGCCACCGAGCAACGCCGTGAACGCGGCGAGCGCGGTGAGCGCCGTCGTCGCGTGCCGCGTCACCTCGGTGGCCGTCGCCGCAACGAGCGCGATGAACCGCTCTCGGAAGAGGAAGCTATTGCCCTGGCAACGGCTGCCGGCGATTTGCCGGTCGATCAGGACGCAAGCGAAGCGGCTGAACGTCCGGTCGCCAGCGCTCCGGCTGTCCCGGCCCCGGTCAGTGCTCCAGTCAGTGCTCCGGCCAGCGCACCGCGCATGGCCAGCAGCGCTGCCGCAGCGCCGGCCAAACCAGCCCCGGTCGCCCGTCCGGTCGATGCGGCGCCGCAAGCGGCAACCGCCCCGCAGCCGGCTGAAGCAGCCGCAGCGCCGGTCGCCAGCGATGTCCCGGCTGGCAGCAAGCCGGCGGATACCGAGCGTCGCGCGGTAGTCGCTTCCGGCCCGGCCAAACCCAAGCCGGTGGCAGTGACCAAGCCGGAAGACGCCCAAGCGGCCGAGGAAGAAGCGCTGAAGAACGTCGCGGCCATCCTCGCCAGCCTGATCGAACCGTCGACTGGCCAGAGCACGGTGCTGCACCGTTCGCCGGGCATGAGCAGTTCCAGCCCGATGGCCAAACCGCGCGCCGTGGTCAGCAGCGCGCCGGCAGCCCCCGCCCAGCCGGCTACGCCGGTCGCGGATGCCGCCGCGTCGACCGAGCCGTCCCCGGCCCAGACGCAGCTGCCGCTGTCGTCGATCGAGCGCGCACAGCAACAGTCGGACGATGACGGCAGCAAAGCCTGATCCCGACTGACGCCGTCGCTCTGCAAAACGCCCCGCACCCTGCGGGGCGTTTTGTTTCCGGCGAAGTTTGTTTCCGGCGAAGACAGCTTTGTCCGAACACTGCGTTTTGCAAATCCTGAATGGTGCAAACACAACGGCACCGGTCCGGCCGTGTATCGCCCTGCCCTGCTCAACCTGCCGTTTGCCGTCATCAAACGCGCCGCCGTCGCCGGCCGCATGCCCGGCAAATTCGCTGACAATTTCCGCCACGACAGGCTGCCGCCGCCTCGCTAGCCTGACCGCCTCCTCATGCTCTCAGGGATGAATACCATGCGCAGTCTGGAACGGCTGGGCGGTGCGGCTGCACTGCTGGCGGCTTTGACCTACATCGTCGGCTTCGCGCTGATGCTGACCCTGCTGAATCCGGGTGATACCGGTGGCTGGAGTGACAAGCAGAAACTGGACTTCCTGCTCGAGCGGCGGGCGCTGTTCCAGGCCTGGATCCTGTTCATCTATGAAACCGGCGGCCTGGCGTTGCTGGTGCTGGCGGTCGGCCTGCACGAGCGTCTGGCGACGCCGCCGGGAGACGGCTCGCTGATGCGGCTGACCACACCGCTCGGGCTGATCTGGGCCGGCATCGTGATCGCCAGCGGCATGGTCGCCAGCGTCGGCATGGAAGCGGTCGCCCGGCTGCATGCCAGCGATCCGGCACAAGCCGTTGCGCTCTGGCGCAGCGTCAACGTGGTGCATGAAGGCCTGGGCGGCGGCGTCGAGCTGGTGGGCGGTGTCTGGATGCTGCTGGTCAGCTCGGTCGCCCTGCGCCAGGGCCGGACCGGCCGCTGGCCACACTATCTGGGTCTGATCATCGGCATCGCCGGCACGCTGAGCGCCATTCCGCCCTGGGCTGACCTTGGCGCCGTGTTCGGGCTCGGCCAGATCGTCTGGTTTCTGAGCATCGGCCTGATACTGCTGCGTCGCCCCATCCTGCCATCGGCCACACCAGCCGTTGCCGCCGGTGCTGCCATCTGAACCGCTGGCCACGAGCTGAGCAGCCCCTCCATCAACGTCCTGTCTGCGACAAGGTCGCCCCGGCAACCTAAATCCTTCACGGCCGCGCCTGATGGAGGCCGCTGCGGCCTGGCCCTGCACTCAGTCCAGCAGGGCCAGCGCCGCGGCCAGTTCGGGCTTCAAGCCCTGTGGCGCGCGTGTGATGGCCGCAGCCAGCAGCAAACGCGTTTGCGACCGGTCGCCGGCGCCGTCGGCCGCAAGGCTGGCGGCGTTTTCGCAGGCGGCCAGCCATTCCTCCCACTCGTGATCACTGTCAGCAGGATGCAGGTCGCACACCGCCGAAAAATGCCCTTGCGCCTGCGCATCCATATCGTAGGTCCAGGCAAGATTCGCCACTCTGGCACGCAGCAAAAGATTCGCCGCGTCCAGCGCCAGCGCCGCCGCCATCAGGCGCTCACCTTCGCGCCGGTTTTGCTGGTTTTGCGCAAGGTCCATGCGTGCCCGCAATTGATCGGCCGGATCAGTGCCTCGCCAATTGTTCACCAGCTGCACCTGACGATCCGGATCACCGCCCAGAATTGATGGCTGACCGGCGGCAATGCCGGCGGCGACCAGATAGCGCGAATTCTCCGGCGCCAACTCTGCTGCCCGTATCGTTGCCCTTATGTACTCACCGAGCAGCGCACGACGAGCAAAAAAATTGCTCTGTCGCACGTACTGCAACCACAGCGCGCCGGCACGAAACTGCAGCTCGGCATGACCGGCATGTGCGTTCTGCAAAGTGCGCAAGGCATCGCTGTCGACCTGCTGACGTTCACGCAAATCCAGTTCCAGTTGCAGCAACTTGTCCAGCGCCGTGAACGCGCCAGCGCGCTGCCGCAGATATGCACGCACACCGGCGAAGTCGCGCTGCGTCAGCAGCAGCCACATGGAAGCGCTGTTTGCATCGGCAAGCGCCTCGTTGGCGCTGAATTCGCCGGCGGATGTTTTGTCATCAAGCCGTTCAATGAAGCTCACGTCACCGGCATTTGCGTGATCAACAGCTGGCTCCGGCACAAGAAGCAGACCGCCAACCGTGGACTCGCTGCAACAGACAGCTGCCGAAATCACCGTAAACAGCACCCCGCAAGCGGACAAACCAAACAGTTTCCTAACTTTCATACGCAACTCCCTGAATTGAGCGCGCGATTCAGTAGGGATGCGGCAAGTCGGACAGCTTGCGCATCGCCGAAACGATGCCGGAAAAAATCTCCCGATCACGCTCATCCCAGAGATGGAACGGCCGCAGTTGTCGCGCCTCCTGCTTCGACAACTGGCGTGCTACGTCGAGATCAAGCACGCGCGGACTGCCGTTTTCGAATACCAGCACTTCGCGGGCCGCGTCATCGTCATTGACATTGACGGCCCATACTTTGCCGTCAAAGCGCGCAGACACTTTCGGCACTTGGGTGTGGCCGACAATCACGCGCTCGACACCGAAATGCGCCAGCGCGCGATCCACATCCTGCTGCTGCACAGTGGCAATGCTGTCCGCGTCATCACGCACCAGGCCGCGATACTGCGTCACCCCCTGAAACCCGAGTACTGCCTCCAGGGCCCTGGCATTCTTTGCATGCTCGGGTGACAACCAGTATTGCCGCGACGCCTGATTCAAATCATTCACCGACATGCCACTGTCAACGACCTGCTGGCTGATCCCGGCATGCACAAACAGATTTCCGCCCAGCTTCAGCGCAACCGGCCGCGTGCGCAGCCAGGCACCGATCAGCGTATCGGCAGCAAAACTCGCCTCAACACCGCCCATGCTCTCCAGCGCATACAGGTGTTCGGCATGCGCGCGGGAAATGTTTTTGCGCAGCACATACTGCTCGTGATTGCCGAGCAACACATGCACAGCGCCACCGGCGGATTGCGCCTCCAGTGACAAGCGATACAGCGTCCAGAGCACGGCAAAAACATCGCGGCCGCGATCCACTGAATCACCAAGGATCAGCAAATGCCCCGCGCCATATGTCCAGCGCCCTGACGCATCGACAATACCGGCGCCTTGCAGGGCGGCATCCAGAAACGCCTTGTTGCCCTCGATATCGCTGAGCACGAACAATTTGTCCGGCATCGGTGCCTCGCTGATGGCGGCCGGTGCCGGTGACAGCGGAAATTCTGTTTGCCGGCCGGCGCAGTCAATGCGCAGCACTGCGTCGCTACCCGTGCTGTCATGTCGCCTGTCTTCACAGAACCAGGTTGCCGACCAGCGCCCATCTGCTCCTACACGCACTACCGGCCCTTCAAGATAGGCATCGACATGCACACGCTCGCCGCTGCCGGAGTAAACCGGAAACGCCAGCGTCGGCCCGACCGACACCAGCAAACGACGATGCACACCGCTGTCGTGCATTTCCAGCCGCGCATTGAAAACGGCAACCAGCAACAACACAACAACGGCACCGAGCAGCAAACCGATGGACATCTTCAGACCGCGTCTGACATTGATTTTCATGGGCCTTTCCCTGTCAGGATTGAACAGCAACACTCCGCCCGGCAGCATTCCCGGAAATTCCGGCAAGGCTTCGCCCCTGCCGGAAGTTTTCCTTCGGCATTTCTGCTGCGGGGAGAGTCATTGGATCCGAATCATCACGTCGTTTGTGTAGCAGATGCCGGCCGCGACGATGCGGAGCAATTCAGTGAACTTACTGCAACCACACTGCGGAACTTTTTGCCCAGCAGCGTCGCAACGATTCACCACTGCGGATAGCAACTCCGGGCGCTATGGCGAAAAATCGAGTCGGGTGTTCCGCTTCAGGTGCGTTGACAACGCCGGCGACAAACTGCCCGGTTCCGGAGCCTGCAGATGCCGCTGCAACGCCAGTTCGAACAGATGCATGATCGCTTCGGTTGCCAGCGGCGTCGCCGGGTTGTGGCCGGATTCCGGATCAGTGAGCAGCAGCACCGGCTTGCCGGCGGTTTTCAGCTGCGCGGCATAGTGATTGATGCTCTTCAGCGGCACGCGGTCATCCTTCGCGCCGGCCCAGAGATAGATCGGCGCCTGCAACGCAGCAACATGACTCGTCGCCGCATCCATGGTCATGCGTTTCAGGAAAGCCGGATCATCGACCGGCACGCCAAGCACCGCGGCACGCTGTGCGAGCGGCACGCGATCACCGCGCAGTCCCTCGTGCTCATTGTCGGCATACCAGCGCATCGTCCAGCCAAAATCAGTCGGTGCCGCCATCGCCAATGCAAAGCGGAAACGCTGCGGATGGTGCGTGGCGGCCATCAGGCTGGCGTAGCCGCCAAACGAGTGGCCGACCACCATTTGCTGACCGCGATCACCAACGCCATGGGCCAGCAGCCAGTCCATGCCATCGATAACGTCCTGCAAAACTTTACCGTTTCCGAAATCGCCGTTCGACGCGAGCATGTAGCGCAAGCCATACCCTTCCGATGCACGGAAATTGGGCGTGAACACGGCGTTGCCACGATTGACCATGAACTGCACAAAACGGCTGTACTCAGCGCGCACCTGCGCAAACGGCCCGCCATGAATGTTGGCAATCAGCGGAACATTGCGGGCATCACGCCCCGGCGGCAGGTACAAAAACCCGTGAAGCACCATGCCGTCCCTTGCGCGATAGCTGACGGCTATCGCGCGCGCCAACTGTGACTCGGCAAACGGCGGCGGCTGCGTCTCCAGCGCCAGTGTTGCAAAGCGCTGACTGGCAAGTGAGTACAGGTGATAGCGCGGCAAGGCCAGACGCGCATCGTGTTCCGTGATCAAAAAATTCTGCAGCGCTGCGTCGGCCTCGATGTCCAGATCCCGTCCGGGAAACTGCTTGTCCAGCGCCGCCAGCACCGGAACCATTCCCGGCTCGAGGGCATACCAGCGCTTGCGATCACTGTAGTACGCGACCGCTATCGGCCGCTGATCAAGCGGCGACTGCAGCACATCGGCGAGATCCGCCAGGGCTTCGGGATCAGTGTGCACAAGCTCGACCGGCACACGATTTTGCTGAGCGAGCGCATGTGCAGCGGTCCCGCTTTGCCAGCGCATCAGCGACAGCCGATCACCGTTCATGCTGCTTTCCATCAGCAACTGATCATTCACGACCGACAGCAGGGAACACTGCCGCAGCGCCGGGCAATCAAACGCATTCTGCCAGGACGCCGTATCCCTAGGCGCATTGCCGCTGCCGGTCGGCGTGCGCGCAACCACGTACTCGTTGAACGTCCGGTCACGCAGACGCATGAAACGCAGTGATCCGTCAGCAGAGAACGCCAGGCCGCGAATGGCATGCTCGTGGCGCGTGATCACGTCGCGGCGACCATCGGCATGCACACGCAGGACATGAAAGCCATTGCCCGTGGCTTCCTGCTCGGCAACCAGCACCGCTGCGCTGCCTCCGGGATCACGGCCCAGCATGCGTGCCTGCTTGCGATCATCCAGCGCATGCACGACGCGGCTGCTGCCATCACCAACATTGATCACCGCGAGATGTTGCTCTGCCACCAGCCACAGAAAACGACTGTCCGCCGACCAGAACCAGCGCTTTGCTTTCAGTTGCTTGAGCACCTGACGCGGCTCGCCACCCGGAACCGCACTGACGAACAGCGCGACCGCATCACCGCTGCGCCGCGCATAAGCCAGCTGCTTTCCATCCGGCGCCAACTGCACGGACTGCACACCGCGCGGCACGACAAAATCGCTACGCGGCAGCGCGGCCACCGGCGACATGCGGCGCGATTCCTCAAGCGCGCGCTTCAGACGCGTTTCTGCTGCCTGCAACACTGCCTGCTCGTCAGCGACACCGACGTCGTGCGCCTGTTTCATCACCTCAGGGACTGATGCGTTGGGTGCGGTTGTATTGCCGCTCATTGCCGGCGTCGGCAGCATCGCGACGGCGCAGAACAGCACGCTGGCAATCTGCATGGTCTTGCGTGGCGCGAGCGACGTATCGGGGTGAAAACCATTCATGCAGCCTGCACTCCTGCGGGCAGGTTCTGCATCACCGGCGTGCGCCGCTCAAGCAGCATCAGGCTTAACACGGCAGGCAGACTGCCGATCAGCACCAGCAGCAACCACAGACGTTTGCGCGATGACGGTAAGGCGGTGCGGCGCAGCCAGTACCAGGCAAGCAGCAAAGACAGCGCGATCATCCCGCCAGCTGCCAGCCATTGCCGGCTGTCTCGTGGCGCAAAAATGTTTTCAGGTTGTTTGCGACCGTTGTCGAGCAGAGCTTCCGGCAGATTTCGCAGCAGATAGTGCGTCGGCGACAGCCACCAGTTCGCGGTTTCATACAGGAGCGGGAAGTCGTTGCTCAGCTTGCGCTCGGCGACAATCCGGGTCTGCCCGTCAGCATCCACATGCAGCATCATTTGCCGGATCTGATCGCCGGTGTAATAGGCGCCGAAAGTCAGGCCGAACAGCCAGCCATCCACCAGCTCCGCATAATCGACACGCGCCAGGCTGCCGCTGCCGTAGCTCGCATAGATCGACTGCATGAATTCCACACCCGGCACGCGGATCACATGGCCGGCGCGCAGCTGGCGCACGCCACCACCACTTTGCAGGTACGCGTCACGATCAGGCGCATAGATGCGCAAGCCATGACTGCTGACGATGATCACCTGCTCGCCGGCGATGATCGGTTTGGCGATGAACACTTCTTCGTCCGGCAAGCGGATCTGTTCTATCGCGCGTTGCTGTTCGAAATCGATCTGGTAAATGCGATTCGGCGTCACCAGAAACTGATTGTCAACGGCGAACGGAACCTCGGTGAACGGCGTCGGATCATCGCGCCCGGCAACGCCCCAGGTACCGCGCGCTTCGCCGTTGCGGATATCCAGACCATGAAAGCGCATGCTGTCATGGCTGAAGGTCCACTCGGTACTGTTCTTTTCATCAAGCCATTGCAGGACGCGTGTCTTGTAGGCCTGATTGCGCAGCGGATATTCGCGCAGACGGGCGTGCTCGTAGCCCGGCTCCATCAGCGCGAGCTGTTCGGTCCACAACGCAGCGTTCGGATCCTGACTGTGGCGCAGCAGATCCGTCATGAGCTTGCGCGGTTCGCTGTTGACGGCTTCGGTAAACCCGCCTGCCGGCGGTACCGGCATATTCAGCGGATGCGCGCCGGCAAACATCAGGCCGAACTCGTAACCGACCGCAGCGGTCAGCAGCACGAAATACAAACCAACCTGCAAAGGCAGCGCCGACAAGACCAGCAGGCCGGCGCGCTGGATGCGCGCATCGCGATTCGGTTTGAACTGGGTACTGGTGATCGCCAGCAACCAGCACAGGCCCAGCAATTCCACCACCAGCAGCGCCGCGCTGTCGGCAAATGACCACATCAGCCACACCGGCACCACGGCCACCACCGCCGCGGTGGGCCGCACGCTCAACACCGTACAGACACCGGCCAGCCAGGCAGAAAACACCAGCACCAATGCATGCAGCGGCATCAAATAGTGATGGCTGTCGACCACGCGTTCGGTCAGGCCATCGACAGCAAACAGGATCAGCATGCGCGGCAGCAGCGTGGCCAGCGCCAGCAGCAATGCCGACGCCAGACTGATCGAGACATACACGGTCAGATGCGGCAAGGGTCGATGCAGCAACCACAGCCACTTTGACGGCCGGCGATAGGAACCGAGCTGATACAGCGCGAACACAAACGCCAGCGCCATGTACACCAGCATGAACACGCGCTCGACCTGATGCGGTTGCTGCTGCATGTCGGCCATGCGATTGAGAAAGACCAGCACCAGCAGGTGCACCAGCGCCATCACCAGCGCCAGCATGCGGAAGCGACGCAGCTCGGAGACAAACAAATCGCGGTTGAACAGTGTCATGTGCGTCACCTTACTGCCGGTTGGAAACGTGATTGCGCGACAGGAACGCATTCACCGCGCGATCGAGACTCACCGGCATTTGCCGGACCGATCGTGCGCCCTGCGCCATCAGGACATCGGCGTAGCGCTCATCCTGATCCAGCACCAGACAATGAAACAGATCATCGATGCGCTGCACCTGCAACATGCCTGGCAGGCGATTCAGACTGTCCGGCGTGCGCAGCGGAATATCCGTCACCCAGAGCTGGACACGCTCACAAAACTCGTCCGGCGCGGACATGTGTTTCAGCTCGCCGCGCTCAAGAATGATCAGGTTGTCGGCGACACGTTCGATCTCTTCCATCTGGTGCGAGCAATAGATGATGGTGCAGGCTTCGTTGACATTGCTGAACATCAGCGCTTCGAGAAACGCGCGTTTGGCGACGATATCGAGACCCAGAGTTGGCTCATCCAGGATCAGCAATTCAGGATTCTGCGCCAGTGCCATCGCCAGATTGATGCCGGCCCGTTCACCGCGCGACAGCTGCGACACTTTCTGTTCCGGCAGGACGTTGAAATTGGCCGCCACATCGCGGTAGCGCTGATCATCCCAGCGCGGATACTGGCGGCGCTGCATGGCCACCACTTCCTCGACACGCATCCATTCCGGCATGGTGTGTTCTTCATTGACGAAGCCGATGCGTGCACGCAGCTCCGGCCCGATGTTGTCGCAATCCACACCGAGAATTTGCGCGCGGCCACTGGTCGGCGTCTGAAAGCCGAGCAGGATGCGAAACAGCGACGATTTGCCGGCACCATTGGCCCCGACAATCGCGTGAATGCGGCCGCGCGGCACGCGCAGCGTCAGGTTGTTCAGCGCCGTCTTGCGCGCGTAGTGCAGGCAAAGCTGCGAGGTTTCGATCACGCAGGCAGAGGCGGCATCATCATCACGCAGTTGCTGATCATTGGCAGCATTCAGCGCGACAGACGACGGCAGCCCCCGTACCGCGACATTCGTGGCCTGAGCGTTCATCGATTCAATCCTTGTCGTCAGGAGCCGGGTCGGGGCTCAGGCAGTCTTCTTTGGGAGGCAGCTGTCGAGCTCCTGGCCGACACGCGCGGTGATGGCCTCGGGCGGATAGTCCAGGCCAATGACATCGCCAACAAAGCGCTGCACAGCCGCGTCCAGACGCCGCTCGCGTTCGGCATCGCTGAGCCGCTGGCGCGGCGCGGCAACAAACAGGCCGAGCCCCTGGCGTGCATCCAGCCAGCCCTCGCTGGTCAGCTCGGTATAGGCTTTGGCGACGGTATTGGGATTGACCATCAGTTGCTGCGCGAGACCGCGCACACTGGGCAGCTGGTCGCCGGTGCTCAGCTCACCGCTGGCAATGAGACGGCGGACACCGTCAACGATCTGCCGGGTAATGGGGCGCGGGTCGCCGGTGACGACTTGCAGCATCAGGGGAGTGGTGCGGGCCATGGGGAGTCCTCGTCATGTCGGCTTACTGTATTGCTCGTATTAGTACAGTAATCTGACGCAAGCCGGACCGTCAAGCGGAACATGAAGAACAGGGCGCAAAGGCTTTGCCTGACGGCGGTCGCCCCGGGGACCTTGGGAAAGGATCATTGCCGGCTGGCCTGTCATCTGCAGGCAGCCCGGCACCAGTCAACAGCATCAGCAAACAGCACCAGCACGCTGAGCGCTGACAAACTTGAACCGCTTCGTGTGGCAAGGAGAGCACGATCGATCGTGCAGCTGACGACCAGCTGCCTGCATGCAAATACCTGTCACCAGTATCTACAGATTTTTGCAGGCACAAACCGCAACGCGTCCGACGGGCCCGGTCGTGCGAGCCACCCTACTCCGCCGTTGCGCAGCCACTGTTTCGCTTACTGAACTCCACACGGGCGTTTGCGACCTGAATCAGCAGCCGGCATCTGCAACCAGCTTCAGGCCACGCACTCTGGAACGTCACTGACTCAAGCGCCGAGAAATCACGTGAGTCGTCCGCCCAAAAAAAACGGGCCCTTCCGGAGCCCGTCTTGAATCCTGTCAATTCAAACTCAACTGACAGTGACATCAGCCCCGGGGTCATCAGGCAAGCGCACCCAGACCACATCCTCCGCCAGCACCGCAGGCTTGCCACGCAAGCGCTCCATGAGACTGCGCGGGTCTTTGAGTTCAACTGGCGGCAGCCGCTGGCCTTGCTCGAAGCGCATGATCGTTGGTGTCAACGCGCCTTCACGCTGATGCCGGTAGCGGCCTGTTTGGGGTGCGCGCTCGCCGGAGCGGACGTGAACACCGGGATGGGCGTTGCCACCACTTTGCGTCATGGCTGCGCCGTTAGTTGGTCGCAGCCGAATGCTGTTCACCATCCGGTCAAACAGTTTAAGCAGGTCACGCTCGCTCATCGTCGAGTTGATGCGCGTATTGCGCAGATCATTCCATGCCGACTCCAGACTCACCTTGACCGCAGGTGACAACAAATCATGATATTTGGAGTCGGTCTCAAACAAATACATATGAAATCGACCACCATCATCGACAGGAAAGGTTTGCAGCAACTCCTCACCTTTCACATGGGTCGTAGCTCGCTTGCCGCGCCGGATGGTTTTGACCATCTTCCAGTCCGCTCGCATCGACTCAGGAATGTCATAGTCGTCTACGCGCTTCAGCAGACCCGGTTCATCTTCCCTGAACTTTGGCATGCTGCTCAGTTCAATGTCGATGTCGTTCCAGCGGAAGCCGTAGGAGATAGACTCCCTTAGAAATTCAGAACCATCATCTTCGACAAAACCACCGTCAAAGCAGTATCCGCTCTTAAGCGGAATATCTTCATCATTCCGACGTTGAAACGTTGAAAGCAGCCTGGAAATCCTTTCTGTAGCGCGCGCCTCTCTATCAATGCTTACGCCACTTTTCAACAAAAATGACTTGCCATCTCGCCAGAAATGGATATGAGCATCGAATGACCCCTCAGTTATTTCATTTGAAAAAAAGAACACTGCCTTTGAGTAGTCATCCAGAACAATTTCCCTCCGAAATCGACTGGGAAGCGTTCTATGCTTTGCTTTCTTCTGCTCCTCCACGAACGCCACATACGAAGACAGAAACTGCTCTTCTGTCTTATCCACCACTGTAATGTGCCGACCCTGAAAATAGGCAATTTGCCCCTGATAGACTGCTTCTTCCGGAACATCAACCAGGTAGCGCCCAAGGCATACTGTACGCATCGCAGGCCCAGTTTCGGTTGCCTGCACATCCACGCCTGCTACCGCACCCGTCATCATCAACGCTCCTGTTGCCAACATACGAATCATCGTTCCCTCATACCTGCTTCAAGGCTTCAACCACCGACCACAGTATGGTCTCCCGTACTTCCGACGGCTTGTGACTGTGCTGGTGGTCCAGCGCCTCATCGGGCAAATCACTGGCGGTCAGTCGCCAAACGCGCTTCACACCAGGCTGTGCGACCAGCTCACCCGAGGGCGTCGGAACAGTGCCATCACCGGCATTGTCCCCCGACTTGTCGGCCAACTGGAAGCTCAGCCGCACTTCTTCGGTCTCGGCCTTGTCGGCGTCTGTGGTGCACGTCACATTTACGTCGGTACGCCCCTTGTTCTGTTGCTGCTCATAGCTGTCCAGACCTGGCAACACGCCGAAAAACTTCACGACATCGAATGCCTTGTCCTGCCAGCGAGCCTGCGCACGCGGCTCGTTGATGATCGCGGCAATATCAGCTTGCTCCGGGATCTCGTCCTTGGTTTCCCACAGCACTTCCGGAAATGTCGGCGAACGGTGATCATCTCCGTAGTGGGCATAGGTGACGGGATGCATGTACAAGCCAAGGCTGTCGTGGAATTGCTCAATTGCATCAACTCTCTGCATATATGTATCTGATGAGGACTGTTCTGCGCCCGCAGGATGTATCTTCGCCGGATCAATCAGCGCCTCATCAATCATCCCCCACCACTTGTCCTCGACCGCGACTTTGTAAATCTCCTGATAGGGGTTACCGTTTGCAGGAAGACTGTGCAGTTCGCGCCGGGTCTGTTGCCCCCAGCCGCTTTTGACTTCGACGATTTTCAGCCAGGGCTTGCCGTTGTAGTAGTGCTTGGTCGGCAGCAGTTCCAGCGGGCCGTTGGCGTTGGCCATGACGGCCGTGACGTCGGCAGCATTCCAGCCCAGCACGGCCGCACCACCCGCGGACGCGACATAGCCCATCAGCGTGTTTGCCCCCACTTCTGTACCCGCGCGCATGCGCCGGTACACGGCGGGTGCGCCGCCCACCGGCTGCACGCCATGGACCACGGCCAGCACCTTGCCTTCGCTTTTTTGTGCGTAGGCGCGCGCCACCATGCCGCCCATCGAGTGCGTGATGATGATCACCTTGCCGATGTTCTTGAAGTAACCGTTGTTGAATCGCGCCAGCGCCTCATCAACACGCTGCGCCAGACGTTCAGCCGATTTGCCGTTTGACTCCAGCCAGTTGTAACCGCAGGCATAAACCGGAAAGTAATAGTCCGCGAGCGCTTTGACGTCGGTATCGACGATGGCCGCTACTTTGCTTTTCAGCGCTTGCAGCCAGACCGGCTTTGGTTTGGTTTTGGAAAATGGATTGTTGACACGACGATTCAGATGCTCCTCCAGGAACTGCAGGATGTCGCCGTAACTGTCGGCATGGACTTCACCCCAACCGCGCGCTCGCGCTTCGGCTTCGTCGAGAATATTTTTCATGGCGTCGCTGAGGGCGATGGCGCCGGAGTTGCTGACCACGGTGGAATCTGGATTGAGCGCCGACTGTCGGTCAGCCGGACTTTGCGCAATGCGGGTTGCCAGCTCCGTCAGTGCCTGCTTTGTTCCATTCGGCGGATTCCAGGCAGACTTGCCGCTGCTTTTTGACGCGATATTGCTACCCATGATCCCCGGCACAAAAATCACCGGGATCGCTGTCGGCGGTGGCGCGATCACAGCCATGCACGTCTCGTGCTTTTTGGGCGTCATCGTCGCTTCGGCATAGGGCATGCCATCGGGCGTGAAACGGATGGGAACTTCCTCGACATTTTCGGGAATGTCCCGGGTCGCATTTTCCCAGGTGATCCTGGCCTGATCCGATGTTCGCGCTCTCGGCAGTTCCAGCAACTCAACGCGCATGGTTGAAAATCCGGCATCCGGCTCTTTGCTGGTTTCACCTGATTTGCCGGTCGGCACGCGCGCCTGCCGGATCGCACCGTTGACCCTGACGTTGTGCAGCATGTCGTTGAACGGGAAACCATCGGGCAAGCGGACATAAAATTTCTGGTCGGTATCGCCGCTGCCGTTGCTCAGCCCGGGCAGGTTGGCGGTCAGGCTGCTGCCGGCCTGGATCTGGTGTTGCGCGCCCTTGTACTGGATTTTGCCTTGCGTGCCGATCTCAATGTTTTTGCCAATCCTGATGTAGCTGCCCTGCGCCGTCAGGACGATCTCTTTGCCGGACTCCAGATGGACATTGCCGTCGATGCCGGACAGGCGAATGCCTTTCTCTGCTTCACCGATGATCTGCTTGCTGTTTGCGCGCAGGATCAGATCTTTCCCGCCGGCATTCAGGGCGATACCGGCTTTCCAGGACCAGAAAGCGATCTGTTCGCTGGCCGAGCCGGTCCAGGTGGTTCCGGCCTGTATGCCGATGGCCTGTGTGGAACCGAGATCAACTTGCGTGCGGGCGCTGACCAGCGTGTTTTCGCTACTGCTGATCACGGCGCCGGCATCACCATGGGCAACGATGATGGGTTGCGTGTTGGCGGGTTTATCGCCTTGTTGCCAGGCGCCGGCATGCCCTTTCAGTGTCGTGAAATCATTGTCGGGCACGGCGCTGGTGCGCAGTTGTTTGGCGCCCTCCTTGTGCGCGTTGACCACCGTTTGCAGCGTGTCGAGCTGGGCACTCAACGTTTGCCGCTTGTAGTGATGGTCACCGCTGCTGGCGCCGCTTTGTGCACTCAGGAACAAACCCCAGCCACTGCGCAATGACGCCCAGCGACCAGTGAACAGATCAAACCCTTCACCGCGCAGACTGGCGTTGCCACCGCTGCGCTCGCTGGTCAGCACACCCAGTTGCAAATGGCTGTCGCCGTGATCACTGCGCAGCGTGACATGCGGCTCGTTGGTGGTGTCGTCGAAGATCAGTTCGCTGGCGCGGGCACCGTGATGTTCAACGCTGCGCAATCCGGACAGCGTCTTGTCCGCTGGCAGGGCGCTGACGGCTTTGAAGCTGGCCGGCTGATGCCCGGGATGAAACACGCTGCCCATCACTATCGGCTGATCGATATCGTCGTCGACGAACCCGACCAGCACCTCGTCGCCGACGCGCGGCAACCACAGCGCGCCGCGCCCCGGTCCAGCGGCCGACTGGGCTACCGGCAACCAGCAGGAACTGAATTCACCTTCAACGGCACTGCCGGTGTCCGCTATCCGGTGATCGGCGGCACGCTGCCACGGAAAGCAGACCTTGACTTGCCCCAGACCGTCGGTATGCACAACCTCGCCGGCACTGCCGACCACGGTGGCGCGTTGCAAGCCCGGTAAAGGCGCGTTCGCCGGCAGATCCGGCAGCCAACGCATTGCATGGCGAATGACGGTAAAACAATTCTGATAGAGCGGCGACTGCTGATCCTGCTGCGGCCGTTGCGCATCGCGCCAGTCCAGCCGGTCAGCAATTTCGTTGCGGCCTTCGTGTTCGACCCGCAGCGTGACAAAGACACGCGAAGCCGCCGGCTCGCCATCGTGATGCGGATGATCGCGCAGCGTGAACACCTGACCAGTCGCCAGCTGCCGCAGCGTGCTGCGACCATGAAACAGCTTGTTGTCGGCCTCGGCATGGGCGGCGTCATGACGATTCTGGATCACCACCTCATCCAGTAGCGGCCCGGCACCGGGGCTGCGCACGCGGTGACGCCAAAGCGCTGCCGAGAGCGCATCGCCGCGCGATCCCTGACGCAAGGGGTTGTATTCGCTGGCCTCAAACGCACCACCGCCTTCGCGACGCGTCGCCACCGAGGTGTGCCCGCCGGCGACCAGACTGCGCGTTGCCTGCCATTCCGTGATCGTGTCCTCGTGTTCTGACATGGCGGCACGGTGAAAGCGGAAACTGTCAGCGCCGGAAAAACTGCGCGTATCGTCCGAGAACACCAGCTCGTGCTCACCCGCTGCTGCACCTGCCTGCACGCAATAGAAAATGCCGGCACCGGCCAGCAAGCGCTCGACAAATGCCAAATCGGTTTCCCTGAACTGCACGCGATATGGCAGCGCAGGCAGTGCCCTCGATAACTGCCAGCGCCAGCGCAGCGTCGGCAGTGCGGCCTGATGTTCAGTGAGCAGCGTGTCAACAATTTGCTGGATACTGCGGTCCTGAAACACACGGTTGTGTTCGGCATAGGACAGAAAGTGCAGCGCCGGACGTACACGGATCTGGTAGCGCGTAACACCACCATCGCTGCCCAGACTCGCCGCGTGCTCGACAATGCCGGCAATGCGGCGCGGCGCGGCTTTGCCATCATCCGTATCCAGACACAGACTGACAGGTTCGGCGACGAAGGCTTTCAGTGCCTTGCCGGCATCGGCACCGAGCAACTCGATTTCACACAGTCCGCATTCGGAGATCGCTTCGCGCGCCGTGAATCGCAGCACCATCAAATCCGCAAACACTGCGGGATTGGCGGCTTCCAGTCGCAACCAGCGTTTGCTGCCCTGAAATAAACCCGCCCAGTCCGGCAGCTTGTCCATCAACGCCTGCAAAGCGACATCCATGCCGCGCGCGGCCAGTGCGCCGAATGCATCCCCGCTCATACCGGATCATCCTGATCACAAAGAAAGCACGTCCCGCCGGACAACGACGGATTCCGAAAAAAAACAGGCCGGAAATCTCCGGCCTGCCCCTTACATCAGGCCGCGACCTTGTTGGCCGTGAGGTCCCAACCGGCGCTGACGTTGCCGCCACCAGTACCGTCGGTACGCTTCTGCTGGGTGTAGGTCCACTTGATCTTGCCGTAGTTGAACGCCACGGTTTCGCTCGGGAAATCACCACCCGAGCCGCCCAAACTGATACTCGACACCAGCACCTGCTCCAGCTTGATCTCCAGGTACTTCTGCTTGTCACCGCCAGCGCGGCAAACGCTGATGATCACTTCCTTGAAGTGCTTGCCGGTGCAGCAGGCTTCCGCCAGCTTCGGAGAGGCTTTGTCGATCAGGTGCGAAATGACAAAGTCCTCGTGCTGCACGCGTTCTGCCGTAGCACCACCAGCGTTGCTGGCCGACGCCGAGGCCGGTTGCAGCAGGCCGTGACTGAAGGACGTCAGTTCAATCCAGTCCTTGTGCTTGTCATCCAGTGACTCACCCGGCACGCCGTCCACTTTCAGGAATGCATCAAATGCCATGTTTTCAACTCCTTTGCTTCGTACTGTAAATGGCGAACCATCGGTCGCCGTCCCTGCCTGACCGAAACAGGCAATCCGTTGATGCTGTTACCAAGCCCACTCCCGATTTCACCAACAACTTCTCAGCGCGCTGACTGCGGCAAATCCGCAACCAAGCGCAGGGAAATGGTTAGCTCGTCAAGCTGGAAATGCGGTCGCAAAAACGCCGCAGCACGGAACACGCCGGGCTTGCCGGGCACCTCCACGACTTCAACACGAGCCTCACGGAGCGGAAACTTGGCCTTGGCCTCCTGGCTGGCGGTGTCATCAAGCAGGATGTATTGCGCGAGCCAGGCATTCAGGTAGCGCTCGACACTGGCTTTCGACGCAAAGCTGCCGATCTTGTCGCGCATAATCGACTTCAGATAGTGCGCGATACGCGACACCGACATGATGTACTGCAGCTGCGCTGAAAGCCGGGCATTGGCATTGGCTGCATCGGTGTTGTACACGCGTGGCTTCTGCGCCGATTGGGTGCTGAAAAACGCCGCGTAATCAGTATTTTTGCAATGTACGAGCGGAATGAAACCCAGATCTGCCAACTGTTTCTCGTTGCGGTCGGTGATGGCGATCTCGGTTGGACATTTGAGCGCTATTTCACCGTCATCAGTTTTGAATGTATGCGTAGGCAAGCCATCGACCAGACCGCCGCCCTCCATGCCGCGTATCGCGGCACACCAGCCATAAAGGGCGAACGCATGTGTCAGCCGCACACCGAGGGCATAGGCAGCGTTCATCCACAGGTAATTTTCATGATCGGCGCCGGTAACGTCTTCGCAGTAATTGAATTCCTCTACCGGCCGCGTATCCGGTCCGTACGGCAGACGCGCCAGCACGCGCGGCAAGGTCAGGCCGACATAACGTGAATCGTCCGATTCACGGAAGCCGCGCCACTTGGCGTATTCCAGTGTGTCGAACGCGCGGGCGAGATCGCGCGGTTTGCCGATGTCGGTATAGGTTTCCAGACCGAGCAGGCTGGGCGCTGCCGCCGACAGGAAAGGGGCGTGTGCGGCCGCGGCCACGTGCGACATCTGCTCCAGCAGGTAGAAGTCTTCGGGATGTCGCGAAAACTCGAAGTCACCAATCATGGCCGCAAACGGCGCACCACCGAAGGTGCCGTATTCCTCTTCGTACACTTTCTTGAACAAGGCACTCTGGTCAAAATCCGATGAACTGCGGAAGTCTTTCACCAGTTCCTTCTTGGTGGCATTGAAGATATTGATCTTCAGCATGCTGCTGGTTTCCGAATGCGTCACCAGATAGTGCAGGCCACGCCAGGTGGACTCCAGACGCTGGAACTCCCGCGCATGCATGATGGCATTCAATTGCTCGGAGATCAGTTGATCGATCTCGGCAACACGGGCGTCGATACTGGCAGTCAGATCGCGGGACACCGTCACGGCACCAGCCAGAACCTGATCCACCAGTTCCTGAATCAGATCGCGGGCACGTTGCCGCTCCTGATCCGTACTGGTCATCCGCGAGTCGCTGATGATCTGGTCGAGAAAACCGAGGTCCCTGCTGGAGGCGGCTACCGACTCCAGAACGCCCTGTGCGGCGGAAACCATGGCTTCGGCTGTTGCGGTTTTGGCGTTCATGCCTGCTCCTCCCCGGCGCTTTTCAGGCGTGTCAGCGACTCGGTGTCGCGCAGCACGTCATCGAGAATCTCCTCCAGCTTTTCATTACCCAGCATCTTGTTGCGCAAATCGGCAAGACGATTGCGGGCTTCCAGCAGTCGCGCCAGCGGCTCCACGCGTTTGACCACGTTCTGCGGTTCGAAATCGTCCATGCACTGAAAATCCAGCGTCACGGCCATTTCCGATCCGTCATTTTTCAGCGTATTCGGCACGCGCATCACGGTGCGTGGCGCCAGACCGCGCATCACGTCATCAAGGTTTTCGCCGTCGACATTGATGAACTTGCGGTCCTTGATTTTTCCGCGTTCCTGCACCGACTGGGCACTGAAGTCACCGAGCACGCCGAGCACGAACGGCAGTTCTTTCACTTCGATGGCATCACCGACTTCAACGTCGTAAGTGATCTGCACGCGCGGCGGCCGGACCCGGCCGAGTTTCTTCTGCACACTTTCCTTCGACATGTTTCCACTCCTTGAGAAAAGATCTGCGGGCGACCCTTGCCGCAACGCAGGATTCAGCGCCAACCGTCGCGATGCAGACCGGCACCGATTTCACGGGCAAACGCCAGCAGCACCGCCAGCGATGCGTCCGGACTGGCGCAAACCCGCGACAATGCGTAGGCGATGCCGGCATAGGCAGAATGCGAACGCCAGTGCTCGTCACCCGCGCAAAAATCCGCCACGCAGGCCGACTCGCTTTCCGGCGCCAGCAAGGCCCACAAGGCCTGTTCGGGCAACGTGCCAACACCGATCACCAGCAACGAACGGTTTGCGCCACAGCGCATCAGATAGCCACCAACATTGCTGGCCCCGACCAGATTGCCGATCAGGTTCAGCCAGAAGCAGGCATACGGACGTTGCTGTCCGGCGTCGCGCGGCAAGGGCAGTTTCAACACCTGCTCCAGTGTGACTTCGCCAAATCGATGACCAAAATGGGCGAGATAGATCAGGTTGATGAAAAATCGCTGGCAGTCGGTGCCGGGCAGTTCGTGTTCGAGCAGTTCAAACAGATCACGCAGCGGCATCGAAGCAACAAACTGCCGGTGCAGTTGCTGCGCCAGTGTCGGGTCCGGCGCGAGTTGTTCGCTGATGCGGCGCAGATCGCGCAACTGATCCTTGCCGGAGGTTTGCAATGCCCGCTGCAAACCCGGCGTCAGCGCCTCACTCAGCGCCTCGCAGGCCATCGGCATCAGCACCGGTTCGCCGTTGCCCGCGTCCGCGCGCTCGACACGGGCCGCCACCAGCGGGTAACGACGGCCAGCCGCGTCGCGGCTTGGCTGCAGCACACCGGCAAGACGCTCAGCGCCGGCCAGAAAAACAAACTCAACAGCGGCGCTGTCGTCATACACCTCGGCCCAGCTGGCGCGACGCTGCAGATTGCCGTGTGCACGCTGCAACCAGAGATCGAAATGTTCGATCACGGCGGCGTGACGGTGCGGACGGATGAAGTCGCCAAAACCGGCCAGCTTGCCAAAGCAGACGCCAAAGCTGTCCCGGCTGTCGGTTCGCTGTCGAAGAAAATCCAGCATGCTCACAGCACCACCCTGCCCGGCAGACTCAGATGGCGCAGCTCGACAAAACCAAGCGGATTGCCGCCGCTGATCACGCGCATGTTGAACTGCACGGTCTTGCCGTCTGTTGCGCCGGCAACCGGCCAGGACAGTGACAGCGTGCCGTCGGCAAGCTGCTGGCTGCGGGCGTTAAGCAGCAATCGCAACAATCCCATGCGGCCGTCGTGATTGGCGACCGTAAGCGGCGCGCCGGAAAACGCGATGGCTTTCAGACCGGCGCCGGGTGCCGGCACTTCACCGGGCCACTGAAAACGTTTCCACGGTTGCGGACCGTTGCGGTAGCGCAGCGCCTGACCGTCAACTTCCAGCAGGATCTCGCTGAGCCCCGGTGTCGGTACGGGCTGAAACTCAAGACGCAGGGCGGCGTCATTGCCTGAACCAAACGTGCTGCGACCGTGACGATCAAGCAAGTCCAGTGCGGCGAAATACTCACGGTCAATGCGCACGCCTATGCCGTTCCAGCTACGCACTGACCAGTTGTTGCCGCGCCGCGAAACCAGCTCGGCGACCCAGCCCGTGTGAAAGCGGGTCAGCGCGCCCTCGCCCGGTCGCAGCAGCTGCGCGACATCGTCAAGTGACACTTCATTGCCTGCCTCGGCAAACGGATAGCGGCCGGAGATCTCGTTCCAGTGGCTCCAGACTTCATGCCGCCAAGCCTGATTGATCTCCTGCCCAACCGGCGCAACCAGCGCGGAAAAACTCCACCCGGCCGGGCGCAGCAGCAGATTGCGCAGCGCGTCGCGGGCGGCTTCATCGCGCACGTTGACAAGACTGCCATCAACCCATTGCTGCAGTTGACTGAACTCGGAGCTGCCGTTGAACGTCGCCACGACCAGTTGGCGCGCCGCCGTCCCCGGCTGGCTGGCGGTACTCACGGCCTGCGAGCGCTCACGGATCTTGCCGAGCAATTGCAGATAATCCTCGACCGGTGCTTTGCCTGCACCGGACTGCAGCAACACATGCAAATGCTGGAGCAGTGGGTCAGTTTGCGTAACCGCCAAAGCGGCCGGCAGTTGTTTTTGCGCTGCCAGTTTTTCCTGCAGGCGCAAACGCTCGACAACGCCCGATTCGTTCACCACGCGCAGCAGCAAGCGTTTCAGCGGCGAACTTTCCGCATCGGCAAAACGGCCCAGCCCTTTGCCCATCTGCTCAAGCGAAGCCGCCGGCTTCAACCGCAGGCGTAGCACAAAGTCACGCCAGGCGGCCTCACGCTCGCGTTGATACAGGTCCAGCAATTCCAGCTCAAAGCGCGCCGCATCCGAGCCGGCCATGCGTCCGGGATTGCGGTCAACGTCGAGAACCCAGTCCACGCCACCGCCGATGCCTTTCGCCGCAGCTATCAGGCTGGCGCGAAAATGTTCCGACCAGGCGCGATCGGCGTAAATGCCGGCCACCGGCGCCACATCCTCAAACCACTCGACATCCTTGCCTTGCAGGAGATCAACCAGTCCCAGCGGCGCAAACTTGTCTGCGGCCGCCAGCTTGGTTGCGGCGTAGACACGCCCGGCATCGGCGACCTGCAACTTAAGTTCGCCAATCAATTGCTGGCGCACGCGGGCAACAAGGGCGTCGTCCAGCGCGAGTTCCGGCCAACCAGCCTGCGTCGTCAGCACATGAAAGCGCTGCACCAGCTGCGACGCTGTTCCGGCGTCGACACCGCGCTGGTGCAGACGCGGCCCGACGATCTGCTGCCACACTTGCGCCAGCGCGGCCGGGGTCTGCTCATCGTGCCGGTGCACATCACGCAGTTGCAGATACAAGCGCAGCGCGTCGTAAGCCCCCTGCCAGTCACGCAACTCGCCATAGCCGGGCAGCGTTGGTGCAGCCGCCGCGTCTGCGCTGCCAGTCGACGAAGCAAGACCGGACAGACGGCGTGCCAGCTCGTTGCGCGCCGCTAGCAAAACCAGCTCATGCCCTTCGGCAAGCAAACGCGCCTCCAGCGCTTCGCGCATGGCTGGCCCTTGATACAAGCCCCAGCTCATGCGCCACGGCACGCCTTCGCGTTGTTGCTGATCGAGGCTTGCAAGCTGCGTGGCGAAAAATACCAGCCGATCAACGCGGGCATCAGTCAGCTCGGCGGCTGCCATATCCTGTCTGGCCAGCGTGTCCTGCAGTGTTTGCACCTGCGCGTGATTGCCCAGAAAGCTGATGGTCAACACACCAATCAACACCGCAGCAACACTGGCGGCGACGCCACTCAGCACCCACTTGCGTATGCGCGTGCGACGCCGATCCAGCCACATCAGCAAGTGCTGGTCGGCAAACAGGACATCGCGGAAGAAGTCGCGCAGAAAATAGCTGCGACTGATCGCCGCCGAATCGCTCTGCGCCAGTTGCAGACGGAAACGTTCGGCAAGCCGGTGAATGGCGCCGCGACGAACATTTGCCGGCGATGGAGATGGCAGGGCACCGGCTGGTGCTGACTGCAATGCGCTGGAGAAATACAGACCGCGAACAATCGGCTGTGCGTGATAGGGATTGTCGGTCAGCAGCAACTCAACAAAACGCAAAACGCGGGAGCGCAATACAGCAAACTCACCGGGAAACACAAACAGTTCCGGACGATTGGCATTGGCGCGAGTCGCGCCGAGACGCTCGCAGGCGCGCTGCTGCAGGCCTGCCACCAGGCCATCAAACTCGGTGCAGATACAGCTGATTAGGTCGCTTGCTGATTCGTGGCGATCGCCAATATCAAGCGTGAAACCCCAGGTGGTGTTGCGCTCGGCTTCGCTGGCATCGGCAAAGAACTCGGCGAAGCCTGGCAACAAATCAACTTTGGTGAACGCAAAATAGACCGGAACGCGCAAGCCGAAGCCAGCGTTTATCTCATGCAAGCGTTCGCGAACCTGACGCACATATTGCTGCAACTCTTCTTCGGATTGACGCCCGAGCTCGCAGAGGCTGGCGGCAACCAGCACACCGTTCACCGGCGTACGCCGGCGGTAGCGCTTCAGCAGCTTGAGAAAGCTCAGCCACTCCTGACGATCGTCCGCTTCCGTGGCATAGCGCCCCGCCGTATCCAGCAGTACGCCCTCACTGGTGAAAAACCAGTCGCAGTTGCGCGTTCCGCCCACGCCCTGCACGCCCGGCTGTCCTTGATCCGAAAACGGAAAGCTGAGACCGGACTGGGTGATGGCTGAACTCTTGCCTGCTGCGGGATGACCGATGATCAGATACCACGGCAGTTCATAAAGCGCAGCACGGCCGCGAACACGGCCAATGTGCGACTTGCGCAGGGTCTCAATGGCAGCCAGCAACCGCGAGCGCAGCAGTTGCACTTCGCCGCGATGTTCGTGCCCGGCACGCAACACGGCTTCGTCGGCCTGATGACGAATGACCTTCTCAATCGCGGTGCCGGCACGCATGGCGCGGATCTTCAGCACCAGCAACGTAATGAACCAGAGCAGCACAACAATCGACAACAGCAATGCCGCCTGCGATATCTCGGCGCGACGCAGCCAAAGCACCAGCGCCAGACTGGCAGCCACCAACCCGAACACGGCCGTGGCCGCAAAATATGGATTCAACAGATAACGCAATATCCGGCGCATAAGCCCGGCAACTCCCTTTGCCATGAAAGCACTGATGACCGCGAGCACGCGTTCAGTCGAAAGCATGAAAGCAGGACAACAACTGGTTTCGCCACGACACACATTGCGACCGACAAAATCAGCGGACGTCATGCTCGGAGACCGGCACCACCGTGTCAAACCAGTAACCCGACAAGATCGCGAAACCACAACACGCATCGCAAACAGAAATTTCATGCGTCAACACAGACATTTTCCCGGGAATCGGCAATTGAACCCGTTCACAAAATGGCTGCAGCCGTTCGCAGCGGCATGGCTATCCAGGACGAATTTGCCGAAATCGTGACGCGCAGAACATCAATTTCCTTAACAATCACTTGCAACAAAACGCTACATTCATGAATTGGTCATAACGCAATGCCGTTTCGGAAAACGATATCGAGAAGCGGTTCACACTCGCGCGTTGGCGATAATCGACATCGCGATGCCAGAATGCCGCCGGCCGATATGCAGCCACACAGCAGCACACCGGCGACACCGTTTCATTTAACTTCCTATGGACTTCATCATGCGCAGGATTGTGCTGCTTTCCCTTCTCTCGCTGGCGCTGGCGGCGTGTGCCAGCAAGCCCGTTCCGGTCGATTTCCGCGCCGTTGCTGACGACGCACTTAATCTGGATGAGCAGGGGCGCCCCTTGTCACTGGTGTTCCGTGTTTATCAATTGCGTGAGGCCGAGGCGTTTCAACGCCTCACCTATGAATCGCTGAACGAAGGCAAACCCGACGCCGATCTGTTCGGTACCAGCCTGGTGTCGCGCAGCGAACATGTACTGCTCCCCGGCCAACCGGCGACGCTGCCGACCTCGATCGCTCCCGAAACCAAATTTCTTGGCGTAGTCGGTTTTTTCAGACGACCCGACAGTCAGCAGTGGCGTTTTTTGTTTGACCGCGAATCGGTACTGAAGAAAGGACTCACGGTGCGCGCCCACAGCTGTCACATGCAGTTCGAAGCGCCACGACCCTTGGCGCTGGCGGGTCAGGATCTGTCGCGCGCGGCGGATTGTCCGCCACTGGTACTTGCCGTACAGCAGCCACCGGCAGCCCCCGTCTCTGAAGAAAAACCACAGAACAAGAAAAAGACCGGCAAGCAGGCGAGCGCGCGCAAGGCAGGCGCTGGTGCCGCAGATTCCGCTCAGGCCCGTCGCAACGTTCAGACGTCGGCACAGCAAGCGTCTTCACAAGCGGCACAACAACCTGCGCCGCAATCGACGCAGTCAGCGACACAGTCAACAACGCAGCAACTGACACAACAGGCCAGCGACCGGGTGGAGCGGGCCGCAACTGACGCCGCGCGCAAGGCGATTCCGTCGGCCGCAAGCGGCAAGTCAGCTGCGGCAGCGCCCTCGGCAGCACCGGTGGTACAGGCCGCAACGGCCGCCGTTCGCGCTGTGCGCTGATCATGGCCGGACTGGGCTTTCCGCTCTGGGGCGAAGGGCTGTTCCTGCGCCCCCAGCATCTGCAACTGCAAACCCGTGCCGGTTTGCAGGCGGACCACGATGTGCGGCAATTGATCTCACCGGCCCCCTGGGGCTTGAAAGCACTGGAGCTGGACCGCGACGCGCTGCAGGCAAAACGTGTGCGCCTGCGCGCCGTGCATGTCGTGTTGCCGGACGGCGCAGAAGTTCAGGCACCAGGGCGTGATCCGTTGCCGGACGAACGTGATCTCGACATCCTGCCGGACAATCTTGCGCAGGTGCTGGTGCACATTGCCCTGCCTGCCTGGTCCGAACATGGCGACAATTGCGCCGGCATGCACCAGCACGAACGGCCATCGCGCTTCTGCATGCAGAGCATGGATCTGCCGGACTGGCTGACATCTGGTCCGCAGGCCGAAGTCAGCATCATGCGCCACAACCTCAAGCTGCTGTTTGACGGCGAATCGCGCGACGGTTACATCACCCTGCCGATGGCGCGCCTGTTGCGCAACAATCTCGGCATCTGGCAGTTCGACGAGGAATTCATTGCGCCGGCGCTGCGCATTGCTGCGGTACCGGCACTGCAACGTCGTCTCCAGCGTTTGCTTGAAATCGCCGGCATCAAAAGTCGCATGCTTGGCGAACATCAGCGTGAACGCACCCAGGGTGCCTATGAATTTCAGGCTGCGGATGTCACATCATTCTGGCTTCTGCATTGTGTCAACGAAAACTGGCCGGTTTTGCGCCATTTCGCTGCACATCCCGACAGCGCGCCCGAGTTGTTGTATCGCAGCCTGCTGCGCTGGGCTGGCCAACTGACAACGTTTTCTTCGCGTTGGCAACTGGCGGACATTCCGGTCTGGGATCCCTGGCAACCGGGCGCCTGCTGGCAGCAGCTGGATGATCTGCTGCGCAACCTGCTCGATACCGTGGTGCCCCAGCGTTACATCAGCATCACACTGAAGGAAGTCAAACCGACGCTGCATGTCGGACACATCGATACTGACCGGCCGCTTGAACACGCCGACTGGTATCTGTCAGTGGTCACCGACATGCCGGCAGCACAAGCGATGGACAGCATGCCGCTGAAGTTCAAGCTCGGCGCTCCGGATGATGTCGAAAAAATACTCAACTCGGCGTTGCCCGGTGTGCGTCTGGTCGTTCCGCAGCGTACACCGTCGGCGTTGCCGGTACGCGTCGGTACGCTGTATTTCGCCATCGAGCCGCAGGGCGCAATTTTTGAACGCATGTTGCAGGCACGCAGCATTTGCCTGTACGTGCCGAAAGGATTTCCTTCACTGAAACTGACCGTGTACGCCATACCGCGCTAAAGGATTGTGCGTCCGGAAAATGCAAGGCTGTATTCACAGGCAGCTTTTCGAATCGGAACTGAGCACGCTCGCTGAATCTGCAGTTGGTCGTGCGTACAGGCAGTAAGCGCACTGTCAAGCAGCAATCAGCGCAACGCGATGTTTGCGCGCTTTGACGACGGTGTCGCTTGCCAGCGTGCAGCGGCGCAGTTTCCAACCATGGAGTGGTCATGAGTACGGTTATACAAGCAGATTTTGCGCCCAGCACCGCTGCTCCGAACGGTGGCGCACCGCGCCTGCTGGCGTTGCTACAGGATGGCATCAGTCTGGTGGCCATCCTGCGTCAGGGCGCGCGGGCAACAGAACCGGCAAGTTTCGCCACCGAGATCCTGACGCTGCTGCAGGAATACGAACGCCATGCCCGCAATTTCGGCAAAAGCGTCGAAGACATCGAGAACGGCAAATACGCGTTTTGCGCGCTGCTCGACGAAGTGATCATGACTTCGGTGCCGGAGATGCGCAGCATGTGGGAGCGCGAACCACTGCAGTTGCGCTTGTTCGGCGAGCACCTGGCCGGCGAGGGATTCTTCCTCCGTCTCGACAAACTGAGACTGACGCCGGAAAAGCATCTGGAAGCGCTGGAAGTATTCCACTATGCGCTGCTGCTCGGGTTTCGTGGCCGCTATCTACTGGAAGGCAGCGAGCGGCTGGAATATTTGATCGCACAACTGGGCCGCGAGATCAGTCATTTGCGTGGCCAGCCACCTGCCTTTGCGCCCCACGCGGGTCTGCCGGCACGCATTGCCGAAGCGGTGCGCGAATTGATGCCCGTGTCGGTGCTGATGGCCGGGTTGCTGTTTCTCGTCGTTGCGGTATTCACTGTCTATCACGTCTGGCTCGGCAGCGAGACAGACGCCCTGCACCCGCCCGCGACTGACACGCCCGCAGCACCGGAAAACTCCGGCACCGATCCCGACGCACCAGCCGGCAGTCCCGATGCGCCAGCAGCAACCGACACAAGCGCCCGGACGGTTGTCATGCGTTATGCCGGCAACGCGGGAAATGCAGACGGCCTGGCGTTCGCGCAGCACGCGGAGTGCAACGCATGAGCCATCCTGATCAGGCCCTGCTGCTGGCTATACATCCCGATATCCGCTGCGGAGAAGACCTGGCCTTCGACCCGCTGTTTGATGCCATACGCGAAGCACGTCGCGCCGATGACCCTTCGCTGGCACAAGGTGACTGGCAGGTCACGCTGAAGGTGGCAGACTGGCGGCAAGTCGCCCAGCGCTGCCGACAAACGATCGCTGCGCGCAGCAAGGATATCCAGTTGTTTGCCTGGCTGGCCGAAGCCGAAACGGCGCTGAACGGATTGGCTGGCGCGCGTTCGCAATTGCAATTGTTTTTCGAAGCTTTGAAGCAGTATTGGCCAGACCTTCACCCGCGTCTGGCCGACGATGTTGAGGATCGCATTGCGCGACTGGAAAGTTTTGACCAGTTGCTGGCCCAGGCGCTGCGCCAAATCTGTGTTGCCGACCATGGCGAGCAGCGTTTGACCCTGGCGCGCTGGCAGCAGCAATCGCAACTGGAAGCACTGCTGGCCCGCCATCCCGACCAGCGCAGTGAACTGGTTGATGGCACCTACATCAGTCAGGACGAGTGGCAACGCGCGATACAGTCGCGTGGTGTCGGCGCGTATCAGCAGGCGCTGGCCGAACTGTCGCAATTGCAGGAATGCCTGCACGGTATTGACGCCCTGCTCGCCGAACAGCTCAGCACCCAAGCGCCGCGTTTCGCGGAGTTGCACGTCGCTGTCGCCGACTGGCGCAATTTCGCCGAACGCGCGCTGCGTCAGCTTGGCGCGACGCCAGAGGCGGGCGTCAGCGAAGCAGCCAGCACTGCGGCCACGTCTGCAGTGGTCACAGTGACAACGCCGGCCGGTGCCTTGCACCACCGTCAGCAGGCCATAGCGCAACTGCGACAAATCGCCGAGTTCTTTCGCCAGAGCGAGCCGCACAGCCCGGTCGGTTATCTGGCCGCGCGCGCCGCCGACTGGGGTGAGATGTCACTCGAACGCTGGTTGCACAGCGTGATCAAGGATGAAGCGCAGCTCAATGGCTTGCGTGAGCTGCTGGGTGTGCAGAGCGCAAATTGACAGCTGCATGACAGGCATTTTGGCACCGGACGCATCAAGGAAGACAACATGAGCGGAATCTCTCTCAAGGCCCTGATCAACAAATCTACGCCGGCATTGCGCGACGCACTGGAACAGGCCGCCGTTTGCGCCCACCGTCTCACTCATCACGAAGTCGACGTCGAGCATTTGCTGCAAGCGATGCTGCAGGATCGCTCCGCAAGCTTTCGTCAACTGTTGCAGCATTTTGCAATCCGCGATGACCGGCTGCAGGATGAGCTGGCGCGCAATCTGGAAAAGCTGCGCGGCGGCAACACCCGCAATCCGGTGCTGTCTGCACGTCTCATTGTCTGGCTGCGTACCGCCTGGCTGCACGCCAGCCTGGAAAATGATCACTCACTGATTAGTGACGCACATCTGCTGCGCGCCCTGTTCAGCGACGCACAGTTGCGCAGCATTCCCGATCAGGAATGTCCGAGCCTGCAGGCACTGACGGCCGCACAGCTTGACGAGTATTTGCGCCAGCAACCGCGATCCGAGGCAAGCAGTCCTCAGACTGCCGCACCACACTCAGCGGCCGCCGACCTGCGCACCCCGGCGCTGGATCTGTACGCACCGGACCTCACTGCCCGCGCCAGCGCTGGCGAGATCGATCCGGTGCTCGGCCGGGATCGCGAGATCCGCCAGATGATCGACATCCTGATGCGCCGGCGGCAAAACAATCCGATCCTGACTGGCGAAGCCGGCGTCGGCAAAACGGCGGTGGTTGAAGGACTGGCCCTGCGTATCGCGGCCGGTGACGTGCCGGACGTGATGCGCAACGTGCGGCTGCGCACGCTGGACCTCGGACTGTTGCAGGCCGGCGCCAGCGTCAAGGGCGAATTCGAAAACCGTCTGCGTCAGGTGATTGACGAAGTACGTGCCGCCGCGCAACCAATCATCCTGTTCATTGATGAAGCACACACATTAATCGGCGCCGGCGGCAATGCCGGCCAGAATGATGCCGCCAACCTGCTGAAACCGGCGTTGGCGCGCGGCGAGCTGCGCACCATCGCGGCCACGACCTGGGCAGAGTACAAAAAATATTTCGAGAAAGATGCCGCGCTGGCGCGACGCTTCCAGCGCGTCGCGGTTGATGAACCCTCGGAAGCGCAGGCAGTTGACATGCTGCGTGCAGTCGCGGCCAAGATGGCCCAGCATCACGGCATCCGCATACTTGATCAGGCGGTTATTGATGCGGTTCGCTTGTCCACACGCTTCCTCACCGACCGCCAGTTGCCGGACAAGGCGATTAGTGTGCTCGACACCGCCTGCGCGCGCGTCGCGCTGTCACGCAGCGCCCGGCCGGCAATGCTGGAAGACAATCAGGTATTGATTGACAACATTCGCCGCGAAATGCAGGTGCTGGAACAGGAACATCCGAACCGCAGCAAGCATGCCGAACGACTGGCTCGCCTGCACTCGCGTCTGGATGCGCTGCTCGCGGATCAGGCGCAACTGCATGCCGCGCAGCAGAAGCAGAAACAACTGGTCAACCGGCTCGATGACTTGCGCACCCAGCTGGCACAGTTGCAGAAGCAGAACGAAGCGCAAAGCAAACCCCGGCGCGGCCGACCAAGCAATGCACCGGATCTGCTGATCGCACATCTGGAAAGCACTGAAATCGAGCTGCGCAAACTGCATCAGGAGTTCCCGCTGATCCATGACTGCGTTGACAACCTCAGCGTCGCAGAGGTGATCGCCGGCTGGACCGGTATTCCACTCGGCAAAATGATGCACGATGAACTCGCGACAGTGCGGCGTTTGCCGGAGCTGCTCAAGGCACGCATCATCGGTCAGGATCACGCCATCGACAGCATTGCCCGGCGCATCCAGATCGCCCGCGCCAGCATGGAAGATCCCGGCAAACCCAAGGGCGTGTTCCTGCTGGTCGGTCCGTCCGGTGTTGGCAAAACCGAAACCGCGCACGCGCTCGCCGACACGCTCTACGGCGGTAGCCGCAATCTCATCACCATCAATTTGTCCGAGTATCAGGAAGCGCATTCGGTGGCCGGCCTGAAAGGTTCACCCCCCGGTTATGTCGGCTACGGCGAAGGCGGCGTGCTGACAGAGGCGGTGCGCCGGCGGCCGCACAGCGTGTTGCTGCTCGATGAAGTCGAGAAGGCTCACCCTGATGTGCTGGAGCTGTTTTATCAGGTGTTCGACAAGGGCCTGCTGGAAGATGCCGAAGGTCGTCAGGTGGATTTTCGCAACACCGTGATCCTGCTGACGTCCAATGCCGGTTCGGCACTGATCCAGCGTGCAGTTGCGCACGGCGTACAGGATGATGATCAGGGCCCGGTACGCACGCCCGGCCCGGAGGATTTGCTGGGTCTGTTGAAAGATGAACTTCACCAGCGCTTCAAGCCCGCGTTTCTCGGCCGGCTGAGCATCATTCCCTATTTGCCGCTGAGTCAGGAAACCATCCGCGCCATTGTCGCGCAGAAACTGCAGCAACTGCGTCTGCGTGCCCGCGATCACCACAACGCGGAAATGACCTATGCACCACAACTGGTCGACGTCATTGCCCAGCGTTGCAGCGAAGTGGAAACCGGCGCCCGCGATGCCGATCGCATTCTGTCCGATGAAGTGTTGTCCGGTACTTCGGCCGGCATCCTCAACCGGCTGGCGGATGGTTTGCCGGTGCGACGCATACACATTGATGTGCACGGCGAAGACCAGCTGAATTTCGAGGTGGCCTGATGGCACGCACCGTCATCGGTTCACACCGGCAAACCGGCGTGCAATTTTCGCTGCTCGACCGGCTGCGGGAAAAATCGTCGGCCGGAACCATCGGCAGCTCCAGCGGCGATATCGCCACGCTTAAACAGTTGCTGGCCCAGGATCTGGAAATGCTGCTCAACAGCCGGCGCACGCTTGACGACGATCTGCTCGCCGCCTATCCGCATGCGGCGCGCAGCCTGCTGAGCTTCGGCGTTCCGGATCTGAGTACGCTGTCGCTGCTCGACCCGGCCGACCGTAACTATCTGCAAACCGCCATACGCAACACCATACAACTATTTGAAAATCGTCTGCGTACCGTGCGGGTGATGCTCGAAACCAATGACAGCAGTGAGCGCAGCCTGCGCTTCCGTGTCGATGCCGTGCTGGAGATTCATCCGGCAACGCCGCTGGTCAGCTTCGACGCGGTGCTGCACGTGCAATCGCAGCGCTACAGCGTGCGCGGGCTGGCGGTGTGACGCGACCGCTGCTGGTGTTGTTGCCGGTGTTGTTGCAAGCGAACTTGCAGGCGAGCTTGCTGGCGAAACGGAACCGCCATGATTGAAGAACTGCTGCCGCATTACGAACGCGAACTTGGCTATGTCCGTGAACTCGGCCGTGAGTTTGCCCGCCGCTATCCGGCCATCGCCGGACGTCTGGCCTGGAATGGCGACGTCTGCGCTGATCCGCATGTCGAGCGCCTGATCGAGGCTTTCGCCTTTGTCGCCGCGCGTCTGCACCGGCGCATGGACGACGGCTTTCCCGAGCTGACCACCGCATTGCTCGAGCATGTGTTTCCGCACTACCTGCGGCCGTTTCCGGCCTGCACCATTGTCCAGGCGCAAGCGACCGCCGGCAGCCACAACAAACCGCAAACACTGGCCCGGCACAGCCTGATCCATGCCCAGCCCATTGACGGCGTGCGCTGCGCGTTCCGTCTGGCATCGCCGATTGAACTGCTGCCGCTGCGCGTCGAGGATGTGCAACTCAGTGTGCAGCCGGGCACGCGCGCACGCGGTGGTGGCAGTGGCGTGCTGACCCTGAATTTGCGCGCCCAACCGGGCGTCAGTTTTGCCACGCTGCCGCTGTCACGGCTGCGATTTTTTCTCGACGCGCCGCCGTTGCTTGCGCACCGTTTGTATGAATGGCTGCTGCGCAGTCCGCAACAGGTTGACGCCGGCATTGATCTGGCGCGCGCCCCCCTGCCGGCCGACAGCATCCAGCCTTGCGGGTTTGCCGCCGACGAAGCGCTGGTGCCGGACGATGTGCGTACCTTTCCGGGCTTCCGCCTGTGGCTGGAATACTTCGCTTTTCCCGAGCGTTTCCTGTTCATTGATGTCTGCGCACTCGATGCGCCGTCGTTGCCGCGCCAGCGCTGGCAGGACACGCTGCAAATCCGCTGGCATCTGCAGGATGTCGCCGATGACGATGTCACCCAGCGCTTGTTGCGCGAACTGAAAGCCCATCATTTCAAGCTCGGCTGCGCACCGGCCATCAACCTGTTTGCGCAGCAAACCGATCCGGTGACGCTGCATCGCCGGCAATCCCGTTACCGCTTGTCCGTGGATGCGCGGCGACCACAGGCTTACGAGATCTACAGCATCGAGCAGGTGCGTCATGTCGCGCGCCGGGCGCAGGGTGACACCGTCAGCCAGGTGCCGCCGATGTTCGGCAACTGCCATTTTGGCGACGAACAGGCGCTGCGATTTTTCTGGCATGCGCAGCGTCAGGATTCATTGCAGGAAGGTGATCGCGGCCGTGATGTCGAACTGCAACTGGTGGAAAGCCACGACAAACACGATGACGACACCGAGGTGCTCAGCGTCGCGACGCTGGCCTGCAATCGTGACTGGCCGGCGCGCATGCCCTTTGGTGGCAGCAACACGCGTTTCGACAGCGACGCCAGCCAACTGAGCTATCAGCTTGGGTATCTGCGCAAGCCGAGTCCGGTGCTGCGCGCACCGATGGACGCGCAGGCGCAGTGGGTGCTGATCAGCTTGCTGACGCTGCAGCAACAGACGCTGATCGACAGCGAAGCGGAAAATCTGCGCCAGTTGCTGCACGTGCTGAATTTCGCCAACCAGCCCGGCGTGCGCCGCCAGATCAACGGCCTGCGCCGGCTGCAGGCCACGCCCACGGTGGCGCGCGTGCAAGGGCCCTGTCTGCCGGCGCTGGCGCGCGGGCTGCACATTGAAGTGGAGATCGACAGCGAAGCCTTTGTCGGCCACGGCGTTTACCTGTTCGGCAGCGTACTGGAGCGTTTTCTGGCGCTGCGTTCGGCACCGAACCAGTTTGTCCGCGTCAGCCTGCGCGACAGCCATCAGGAACAACCATTGGCGCAATGGCCGCCACGCTGCGGCGAGGACCGCGTGCTGTGACGCGGCGCGAACGGCGATTGCTGCCGCAGGAGTCGGCACATGATTGACAGCACGCCCACTCCGGTCACGCATTCGCAAGCCCGCGCGGCGGTGGAGCCGGAGTCGCCGGAGGGGCAGCAGTCTGCGGAAGAGGGAAAAGCTGCAGACGTGCTTGCTTCCGAACAGGGAGCGTCAGCTGCAGCGGGATCAGTAACAGCGGCTCAGGAAACGCCATCATTTTCCGCAGCAACCTTCCCTGCGGCTGCCTCGCCCCCGGCGCCGAGGCCGGCATCGCTTACCGCTTCGCCGGAGCTGCGTACATTGCCGGAACTGCGTGCATTGCCGGACCAGATCACATTGTCGAAACAGCACGCCTCGCCCGAACTGCAGGCCCCGGCGGGTCTGCCTGCACAATCCGGCGCACCGGCGTCCGCGCGGGCGATGGCGCGGCGGCGGCGTCTGGACACGCCCTGGCGCTACGAATTCGCCCAGCTGGTGCGCCAGCTGACCGGCACGTCCCAGCCCGGCGGCCCACCGCTCGGCCATCACGACATCCAGCACCGTATCCAGCAACTGCTGCGCTTCAGCAGCCCGCCGCAGCTGCGTTTTCCGCCCGGCGAGATCAGCCATTGCCAGACCCTGGCCAGCGAAGACCCGCTGCAACCGCTGCGTCACCAGATCGGCGTCAATTTTGTCGGCCTGGTCGGCCCGAGCGGCGCTCTGCCTGTGGCCTACACGGAGCGGCTCTACCAGCTGCGCGAGCATCACCGGGAAACCGCCAGCGGCCAGTTTTTTGACATTTTCCAGCACCGGCTGACCAGCCTGTTTTTCTCCGCCATGACCCGTGCCAGCGCGGCGGATCTGGCGGCGCGGCGGACACCGGCGTTTACCCGTCTCAGCCGGGCGCTGGCCGCCCTGCCTGCGGTATCCGATGCCCCTGCGGTATCAGGCGTCCCTGCGGTATCCGGTGTCCCACCGACCGCCGGCAACAACGCCGGCTGCGATACCGGCCCCCACCCGGACGCACTGCTGTTCTACGCCGGAAGCCGGCGTCTGCGGCCGCTGCCGCCGGTGGTACTGGAGCGTCTGGTCGCCAGCTATTTCCGCGTACCGGTGCGCGTGCACTGTCTGCAGGGCGCCTGGCTGTCGCTGCCCCGCGAAACGCTCTGCGGTCTGGGCCAGGCTCGTCTGGATGGCAGCAGCCCGCTGGGCGAGCGCTGCTGGGACCCACAGGCCGGCTTGCGGCTCAGTATCGGTCCCTTGTCGCGCCGGCAGTTCCTCAGCTTCCTGCCGGATCAGGCGGGCTATCGGGCCTTGCAGCAGCTGGTCGCCAGCTGTCTGCCGGCGCTGGTCGAATGCCGGCTGGAGTTGCTGATCGACAGCGCGGAGTTGCCGCCGGCACCGCTTGGCAATGCGGGCTGTGCCGCCGCCGGTCTGGGCCGACTCGGCTGGTCGCAACGACTGCCCGGTCGTCCCGGCCTCGAACGCTTTCCGCTGCCGCTGCACGGCGGCTGAACCGGCCTTCCCTGCCCTGCTGCCCCGGCAGCGATGCAGGGGCAACGCGACACAGCGGACCGGCACGACTTCTGCGCCACGCCTTCAGCCTCGCCGCTGTCCAGCCTCCCAGCCTCGCCCCTCTATGCCTCCGGGTATGGCCCCGTGCATGGCCCCGTGTTGGCCCCGAGCAGGGCCGGCGCAGCCTGAACGCACCTCGTCAGCCAGTCATCACCCTGCCATGCAGGGCCGGGTTCGGGCTGTTATAGTACGCGCCGCTTGTGCAATGCAGCATCACGCATTGCCGTTTCCGGAATACGAAAGAGGTCGCCATGCAACTTCACGAGAAAGTCGTCGTCATCACCGGTGGCGCACAGGGCTTGGGCAAGGCCATGGCGCTGGCGCTGGCGGATCAGGGCGCACATCTGGCGCTGATCGACCGCAATGGCGAAACGCTGGAAAGCGCCGCCGCCGAATGTCGCACCCGCGGCATCACCGTGCGCACCTATCTGGCAGACATCGCTGCCGAGAGCGACGTCGAACAGGTGTTCGGCCGCATCGCCGATGACTTCAGCCACATCGATGCGCTGATCAACAACGCCGGCATCATCCGCGACGGCCTGCTGATCAAGCAGAAAGATGGCGTCACCGAAAAACTGAAACTGTCTGACTGGCAGAAGGTCATCGACGTCAACCTGACCGGCGTATTCCTCTGCGGTCGCGAAGCGGCGCTGCAGATGGTCAATCGCGGCAACGCCGGCTGCATCATCAACATCTCGTCGATCTCGCGCAAAGGCAACATCGGCCAGAGCAACTACGCCGCCGCCAAAGCCGGCGTCGCGGCCATGACCGTCACCTGGGCCAAGGAACTGGCGCGCTACAACATCCGCGTCGCCGGTATTGCACCGGGTTTCATCGCCACCGACATGACCGCGAGCATGAAGCCGGAAGTGATCGCGAAAATCGAAAGCGGCATTCCGCTCAAGCGCATGGGCAAGCCGGACGAGATCGCGCGCACGGTGCTGTTCATTCTCGAAAATGACTACATCACCGGCCGGGTCATTGAAGTCGACGGTGGTCTGCGTCTGTAAACACGGTCGCCTGCGCATCCTGCGCAGGCACAAAAGCGCCGGGGCATCGGCATTGGCATCGCGTGCTGTGCCCTGTCCGCATCGTCCGTAATCGCCTTTCCACGGCCCTGCCGCGCCGGTGAGTGCCATCACTGGCGCGCACCGGCATCCTTTCCCATACTCCAGCCACCCGTCGCACTGACTCCGGTGGCGTGCTCTTCATGCTCCTGCGCCCGAATCGATCTCCCCGGTGTTCATGCCTGCATCCGGGAACGCTCGTCCGCGAGCCGGCGAAAGGACGGAGAGCGCGCGCCGCGATGCGGGCGCTGCGGTGTTCGCTGACGGCGCTGCTGTGTTCACTGACGGCTTCGCCCGGCCTTGCCGCCGACACGGCCGACGCCGCGCCGGCGACCGTTACCGCGCCGACGGTCACAATTTACTTCGAACACCGGCCGCCGCTGATGGGACAGGCGCTGATCGACCAAGCACTGATGGATCAGGCACCGTCAGAGAAAACGCCGGCTGCCGGGATCGAACCGGCCGGACTGATCGTTGATCGCGTACGCAAGGGATTGACGGCCGCGGCGCTGGAGGCGCGCTGGCAATACGAATCGGCACCGCGCCAGTTGCAGGCTTTGTTGTCGGCCGCGACGCCGGCCTGCGGCATCGGCTGGTATCACACCGCCGAGCGCGCCCGGGTGTATCGCTACAGCAAGCCGGTGTTCACGCCGATGCCGGCCAGCTTGCTGGTCAGCGCCACCGACAAACGCTTTGATCAATTCACCCGCTTTGAAGACGTGCTGAAAAACCGGCTGGTGCGTCTGGTGCGCGCCAAACCCTACATCGTCAGTCGCGAAGTGCAGGCGTTTTATGATCGCTATCCGGATGCGCCTGTGGTGACGTTTTCCGGCGAGAAGCACGCAGACCTGGCGCGCATGATCACCAACCGCCGCGCTGATTACTTTGTCAGCAGCGCCGAGGAAAACCTGTTCCTGCTCAGCAGCAATCCGGATTACGGCCAACAATTGCGCGCCGTCAGCTACCCGGATATTCCCGCCGGTCAGGACTTGTACATGATCTGTTCACGCGCCGTGCCGGAAACATGGCTGCAACGCTTCAACGACGGATTTGCCCGCGCCAACCTGCCGCGCACACCGGGCAGTTAACTGTCCAGGTCGACGCCATCAGCCAGCAGCTTCTGCAAACGGAAAATGCTCGCAAACCAGGCAATGCCAACGGCTTTCATCTTGTCGGCGCGCACCGCGGCTTCGCCTTCCACGGCAATGCGTCCGGCATTGATGCTGTCGATCTCGCGCTGGAAGCGCGCATAAAACTGCGCGCAACCTTCCGGTGTCCGCAATTCATCGGCGACCCACTTCTGGCCGTAGGCGTAGATCACGGCATCGGCAAGGCTGACGCCGCCGCTGCACAGATCCCGGCGCAGGATCTCGATGACCTGCAGGATCAGCGCATCACGGAGAATCGCCGCATTGGCCTGCAGACGCGGCGCGCTTGCCGGCGTGTCAACGGCATCAGCGTCGTCCTGTGGCTCAACCGGCAACTGGCGTTTGGGCGCCACCGGAGCCGGCAGATCGGCATAGCGGCGCGCCAGCGCCTGCAGACTGCGCAGATCATCGGCCGACAATGCCGACAGCTCGCCCCCCGCAGCCTGCAGATTGGCCAGCAGCCGGTCCAGCAGCAGCTGATCGTCCGCCGCCAGTTGGGCCCGCCACAATTGCCATTCCTGATCCATTTCCGCGCTCCGCCAGACAAAAAAAACGGGCGTCATTGTCGCATGACGCCCGTGCTGTCTTCAGCGTTTTTCCACCCGGCTTATTGCTCACGTCTGCTCATGCCAACGCGCAGCGCCGGTGGCGGCATTTCAGACATCCTGACTTCAGACATCCTGATAGCGGCGACGGGCCTGGATGGTCAGGACGATCAACACCGCACCGAGCGCAATGCCAAACCAGAACTGACCATTGCCGAACATCGATGCCGCTGACAGATGATCAAACATCGGCGGCAGATCACCGGTCGAATTGCCAACCGCAATGTTGGAGAAGTCACCAACCAGCAGACTGAAAATGCCGACCACACGTTCACCAAACCATTCGGCGATGTACGAGGTGTCAAAGCTGATCTTTTCCAGCAGCATCGCCAGCGGCAGCGGCAGGATCAGCCACAGCAGCGGCTTGCGCGTCACGGCCGCAACCAGCATGGCGCCGCCGATGAACGGCAGGATCCAGAGCATGGTCAGCACATAACCCACCGCGTATTGCAGCCAGTGCAGCGGCAACATGCTCGGCGCCCAAATCAGCGACCACGCCGACAAACCGAAATACCAGGCCACACCGGTCAGACCGATCAGCCAGATCACCTGCGTCACCGCCACCACCGCCAGCACCACGCCCGGCGCGACAAACATCGCGGTCGACAGTTTCGCCAGCACCGCCTGCGTATCCGACACCGGCAGCGAGCGCCAGAAGTGGATCGAGCGATCCTTGCGCTCATCAAACAGCGCGGCGATGCAGAAGAACGGCAGCACAAACATCAGCACGGTATCGACCGGCAGCTTGGCGCTGAGCAGGATGCCCGTCATCACTTTGCTGCGATCTTCCTGCGAGGTGTTTTCCAGCTTGGTGACGCCGGCACGGATGCCTTTGCCCGACACCTGATGCGTGACTTCGACTTCCTTTTTCTCGCCGTTCTCGTCCACCACTTCCTCGGTGACGGTGTAGCTGTCCTCGTATAGCCGGTCATTGATTTTCATGCTGGCCACCACGCTGGTTACCACGATCAGCGTGGTCAGCAGCAGCGAAACGATGATCGGTGTCCAGACCAGACCGCCCTTGTGCTCCCAGAGCTCACGGCGCAGCAGCGTAGGAAAGCGTTTCATGAGTGTGCTCCCGCCATCTTGGCAACAAACAGATCGGCCAGACCCGGCGTGCGCAGCTCACCGAACTGCGTCAGCGATTCACGGGCCACATTCTCGAACAGCATGACGTGGCGACCGAACACTTCCCGATCACTGATCGGTTTCAGTTCGCGGGCCGCCGCCAGCTGATCCTTGGCGACCATGACTTCGGTGTATTTACGTGCCAGCTCGTCGGTGGCGCTGTTCAGCACCAGCTGGCCCTGCGAAATAAACATCACGTCGGTCAGCAGATGCTCGATCTCTTCCACCTGGTGGGTGGTGATGACGATGGTCCGCTCACGCTCGTGATAGTCACCGAGCAAATACTCGTAAAACTGCTTGCGATAGATGATGTCGAGACCGAGTGTTGGCTCGTCAAGAATCAGCAGTTCGACGTCGATGGCCAGCACCAGCGCCAGATGCAGCTGCGCAGTCATGCCTTTTGACAGCGTGCCGATTTTTGCATTGAGCGGCACTTCGGTTCTCGCCAGCAGCGCATCGCAGCGTTTGCGGTCAAACCGGCGATGCACGCCTTCAACATACGCGATGGCATCTTTCACTTTCAGCCAGCGCGGCAGGATGGCGACATCGGCGATGTAACCGACACGCTCCATCAGCTGATCACGCTGATGCAACGGGTCCTGACCCAGCACACGCAGCTCGCCGTCAAAATCCGTCAGGCCGAGCATGGCGCGCAGCAGGGTGGTTTTGCCGGCACCGTTGCTGCCAATCAGCCCGACAATGCGGCCGCGCGGCAATTCAAAATCGACACCGTTGAGGACGGCGTGGCGACCAAAGGTTTTGCGCACGCCACGGGCACTGACAACCGCGTTCATTGCACACCTCCGTTCGGACGCGCGTCGAGCAAATCGCGGGGCGTCAGGCCCAGCAGCTCGATGCGTTTCAGCACGCGCGGCCACTCGTCACGCAGGAATTGTTCGCGGCCCGCTTCAACCAGCTTTTCCCGCGCACCTTCGTTGACGTACAACCCAATCCCGCGTCGCTTCTCCACGATGTTTTCCTCAGACAGTTCCTGATAAGCCCGCGTTACGGTCAGCGGATTGATGCGATAGTCCGCCGCCACCTGGCGCACGGAGGGAAGTGCATCCCCCGGTGCGAGTGCCCCTTCCAGAATCAGCGACACGATGCGCTCGCGTAGCTGCCGGTAAATCGGGGCGTCGTTGTGCCACTCCGCCTGCATTGCTGCTCCCCTTGTCGCTGTGTACGGGCGCACCGGAGCACGCTCGCTTGTCGGTTGAGTACCCGGACCGATCAGTCCGGCGCCAGTCATCCGAATCCACGCACCGTCCCGCGCCCGAGCTGTCGGAACCGGTGTGTTACTTCACTATAACAGTGAAACATTGGGTGTCTTGTTCAATCTGTAAACAGACATTGCGGATTGGCGGTTTTGTCCGGTGCAGACCCGGTGCAGTCGCGGTTCACGGCCGGAAAAGTGATAGAAAATCAGTCGATTGCGAACAATTCGCGGCACTTTTGCCAACAGCCACTGACGGTTGCTGCCTGCGGTGCTGCGGCGCAGAATGCCGGCGCCCTGCCCGAAGGCCCGCGCCGGCGATCTGCCCGGTTGTTTTCCGGCATGCAAGCGCGGCATACATTCCGGGCATGTATTCCCGGCTTACAGGAGTTCCGATGGCGTCCCCGAACCCGGCCGACGTCCTGCAGCTCGGTCTGCAGCGCGAAGCCCACCTGCGCAAGGACGCCCACGTCCAGCGCGAACTGCTGGCCCAGCCGGATGCCCGCGTGCTGCCGTTCTGGCAGCAGCGGGTCCTGCATCCGGATCGCTGGTGGCTGCCGGTCAGCCGGTTGTCCGCGGCGCAACAGGCAGCGCTGCTGTTTCTGGGGCGCTACGACGGCTGTCCGACCTACACGCTGGCACTGGAGCAACCTGCGGATCTGGCACTGGCCGACAGCGACTTTGCCGATCTGCGCGTGCTGGCCGCCACCCTGTCCGCGGACCGTGCGCACTACTGCTTTCAGGCCAAGGGCCTGCTGCACTGGCACGCCCAGCACGGCTTCTGCGCGGCCTGCGGCGGCGCCACCGCGATACAGGAAGCCGGCCACAGCCGACGTTGCCAGCGCTGCGGCCAGGCGCATTTCCCGCGCACCGACCCGGCCATCATCGTCGCCGTCACCCATGAGGAAAAACTGTTGCTCGGCCGGCAGGCCATCTGGCCCGAGAAACGCTATTCGGTGCTGGCCGGCTTTGTTGAACCGGGCGAGACCCTGGAACAGGCCGTGGTGCGCGAAGTCATGGAGGAAGCCGGCATCGGCATCCGCAGCGTGCGCTACTTCGCCTCCCAGCCCTGGCCGTTTCCGGCCTCGCTGATGCTGGCGTTCTTTGCTGAAGCCAGCACCACCAGCATCGAGCTTATTGATCGCGAGTTGCAGGATGCGCGCTGGCTGTCACGTGACCAGTTGCGCGCGGCGGTGCTGGCCGACGAGATGCGCCTGCCGACGCCGGCCAGCGTTTCGCACAGCCTGCTCCGCCACTGGTACGAAGCCGATGGCCGGCAACTTGCGGAGCTGGGCGCGCCCAACTGGTAAGCCGCCGCCAGCCGGAAATCCGGCCGGCCCGCAAAACCGGCAAGTCGGAAAAAAGAACGACCGGAAACGCGAACGGCGCGATCACTCGCGCCGTTCTGCTGAAGATGTCACACCCGATGCCGGTTGCGCTTCACTCTTCCTCGCTGTCATCAAATTCCCACTCATCGTAGGACTCGAGCAGGTCGCTGAGTGCGCGCTTCTCGCGCATCATCTCGATTTGTCGCCAACGCGGCGGCTGCTTCGGCGCACCCGGGTCAACATTGATGTTTTCCGCCGGCGCTTCGCTGCTGCTGCTTTCCGCTGCTTCGACAAACTCTTCGTCCAGGCCACCCAAACCCGCCATACTGCTGACCTCTCCGGCTGCTCAAAAATCGCGCGACCTTATAATGACTTCCGGGAAACTTGTCAACTGCGAGCAGGATGAACGCCGCAGCCGCATCCTCACCGTCGTTGCCAACATCCCGCGCGGCGAGGCCTGGTCCTACGCCGAAGTCGCCCGCCAGGCAGGTTTGCCGCGCGGTCATCGCATCGTTGCCAAAGTCATGGCCAGCCTGCCGTCCGGCTCGCGGCTGCCCTGGTTCCGGGTGCTGCGCGCCGACGGCCGGCCAGCGTTTGCCCCGGATAGCGACATGGCGCGCAAACAACTGGCGAAGCTGGCCGCTGAAGGCCTGTCCATCCGCAATGGCCGGGTGGTCCGCAGCGCGCATTCGGAATCCGGGCATTCCTGACCGGAGCTTTTCTGGCTAAGACATTCCTGTCTGGCCAAGACATTCCTGACCGGGACGTGCCAAACCGGAGTGCTCCGGATCGGACATGTCAAAACCCGGATATCGCGATGCGATAAACGGCGGCGTCCCGGCCGGCACAACCGGCCAAGATCAGTGCAGCCGAGGCTTGGCCAGCAAGGCGTCGAAATCGCGCAGCACGGCCAGCAACAAGGCGCGCGCCGCCAGATCCTCGCGATAAGCCACTTCGGCATAAGCAGCCAGACCGGCGCCCTGCGGCAGCGGCTGACCGCTGTCGAGCAGCGCGCGCATGCGCGGCAGGAAAATGAACTGCAGCCACTCCTCGATACTCAGCGTATCGACGGCAAACGGCAGCGTGCTCGCCAGCCGTTCCGCACTGGGCATGACCTCGGCCCACAGGCCATCGTCGCGCAACTGCTGCTCCAGACGGCGCAGCAGCAGGGCGCACTGGCTGCGCTGCATGATGATGTCCATCAGGCCACCATCACTTGCCGTGACATTTCTTGAACTTGCTGCCCGAGCCGCAGGGGCACGGATCATTGCGGCCGACATCGCGCAGCGGATTCACATAGGGCTGCTGCGGCGCGTGGTGATGATGGTGATGATCGTGGTCGTGATCACAATCCGGGCCGTGGACGTGTGCAGCGTCATGGTCGTGATCGTGGTCGCAGTCGGAACCGTGGACGTGAGGGTGGTTCATGGAAAAATCCGCTCGGGAATCAGGCTGCATATTGTGCGGCGTCGCGCGCAGCGCTGCCAGTCGCATGTTGGCGTTCCGACCGGGATTCAGGCGCATGGAACAGTCGTGCACCGTTGCGTCGCCTTATGCCGACCGCGAGTCGCAAGGCGCCCTGACCGCAAGCCAACGGACAGAGAACATTCCCGGCGTTTGACCAGCCATCGTCAGCGCGACAGTCGAACCGGCAGCCTCCGCAAGGCTACGCAGCACAACCGAGACTACGCGCTACAACCGTGGACGTCCGTTTCGGGTCAAACACCGTTACCTGACTGCAATATTTCCCCGTCATGCTGACCCCGGCTCGACATCGGCGAGCTTTTGCCCAATGACTGCTTGCTGGCGCGCCGGCAGCTGCTCAGGACGAGCGGCGCGGCGCGCATTTTTTTGCCCGCAGGATTGGGCCTCCGTCCCGTCCTGACAATTGTCATCCCGCGTCCATGACATCCGGCACTGCCGTCACGGCGCCCTGAATCGCGACACTGCAGCCTCACCAAGGAGGTTTGCATGTTGCAACTGGAACGACTGGAAAAAGCCTACGGTGCGCACAAGGCCGTCGATGGTCTGAGCCTGTCGCTGGCGACGGGTGAGATTGTCGGCCTGCTCGGCCCGAACGGCGCCGGCAAGAGCACCACGGTGGCGATGATCGCCGGGCTGCTGGCGCCGGATGCCGGCACGGTGGCGCTTGACGGCCTGCCGACCACCGATCTGCGCACACGCCGGCGCATCGGTCTGGCGCCGCAGGCGCTGGCGCTGTACGAACGCCTGAGTGCGCAGGAGAACCTGGCGTTTTTTTCCGGCCTGTACGGACTGCGCGGCGCAGCGGCGGCGACGGCCATCGCCCGCGTGCTGGACGCCGTACAACTTGCTGATCGCCGGCATGATCGCGTCGCCGGTTTTTCCGGTGGCATGAAGCGCCGGCTGAATCTGGCCGCCGCGCTGGTTCACGATCCCGACATCATTCTGCTCGACGAGCCGACTGCCGGCGTCGATCCGCAATCGCGCGCGCAACTGTTCGACACCGTGTTGCAGCTGCGTGCGGCCGGCAAGACCGTGCTCTACACCACGCATTACATGGAAGAAGCCGAACGGCTTTGTGATCGCATCGCGATTGTCGATCACGGCCGCCTGCTGGCGCTCGACACGCTCGATGGCCTGCTTGCCCGCCACGGCGGTGACAGCGAAATCGTCTGGCGCTGCGGTGACGATCTGCGCCGCGTCAGCACGCCTGCACCACAACAACATCTGCGTGCATGGCTGGCGGAAACCGGCAGCGACGCGGCGCGCATCAGCGTGCGGCCGCCGTCACTGGAAAACGTCTTCCTGCATCTCACCGGCCGGCAGCTGAGGGATTGAACATGCATACACTCTGGATTATTGCGCGCAAGGATTTGCGCCTGCTGTTTACCGACAAAGTGGCGGTGTTTTTCACCTTCATGTTTCCGCTGCTGTTTGCCGTGCTGTTCGGCAGCATGATGGGCGGCAATGACGGGCCGCGCCGTATCCGTCTGGCCATCATTCAGGAGGACACGCACGCCGATACGCAGGCCTTTGTCGCCACGCTGCAGGCCGCACCGGAACTGAATGTCACGCTGATGGATGCTGCCGCTGCTGAAGCGGCAGTCCGTCAGGGCAAACAGAGTGCCTGGCTGAAATTGCCGGCTGGTTTTGGTGAGCGCTACGGCATTCCGTTCGGACCGCGCGCACCGCAGGTGCAGCTCGGTGTCGATCCGGCGCGCAGTGCCGAGACCGGCATGCTCGAAGGTGTACTGATGCGCTACGCCAGTGCCCGCTTTGAGCGCGTGTTTTCACCCGGACACGCGCAGAAAACCCTCGACGACACACTGGCGCAGATGCAGCGGACACCGGACATGCCGGCCGAGTGGCGCGATCTGCTCGGTGAATTCCTGCCGCGCATGGCAAAACTCGCCACTGACGTGCCGCAGGTCTCTGCTGATCCGCAATCTACGAACACACCGCAATCGTCCGCCACAACAGCCGCGAACGCAGAAAAAAAACCGGCCGCTTTCACGCCGCTCGCTGTCGAACACGTGGACATGAGCGTCAAGAAGCGCGGACCCGGCAACGTGTATGCCGTGCTGTTTCCGCAGGCGATCATCTGGGGCAGTCTCGGTTGCCTGATGGCGTTCGGCAGTTCGCTGGTGCAGGAGCGCACGCAGGGCACGCTGCTGCGTCTGCTCACCGCGCCCATCAGTGATTCCGCCGTGCTGCTCGGCAAAGCCGGCGCCTGTTTCCTGTCGCTGCTGACGGTCAATATCCTGCTGCTGTTGCTGGCGCGTTTGCTGTTCAAGGTGGCGTTGCCAGATCTGGTCATGCTTGCCGTCGCGGTGCTGGCGCTGTGCAGCTGTTTCGCCGGACTGATGATGCTGCTCGCCGCGCTGGCGCCGACCGAACAGGCAGTGAACGGCATGGGCTGGGCGGTGTTCATGGTGCTGGGCATGATCGGCGGCTCGATGATCCCCTTGTTCCTGTTGCCGGAGTGGTTGCAGCAGGTGAGCCACATCAGCCCGATCAAATGGGCGATTCTGGCGCTCGAAGGTGCGATCTGGCGCCAGTTCAGCGTCGCGGAAATGGCGCTGCCTGTCGGCGTGCTGATGCTGGTCGGTGCCGCCAGCAGCAGCCTCGGAGTCTGGCGCTTCCGGCAACGCAAACTGGCAAGCTCCTGAACCACAAACGGGCGAGGTCTCCGCGGAACTCCGTTCATCCTTCGTGAGGGCCAGGATGAACGGAGCAGTTATTCAGGGCATCTTTGACGCCGGAGACTGCTCTCACCAGCAAGCATGTTGTCGCCATTGAAACACGCCGACACGCGGACAAAATTGCCGCCATGGACGGCATGGCTTAGGCTTGCGCACGGAATTTTCGCCTGTCGCTGCGACGGGCCGGCGCTGCAGCCCATGAACTCGACCTCCCTTACTCCCGAAGCACACGCTCACGCGCTGACACCCGCTGGTGCCCGGCGCGATCCGTCCGTGTCGCGCGGCAGCCTCGCCGGCGGCCTGACCACCGTTGTGCCGGCCGCTCCGCGCCTGTGCACCAACTGCCTGACGGCGATGAGTGGTCCCTACTGCTACCAGTGTGGCCAGCATGAACGCGAGTCGGTGCGCTCGTTCGGCTTGTTTGTGCGCGATCTGATGCACGACGTGTTCGACATGGATTCGCGCGCCGTGCGCACGCTGAAGCCGCTGCTGACCCGGCCGGGCTGGCTGACCAACGAATATTTTTCCGGCCGCCGCGAGCGCTACGTGCCACCGCTGCGCCTGTACGTGATCGCCAGCCTGCTGTTTTTCCTGGTCATCGGCAGCACCATCAACATCAACAAGAATCTGCGCATCAATGGTCGCGATCTGCAATCCCTGGCGTCGGAATTGCGCGCCGATCCGGATTTGCTCCAGAAGCAGCCGGAACTGCTGAGTGAACTGAACGATCCGGACACCATCGCGCGCATCGCCGAAGTTGATCCGGAACTGAAAGCGCTGCTGGAAGACGCGCGCCAGCGCGCCGAAGCGGGCCTGAAAGCGGCCGAAGAAGCACGGCGCCAGTTGCGCGAACAGGGCATCGTCATGCCGGAAAACGGAGCGGGAGCCATCGAGATCGCCCCGCCTGACATACCGGAGCCGCTGATGCCCGCACCGGCGGCGGCTGCACTCACCGGCGATGAGCCCGCAAGCGACAGCGACCCGGCGCCGAACAAAGGCCGGCGCGGTCCGCGCATCGGCATTTTCACCAGCGGCGACAGCAACGTCGTCAAACTGCCTTTCCTGCCGGATGCCACCAACGCCTGGCTGACCAGTATCAATGTCGAACTGGAGAAAAAAGCCCAGGCGGCCATGGACAATCCTGATCGCATGGTCAAGGAAATGCTGCAGGTGCTGCCGCAGTCGATGTTCATCCTGCTGCCGGTATTCGCGTTGCTGCTGAAATGCTGTTACGCCTTTTCACGCCGGCGTTATCTCGAACACCTGATGGTGGCGGTGCACAGTCATTGTTTCCTGTTCCTGCTGCTGACGCTGATGATCCCGCTCGGCCGGCTGGCCGACAAAGTCGACGCCACTCTGCCCTGGCTGGCTGGCGCCTGCGAGGCCGTGGTGATCGCCGGCGGACTGTGGATTCCGATCTACCTGCTCCTGATGCAAAAGCGGGTGTATGCACAGGGCTGGCTGATGACCACAATCAAGTACACCGTCGTCGGCACGCTTTACAGCGCCCTGCTCGGTATCACCGTCGCCATCGACTTGATGATTGGCGTTCTCAACAGTTGACGACGCGGATTTTCAGCACGCAATGACACAACGCCTTCACGCGAAGAAGGCGCGATCAGCGAAATACGCCGGTTCACCGCGAAATTCGTGGCTGAACCTGTGTCCAGGGATCAGGGTTTCTGCTTCGCTGCCCGCGGCGGATTGATCCAGTACACCTGCACACCCATGACCCGTGCCTGCGATTCCACAACCGCCATCTTTTCGACGTCGTAACGTCCGCCCTCAACCGGCAGGGCCTGCGCCTTGCCGCTGTCACGCGTGGACGGTGTCGCACAAGCCGTCAGCGCCATGCTGACCACGACGCCTGCCATCAGAAATTGCCAGCGCATGATTTGCTCCCGGCAGCCCTATGCGTGCGTCGCCGGCTGCCTGCACGCAGCGTAGTGCGCGCCGCAGACCGTCATTGCGGGAAATTACCAATTCATCTGTGCAGAACGACACGCAGAACAGAAAGCGCGCCGGAGTTTCATAGCCCGGAACGCACAGCCCGAAAACGCGGAAGCCGGCGCAACGGCCGGCTTCCGGGACAAACAAGGACAAGCTGCCGGACTGGCAACGCGAGGCCATCAGATGTCGCGCCACGCGCCCGGACCGCCTGATCGGTGAATCGGCTCAGTCAGCCCGGTCAAACACGGCAATCGATTCGACATGCGTGGTGTGCGGGAACATGTCCATGACGCCGGCTTTCTGCAGTGTGTAGCCGAGTTTGATCAGCTCGCCGGCATCGCGCGCCAGTGTCGCCGGATTGCAGGACACATAGACGATGCGCTTGGCGCGGAAGCGCGCCAGTTCGCGCACTACTTCCAGCGCGCCGGAGCGCGGCGGGTCGATGAGAATGCGGTCAAAACCTTCGCCGACCCAGGGCTGGGCCGGCAGATCCTTGGCCAGATCGGCAGCGAAGAAGCGAACGTTGTCGAGCTTGTTGTGCCGGGCGTTTTCTTCACCGCGCACCACCATCGCGCCCTCGCCCTCGACGCCCACCACTTCGCGGCAGCGTGTCGCCAGCGGCAAGGTGAAATTGCCCAGACCACAGAACAGATCCAGCACGCGATCAGTCGGCTGCGGGTCCAGCAATTCGATGGCCTTGCGAATCATCTTGCGATTGATGCCGGCATTGACCTGGGTGAAATCGAGCGGATGGAAACGCATTTCCAGTCCGAAATCCGGCAGCGCGTACGTGAGCCGGTTGTTGCCGTCTTCCGGCCAGGCCTTGTGCACGCTGTCGTAGCCGCCCGGCTGCAGCCAGAGTTCCAGCTGATGCTGCGCGCAGAAATCAATCCACGCGGCGCGATCGGCTTCGCTCAGAGCTTGCAGATGACGCAGCACGATGGCCGCCTGCGTGTCACCGCAAGCGATCTCGATTTGCGGCAATTGCGCACGGCCATCGCGCTCGGAGATAAAGGCCCGCAGCTGCGGAATGATCAGGCCGATGCGGGCATCGAGCACATGGCACTGATCGATAGCCGCCAGAAAGTGCGACCGCTTTTCCCGGAACCCCACCAGCGCGCCGTTCTTCTTTTCCACATATTTCACGCCGACGCGCGCCTTGCGCCGGTAGCCCCAGACCTCATCGGTCAGCGGTGCCAGCACGTCCGGCACTTTCACGTTGCCAAAATGCGCCAGCTGATCGAACAGGGTTTTCTCTTTTTCGCGGATCTGCACCTCGGGTTTGATGTGCTGCGAAGAACATCCCCCGCAAATACTGGCATGCGGGCAACGCGGCTCGGCGCGATCCGGCGACGCAACCTCAATGATCTCGGCGACTCCTTCGTCGAATTTGCTGTGCGTGTGCGTGTATCGGAAACGCACGGTTTCACCGGCCAGCGCGTTGTCGACAAATATGGCCTTGCCATCGATGCGGGCGACGCCACGACCGTCATGGGCAAGACTTTCGATGACCACGGTCGGCGTGGCCTCGGGAAGGCGTTTGCGGTGCTTTTTCATGCTCGTCTGCTTGAGAAAAAATCGGAAAACGCGCCGGGCACTCAGACCCAGCGCGACAGGAATTGCTGGAAGTGCGCCTTGTTTTCGCTGCTGGCAGCGGCGCCAGCATAGTCGCGCAGGCGTTGTTGTTCTTCCTGCACCTGCGCCGGTGTCAGCCGGCCGCGCATCTGCTCGAAACGCAGGTATACCAGATAGGTGTTCATGACATCGGTTTCGCAGTAATCGCGTATTGCCTGGATCTCGCCGTTGGCAAAGGCCTCGGCGACTTTCGCGCCACTCATGCCCATCTTGCCGGGGAAACCCATCAGCGTCGCCATGTCGTCCAGCGGCGCAAACGCGCGGTTCTGGTACAGCGCCAGCGTGTCCATTAGATCCAGATGCCGTTCGTGATAGCGGTTCAGATAATTGTTCCAGCGGAACGTGTTGTCGTGATCGCCGCTTTCCCAGTAACGCTCGGCCACCACGCCGTGGAGCATGGCGCGGTAATGCAGCACCGGCAGATCAAAACCGCCACCGTTCCAGCTGATCAGCTGCGGCGTGTATTTTTCCACGCCATCAAAAAAGCGCTGGATGATCTCTTTCTCGTCACTGTCGACGGTGCCGATGCTCCAGACCCGGATCTGCTCGTTGCCGCGATCGCTGTGCCGCAACAGCACCGAGATCGCCACCACACGCTGCAGGTGCAGCGGCAGGAAATCGCTGCCATTGGTTTTCTGCCGGCGCAGCAATTGCGCGGCGGCGAGCACGTCGGCATCGGACAGTCCGGCGTCGAGATTATTCAGACGGCGCAAACCGGCGATGTCGGGCACGGTTTCAATGTCAAAGACCAGCAGGTTCATTGGTGTGCGGGCGCCGGCGGCGGAAAAGGGCCGGCATTTTAGCAGGATGGCTGCGGCTGGCGGTCGGCGTGTTCCGGCTGACACCTCCGCCCCGTTCGGCATGCGCACGGGCAACGACAGAATCTGACGCATGTCCGGCAACGCACGCTGATCACCACGCCAACCGCGCCAAGGCTTTGCCATAATGCGGCACGCCTGTTCCTGTCCGCCGGCCCGCCTGAGCCCGGCCGATCATGGAGATCCGTCCCGCATGCCGTTCGCCCTGCCCTGCCGCCGGACACTGCTTCAAGCCTTGCACCGAACCTTGTCGCCGCCCCCCGCCCCGCAGGCGCTACGGCAACTCGGCCTGCTGCTGCTGTTGCTGGCGAGTCTGGCGCCGCTGCGCCTGCTGGCCGCCGGCGAACTGATCTGGCTGGACAGCACCAGCGAGGACAGCCGGAGCGCGCCAGTCGATGCGCGGACGCTGCAGGCCCGCACCCTGTCCGGCAGCTTCGCCCGCCACTGGCAAACGCTGGCTACCGGCAGGCCGCTGCGCCGGCTGACACTCGACCGCTACGCCAACGAAACCGCACTGCGCGACGCGCTGGCCGATGCCGGACTTGTCGTCACCCTTGATGACGCCGCCGCCGATGCCGTACTGGCCAGCGGCAGCAACCGTCCTCACCTCCATCTGCTGGCCTCGCGCCACGCCCAGGTACGCCGCGAACAACGCTGGCCGGCGGGTCGCCAGATGCATCTGCTCTGGGGCAGCGCAGCGCCCGACGATGCCCTACTGCTGGCCCGCGCCCTGCAGGTGGACACGCCAGTGCTCGGCGTACTGTTCGGCCCGGATAGTGTCAGCAGCAAACTCGACTGGCTCAACGCCGCGCGCCGTCAGGGCCTGCAAATGCATCACCGGCTGGTGCATCCCGGTGAGCCGGCGGCACGGCTGCTGAAACACCTGCGTCCGGCCATCAGCCTGTTCCTGTTGCTGCCCGACGCACAGCTGTGGCCGGAAACCGACGGCGCGACCGGTAATCCGCGCGCACTGTTCCTGCGCGAAAGCCTCGCCGTCCACCTGCCAGTGATCGGCTTCGATCGGCAAAGCCTGCAGGCCGGCGCCATCGCCGCGCTGTATCCGCAGCCGGAAGAACAAATGGCGCGTGCCGCCCAGTTCGCGGCCGAATTGCTTGCTGCCGAATCGTCCTCTACAAAGGCCCAGTCCAACAGCCGGCGTCCGGCGACTGTGCGCCGCGAACCGGCACATCCGCTGCATCTGCAACTCAACGAAGCGGTGCTGCGTAAACTGTCACTGAACTTCGACGCCGCGACACTGCCGGCCCACCTGATCCTCGACAAGGAATGACCGCACCATGATGGACTGGGGCATACGCTATCGGATTCTGCTGCTGGCGCTGGCACCCTGCGTACTCGTGGCGCTGGTGTTGCTCGGATTTTTCGTCAGCGAGCATCTGGTGGATACGCGGCAGTCGCTGCGCCAGCGCGGCCAGACACTGGCTCTGCACCTCGCTTACGCCAGCGAGTACGGCGTCAGCTCCGCCAATCGCCAGCAACTCAATGCGCTGCTGAATGCTGCGCGCGACAACGACGAGGACATTGCCGCCATCGCCGTATTCGATGCCGAGCACCGTCTGCTGGAAAAAACCGGCACCGAACGCCAGGTTCGCAGCCTGCGCAGCGAAGGCGAAATCGCCGGCAACCTGATCTGGAACGACGTCGACAACGGCATCATCGTTCGCGCGCCGATCCAGCCACTGTCAGCGAGTCTGGATCGCTACGCGCTGAATCCATCCAACACCACGCCACCGCTCGGTTACGTCGCCGTGCTGATGTCGCGCGACGCGGCGTCGCTGCGCTTTTACGAAACCCTGACACTGGCGCTGCTGATCGTGATCTTTAGCGCCGGCCTCGGCAGCTGGCTGGCGCTGCGTCTGGCGCGACGCGTGATCCTGCCGATCATTCAGATGGCTCAGGCGGTCAATCGTATCCGCGACGGCCAGTTCGATGTCGAGCTGAACACCCGCGCCACCGGCGAACTGAAGGTGCTCGAGAACGGCATTCTCAGCATGGCCCAAGCACTGAAATCCTCACACGAAGAAATGCAGGCCGGCATCGAACAGGCGACCAGCGATCTGGAAAACAACAACAAGGAACTGGAACGCCGCAACCTCGAACTCGACAGCGCGCGCCGCGATGCGCTGGAAGCCAGTCGCGTGAAATCCGAATTTCTCGCCAACATGAGTCACGAGATCCGCACGCCGATGAACGGCGTCATCGGTTTCACCAACCTGCTGCTGAAAACCGAGCTGACCCACAAGCAGCGCGAATTCCTGTTCACCATCAAACGCTCCGCACAGGGCCTGCTCGGCATCATCGACGACATTCTCGACTTCTCGAAAGTCGAAGCCGGCAAGCTGGTGCTGGAACAGTCACCGCTGGACCTGCGTGATCTGGTTGATGACGTGCTCACACTGCTGGCCCCGCAAGCGGCCGACAAACATCTGGAACTGGTCGCGCTGGTGTATTCCGATGTGCCGGCCAATCTGCTCGGCGACACGCTGCGCATCCGCCAGGTGCTGACCAATCTGATCAACAACGCCATCAAGTTCACACCACAGGGCAGCATCGAAGTGCGGGTGATGGTCGAAACCGAAACCGATGATCAGGTCGTGATCGGCCTGCACGTACGCGACACCGGTATTGGCCTCAGCAGCGAGCAACGCAAGAACCTGTTCAAGGCCTTTGCCCAGGCCGATTCCAGCACCACGCGCAAATTCGGCGGCACCGGACTGGGCTTGGTGATCAGCCAGCGCTACGTGCAGGAAATGGGCGGCGAAATGGGCGTCGAAAGCGAAGCCGGAAAAGGCTCGACGTTCTGGTTCACCATCCGCTGCGATCGCAACCGCGATGACTCTCGTGACAGCAACAGCACGCACAAACTGCCCGGCGTTGACTGGCCGGGCAAACAGGCGCTGGTGTTTGAACCGCATGCCACTGCACGCCTCGCCATGGGGCATCTGCTGACATCCTGGCAGATCGGCTTCAGTGAATTGCTGACACTTGAAGAACTGGAAACCGAACTGCGCAAACGCATCGCCATGCAGCAGCCGCCGGATCTCATTCTGCTTGGCGGCATCAACAGCCAGCAGCACGGTGACTGGCTGGCCCGCATCGCCAAACTGTCAGCGGAAAACGGCATCGCCTGTATCGCCGCCAGTGCCAGTGTTGACTCGGGTGAGCATCAGGCTTTGCAACAACTGGGCGCGGATCTGTGCATCAGCAAACCGCTGGCCCATCGCCGCCTGTTCGGAGCGCTTCAGCAAGTGTTCCAGCAAGACCGGAAACTCGCCGATGCGCCGGCCAGTCACAGCGTCGCGCCGATCAGCTGCAACATACTCGCTGTCGATGACAACGACGCCAACCTGCTGCTGGTTGCTGAACTGCTTGCCGACATGGGCGCGCAAGTCAGTCTCGCGCGCAGCGGTGCCGAAGCCATCAGCGTGGCCCGTGATCGCGACTTTGATCTGATCCTGATGGATATCCAGATGCCGGAAATGGACGGCATCGAAGCAACGCGCACCCTGCGCGCGCACGCACGCCACCGCGACACACCGATCATTGCTCTCACCGCACACGCCATGCTCGGCGAGCGCGAAAACCTGCTCCGCGCCGGCATGGATGACTACCTGACCAAACCGGTCAGCGAAGATGATTTGCGCAATGTTGTCCTGCGCTGGCGCCACGCTTCCGTGCGCCCGCAAACCCGCTTGCTGGGCGACACGCATCCTGAGCATCCGGCAAATGCCAGCGCGGAATCAGCGACGGCAAGCAGCGAAGCCGTACTCGATTGGCCCCAGTCCCTGAAAATGGCCAATCACAAACCGGAACTGGCGCGCAGCATGCTGCAGATGCTGGTCGACAGCATTCCCGACGCGCGACAGGCGATTGGCGAAGCCCGCGACAGCGGCGACGCTGAAGTGCTGAAAGCGCAAATACACAAATTCCACGGTGCCTGCTGCTACGTCGGCGTCCCGCGTCTGAAAGCCTGCGCCCGCGATCTGGAAACCGCCCTGAAAACCGGCGACGCCGAACGCGAAGTGATCCTGCTGCCGCAACTGCTGAAAGAAATGGACGAACTCCTCCGCATCGCCGACCGATATCTGAGTGTGAGCCATGCGTAGGATGGGTAGAGGCGCAAAGCGCCGAAACCCGTCGCCCTGATGCGAAAAAGCACAGAAGCGGAGTCTGTCAACCGAACTGTGTAACTGCCACCGCTCACTGAAGCGCAACCACGGGAGGCGCACACGCCTTCTATCAAAAGCTATGACACATCACTTCAGAACGGTCGACTGCGTTGCGCAAAGCATCTGGCTCAGTTCCACGGTTCGTCAACACTTCCTACGACCCCGCCTACCTTCCTTCTCGTGCCTTTTTCTTCAATCCAGAGCCTGACACCATACCCATCCAATAAGGACATGACCGAGTACTCCTGGCCTGCCTCTGCAACAAACCAAAGGTCAGCGAATGAAATCGAATGACGATTTGAATACTTGAGACTCAAGGTGTGTTTACCCGGAAGGACATCAACTGAACTTGCGTACCTATTACCATTTATAAAGGTTGTGGCCAAATCAACGGTAAATTTTCCGTCCACCGATTTTACATGAACACCACTCCCGCGTACCGCAGTAACCGTCGCGATTTTCTCTCGAGGCAGCATAGAGCCGGGGTACATTTTCGCATGGATATGCCCGCATCCTGTCAGCAGCATCGAAAATGCTATCAAAGCTATCCTAATCATCGATAAACCTCAGTACGAAAAGTCAGAAGAAGTTCCACCAACAAGTGTTCAGAACGATAATGCCGCACGACTACCTTTGCGACTCGTGCCTAGCGAGTACTAAGGATATCAAATTCTTCGTCGACCATGGTCGATACCTTTTGCGTTGGGCATGCAGATGTAGCGATACTCATTGTCATATTATCCGGCGCATACTCCCCTGCGCGGAACCTGTGACAGAGACGCATATGTCTCAGCATGCGCATACACTAGGCTTGCTGAGACACAATTCTACACCGCTTTACGCCGATGGGTTTCGCTGTGCTCTATCCTTCGCTGCTGGCATCGCTCGGTACATCCGTCACTGACACGGACTTATACCCAACCTTTGCGACGGAAGAACCAGTAGGGCAATGCGCCGGAGAGGACGATAAGGCCGAGGACGATGGGGTAGGCAATCGGGTGGCGCAGTTCCCACATGTGTTCGAAGTTCATGCCGTAAATACTGGCGATCAGTGTCGGCGGCAGAAAGACGGTGGCGGCGACGGACAGGGTTTTGATGATGCCGTTCTGTTCGATGCTGACCATGCCCAGCGTGGCATCGAGCAGGAACGCCACTTTGCTGCCGAGAAAGGCCGAGTGATCGCTGAGTGAAGTCAAATCGCTGCGCAATGTGGCGAGTTGTTCGCGGTATTCCGCTGTCGGCGGCAGACGTTCGGCTTCGGCGACGAAGCTGTGCAAACGGCTGACGCTGGTCAGGCTTTCGCGGATGCGCGCCACCAGATCACCGCTGCGGCCTATCGACAACAGGTAGCGTTTGAAGGCATCGCCATCGCGTCCGCCTGCTCCCGGCTCCAGCCGGGAAAAAATATCACGCGACAGCGTATCCAGATCGACGGTCACGCGCTCCAGCACATCAGCCAAGCGATCGATGACTGCCGACAGCAGGGTCATGAAAATGCGGCTCGACAATTCATCGACACGGCTGCGCGTGGCGAAATGCTGGGTGACCAGACGAAACGGTCGAGGATCGGCGTAACGCAAGCTGACGAGGACATTCGGCAACAGGATGAAGGTCACTGCCGCCGATTCCGGTTTGTCGGTATCGGAATAGGCCAGGATGGTCGCGGTCATGAACAAGCCGCCGTTTTCTTCGTACAAGCGACTGGAACTTTCCAGCGCCTGCATTTCCGAACGCGTCGGGACGTCAATTTCCAGTGCCCGTTCGATCAGCAATTCTTCATCGCGACCGGGCATCAGCAAATCTATCCAGCGCGCATTGCGCACGGCGTCCATCAGGCCGGTTTCACCGGCCTGCCAGGTGCGTACACCCTGCGGTCCGTAAAGCGTGATCATGATCGCTCTGCTCCCTGATGCGGCGCGCACCGGCGCGCCGCATCCCTGTTCTGCCGACTCGACAAGTGCAGCAGAACAGCGTGACAAGTTACTTCTTCGGCCATTCCACACCGAGCCAGCGGGTGTTCAGCGCTTTCTGCTGATCGCTGACTTTATCCAGCGCCTTGAGCTTGATTTTGCCCTTCGGCTGACGGACCGGTGTCAGCGACAGTTCACGCAGTTCATCGCGGCGGAACAGATGCAGTTTCAGCGGTGGTTGGGTCATCAGTGCAACACGATCAGCCATGTCTTTTGACGTCACGCGCAAGCCGTTGACGGCAACAATGATGTCGCCGGAAACCAGACCGGCTTTCCAGGCCGGACTGTCGCGTTCGACTTCACTGACAGTAGCCGGCTCACTGCCTTCGCGCACTTTGAAACCGCTCCACCATTCTTCTTTCACCGGCTCATCCTTGGCCGGCTCGACCAGACGTTTCAGGCCCACGGCGTCGAGCAGTTCATCAAAGGGAATTTCTGCCGTGCCGTCCACATACTGCGCCCACCACTGCGTCCAGTCCTGGCCGCTGACCACTTTCAGCGCATTGCGGACATCTGCTTCGCCGTAGCCGCCCTGATCGACACGATGATGCGCATACAGGTGACGGTGTACATCTTCGAGGCCTTTCTTGCCCTGGGTCTGGCGGCGAACGCCGATATCCATCATGGTCGCCAGCATCTGGCCCTTGCTGTAAATGTTGACCGAGGCGTTGCGCGCGCGCTCACCACCAACGGCGATCCATTCATCGAAGCTGGCGTCGCCGGCGGATTGCTGGAAACGTCCCGGCTGATGCAGGTAGTCATCAATGGTTTTTGCCTGCTCATCCATGAACTCGTCGCGGGTTTGCAGGCCGGCACGCAGCGTCAGCAATTCATCGTAATACGAGGTGTGACCTTCGGCGATCCACAGCAGGCGGCTGTAGTTTTCGTTCTGGTAGTCATAGGGCACCATCTCTTTCGGACGATAGGCCTTGACGTTCCAGGTGTGCACAAACTCATGCGCCGCGGTGCGCAGGAATCCCAGATAATCCTTGCGTGCCTGGAAGGTCCAGCGCGGTTTCTGGATCACGGTGGAATTGACGTGCTCAGTTGCCCCGCCGGCGCCATCGGTCGCGTGAACAATAAAAAGATAGCGCTGCTTGAACGGGTATTCACCAAACAGCTTTTTGCCTTCGATGACGATCTTTTTCAGATCGTCGGCCATTTTTTTGCCGTCGTAATTGCCCCGTCCCCAGATGGCGACCTCGATGGTGCGGCCATCGACGCTGAAGCTGTGGAATTCATGCTCGCCGGTTTCGATGGGCGAATCAGTCAGCTGATCGTAGTCACTGGCGACAAAGCAGTGATCGCAACCGAACTTGTCCATGCCGGAACGCGACACCCAGCCTTTCGGCACATCAAGTTCAAGCTTGATGGCGTCTTTGCGGAAGGGCTCGGCGTAAACGAATACACCGCTGGCGTTCAGATAGGCGTGGGTGTCATCAATGTGGCGCACGCGCTCGCCAAGCGTGTTGGCGTAGAGTTCGTAGCGAACCGTCACGCTGTCACCTGCCTTGGCCTGCACGCGCCAGGTACCCTTGTCGGTTTTTTGCACAGCCAGCGCTTCGCCTTTTTCATTCTGCGCGCTGAACAAGCGCACACCATTGGCCAGATTGAGCATGTTGTAGCGGCCGGTGCGCCAGTTCGGCATCTGCACGTCAAGCGTGCCGTTAGCCGACGGCGGAAAGCGCGCTTCGACCTCAGCCAGATGTTGCGCGGCATCGCTGATGCGCAGACGGTAGTGAACATCGGCAAATGCCGGGCTGGCGGCGAGCGCCAACGCGAGGGACAGGGGCAGCAGCGGTTTCATCATCGTTGTCGTTTCTGTTGTGTGGGATGCGAGGGTTGCGGGGTTACTTTTTTCAAGCGGCAAACTGTTTCAGTGCTGACAATCAACAACCGTACGTCCGGCGCGCTTGCGATCCAGCAGTTCGTCAAACACGCGCGAGACTTGCGACAGCGGCACGGTTTCATGCACCAGTTGCGCCAGCTGCGGCAATTTCCAGTCCGCGCCCAGACGTTGCCAGATCGCGCGCCGCAGCGGCATCGGACAATTTGCACTGCTGATGCCCAGCAGACTGACGCCGCGCAGGATCAGCGGAAACACCGTGGTCGGCAATTGTTCGCTGTCGGCCAGCCCGACACAGGCAACATTACCCCAGAGCTGCACGTGTGCAATCAGTTTTGCCAGCTGTGTGCCGCCAACATTGTCGACCACGCCGCCAAAGCGCACACCTTCCAGCGGCCGGTTGCCGAGTGCCAGATCCTGTGCGCTGCACACGGTTTTTGCGCCCAGCGCGCGCAGTTTTTCGTGCTGTTCCGGGCGACCGGACAGGGCGATCACCTCGTAGCCCTGGGCAGAAAACAGTGCCACGGCGACACTGCCGACACCGCCGCTGGCACCCGTGACAATCACCGGACCCATGTCCGGTTGCTGACCGTTCTGCAGCATGCGATGCAGGCAGAGTGCAGCGGTGAAACCGGCGGTGCCAAGCGTCATTGCTTCGAATGTCGACAACGATTCCGGCAGCGGCACGATCCACTCCGCAGGGACCCGCGCGCGCTGCGCCAGACCGCCGTCATGCACTTCACCGATACCGCAACCATTGACCAGCACGCGCTGGCCGACCGTGACGCCGGGTGCGGAAGACGCGACAACGCGACCGGCCAGATCAATGCCGGCATTGAGCGGAAACTTGCGCAGGATTTTGCCGCGCCCGGTGCAGGCCAGCGCATCCTTGTAATTCACCGAGGAGTATTCGACTTCGATCTCGACATCTCCCAGCGACAGCTCATCACTGGACATCAGTTGCAGACGGTGCTGCACCACACCGTCGTCATTGAATACCCGGCAGGCAAGAAAATTCATCATTCACTCCTTAACATGCATGCCGATCTGCTGACCGCGGCACGCCGATGCGCAAACAGCTGAATAGCGGAACGCCACGCAACAAGGCCCGGTGATCATTTCACCTGATTGCGTCCCGCCGCTTTCGCGGCATACAGGGCCGCATCAAGACGGGCGAAAAAGGCCGTATCGGTTTCATCGCGCTGCAGGCTGGCAACACCGGCGCTGATGGTGACGGCGCGCTGATCCGGCAAACCAAACGCAAGCGTCGCCAATTGCTCACGGATCGCTTCCGCCAGCGTGCGCGCTTCGGCTTCCGGACAATTGCGCAGCAGGATCAGGAACTCCTCGCCGCCCCAGCGGGCGACAACATCACTGGTACGCACCTGGGTGCGCAGCTGCGCGCCCAGCTGGCGCAGCACATCATCGCCGCGCAGGTGGCCGAGCTCGTCGTTGATGCGCTTGAAATGATCAATGTCGATGAGAATGGCCGACAAGGCTTCCGGACTGCGCTGGATCTCTTTCTGCCACTGCTCCAGCACTATGCCCAGCGCGTGACGATTGAGCAGACCGGTGACGGCATCGGTGGTGGCCAGTTGTTGCAGGCGCGATTGCGCATGACGCGCCGCCAGCAGCGTGATCACCAGCACCACCAGCGTGATGCCGAGACTGATGCCGAGGTTGACCCAGAACACCTGCCACAGCGGTTGTTCGGCCACCGACATGTCCTGCTCCACCACCAGCGACCATTTCACTTCCGGCAGATAACGCGCGTGCACCAGCAGCGTGCGGCCTTCGCTCTGCACCTGTGCCTGGATCGGCTGCGCCGGTGTTTGCGGCAAGGCGGCCACTTGCAAGGCCAGCTGTTCATGCCCCGGCACCTCACGCAGCAAACCGCGACGCGATCCCTGACTGGACAGCATGATCTCGCCGTGTTCATCGACGAAATAAATGCGCCGCTGGAAACGGTTTTGATAGTCCTTGATCAGGCGCGTGATGCTTTCCAGCGTCAGGCCGACGCCGGTGACACCAATGAAGCGACCGTTGAAATCCTCGACGCGGTAATTGATGAACACGGTCATCGCGTCGTTGTTGGCGAAATCGTAATCGACGTTGATCTCGTACGCGGCTTTCATTTCGCGGACGCGGAAATACCAGGCGTCGCGCGCGGCATTGGCATCGATGGCTTTCAGCACGCCGTCGCCGTAGTAGTAGCGACGGCTCAGATCGGAGACCAGAAAACTCGACACCGTGCTGTAGCGTGACTTGATCTCGCGCAGATAGCGGGCAATGCGTTCCGGTTCCTGTTCGCCGGACAGCAGCCAGTCGCGGACAAAGGTATCGCTGGCCATCAGCGAGGAAATGAACACCGGCCGCAGGATGTCTTTCTGGATTTCGGAATAGATGTTGTCGCCGGTCAGGGTCAGTGCCTGCTCGGTGACGCCTTCGCGGATGGTGTCGCGCGAGACCCAGAAACTCGCCAGGCCGGTGGCGAGGAATCCCGCGATCAGCACCAGCGAGATCAGCACCAGCAGGCGCGACGTTTTACCCAGCGAAGGTGAGGCAGCGGACGGCGCAACAGCGCGCGGATTCGGAGTCAAGGCGGACACTCAGCGGACAGGCATCTGGCAACGGCAAAGAGGCGTTACTGTTGCCGATAGTGACGGAAAACACAAACCCCGCCGGAGCGGGGTTTGTGGGAACGATTGCGCTGGACAATCAGGCCGGTTGTGCCACCGGTTTGCTGTCGTCGCTGGCTTGCGGTTGCTGCTTCTCCGCGCCGTGCATCCAGTCAACCATGACGCCGGAGATCAGCCACATCACCGCGCCGAACGCCACCAGGGCGACGGCAATGCCAGCGAACACGGCAAGAATGCCGGCGTATTCGGCACTGATGCCGGCACTGCTGGCGAAGGATTGCACAACGCCGTACTCGCCAGCGTTTTCCGAGAACGCACCAACCCAGCCGCCCAGTTTCTGCGCGACTGCCGGCATCAGGAACCAGACGCCCATGACCAGCGACATCAGGCGCAGCGGCGCCAGCTTGGTCATCAGGCTGAGGCCGACCGGCGAAATGCACAGCTCACCCAGCGTGTGGAACAGGTAAGCCAGCACCAGCCAGATCATTGATGCCTTGGCATCCTGGGCATGTTCAATTTCATACAGGCCCAGCACCAGACACACGAAACCAAGCGCAGTCAGCACCAGACCGATGGCCAGTTTCATCGGCGCGGAGGGGCTGCGCCCGGTTGCGGCGAGCCGAACCCAGAGCCAGGCAAACAACGGGGCAATGGTGATGATGAAGAAGCCGTTCACCGACTGGAACCAGCTGGCCGGCACGGTGAAACTGCTGGTCACTTCGCGACGCGTATAGTCCTGGGCGAAAATGTTCATCAGGCCGCCGGCCTGTTCGAACGCCAGCCAGAACATGACCACGAAAATGAACATGGTGGCAACCACGCGCAGGCGATCGCGCTCTTCACGGGTCAACGGTTTCTTGACACCGCCTGCGGCCGCCAGACTGCGCTTGGCGTTGGCTTCGATGCCGACATCGCCGATGTAGCGCTGGGCAAACATCAGCTGGATCACCACCGAGATGACCATGCCGACGCCAGCGGCAAAATAGCCCCAGCGCCAGCCAAAGCCCGAACCTTCGCCACCCGAGCCTTCTGCAATCCAGCCGCAGACCAGTGGCGAGACCATGCCGCCGATGTTGATGCCCATGTAGAAGATGGAGAACGCGGCATCGCGACGGGCATCACCCTGCGGATAGAGCTCGCCAACCATGGTGGAAATGTTCGGTTTGAACAGGCCGTTACCGCAGCACATCAGACCCAGGCCGATATAGAACAGGGTCAGGTTGCCGGGTACTGCAGCAAACAGGGTGAACTGCGCGGCAGCCATCAGCAGGCCGCCGATGACTACGCTTTTGCGCTGGCCAAGGTAATGGTCGGCCAGCCAGCCGCCGAGAATGGCCGACGCGTACACCGCGCCGGTATAGGTGCCGTACAGGTTCAGGGCATCGGCACGGCTCATGCCGAAACCGGGGTTGGCGCCTTCGGTCGCCGCCACCAGGGTCAGCACCAGCAACGCGCGCATGCCATAAAAACAGAAGCGTTCCCACATTTCGGTGGTGAACAGCAAAAACAACCCCTTGGGGTGCCCGAGCCAAGTGCCCGGCGGAATGTTCAGGCTCATGCCCTCTACCTCGGTCTGAATCTTGTCGTGATGGCCGGGCGTCACGCCGGCCCTGCTCTGTTTATGGCCACAAATGTCCGCACAGGGCGATTTTTGCGGTGCCGCTTGATAGCACAGCGGCCCGCCGTGGAACAAGGAAAAACCCTGTTGCACGGCTTGTGCACCGCGCCAAATCAAGGAGTTAGCTCATTTCTTGCGCAGGCGGACGCTGACCAGACGATTTTTTGACGTGCTCGTACCAGTTACCTGCACGCGTTCCGGCTGTCCGGGGTTGTCAGGACAGGTCAGTGTCCCGCCGAAAGAGATTCCGGACAGCCTGCGGCTTCCGGCATGACAGCAGCGTTCACCGATGCTTCAGCGCCGCCGCACCGCAACCCGGCTCAACGCCAACTGCCCGCACCAATCACCCGGAACGTCAGGTTGATGCGTCCCTGCCGGACGCGCAGGGCTTTGGGCAGGGCGTGGTGGTACAGCGACTGCGTGCGACCGGCCATGACCAGCAGGGAGCCGTGTTCGAGCAGGCATTCCGCTTCGTCAGCGGCAGCAGCCACCGTAACGGCCTCAGTGCCGGCCAGCGTACCGCTCCGATTGCCCGCCGGCGGGCGGGCGCGCAGCCGGAAGCGCCGGGTCGCGCCAAAGCTGAGCGAGGCGATGAGCGGCGCGGGACCGAGTTCAGGTTCGTCGTCGCTGTGCCAGCCCATGTAGTCGCGGCCGTCGCGGTACCAGTTGCCGAGCACGCTGTTGAACGGCCAGTCGAGCAGCTCGCGCAGCCGGGCGCGCAGCTCGGCCAGCACCGGCGGCCAGCCGTCTGCCCGGTGGTCACGACCGGAATAGCGATAGCGGACGCCGGCATCGCCGTGCCAGACGGTCAGACGCGGTTGCAGCACCTCGCGCCCGTACAGGCGGATCGGCGTCTGCGCCCAGTCCAGTCCGCTGGCCAGCCGCGCATACCAGTCCTCATCGGCGGCGCCGGCAAAGGCGCCCGGCGCCAGCCAGAGGTCGGCACCGGGCAGGTCCAGCGTCTGCCAGATCAGCGGACTGGCCTTGATCGCCCGCCGTGCAAGCGCGGTCTGCTCGGTTACACTGCGCGGCTCCATGATTCACTCCGGATGAGTTCGGATGACAACAACATCAGCAGCGGCATCGACAGATAAGCCGTCTTTGGGGACACAACGCGAACTGATGGGCCACCCCCTCGGCCTGTATGTCTGCTTTTTCACCGAGATGTGGGAACGCTTTGCCTTCTACGGCATGAAAGCCCTGCTCTTCCTCTATCTGACCCAGCACCACAAATTCTTCGACAGCGACGGCTATCTGCTGCTCGGCACTTACGCCGGCCTCGCCTACGCGCTGCCGGTGGTGGGCGGCCTGCTCGCCGACCGCTACCTGGGCATGCGCAAAGCCGTGGTGTTCGGCGGCCTGCTGCTGGTGCTCGGCCAGTTCGGCATGGCCTACAAGGGCGCCGTTGCGCCGGCCACCGGACAGCATGACGTGTTCGCGGTGCAGATCATGTATCTGTCGCTGGCGCTGATCGCTGTCGGCGTCGGTTTCCTGAAACCGAATATCTCGACCATCGTTGGCCGCCTGTATGCCGACAACGATCCGCGCCGCGATTCGGCCTTCACCATCTTTTACATGGGCATCAATCTCGGTGCCACATTCTCGTCGCTGTTCGTGGGCTGGATCGGCATTGAATACGGCTGGGAATACGGCTTCGGGTCCGCCGGCGTCGGCATGCTGCTCGGTCTGCTGGTGTTTGTCGCCGCCCAGCGTCACCTGCACGGTCAGGCTGAACCGCCGGTGCCGTCGCTGCTGCGTGACAAGGTGCTGGGGCCGATCTCGCGTGAGTGGCTGATCTACCTGTCGGCGATTGTCGGCGTCGGCCTGGTGCAGCAAATCCTGCAGTTGCGTTTCAGTTTCCTCGCCGAACACGAGATCACCGCCACCGAAGTCGTGGCCGTGCTGATGACGCTGGCGCTGTTCACCTGGTGGACGCGCTTCATCTTCAAACAATGCTCGCCAGCCGAGCGCGCGCACATGATCGTGCTGATGGTGCTGATCGCCATTTCTGCGGTGTTCTGGGGTGTGTACGAGCAAACCTATGGCACCTGGGTGGCGTATTCCGACCGGGCGATGAACAGCTACACCTTCAATCTGCTGGTCAGCGATTTCACCCCCAATGCCTCGCAGCTGACCTCCGTCGCCGCCATTTTCATCATCATCCTCGCCGTGCCGTTTGCCTGGCTGTGGCCGCAACTGGACAAGCGCGGGCTGAACCCGAGTGCCTCGGCGAAATTCGCCTGGGCGCTGGTATTCGCCGGCGTCGCACATTTCATTCTCATGTACGCGGCACTGCACCCGGAACTGAACGGCAAAGCCGGTTTCTGGAGCTTCATCCTTGCCTATTTCGTGCTGGTGATCGGCGAAATGATGCTGTCACCCATCGGCCTGTCGGCGGTCACCACCCTGTCGGTGCCGCGCGTCGTGTCGCTGATGATGGGCGCGTGGTTTCTCGCGTCGGCCTTCGGTGAAATGCTCGCCGGCCGCTTCGGCACCATGGCGGCGATGCCGGCTGGCACCGACACCGCGACCGCGCTCGGCATCTACGCCGACGTGTTCGGCACGCTGGGCTGGATCGGCGTCGGCTGCGGCGTGTTCATGTTCCTGATCACACCGTGGATGAAAGCGGCCATGCGCCGCGGCAACGCCTGACATCCGGCCAGTGGTGATCCGGTACGCGCGCCGCGCCGAAGCAAACACCTCGACGGTGCAAATGCCACGCCGGTACAAACGCCACAACAGAACAACACAGCCCACAAAAGCAGAAAGCCCGGCATGACCTGCCGGGCTTTTTTGCTATAAGCTCAGGAACGGCAGCCGGTTCCGGCCGCCTGCATACAAACGTCCGCCGACGCGGCCCGAACAAGAAAGAGACTGATCATGCGCACTGTTGCCGAACTCATGACCCGCGACGTCATCACCCTGTCCGAAGACGCCACGCTCGCCGAAGCGCGCGCGATGGTCGCGCAGCGCAATATTCGCCACGTCCCCGTCATCAATAAAGAAGGTCGTCTGACCGGCATCCTCAGCCAGCGCATCATCCTCAGCGTGGCGCTCAACACAGCCGACACGGTCGGCCTCGCCAAGCTGGCCAAAATCGAAGCCCGTACCCGCATTGGCGATGTCATGGAGCCGATCAGTTTCACTGGCACCGAAGACATGAAGCTGTCCGACGCCGCACGCTTCTTTCTCGACAAGAAAACCTCGGTGCTGTGCATCCTGAAAGACGAACAGGTGGTCGGCATTGTCAGCGCCTACGACTTCGTCAAGCTGGCGATCTCCATGCTGGAGGCGGAAGAAAACGCCGGCTGAAGCGGCGGCGTATTTTTGGCAGTTGAACCAGAAAAAAAGGCGAACTCCGGTACCAAAGCCGATCAGACAAGAAAACCCCGTTCGCCCTGAGCCTGTCGAAGGGAACAACGAACGGGGTTTTCTTGTCTGCGCGCGACGGGTAGTGCGTCGTTCACCCTTCGACAGGCTCAGGGCGAACGGACAATCTGCAGGTTCGTAGCGCTTGTGCGACTTGGCTGACTCGCATTACGAACTCCGGTTCGCCATTTTCTTTGTCCGTTGTGGCACGCCAACGTCCATCCCGTCCGCGCTACGTGCCCAGCGCGTGACGCACAGCCAAGCCCCGCATCGCTCATCCCGAACCGACACGCCCGAGCATGTCCAGCGGCAGCGCGACAAAGAAACTTGCGCCCTCACCCGGCGACGATTCCGCCCAGATCCGCCCGCCATGCAGCTCGACAATTTTTGCCGACACGGCCAGCCCGACGCCGGTGCCGGGAAACGCATCGCCGCTGTGCAGTCGCTGGAACAGCAGAAACAGTTTGTCGGCATGCAGCGCATCGAAACCGACGCCGTTGTCGCGCACTTCCAGCACACACTCGTTCGCCGTTTCAGCCATCGGCAGGCTGCGGATGCTGATGCGCGCCGGATCGCGGCCGGACGAGTACTTGATCGCATTGTCGATGAGATTGTGCAGCACCTGACGCAGCAGCACGCGATCGGCCACCAGCATCGGCAGCGGACCCAGATCAAACTCGACGCGGCCGCGAACTGCCGCCGGCAATTCCTGGATCAGCTCACGCACCATCACGCCCACATCGACACGCGCCGGTGACAGGCCCTCACTGCCCAGCTGCGCCAGCGACAACATGCCGGCGATCATTTCGCTCATGCGCTTCAGTGCCCGCTGGCAGCGTTGCATCAACTCGCGCTGGGCATCGTTGGCCACCGGCATCAATTCCGTTTCCAGCATGCCGAGATACGCCGAAACATGCCGCACCGGCGCCCGCAGATCGTGTGACACCGCGTAATTGAACATCTCCAGTTCCTTGATGGCGGCACGCAGCTGCGCCGTGCGCTGCTCGACCTTGCTCTCCAGCGTACTGTTCAGCTCGCGCAAACCGGCTTCGGCGACTTTCAGCGGCGTGACATCCAGGATCACGCCCTCCAGCGCCAGCAGCGTATCGTCGCGGTACACGCCACGCCCGCGCTCCAGCACCCAGCGAACACTGTCATCGCGATGAAAAATCCGGTATTCGAGCGAGAAAGAGTGCCGCTCATCCAGAGCCCGCTGCACGTCATCAAATACCCGCTCGCGATCAGCCGGGTGAATGATGCTGGCATAGCTGCGCACACCGTTGCCGAGAAACTCTTCGGCCGGATAGCCGGTCAGCTCCGCTGCCGACGCGCTGACAAACTCCATGGTCCAGTCGGGATCATTGGCGCAGCGATACACCATGCCGGGAATGTTGGCGACCAGATTGCGATAGTGACGTTCACTTTCCGAAAGCTTTTGCTGGACGCCGTCCAGCTGGGCAAAAAGCTGCTTGTTGCGGTGATGACTCCAGGCCAGCAGCGCGGTGGCAATCAAAAACTCCAGCAACAGCGTCACCAGCGCGATATTGCGCAGGTTGGCAAACGAGCTGCCGATGCGATCAGAAATGGGTGTCAGCGGAATGAGATTGATCAGCGTCCAGTTCTGGCCATTGATGCGTGACACAAAGGCGACATGCTCACCGAGCTCGACGCGCTGGTGGCGCGAAGCCTGCTGGTTGGCTCGCGCCTGATTTACCGCCTGTTGCCAGAGCGGGTCGGGCAATTCGCGCAAATTCAGCGCGCCCTGCTTCTGCTGGATCAGTGCGGCGTACTGATCAGACGCCGCGACAGTGTCGTCGCCAGTCAGCAGGATGAACTGGCTGCCATCCTGCTGGCGCAGCAACTCCGTGCGCGCCAGCAAACGCGCCAGCGGCACATCATGGCCAACCGAACCAAACCACTCGCCCTGCCGGTACAAGGGAGCCACCGCCGACAACATCCAGACGCTGGGCACCGGATCAAAACTCAGCGGCGTCCAGTACACACGCCGGTGCGGGTTGCGCTCCGGCCGGCTGCCGGCCACCCATTCGGTGTCCCGGTAATCGAAATCCGCGGTGGCCTGGAAAATGTACTCCGGCTCTTCCGGCCAGAAGATCACATTGCCACTGACCGAAGGCAGCACCCAGGTATCGACGAACACCTGGCCATTTGCACCGCGGCCGAACACTTCAATCAGCCGCTTGGCCTGAACGAAAAACGCCCGCAGGCCGGCATCGAGTTTCACATAATTGGGTATCCAGACACCGGCATCGGTGACCGGATCAAACAACTGGCGACGGCTGCGGGTACTGCCGTCGGTGAGCGTTTCAAACAGGCGCGCAAACTCGGCATCGGCATCGGCATCGGGGACGCGGTCATCAAGATGCTCGGCCAGATCACGGGCCAGACGCGCGGCCGAGGCTTCGGTACTGCGCAAATCCTCTTCGATGCCAGCGGCAACAATGCGCGCGATCTCCTCGCGCTGGCTGACCAGCTGTTCGACGCTGTCGCGCGCCAGCTGATCCTGTTCGCGCACGCCGAAACCGAACAGCACCAGCAGCACCAGCATGGCCGTCAGGGCCGGCACAAAAAGGGGCACTGGCGCCCGGTAGCTGCTGCTCACAATCGCCGTGCTCCCGCCTCACGCTGACACTGGAGTATAGGCAGCATCGGCAAAATGTCCGGCCGGACGATGCGTTGGCGCAATGGATTCAGCGGCGCGGCGGATAGCGCCACCAGACCGCCAGAACCAGCAGGGCAAACAGGCTGTAGATCAGCGCGAAAACCCATTCGGGCGCCTGCCAGAACAGCAGGCGTTGTACCCAGTAGGTCATGAAACTGCCCTGCCACGCCCCGGCACCACCGCGCAGACGCAACCATTGCTCAAGCGTGGTCAGTGGTCAGTGGACAGGTGATACCGAGCCAGCTTTCGGCAACCACGATGACAATGCAGGCCAGATGCAGCAGGCGCAGCCACCAGTGATTCACCCAGCGCCAGTGACGGACATTGCCGACAACAATCAGGATCACTCCGCCGACAACAAACAGCACCAGCGCGGCATGCAACAACAGCACCGCATCCGTCGCCAGCAGCCAGAGGTTCATCGCTCAAGCAGCGCTTAGAGCAAACGAAAAGAGCGCGCCGCGACGCGCAACTGCGTCGTTCATCAGCAGGTGCCGTTCTGCATCGGCAGAGCTTCGATAAAGCGCAGACAGTTGCCATCGTGATCGCGCACATACATTTCGCGATTGCCCCAGCTTTGATCCACCGGACCGCTGTCAATGCTCACGCCCCGGGCGCGCAATTCTTCATGCAGGGCATCAACGCTGCGCACGCCGATGTACACCGCGGCACCGGCAACCGCATCACCGGAAAACGATGACAGATGCAGCCAGACGCCGTCGCGTTCGACACTCATGTAGCAGGGATCGGAGCGGACACCGGGCGGTCGCATTGCCGAGTCGAGACGAAAGCCGAGCTGCCGGCAATAAAATGCTTCGGCCCGTGCGGCGTTGCTGACATGCAGAACCGGAATGGCGTAGCGCAGCATCGGTGCCTCCCCAATTTTTGCATCACTGCCGGGCGTCAATTCACCGTGATGCTGAACATCACGGTGAAGCCGCCTCCGCAGCAAGAAACTGCGCCACCGGCTGATTGCGGACATACAAATCCTCAATCACGCCGCGCCCCGCCTTGACGCGCACCTGTACATAAGTGTCGTCCGGATGCCGTCCGGCACGCGTGACGTGGCGACGATAGGCTTCTTCAGCACTCGGTGCCAGATGTTCGGGCATGTAATAGCGATCAAACGGCAAACGGAACTGCACGCCCTCACGGATATCGCTGTATCCCGCTTCAACACGCAGATAGTCGCCGCTGTCAGGTGGTGTGGCCGAAACGCCGACAAACTGCACATAGCCCGCCGCATCGGCACGCAACAACACATAAGCGCTGGAATTCGGCGCCGGCACGACACTGCCAACCAGCGGCGCGTGCGTGTCAGCATAGTTCAGGGCCACATAGCGACCGCGAAACGGGTCATAGGGATCCACCGGCGCGGTGCGGAACTTGTACACCGCACCGCTCACCAGCGTGTCTTCATGGAAATAAATCTGCAGTGCCGGCACGGAAAGATGGACGCCGGCCAGCGCCAGAAACAGGAAAAATGTCAGACGCGTTTTCATGCCTGCACACCTCCCTGTGAATTGAACGATGTTGGCGGCGCCCTGCCGCTGTCCTCACCGCCGTCATGGTCCGGGTGACGCTTGCGCCAACGCAGCAGCACCAGATTGGTACACAGAAAACCGGCGCCGATCACCACAAACGCCAGGCCGCGGGCGACAAAACTCATGTCGCTGTCGAAGAAACGGCACAGGAACAGTACCGACAGGACCGCCATGCCGGCATTGACCGCGCCCAGCTGTCGTTGTCGCACACCGATGATCAGCGTGCCGACTCCGTACACTGACAGAAAAATGTTGAACGGTATGGCGGCATTGATGCCGGTTGCCGAGCACATCAGCACCAGTACCGGAACCGCACCGAGCATCAACGGATGCCAGCGGCGCTGCGTCCAGCTCCAGGCCCAGAGCAGCAGTGCAACAAGCAGTGGCAACATCGATGACAGCAGCGCCACTACCGTGCCCGGATAATCGAGATCGGCACGCAACGCAGCCCAACCTGTGGGCGTCCAGACGTCGCTGAAGCTCAGCATGGTGGCCAGCACGACAAGGCCGGCGACGCCGATGTTTTGCAGCGGGCGCTGCCAGAAGGAAGACGCGTCAGCAAAGAAGCGGTTACCGGTCAGGTAAAGGCTCGCGAAGGTTCCGGCCCAGATCAGCATCCAGAAGCCGCGCTGGTACGTGATGCTGTCGGCCAACTGCGTCATGCTGATCGGCATGCTGACCGCCAGTACCCAGAGCAGCAGCAACGCGCGCGGATGAAAACTGTTTTCGCGGCTGCACAGCCAGACATACGGCAATGCTGCGGCCAGCAGCGGCCAGTACCAGACGCCGTCACGGCTCGCATAAGGCAAGGCAAACACCCAGATGCTGATGCCCACCAGATACAACATTGCCGGCAGCGTGGCGCGCAGCAAATAGGCAATCGGCAGGGACAACAACGACCAGGTAAACATGAAGTCTTCGAAGCGACCGCCGAGATGATAGGTCTGCGCCACCAGCGCAATCGCCAACGCAACAGCGAGCATCTGCGCCGTGCCGAGACCTTCGCGCCAGGCAACACTGTCGCTCTGCGTCCACAGCAATCGCGCCGCAAACACGCTCGACAACAGCAGCGGCGTCACCGCGATCAGGGCACGCAACGGTCGCGACAATTCGTCCCAGTTGTGCGCCAGCAGCAGGATCAGGCCGCCACCGATCAGCAGCGCGCCGAGAATGCTGAACAACACCACTATCCAGCGCGTCGCCACACTGGCCGAAACATCCGTCTGCGCGTAATGCGCCTGCAAACGCGCGGCCGCGTCCGGCGCGATCACATCCTGTCGCACCAGCTCCGGCAATTCGCGCAGCAGCCAGCGTACATGTCCACCATTTGCCATCATGCCTGTCCCTGTTTGTCGCCCGGCCCTGCGGGCGCGGCGCGCGGCTACCTTACGACAGGGCGATGGCAAGGTGAAGCGGCAGGGGCTTGCGACAGGAAACAGCGACAGGGAACGCCAGTGGGCAGCAGTACCGGCAGGAAACCGTGACAGAAAGCGCCGGCCAGCATGGCCGCAAATCCTCAACCGGGTTTCAGGCCCGGACATCCGCGCGTTTCAATCGTCGCGGGTCAGCACTTCCAGCAATTCAATTTCAAACAGCAGATTCGAATTCGGCGCGATCAGCGCGCCGATTTGTCGCTCGCCGTAAGCCAGATGCGCCGGCACCCAGAGCCGGCGCTTGCCGCCGACCTGCATGCCGATCAGGCCGACATCCCAGCCCTTGATCACGCGACCACTGCCGATGACGCACTGAAACGGTTTGCCGCGATCATGCGAGGAATCGAATTTCCTGCCGTCCTCCAGCCAGCCGGTGTAGTGCGCGGTGATCAGCGCGCCCTTCACCACTGCTTTGCCGTCGCCGGCGATCAGATCGGTGATTTGCAGTTCTGTACTCATGCTGACGTTCCAATTCATGTCCTGACCATGCCTGTGCCGAGCATCGCGCATTCCGACCAATACGTGTCTTGTTCAGGACGAGTCTTGAACAACACGAGTTCTGATCAACAAAAGTCCTGATCAATGCAGGCCGCAGTCCGATGCGCGGCGGCAATCACAGCCGCGATCATAAACGCCCGCACCGAATTCAGACAGCGCGCTGCTGGAACCGCGCCAGTACTTGCGCCGACGACAGCGCCCACAGCGCGGCAAGCAGGATCAGCGTCACCAGTCCATGCACCGTCATCGCCGTCGCATCCGCAGCGCCGGTTACGCCGGCGACATCAAACAAGGGCACATCGGTGGCATTCAGCGCCATGTACAGCGCCAGCAGCAACGCGACGGTGAAAGTTTTTCCTGCGCCGGTCAGCGCGCCGAGCAGCGTGGCGGCGGCGCTGAGCATCAGCAGTCCGAGCAGCAACATGCTGCCGCGCTGTGGCGACAGATCGGCAAACTGCATCAGCGACGGCCAGGTGAACAACAGGAATGTCAGCAAAGTCGACAGCAGACTGACAGCGAACGCGGCGGGCATGACGCCGGCAATGGCGTTGCGCATGCTGGCGGCACCACACTGACGATGCCGCGCATGCAGGTCGGCCGACAGCACACCAGCCATCGCAAGCGCCGCAGCAAGCACGCCGGTCAAGTCGGCGACAGCGGTGTTCAACTGCACCAGCCAGACAATGATCAGCGCCGGCACCGCCAGCGGCCGCATCATGAAACCCAGCAGCAGTTCCTGCATCACCATGCGCGGTGCGCGCGGCAAATACGCCGCACTGCGCATTGCACGTCCCAGCAGACGGCTCACCGGCGCCAGCAGGTGCTGTTGCAGACGCGACAGCAGATGCGGCTTGCGCGCGCCACGTGGACGCACGCGCACCGGATCAAAGCGGTGAAACAAGGCAATCGCCAGCAGCAGGGGCAGCGCCATCAGCAATGCGGATACGGATCGTTGCAACAACCACGACAGCGACCACAATTGCGTCGGCAAATGCCAGAACGGCAGCGACAACTCTGCTTCATTCATCGGGCCGATATGGAAGTTCTCGGTCGCCACGACCGACTGCACCAGACTGATCACCGTGGACAAACCGCTGGCATCAAAAAAATGCGCTGCCGTGCCCTGATCCTGCGCGACCAGCGAGGTGCCGAATCCGGCCAGCATTACCCAGCAGAAAAATGCCAGCACATCGCCGCGACGACCGTGCAGAAACGGCAGCGCATCGAACAGCGCCGCCAGACTGGCCAGCCAGACGCAAAGCGGAAACAACACACCGTAACCCAGCGCGAGATAAGTGAGCGGCTGCAGCGGTGCATCACTATTCAGCACATGCACGGCCATCGTCGTGCCCAGATGCACGCCAACCAGTACCAACAGATAAGCCAGCGCGCCCAGCCAGCGTCCCGTCACCAGCGCGGCATTTGATACTGGCAAACTGGCCAGCAGCGCACCGACGCCGTTTTCCACTTCCATGCGACTCAGGCCGCGCACGACAAAGATGCCGGCCAGGCCGAAAAACAGTGTTGCCATCGACAAACTGCCGATCGCATTGCTCTGCGCATCGAAGGCCACACGCATGCTGTTGATGACCATCAGCGTGTTGCCGCTGCCCGGATCGGGCAGCACGCGCCAGGTTCCGATCAGCAACACCATCATCATGATCAGCGTCGCCTTGCGCCGCATGCGCAAGCGCAAATCCTGCGCGGCAATGTGCAGCACGGTGTTCATGCCGGCACCGCCCGTGTGTTCGCAGCAAATTGCAGACCCGGTGCACCGGCATGGGCGTGCAGCATCAGCGCATCTTCCAGCGTCGGTTCGACCGCAGTGAGTTCAGGCGCTGGCGCCTGATCGTGCAGCACGCGCAATTCATAACCGGCTGGCACCCGCTGCGCATGCAGCACGCGCACCGATTGCCGCAAACTCTCGAGCGCGCCGGCATCGACACAGCCGCCCCAGATACGACCGCGCGCCGCATGCAGGAAATCTTCCGGACGCTGCATGGCAATGAGACGGCCTTTCTCCATCACCGCCAGCCAGCTCGCCATGTTTTCGATATCGGAAACGATGTGCGTGGAAACCAGCACCAGCTTGTGAAAGCCGATCTCGTTGAGCAGGTTGCGAAAACGCACACGCTCACCCGGATCGAGACCGGCAGTGGGCTCGTCAACAATGAGAATGTCGGGATCATTGAGCAGGGCCTGGGCAATGCCCAGACGCTGGCGCATGCCACCGGAAAATGTCGCCGCAACGCGGTGGGCATCGTCCTGAAGATTGACCAGTTCAAGCAGGCGGCTGACACGTTGCCGGTCACGTACGCCTTTCAGTGCGGCGAAATAGTCGAGAAATTCACGGGCGGTGAGATTGTCATACACGCCGAACGCCTGCGGCAGATAGCCCAGCCGGCGACGGATCAGGTCCGGTTTGCGGACAATGTCCTCGCCGTCGAAACGGATCTGCCCGGAGGTCGGGCGGGTCAGCGTGGCTATCAACTGCATCAGCGTGGTTTTGCCGGCGCCGTTGTGACCGACCAGGCCGACAACACCGGCCGGAAACGTCGCCGTTACCCGCTCAACCGCGGCAACATTGCCGAAGCGTTTACTGACATCAAGCAATTCAAGCATGTTGCGCACTCGGTGAGGGACGAGAGGAAGACAGATGTCATCTCAACTAGTATCACCTTCGCACTAGCTGGCAAATGGCGTCAAACCAGCTTGTATATGCAATCGTAAACAGGTGTGAACCCGCCCGCCCGGCGAGCCTGTCCGGCCGGCCTCACGTGAAGGGAAAACTTTTTGTCGCTGGGCAACGTCCTGCGCAGTGCCGGCTTGTCTCTTTCCAGCCGGCTCTGCCCGGACAAACGCAGCCTGCAACAGCGGCAGTCTGTAATAAGCACTGCGTTCCGAATTCACCGCTGTCACCGGTATCAGGAGACCCTGAGATGCCTAATCTGCTGCTTACGCTACACGTCCCGGACACGCTCCGCTTCAGATTGCCGGTGCTGTACAAGCTGCTGCTCCCGGCGCTGCTGACAGCAGTCCCTGTATCCGCCCTGGCCGCTGATTCGCTGGATCGCGCCGCACAGCAACGGATCGTATCCGCTGTCGGCACGCTTCTGGAAAATCACTATGTATTTGCTGAAACGGGAAAACGCGCGTCGCAAACACTGCAACAACGACAACAGGCCGGCCACTACGCGCAGCAGGTCACGGCTGACCAGCTCGCCCGGGCGATCAGCGACGATCTGGTGACGCTGACCGGCGATCATCACTTCCAATTTTTTCATGATCCCGAACGTGCACGCGCGCTCACCGGCACGGCAAACGCCAGCGCGACGGAAGTCTTGTCGGACGCCGAAATCGAAGATGCCCGTTCACAAAATTTCGGCCTGCGCGAGGCACGAGTGCTCGATGGCAACATCGGCTACATAAAGCTTGACGCGTTTTACGATTTGCCGCTGGCAGCAGAAGCCATCACTGCCGCGATGGCCCTTGTGACGCACACTGACGCGCTCATCCTCGATCTGCGCCGCAATCATGGCGGCAGCTCAGACACGGCGCGCTTCCTTGTCAGCTATGCCTTTGACGCAGGCGAAACGCGGCTCTTCGACATGCACTCGCGGGAAAGCGGCGTCGACCAGCATCAGCCCTACCAGACGCTGCCCTATCTTCCGGGGCCGCGTCGTCCCGCGCGCAAGACCTATATCCTGACCAGCAACTACACGTTTTCCGCGGCGGAAAGCGTGGCGTACAGCTTGCAATCCCACAAGAAAGGCATCGTCGTCGGCGAAGCCTCCGGTGGAGGCGCGCACATGTGGAGTCCTTACGTTGCCGCTGATCACTTCGTGCTGCATCTGCCGACATCACGGCCCGTGGATGCGATCACTGGCGGAAACTGGGAAGGCGCCGGCGTCAAACCCGACATCCCGGCATCACCGGAATCCGCCCTGCTCACGGCCCACCGCGTTGCCCTGGAAACACTGGTCGCAGAACGCGGCCAGGTGCAGCGCTATCTCTGGCCGATCCCCGCCCTGCGCGCCCAGGAAAGTCCGGTTACTTTGTCCGCTGCGCAAATGGCGCGCTTCGTTGGCGAGTATCAAGACCAGCGAACCGTAACAGGCGAGGCAAACCAGCTGTTCTATCAGCGCGACAATGGCATCCGCTACCGCCTGCTGCCGCTGCAGGAAAATCTTTTTGCATTGGTTGGCGCACCAGAAGTGCGCATCGAATTTCTGGAAACCCAAAAACAGATCAGTGCGCTACGCGTTTTGTACGATGATGGCAGCGCAAAGGAATTCACGCGCCAGCGCCAATGACCCACTCTCCGGCAATTGAATCCGTAGCCGTCCTTCACAGCTCACCAGGAACAACCGGAAGCAAGTGCAACCCGCAACGGATTGTCGACATGAATTGCTCGTTCGTTCAGGCGGGAACGAACGAGCAGCACTGCTTCCCTTCGCGCCGTCAGGCAAGGTGAACCACTGCACTTTTCCGTCATATTCCCTGAACGGCTCAGGGCGCCGACAGGTTCGCGATCTATACTCTCCGCTCCGCTTGCCACACCATCAGAGAGAGGCCCATGCGCAACCCGGAACCATCATCTGCGCTTACTCGCAGCAACTGCCGAGCCTGGGCCATCTGTTTGCTGCTTGTGTTTGCCGGCAGTGCCAGCGCCAGCGAACAGGACCATCCGCTGGTTTCAGCGTTTTCCGGCTCGCGGCAGGTCGAACGCAAGGTGGACAACTACAACGCCTATCAGCGCATCACCGGACAAACCGACGGACTCAATCACAGCGAAACCCTGCACGGCAAGCTGACACGACTGAAATATCGCAATCCGCCGGACCGCTCCACACTGGAGATCATCAGCAACTACCGTCAGGCGCTGGAAGCAAAAGGTTTCAAGGTCGATTACCACTGCGATGACGGCAAAAGTTGCGCCGCGTCGGGTGTCGGATACAAGAAGCAACCCGGCTGGAACGCCATCAACGGCATGAATGTCGGTTCGGTCAAGGATGTACGTTATTTCACCGGCAAGCTGGAGCACGAAGGAACGCAAACCTACATCAGCGTCGCCATCAATCCGACCATAACCCACCTCCACGTTCTCGAGGTGCAGGCCATGGAGACCGGCCTCGTCAAGGTGGACGCAGCCGTATTGACGCAGGCACTGGATCGCGACGGACGCGTTGTTGTCGATGGCATCCTGTTCGAAACCGACAGTGCGCGTCTGCAGCCTGCGTCGCTGTCAGCCATCGAAGCCATTGCCGGCGTTCTCAAAAGCAATGACAAGCGTCTGCATATTGTTGGTCACACCGACAACAGCGGCCGTTTCACGCACAATCTGGAATTGTCCCGCGCCCGCGCGCAGGCGGTGGTGGATGCACTGAAGCGCGACTACGGCATTGCTGCTGATCGTCTGCAAGCCCATGGCGTCGCGTCACTGTCGCCAGCGGCCAGCAACGCCAGCGAAACCGGGCGCAGCCGCAATCGCCGCGTCGAGGCTGTTCTGCAGTAAGCGTGCGCGGCCTGCACGGCATTGCGTGATCCGGAAGAGACATGGCGCGCCGTGCAGCCCACTCATGCAGCAGCCGCTCCCTGCACGCCGCATTCTCGCTGCGGGCTTTCTGACTGGCTCTGCGGTATCAATCACGTGTGCGAAAAAAATCTGCTCCGCAGCCAAACTTTTTCTGCAGCGATTTCGACTAAGCACTAACCTCACACCTATCACCCTGCAGGCATTTTCTTGACACATCCCGTCTCTCGCGCCCTGCGCGCCCTGTCTGAACTGACCGTACTGTCTGATCTGGCTGCCCCGACCGCTTCACTGCCTGTACTGACGGCGCGACGTCCGCGCACAGGGATTGTTGCTTCCCTGCTGGGCACCGCCCTGCTTACTGCCACGATTGCGGTGTCCGTCGCCCGGGCAGACACACCGACGACACCACGCGCGCCAGCACAAACGGTATCCGCGATGCTCCAGCCTGCGCAGTTGCAAGCCGACCTGGAAAGCCTGCGCGCGTTCATCGATGCCACGCACCCGGATATCAGCCACTCGGCGTCGCCACAGGAGCTGGAAAAAACCTATGCCGACATCGCCGCGCAACTGAACCGGCCGATGACTGCCGAAGAATTCTGGCAACACGTCGCCCGCCTGAATCCGCTGTTCAACGATGGCCACTGGTCAGTGAATCTGCCGGCCACTAACGCCGCCGCCGGTGGGCAAACTACAGCATCAAGCAATGATCTGTTTCCGCTGGAAGTGCATGTGCGGCCGGATGGCGAACTGACCGTATTGTCGCTGGCCGGTGGCGGTGACACACCGCTGCGTGGTGCCAGCATTGAGCAGATCAACGGCGAGCCGGCGGCCAGCATCAGCAAGCGCATGCTGGCCTTGCGTCATGGTGACAATCCCCTGCATCGTGCCAATCTGCTCGGTCCGTCATTCCAGCAATATTTCCGCACGCTATACGGCTCACCGGCCGTGTTTACCCTGCAACTGAAACAAAACGACCAACCGATTGATGTCAGCTTGCCAGCGAGTGCCCTGCCTGCCAAAACGGGCGCGGCGGAATTGCCATTTGCGGAAACATTCAGCTATCGCCCGCTGGGAAAATCTGGCGCCTACCTGAAGCTGGGCTCGTTCTACTGGGAAGATGAAGCTGCCGTTGGACGTTTCACCCGCGAAGCATTCACGCAGATGAAACAAAGCAGCATCGATACGCTCATCATCGATGTGCGTGAAAATCGTGGCGGCAATGACTCGGTGTGGGTCGATCATGTGCTGCCCTATCTTGCGGACCGCGCCTGGCGCGTCGGCTCACACAACCGGCGCAAAGTCATCGCCAGCCGGGCCAGCGCGACCGAGCCGGCCGGCGCAATCATCGACAGCGAATTCAAAACCTGGTACGACGTCGCAGCCGATCAGTCACTGCGTTTTCCGGGCAAAGTCTATGTGCTGATCGGCCGGCGTACTTATTCATCAGCCGTGCAGTTCAGCAATGTCATGCAGGATTTCGGCTTCGCCACGCTGGTTGGCGAAGGCGCAATGGTGCGTTCACGCAGCACCGGCGGCATCCAGTTTCATACACTGCCGAACAGCAAACTGCGGCTCATCGTGCCGCGATTCTGGGCCGCGCGTCCGTCCGGCGGCAGTACCGAACAGCTGCTGACACCGGACTGGCTGATGCGTGACGACCCGCTCACCCCCGATGCACTGGTGGATGCGGTTCTGGCCCGCCATCAGCGATTGGCAAAGTAAGCGGATGGCGGTAAGCGGAGTCGGCTGTAGCGCCACAAAAAAAGAAAGTGCAGCAAAATCTATCGCGAAAAATGCCGCAAAGTGTGCCGTGGCAGGCATCGCACAGCGCAGCGACTACCGTCCGTCGCCGCGCTGAACCCGCCGTGATTAAAGCCATTCAGGGCACAAGCGCCTTGCTGTAGTTGCAGTAAATCTCATCGCGCACCCAGCCCAGTGATGCATACAGGGCTTGTGCAGGAAGATTGCTGCGTGCCGTCATCAGATCCATACGCAGCTTGCCATCGCGCCGCGCCTGATCTTCTGCCGCCAGCATCAGTGCCCGGCCCACACCCTGATGCCGGCCGTCAGCGCTGACAAACAGATCGTAAAGAATGTAGATCGGTCCGGCAGCGACCGAGCAAAAGCCTGGATACAACTGGCAGAAGCCGATCAGCTCTGCTGGCCGGCTTTCCGCCACCAGAATGACCGACTCCTGCGCCGCCATACGCGCCGCCAGGAAACTGCGCGCGGCCACAACATCCGCCGGCTGCTGATAGAACTGGCGATATGCATCGAAGAGTTTGGCCAGAGCATCCAGATCGGAGCTGGTCGCGGTGCGGACTATCATTTTCAACATTCGCAAGGCGCTTGAAAGCGCGAACCTTAACACAGCAGACACCAGCGCACGCGCTTCGGCCAGGTTCGTCCACACGCAACCCTGCACTTCTGTTTTGCCAACCGGCAAGCGGCCAACATCGTGAGTGCTTTCGCCCCTGTCATGCCGAGCAAGCGGACTTCATGCAGCGCGACCGGATTCAAAAATATCAGGTTCGGAAACACGGGTATCACACGCCCCGAGGCGGCGCGGAACAATGTGCCTGCCCTGCCTGCGCAGCTTAGCCATGTCGCTCAAGAAGACGGTTTCTCGACGCAGACCGGGCACGCCTCATCGATGACAGCGCATACCCTTCCACCATCACTGGAGCAAACCCAATGAAGTACCTACTCCTCGCCATTTGCGTCGCGTTCGCGGTCGCCACATCCATGACGGTTTCTGCTGGCTCGCCGGGTGGCTGCATTCAGAACTGTGCAAAAGGTGCCGCAATTTGCAAAGCCAACGCCAAGACACCGGAACAGTATCAGCAGTGCTCGGTGAAACAGGCCATCTGTGTACAGAACTGCAAAGCGGGAAAATAATCTGCCACTGAACGCATGCCAGGGAAGGCTGTCTGTCCCGGTGATTTAGTCGTCACGAAAGCTGGCTTCGCCGCTGCCGATCATTTTCTGCCACCCCATGCCCCGGCACCTGTTCTGGACTCGCTTGATGTCGCCATCGTCAATTCGGCTGTTGAAAGTCGCAACACTGATCCTTCTCGCCGCTGCAATTGGCGCCGGCGCCGGCTGGTTGCTGCCCACCGCCTACCAAAAGCTGCGCGGAACATCAGCAGCGGCTACGTACGTCCGGAGCGGAGACTACAGCCTGTATTTCGCCGGCCGCGGCGAACCGATCATCGTGTTCAGCACTTCGTGGTGCCCGGTATGCCGTGCCACGCGGCATTTCCTCGATCAGCAGGGAGTCGCCTACTTCGACATGGACATCGAAACGGATGCCCGGCACGCAGCCTTGTATGCCACTCTGGGTGTCGATGTCATTCCGGTGATCATGATGCACGACAAGATGCTGCCCGGCTCTGATGAATCCACGCTTCACGACTGGATCGTCGGACTGAAGCAGAAAGGGAATGCTGACGCCCCCGTCAGCCGCAACAACTAGTTTGTCTGCCCAGCATCCAGAACCCCTGGAACCCTGAAACCCTGAAACCCTGGAACCCTGGAACCCTGGAACCCTGGAACCCTGGAACCCTAAAATCCTGAAACCGATGCAACAATTCACGAACGAAGCAGAAAAAGAACCGTTCAGCGTTCTGCGTTGGCACGCGTCATTCCCTGCTGATGACGCGTGCCTTTGCGCCGCACTCAGCCTGAACAGCAAGTTCTCCGGCCGGCGATCAAACGGCTTTGCGAATGACGACTTCAAGATACTCCGCCGGAATGACCAGCGATGCAGCACCGGCAACGTTGTGGCGATCCAGCAACTCACGAATGTCCTGCTCCAGCGCCACCTGACGCTCTGCATCCAGCGCGGCAAAAGCTTTGTGTGTCGGCCCGTAATAGTCGCGGAAAACCTGCAACCAGTGCGTCGCTGAGCGATAGCGGAAATTGAACATTTTGCGCGTGCAGTGAATGGCAGCAGCCCTGGCGCCGAACAACTCGGTCAGATGCGTTTCCGTGCCCCATAGCGCCGGTGATTTCAGTCCTGCAGGCGGCGGCAAATGGCGGCCGATGACTTTGAACAACTGGCCGATGAATCCTTCTGGCGTCCAGTTGGCCATGCCGATCCGGCCACCCGGCCGCAACACGCGCAGCATTTCAGCTGACACGCAATCATGACGCGGTGCGAACATGGCACCAAAGGTTGACAGCACCACATCAAAACTGGCGTCCTTGAACGGCAGCGCTTCTGCATCGGCGACCTCAAACCGCACCGTCAAACCTTCGGCGTGGGCACGCGTCGCGGCTTTTTCCAGCAACTGCGGCACATAGTCAGTCGAGGTCACGTCGGCGAAACGGCGAGCCGCAGCCAGCGTCGCGTTGCCGTTGCCTGCGGCGACATCAAGCACGCGCTCACCGGCACGCAAATCGATGGCTTCGGCCAGCTCTTCGCCAACAATCTGCAGCGTAATGCCAATCACGGAAAAATCGCCGCTGGCCCAGGTTTGCTGCTGGCGTTGTTTGATGGCGACGTAATCCGGCGTGGCCGGCGACTGCATGGTTTGCTGGGTTTGTGGGGTTTGCGAGGAATGGCTCATTTCGGTCTCCTTGAGCTTGACGCCGCAGCGGCGCATCATCGGCGGCGTTGCGGGAGTCGCGGTCGTGCGACGGTCGCCATTGTCTACAGCGAAATCCGGCCCGCATTTCCCTACCGTCCGAAAAACCTGCTCAAGCGTCCGCGACAGTTGGTACCGCTGTCCATATTTGTTGCCGGCGCCGGCACTGAAGCTTTGCCCGGTACATTGTCCGGATTGCTCGCTGCAACGCGCGCCGGTGCTGTCACCAGCGGTGTTGCTGGCACTGACACGGTCGTCACGGATAACCGCCATGACTCAGGATCCGCTTTCCGATGTATTGCGCAGTGTGCGACTGCGAGGCGCCGTGTTCTATCACGTCAGCCTGTGCCGCGACTGGGCCGCCGAAACGCCGGATGCCACGCAACTGGCACACGCATTGATGCCCGACAGCGAGCACGTCATTGCCTATCACCTGATTGCGCGTGGTGACAGCTGGGCCGCGACTGACGGATTGCCGCCCGTGCGTTTGCAACAGGGCGACATCGTGATGTTTCCGCGCGGTGATCGGCACGTGTTGTCCAGCGCGCCGGGACTGCGCGCCACACCGGACGACAGCGACTGGCAGTACGTCACCCGTCATCATCCGCGCCCGATCACACTCGCCTGGCACCGTGGCGTTTTGCGACCCGGCACGCTGGCGCCGGGTGAAGAAGCCAGCACCATCGTGATCTGCGGATTCATCGGTTGCGACTTGCGACCGTTCAATCCGCTGATCGCTGCCTTGCCGCGATTGCTGCATGTTCCCGCTCGCGATGTTGCGCAATGGATAGGCCCGATCCTGGAGCAAGCCGTTCAGGAGTCACGCCAGCATTTGCCCGGCAGTGACGCGGTGCTGGATCGGGTCAGCGAAATGGTTTTTGTCGATGCCGTGCGCCGGCATCTCGCGTCACTGCCCGGTGAAAACGCTGCACGTACCGACAGCGGCTGGCTGGCCGCACTGCGCGATCCGCAGATCGGGCGCGCGGTGTCACTGCTGCATGCAGCACCGGAAAAAAACTGGACCGTGGAAGAACTGGGCCGGCAAATCGGCATGTCACGCTCGGCATTGCATGAACGATTTGTCGGCCTGCTCGGACAGGCGCCCATGCATTACCTGACGCAATGGCGCTTGCAATGCGGCGCGCGACTGCTGCGCGAAAGCACACTGACCGTGGCGCATATCGCGCAGGAAGTGGGCTATGAGTCGGAAGCCGCGTTTTCACGCGCGTTCAAACGCGCGCTCGGTCATCCGCCGGCAAGCTGGCGGCGACAGCAGGCAGACAGCAGCGACGCGGCAAAGACCCGCGCAAACGTGCTCGAAAAAAATCCGCCACTAACGCCGCCAGAATGTAACGCCAGCGCCGCGTCTGATTCCTTGTGACGTGACGCGACGCCAGACTTGTCCGTCATTTTTCCGCGGCGCCGCGCGCCACCGGGTAGCCCTGATTCATCCAGCCGAAAATGCCTTCATACAGAACCGCCGTGCGCGTGTAACCGCGTTCGCGCAGCTCGCCGATCACATAATCCGCCGCCGCACGCGGGCAGGAACAGTAGGCAACAATCATTACGTCTTTCGGCAGCGCCGCCGTGACATCATCGAAATTGGAGTAGTACGGCAGCGGGAACGAGCCTTCGATATGCGCCGTCTGCCAAACCGAGGTCACGCGTGTATCCAGCAACACAATGCGCGACTTGGCGTTCAGCGCCGCAGCAAGCTGCGGTGAATCGACATAGAGATTTTCTTTCAGCGTGAATTCCGGATCCTTGCCCTGTGGATTGAGCACAAACTTGTCCGGTGTCGGCAGCGGCTGCAGTTTGGTGGTTCCGGCTTGCCAGCCATCCGCGCGACTGCGCAGGAATGCTGTCAGGTTGTCGATATCAGCCGCAGAAAGCTTGTCCTTGAACGCTACCATCGGCGTGCCATCGCGGCCGTGCTGAATCGCGTAACGGATGAATTCATCGCTGTTGTGCGCCAAAGCCGATGGATTGCCAAGCGCCGGCGCATTCACGCCCTCGCCTTTGCTGCCATGACAACTCGCGCATTCTTTCTGGTACAACTCACCGCCGCGGGCGACATCGCCAGCCACTGGATTGGTCGTCAGCGGAGCACGTTCGACCCTGGCCTGCTCGAACAGCCAGTACGTGAGATCCCAGGTTTCATCCAGCGTCATCGGCCCGCCGGCCTCATCCAGATAGCCGCCCATGGCCGTGCCCTGGCGACCGTACTGAATCGGCCGCAACACCGCATGCGGAATACCGGACTCAAACAACTGCCGGCTGCGCAGCGAAGGCGCGTGATCATTCACATAGCCCTGCCGATCCGCACCGTGGCAGAGCACGCAATATTTCTGGTAATTCGCCGCCGCGCGTTTGCTCTGCTCGGCCGTCAGCGTGCGAATTGGCGGCAAGCCGCTGCTGTCGGCGGCGTGAGCGGGAACAGACATGCTTGCGCCAGATGCACCAAGTAACAAAAGCCCCAGCGCGTGTGGAGCGAACGAAAGTGCGCGGTTCATGGCCAGCATCCTGTCAGACGAGAAGTGTCGAAGGCGTGCAGCATAGCGTTGAGCGGCGCCGGATGCGATCCGGAACGTTGTCATCGCCCGCCCTACATCCGGCCGGGCTTGCGACCACAGAGTATCGGCACCCGCCACCGACCAGCCACAGGATTGTGGAGACAAAATGTGTTCGGTTCGCCGCGCAACGACTTTTTTGGGGCCGGTCCTTTCTGCTGGCTGCGTCGGAGCAAATGCGCTAGCGTCCGGCTCCTGTTTCAGGGAGCCATTGCATCGTGCGCATTTCAATTAAATGGCGAATGTTTGCCGCGGTGGCGGCGGTCTCCACGCTGGTGACACTTGCTGCGCTGCTGTTGACACGCTGGCAACTGATTGCCGATTTTGGCGCCTACACCGCACGCGTCGAGATGGACAATCTCACCGATCTGCGCCAGGCCCTGGCCGCACAGTACCGGCAACGTGGCGACTGGTCCTTCCTGCCAGCTCCTGAACAGCGCCGGCAGTGGTTGCACCGCGAATTACAGCGCATCGCTGAACAGCGCACCGAGCGCATCGAGACCCTGCCCGTCCCCGGCGATGCAGTCCACGACACCCCGCCGCAACCGCCTGCACCACCGCCTCCACCGGGCGAATCCGCCGTCTCGGCGACAAAAACGGTGTTCGTTGAACCACCACCGGCACCGCCGGCGCCCGCCTTCATTGGCGACGTTCCGGTGGGACTGGTGGCTCGCATTACGCTGTTTGATGCGCAGCACGCCGTCCTGCTCGGTTCGCCACTTGCTGCCACGGCGCGTCTGGATGCGCCCATCGTTGTTGACGGCCGCATTGCCGGTGTTCTCGGCATCAACCGCACCGAACAGCCGGAAGGCGAGCTGGAAACGGAATTTCTGCTCAACCAGATAAGCAGCCTTGTTCTGGCTCTGCTGTTTTCCGTGCTCATGAGCGCAGTAGCGGCAGCGCTGCTGGCTGCGCACTTCCGGCGCCCCATTCAGGCATTGTTGAATGGCACACGCGCACTGCGCAGAACGCAGTTCAGTACACGCATCAGCATCGACCGGAGCGACGAGTTGGGGGAACTGGCGGCAGACTTCAACCAGCTCGCGGAAAAGCTCGACCACATCGAGCACGCACGTCAGCAATGGATCAGCGACACGTCGCACGAATTGCGCACGCCGCTTGCCGTGATGCGCGCCCAGCTTGAAGCAATGCAGGACGGCGTGCGCCCCTGCGATGGAGACAATCTTGAATTGCTGCTACGCCAGCTGCAGGGCATGAATCATCTGGTGGATGATTTGTTCGCGCTGGCACAGGCCGACGAAGCATCACCGCCGGCAACCGAGCGTCTCGATCTCGGCGAGCTGCTCGCCGACAAACTGCGCGCGGTGGAAGCGCGACTGCAACAGGCACAGCTAAGCTTGCAATGGCAACTGCCACGTGAGCCCTGCTTTGTGACCGGCAACAGCCAGCGCTTGCTTCAGGTGTTCGGCAATCTGCTTGAAAACAGCATTCGCTACACCGCTCCCGGCGGAACGGTACGCATCACGCTGACACACGCTGCCGGACAGGCGGTACTGAGCATCGAGGACAGTGCACCCGGCGTGCCGGATGCGGCCCTCGGCCAGCTCGGCGAGCGATTTTTTCGCGTCGACGCCTCGCGCAGTCGAGCGTCCGGCGGCGCCGGTCTGGGCTTGTCCCTGTGCAGGAAACTGCTGACAGCGTTTGGCGGCTCCCTGCATTTTTCGCATTCCACACTCGGCGGCTTGCGCGTCGAGATCCATCTGCCTTGCACACGCGAGTAAATCATGCAGCACACACCGCCCCGCATACTGGTCATAGAAGACGAAGCCGATCTCGCCGGCATTGTTGTGGACTACTTGCGCGCCGAAGGTTGGCACGCCGAAACCAGCGCGGACGGTCAACACGCGCTGACACGATTCGCATCCGGCAATTTCGATGTGCTGGTACTGGATTTGATGTTGCCCGGACTGGACGGCATCAGTCTGTGCCGGACGGTACGCGCCAGTTCAGATGTCGCGATCCTCATGACCACCGCAAAGGTTGCGGAGATTGATCGCTTGCTGGGGCTGGAAGTCGGCGCTGACGACTATCTGTGCAAACCCTATAGTCCACGCGAACTGGTCGCCCGCATCAAAGTACAGCTGCGCCATCGTTCGCGATCGGCACGCAGCACATCCGCGGCCCCCGGCGAAGTTGCTGCGCCGGATCTGGTCATTGACGACGCAACACGGCGCGCGCGGTTCTGCGGTCAACTGCTGGATCTGACGGCCACCGAACACGACTTGCTGACCATCCTGGCCCGTCGTCCGGGCCACATATACTCGCGTGCCCAGTTGCTGGACCATCTTCGTCGTGATGATCTGGATGTCACCGATCGCGCCATCGACAGCCATGTAAAAAACCTGCGCAAGAAATTGTCGGCTATAGCACCGGCGCGTGAGCTGATCCAGTCCGTTTACGGCATGGGATACCGGCTGGAACACTGATCACCTGCCGCGCCCTTCTCTGTCGCGTGCAGTGTTATCCGCGCGCTGTTCTCCAAATTGTCTCCACGGTGTTTCTCCATTCTGGTGCTGCCTGTCCGGAGACACCGGAAAGAAAGGAGAGAGCCATGACCGTGCCTGGCAAAACTGCCACGCTTACATTACTGCTGACCGTGCTCAGCGCCTGCAATCTGACCCAGAACTGTCCACCCGGCACCATTCCCGCCGTTCCCGCAGCGCCGCCCGCACCACCGACACCACCGGACCCGCCGTTTCCGGACATCCAGAACATCGTCCGCGATGCGCAATTTGCCTGCTCCGGAAAACGCGCCGGTGATGCAGTTGTTCGCGCACCCGACGCATACACCACGGTGAAAGGACACTGCGAACAGTCGGGCGGGCAGCTGTGGTTCAGTGTCGATGAAGTGAACATCAACAAGACTCAAGCGGGAGACAACAAATGAAACATCGGTATCCGAAAGCGGCTTTTTGCCTTGGCCGGTTTGTATGTGCGCCGCTGATGATCGCGCTCGTTCTGGCCGGCAGCTCGCTGGCAAACACCGGCGCAGAGCGTGCGGAGGCAGTGAAATTGAACGACAAGGAACGCCGTGTCGTGATTGACGCCGCCGCCCGGCACCTGCGGGAATCCTATGTGTTTTCCGACAAGGGTGCTGCGTATGCAATCGCGCTGGAGCAGGCACATAAATCCGGCCACTTTTCCGGAGCAAACGATGGCGTGGCGCTGGCTGCCGCGCTGACGGACCACCTGCGGCAGATCAGCCGTGACAAGCACATGCAGGTCGATTTCTCGCCCGAGCCATTGCCCGAAAACCTGATCCCCGAGCAACCGGACGATGCCATGCGCAAGGAAGCCAACGAACGCGCACGCTGGCAAAACTATGGAATCGCCGCAGTGCAGAGACTGCCCTGCAATATCGGCTACCTCAATTTGCGCGGCTTCGATGGAAATGAAGCCGCCAGCTCCGCTTTCGCAGCTGCCATGACGCTGCTATCGGGTACCGATGCCCTGATCATCGATCTGCGCGAAAACACCGGCGGGAGCCCGCAAACGGTCGCCCTGCTGGCCAGCTACTTCTTTGACCAACGCACACGGCTGAATGACATCATCAATCCGCAAGTCAGCAAAGAGCCGACCCAATTCTGGACGCAGGACAATCTGGAAGGACCGCGTTACGGCACGCAGCGGCCGGTCTACATCCTGACCAGCAAGGACACATTTTCTGCTGCCGAAGATTTTTCCTACGCAATGAAAAATCTCAAACGGGCAACGCTGGTCGGTGAAACCACTGGCGGTGGCGCGCATCCGGTGATGCCGGCCCGTCTCAGTGCACATCTGTACATGGCTATCCCCTTCGCACGCAGCGAAAGTCCCATCACCAAAACCGACTGGGAGGGTGTTGGCGTCGAGCCGGACATCAAGATCATCGCCAGCAAAGCCCTGGAGCGCGCGCAACTTGATCTCCTGCGGCAATTGCTCAGCAAAGAAACGCGTCCGCCACGCGCGGAAGGCATGCGTGATCGCATGGCTACTTTGGAGGCAGCGTTGTAAGAACGGTCAGCTCCGGCAACGTGGGCGTCGCCGGAGCATATTTGCGCCGAGCGCAGGTTGTCGCCACAGCGGCCGGACATGGCGACGCATCATTGACGCAAAAAATGAGGATACAAACTACCGTCCGTTACGTTCTGTGCTTGCCCGCTCAGGAAAGCAAAAGCGCACCACGGGTGTACACAAACCACAGGCCAAAAATGTTCAGCACCACAGTGAGCCAGAACCCCAGACGGAAAGACGATTTGACCGACTTGTGTCGCAACAGGCGCTGCGCGAGCAAGGCACCGGGCCAGCCACACAGCAGACTGAGCAGATGCAGCGTGTTTTCCGGCGTCCGCTGCGCATTACGCCGGGCCGCACGCTTGTCGAGCCAGTAAGTGAGAAAGGTCAGCAGACTCATGCCTGCATACAACGCTGGAACCAGTATGGGCAAACGGCCGGACACCACCAGCACCAGCAAAACGCCAATAAGCGGCAGCAGCACCCAAACCGCCTGCGAGTTTTTGTTCCGGTTGTCCTGACTCCGCTGCTCCTTCTGCGCCGCACGCTCGCGTACCTCGCGCTGACGCACCAGCTCCGCCTGCGAGCGCGTCCAGACCTTGCGGGCTACCGATCGGCCTTTGTCATCACTACCAGCGACAAAACGCACAGTGTCACCATTGCGCGGTCGGGCCTGGTCGGTCGCAAGCGCGGAAAAATGCATGAACACCCGCGCGCTGCCATCGTCGGGAAGAATGAACCCGAATCCTTTTGCATCCTGCCAGCCGGATACTTTTCCGGTCTTTTCCATGAAGGGATCCTTTGCGAGATGTGTTGTGCTTGTCACGTGGAAAGTAGTTGGATTTTTCGCGGCCAACAAGAGACAGCGCCGGCATGCAGTCCTGACGCGGACGGAGGGTTTGCCGGGTCTCGCCCCTTCACTTCGTTCCAGGCGGCTAAACCGGACTCCATTCCGCTGCTCGGCTCGTCGAACGGGCCGCAGGGTCAACTTCAATATTTCTCGTTGTAGCTGCAAATCTCCGGTTGAACGATGTTGGCGATCTCAAGTTGCGTTCAACCTTTGAACATTTCGCATGCGTGTTGAATACTTCAGCGCGGACGGAAAGTTTGCCGGGTCTCGCCCCGGCGGGCGAGTAGCTTTCTTTGACGCAAAGAAAGCTACCAAAGGGTAATCCCCCCATTTTCAACCGACGCCAAAAGTAGAGGCTAAGCGGCCATCGCCAGCTTCTGCTTTGGCGTGATACCACCGAGCGCCATATTCG
>JAYSEY010000015.1:0-132447 GCA_041913605.1 Permianibacter sp.
GTTGGTGTCCGGGACCTCTGATTATGCGTGGACCGAGTTTACGGGGGACTTACAATCCGAAACGGCGGATTTTCGCTTCGCTCCGAATCCGCCCTGCGTGAGCTGCATAATTATTCTTGCGGCACACCAAAACATTAATGCGTCATTTACATCGACGGCGCTCGTATGACGCTGTAATGAATCATGCAAAGAAAGAAGGAGGCCAAATGCCTCCTTCTTTCTTTGTTAACATCAGCTACACATCACACAGTTTTAACGACCAATTTCTTCAGTTGGCTTGCTGTGGATTGCTCACGGCGCGATCAGGAATGATCCACATATAGTCAGTCAACGTCACCGGCTTCAGACACGCACTGCTCGGCGTCAAATACTCCAGCAAACCCGGGCAGTCTGGATTCTGATAGCTCGCAAAACCTTTTTGCGGCGGTTTGCTGAATGGCGACTCCGGCCAGCCAGCGCGAACGTGACAGTTTCTGCAGCTGGTGGCGACAGGATGAATCACACCTTCAATGTAAGGATTCACCGCAATATCCAGCTCACCTTTTGCGTTCGGCGGCACGGCATAGGAATCCGTCATCAGGTAATGACGCCACGGGCCCTGCGCTTGCGGCAACTGCGGTCGATGTGCGGAATAAGGCCCGGCATCTGGCGTGTCGGACCACCACACACTCTGCAAAGTCCAGCTTGGCAGCTCTTTTGTATTGACGTGCATAGCCACCGTTACGAGATAGTCCCCCACTTCAAAAGTCTGATTGCTCGCCCAGAAACTCGCAGCATTCAGAATGGCCTTGTCCGCATCATCAAAACGCTGCCAGTCTCTGTCCGTCACGCGATGAAAGTAGAACCGATCCAGCCCGTAAACCAGCACGTTTGCATCACGCGTTGGCCAGGGGGTTTTTCCGTCATTCGCCAAAATGCCGTAGAACGTTTGCACTTGCGCGCGTTGCCCTGCTGACTGGCCGGAAGGGTCGATGCCAACCAACGTGTCCCAGACTTCATAGCCGGCGTAATCCGGAAAGGTAACGGGAAAATTGTTTTTCCAAACCGGCAGTGCGGTGATGCCCTTGGCTTTTACAGGCCAGTACATGTGCTTGGTCACAATCGAGCGCTGCGGACTGCTCAGCATATGCACTTTCTGTTCATGGGCTTTGTCCAGCGTTGCAGCCAGATACACCTTGGACAGACGAATCCAGTCATTGGAAAAACGTTGGGGGTCAAGCCTTACATTTTCCATCACCGTTGAATGAATAAATTCACCTTATCACTCCCCAAATACAAAGCCGCGCAATTGAACGGAAACGTTGGGGGTCAAGCCGTAACGCAAAGCCGCCTGCTGGCACGGGGCTGGATACTGGCAGCCTGTTTGAACGCGTAAGGCGGACTGACGACATGGCGCAGGGATGGTTCGCGAAGCAATCCCTCCCTTCATTTGCGTGGCTTGATGCATGATCCGAAACGGCGAATTGTCGCTTCGCTCCGAATCCGCCCTGCGTGAGCTGCTTACCCCTTCTCGCGGCACACCAAAACAAGAGCATGTAATTTACATCGGCGATGTTCGTCTGACGTAGTAATGAGTCATGCAAAGACAGAAGGAGGCCAAAAGCCTCCTTCTGTCTTTGTGAACATCAATTACACATCACACAGTTTTGACGGCCAATTTCTTCAGTTGGCTTGCTGTGGATTGCTCACGGTGCGATCAGGAATGATCCACATATAGTCAGTCAACGTCACCGGCTTCAGACACGCACTGCTCGGCGTCAAATACTCCAGCAAACCCGGGCAGTCTGGATTCTGATAGCTCGCAAAACCTTTTTGCGGCGGTTTGCTGAATGGCGACTCCGGCCAGCCAGCGCGAACGTGACAGTTTCTGCAGCTGGTGGCGACAGGATGAATCACACCTTCAATGTAAGGATTCACCGCAATATCCAGCTCACCTTTTGCGTTCGGCGGCACGGCATAGGAATCCGTCATCAGGTAATGACGCCACGGGCCCTGCGCTTGCGGCAACTGCGGTCGATGTGCGGAATAAGGCCCGGCATCTGGCGTGTCGGACCACCACACACTCTGCAAAGTCCAGCTTGGCAGCTCTTTTGTATTGACGTGCATAGCCACCGTTACGAGATAGTCCCCCACTTCAAAAGTCTGATTGCTCGCCCAGAAACTCGCAGCATTCAGAATGGCCTTGTCCGCATCATCAAAACGCTGCCAGTCTCTGTCCGTCACGCGATGAAAGTAGAACCGATCCAGCCCGTAAACCAGCACGTTTGCATCACGCGTTGGCCAGGGGGTTTTTCCGTCATTCGCCAAAATGCCGTAGAACGTTTGCACTTGCGCGCGTTGCCCTGCTGACTGGCCGGAAGGGTCGATGCCAACCAACGTGTCCCAGACTTCATAGCCGGCGTAATCCGGAAAGGTAACGGGAAAATTGTTTTTCCAAACCGGCAGTGCGGTGATGCCCTTGGCTTTTACAGGCCAGTACATGTGCTTGGTCACAATCGAGCGCTGCGGACTGCTCAGCATATGCACTTTCTGTTCATGGGCTTTGTCCAGCGTTGCAGCCAGATACACCCTGGACAGACGGATCCAGTCATTGAGCTCCACACTCAAGGACTCTGTCGGGACCATGATGTCGCCGTTGTTCACAAAGTTTCGGCCATCACACACCGAAATTTGACCGCCAGACTTGCACATTGCTGACGGAAACATTTTCTGCACCTGCATTGGCACCGGATACACCGGGCCTTTGGTATTCACGTTAATGGAGCGGCTCTTGCTTTTTTGCTTCATCGAAACGGCCAGTGTTGCCGTTTGACTGGTGGAGGGGCCTGCTTCCTTGATTTCTGCGGGCGTGGCAGTAAACGCGCCTTTGGTGTTAGGCCACGTGAACCAAAGCGGCCAACCACTCGCGACATCGGGTTGCATAATGCCTGCCCATAATTTCCAGCCATGCTCACGGATGATCGCGCGATCACCTTTGTTGGTTGCTTGCTGCAGGGCTTGCACATGCTCCATGTATCCGTATCCGGCAGGAAACGGTTGATAAGGTGGTGGTGCCGCACTGTCATCGCCAAGTGCGTTTGCGCTAACAAAGAGCGCAGCGCCGCATAGCATCACTCTGGTATCAGTCAATCTCATCGCATCATCCTTTCCATTGCACTTGGCATCAACGCTCATCCGCAAAGCAGAGCGTTGACAAGTATCGTCTGGAAAAGCACGAAGGCAAGTATCAGGTTTTGTTTGAGTCCCCCGGCTTTCGTAGAGGCCGCCTCTCCTGAGAGAAATAAGCCATGAAAAAGGCTCCATATCCCCCAAGTCCGTGGACCTGCCCCGCGCATGGTTCAGGAACAACTCGCAGACCACCCGTATACGTGACGGGGGCAATCCTTACGTTTTCCACCATGACTGAATGAATACAGTGGCGACGCTCAAGCGCTGTGGTTAGCGCCAGGCCAGCCCGAGGGACAGGTAACGACCGGATGCGAGTGCCGATTGATCATCGGCGCTCATGCGGAAATCGCTGTTGGCGACATTGTCGATTTGCAGATCCAGACGCCAGCGTTCCTGCAGTGGGCAACTGGCGGCGACACTGCCCCAGTTGACGGCCGGCAGCGCCAGTTCTTCGGGGCCGGGTTGGCGCAGTGCCGTTCGCCAATGCCAGTTCGCGCTCAATTCGCAATGGGCAATGCCAAAACGCAAGGACAGATCGTGTTGTGCCGGCGCCATGTCGGCGATGCGCTGGCCATCGGCGGTCTCGCCGTGCATGCGCGAACTGCGCAGCGACAGCAGCGTATCGGCCGACGGTTCCCAGCTCAGGTTCAGTGACTGGCCGTTGACCGTGCCACTGTCGATGTTGCCGTAGGAGCGCAAGCGTGCGTTGATGACAACGCGTTCAATGTAATCGTCGTAGTCGCGTCGCCAGTGGATCAGTTCGCCGCGAAATCCTGCGCGCCGGAACTGCACTGCCAGTTCTCCATCGCGACTGTGTTCGGCGCGCAGTGCAGGTTCACCACGCAAATCACCGCGCGGCGTCACGCCGTTGTAAAACCGTTCCGACAGCGAGGGAAAACGCCAGCCGCTGCCGAGTCCGGCGCGCAGCGACCAGTGTTCATCCAGCGCATAAATGCCGCCGGCATGTGCCGACACGCCGTCATCACGGATGGTCGCCGCGCCGTTTGCCGATTGCTGCTGACGCGCATAACGCAATGCGAACTGGCTGCTCAGTGCGTCGCGGTGCCATTCACTTTCCGCGAACACACCGATCAGCTGATCCTGTCCGTCATCCAGCGCCATGCGCTGAATGCGTCGCTGTGTGCGGTAGTCGAGCAGGGTTTCCGCTGCCTGCACGTTTTGGCGCTCCACCACATCCGTACCGACACGCCAGCGCCAGTCCGCGTGCTCATCGACATAGTGCAAGCTGGCACCGGCATCACGGGCGCGATTACGCGTGTCACTGCGATCCAGCGTGCGCCGGTCGGTGACGCTGTGCACGCGTGACGCATAGACAAATGCTGCGCCTTCGAGATGATCGTGTTGCCAGCTGAAACGCAGCGGCAGGTGTTGTTCCTGCGGCGTGTCGGTGATACGCGCCAGATAGAAATCGGCATTGGCGCGACCGACATCCTCCAGTCGCGCAGGCAGCGCCAGCAACTCGGCGCTGCCGCCAGCCAGCGTGAAGCGATGGCGCAGCAACAATGACAAACGTTCACCGCGATCATGCAGCGGCAACCCGCGCGCGCTTTCGCCGTCGTCCTGCGCGGTCCAGGCAATCCCCAGCGCCGTATCGTCATCCGCCCAGGCAAGATGTGTTTGCTGGCGATTGCCCTGCGTGGCCTGCCGGTGAGCAAAGCGCAAACCCTGCCATTCCGCCGCCTGCAATTGCACCACGGCGCTGCCGCCGGCGCCGAACACCGTGCTGCCGGCACCGCTCAGCAGTGACGCCGATGACAACCAGGCCGGATCAACAAAATGCACCGCAGTGCCGGCGCGCCGCTCGGTGATCACCGGCATGCCGGCGAGCAACAATTGCACACGCTGGCCGGTAGCGCCGCGCACGTTCAGCGTTTGCTGCCAGCCGCCCTGTCCATCGACATTGACGCCCATCTGCAAAGCCAACCAATCGGCCAGCGTGGTGGGGGCGGCACTTTCGGGCAGAGACACATGCCATTCATTCAAACCATAGACACCATAGCCCGAAGCCGCCGGACGTTCGGCACGCACTTCGAGGCGCAGGGGTTCGGCCGCTTCCGCGCCGAAAAGGCAAAGGCCAGTGAGCAGGGCCAGGAAGGAAAGTCGCGTCATGTCATCCAATCAGAATTGCAGGCGCCATCGCGAGGAATTGTTCAGAACTTTCGCGCCAGTGGCTTTCAACCAGAAGAAGGAGGCCGCGCCAACATATGCACGACCTCGCTTTTTGCGTCGACAAGCAACCCTGCCAATCTGGCAGGGTTGCCTGCATCCCGACCCGACTCAGTCCGGTTTGCGATAGTTCAGCAGATACGCGCCTTCACCTGCGTAATTGCTGACCCGCACGCGGTACTGACCGGCGGCACCGTTGTATTCGACTTCTTCGATCGAACTGGCGCTTTCACTGCCACCGACCTGCACCCAATTGCTGCCATCCCATTTGTCCAGATACAGATCGAAATCTGTGCCTGTCGGACCTGACAAACAGAAAGCGTGCAAGCCTTCCGCGGTGGTGGTGTAGGACGCGCCCAGCGGAAACTGGGTTTGTCCGGCAGCACCGGCGAAACTGCCCGAGGTTTGATTGAGCATGCACGGCGCCGGCGGCGGCGGACTCAGCACCACCGGACTGGTGATCGCGCCGCGTCCGCCCTTGTCGTCCAACACGGTCAGGGTGACGTTGTAATCCTTTGCAGTCGCAAACGTTTTCACTGGATTGGCGTCTGTTGAGGTGCTGCCATCGCCGAAACTCCAGCGACGTGCGGTCAGGCTGCCGTCGGCATCGGTGGACTCATCCCTGAAGCTGACGGTCAAGCCGTTGCGCGTGAAGCTCATCTGCGCAGCCGGCGCCTGATTGCCAACATTGTTGGCCAGTTTCAGACGCCAGGCACCGCGCGAATAGGTTCCCGCGACCAGCACATGCGGCGCGTTGTCGATTTCCAAATCGGTGATCACCAGGCCGGCCGGCAAGCCGGTGTTGAACGAGTTGAAATTCATACCGCCATCAATCGACTCGAACACGCCGACGTCGGTGCCGACGAAAATGCGGTTGGCATTGACGGTGTCGATCGCGACGGTATTGGCCGGCACGTTCGGCAAACCATTGCCGATTGCTTGCCAGGTCGCACCGCCATCAAGCGTGCGATACAGGCGTGAAAAGCCGAAGCCGCCGCGTGTGACAAATGCACGCTTGCCATTCGCGACATCGACAGCGATATCGGTGACACGACCGCCCGGATAGCCGGCCGATACATCTTTCAGCACCACGTTGGCGGCGCCGGCGTCGTTGGTCATGAAAATCTTGCCACCAGCCGTCCCCACATAGGTCGGTGTCGCGTTGCCGATTTTGGTCGGCTGGATCACCGAGATAGACGAGCCCAGACTGTTGCTGATTTTTTGCCAGCGGAAGGGATTGGCCGATGTCGTCGCGCGATACAGTTTTTCTGACCCGACAAACAAACGATTGCCGGCCACCGCCAGCGGCGTCACCCAGGGAAAGCTGCCTGACTCAAGCCCGGCGTTTGACAGGCCCGCAAAAGTGTTGCGCGCGCCGCCGCCCAGAGAGCGAACGATGGACGGAAAACCGCCATTCGGATAGCTGGTTTGAAACACAATCGCCGGATTGGTCGGATCGACAATGTTCATGAAGCCATCGCCGCTGGCGAAGGTCAGATCCCATTGATTCTCTTCTGCCAAACGTGCCGACGAACCGTTGTCTTGCGCACCGCCAAAAATCACACCGGATTTGGACGGGTGAATGGCGATGTCGTAAAACTGTGTCACGTTCAGGTTGGCGTTCATGTTGATCCACGCCGCACCGGCATTTTCCGTGCGCCAGACGCCGCCATCGCCACCAACCCAGAAGCGATTCGGATCGCGACGCGAGTAACGCACCACATGGGTATCCTGATGCACTTCCTGACGCGTGCCCCAGGTGGCGGTCAGGGGCGCAAATGTCGCGCCGCCATCGGTGGATCGGAACGGACGAATGGTGCCGACCAGCACGGTATTTGGATCGCTCGGATGCACGTCGAGCGTCAGGTTGTAAGTGCATTGACCATCGCATGCATTGGTCGCGAGTTTGGTCCAGCTCGCACCGCCATCCCGGGTGCGATGCACGGTGCCACCCTGCAAGGTGTAGAGCACATTCGGGTCACTGGCCGAGAGGCCCAGACGAATGCGTCCCGACACAAACGCAAAGCCGTTATTGACCGGGCGCCAGGTTTTGCCACCGTCATCCGAGCGCTGCACGCCATTGCCGTAAACGCCGGCGTACACCGTGTCAGTGCCCGGCACAAAATGAATGTCTTCGGTGTTGGCCGCGATCACTTTGGTCCAGGTTTGACCGCGATCTTCCGAACGGAAAATGCCGGGGCCGGTGAGTGCGCCATTCGAGCCACACATACCGGCGCCACCAGCGAGGATCAGGTTTTCGTTTTGCGGATGCACTGCCACCGCATTGACGATTGATAAAGGCAGGGCGCTCGCACCACTGCCATTGCGCGCTTGCCAGGTCTGGCCGCCGTCTTCACTCAGGAACACGCCCATGCCGAAGTAGCCGGCACAGCCGCCGCCATTCTTGTCGCCGGTGCCAACCCAGAGGTGATCGGCATTGCTCGGCGAAAATGCCAGTGCGCCAATCGGCAACGTGCCTACATTGTCGAACAGTGGCGTCCAGCTTTGACCGGCGTCTGCGCTCTTCCACAGGCCGCCGGCAGCCGCACCGAAATACACCACATCATCGTTGCGCGGATCCGGCAAGACGACGTTGGCGCGGCCGGCGACTTTGCCCATACGCCAGCCATTCATGTTTTGCGAAGACGGACCCATTTCCTGCCAGGTTTCACCGACGGCAAAACGGAACGCCTTCATGGAAAGTTCGTCGCTTTCCGTTGCATCGACCGCCGACGCGCGCAGCGTGTGGGCATCCGGGTTTTCGGTCAGGCCGCGCGTTTCCGCAAACCAGCGCTGACGCATTTCAATTTCACGGCTTTCATCTTTCTCACGCCCTTTGCCGCCAGCGGCTTCGGCCATGCTGCCGAGTCCCAGAACGGCCGCAGCGACCGGTGCCAACAACCAGAGATTTGGTTTTTTCAACATGATTTACTCCCGGCTCAGGCGCGCGTACGGCGGCGCAAGAATGGCAAGGCGATTAGCAGCAGCAGCGCGGTCGCCGGCGTCGGCACGGCAAAAAAGCGCAGTGATGCCTCCTGACTGAGCCACTCGCCGTTGCGGCTGGAGAACGGTGTGTCCCAGGGCGCTGCGTCGTGACTGAATTCCGGCATCCACAGCGAGAAGGGATCGCTCACGCTGTCGGCGCCGAAGCGACCCGTGCCAATCACCAGCGCATAGATCCCCGCGGAGATCGGGTTTTCAAACCGGGTGGTGAAATCGCTGATCCCGTAGCCTGCTTGCAGAAAGAACAAGGAGGTGCTGACCACATCAGCACTGGAAAGGTCCAGCGTATCGGGCACGTCCCAGAACGAATCCAGACGCACCAGCGCCGCGAAAACACGCGTATCGGCCAGCAGATCAAAGCCGAGGCCAACACCGAAATCAAAGCGCGAACTCAGATGTTCGAGCTCGAATACATGGCCGACATAACTTTCATCATGCAGTTCGACGCCCGTGTCGAGTGGCGCGCCTTCTGCGGTGGTGAAAATCAGATTTGCATTTACGGGGAACACACAAAAACCGGACAAAAGGAAGGCGGCTAGCGCCCTGCGGATCAGGCACATCATTGTGAAGACTCCTGCTTTGTTTTGAGTTTTGAAAATCCCGCGCTGCATATGTCGAAAGATCGCGAGAACGTCACGCAGCAGATCGGGAAATATTTATGTTGTGTGAACGAAATGTGTCTTCCGCTCGTTTTTGAAGTTAAAGCATGCGGCGGCACCCAGCTAGGCAACTGGGACGCATCAAGCGCGCGAAATCTACAACTACAATCAGATACAGGAATCAGGTGTCAACATTTTTTCCAATCCTGATTGGCAGCTGAAATGCGCTGCGCTCGCAATTGATTGTTTTTGCGGCCTTTTCTTCGCAATCGCCGAAAATGCCACGCTGCTTTGCAACACACACTGGATCGGGCTGTCTGGCGGGTGCCGAAAGTGGTCCGTGTAAACTACGCGCCCAGTGCTCTTTACTACGCGCCCACGCATGCGTCCAAAACACAACGACTGGTTTCAGTGCAAACAATTCCGGGTCAATCAGGCGCGCGCCGGTATGCGCGTGACCACCCATGCTTGTGTGTTTGGGGCCTGGGTGGAATTGCCGGTTTGCGAAAATGAGCGCCTGCTCGACATTGGTACCGGCACCGGGCTGTTGAGCCTGATGGCCGCCCAGCGCTGTGCGGCGCACATTGATGCGGTGGAAATCGACGCCGGCGCCGCCCAGGACGCGCGCGAAAATTTCACCATCAGTCCCTGGGTCGCGCGTTTGCAGGTGCATGAAATGCCGGTGCAGCAATTCGCGCAGCAAGCCGGCGTTCGCTATGCGCACATCCTGTCGAATCCGCCGTTTTTCTCCGCCAGTCTGCGCAATGACTGCGCCAGGAAGAGCCGCGCCCGCCACGACGATGATCTGGATTTCCGCGATTTGTTTACGGCGGTCGATGCCCTGTTGACGTCGACCGGGCGGTTTCATGTGCTGATCCCGAGCGAGGTGGCCAGCCGGCTGGCTCAGGCCGCCAGCGCGGCCGGTTTTTATCTCGCCAAAGAAACCGGCACCCGATCACTGGCACACAAACCGGTCACGCGGCTGATGCAGGCGTGGCAGCGCGCACCAACCGCAGTGACCCGCGATACCCTGACCCTGTTTGGCGACTATCCGGAATACAGTGCGCCGGTGCGCGCTCTGCTGTCGCCCTATTACCTGCATTTGTGAGCGGGTACATCGCCGGGAGCTGGCTGTGACGCCCGTCATGCGCCTGCGTTATGCTCGCCGCCTCAAGCATCGGAGGACACAAGTACATGATTTGGCTGAAACGTATCGTCCTGACGGTGGTGGCGCTGATCGTCCTGGCCGTCGCGGTATCTTTTCTGATGCCCGGCAGTGTCACCGTCGAACGCCGCATCACGATCCAGGCCACGCCCGAGCAAACCTTTGCCCTGCTCAACAGCTTCGAACGCTTCAACCAGTGGTCGCCCTGGTTTGCGTTGGATCCGGACGCAACGTATCAGTACGAGGGCCCGGCCACCGGCATCGGCGCCAAGATGAGCTGGATGGGCAACAACGCGGTCGGCAGCGGCGGTCAGGAAATCATCGGCAGCACGCCGCATAGCCTGGTGCAGGTGAGGCTGAGGTTCGGTGACATGGGCGAGCCGCTGGCGCAGTACCACATCGAGGCAGTCGAAGGCGGCACCGAAGTGATCTGGACCTTCGAGCAGGAGTTCGGCTTGAATCCCTTGTTTCGCCTGATGGGCCCGATGTTCGACAGCATGATCGGCACCGATTACGAGCGCGGTTTGGCGCAAATGAAAACCCTGCTGGAAAAAGCATCGACAGAGCCTTCTGCGGCAGAAACGCCTGCCGATGCCCCGGCAGAAGCCCCTGTCGCCGTACCGGCGCAGTAAACCGAATCTTCCCGGCGGCGAGCGTTCGCGTGTCACCGCCCTTTTCTGGTGATGAAATCTCATGCGTTTGCGTACGATCTTCGGTGCCGTGATCAGTCTGGGGCTGCTGGCCTTTGCACTGAGCTTCCTGTTCAAAATTGCTGATCGCTACAAATACGAAGACATCGTTGCGCACCTGCATGAACTGCCGTGGTGGCAGATAGGCATCGCGCTCGGCCTGACCGTGATCTCCTATCTGCTGCTCACCTGCTACGACTGGCTGGCGCTGGTCTATCTGAAACGGAAATTGCCCTACCGGCGCATCGCGCTGGCTTCATTTGTCGGTTACACGTTTTCGCACAATCTCGGCTTCGCGCTGGTCACCGGCTCCAGCGTGCGCTATCGCCTGTACACGCTCTGGGGATTGAGTCCGTCGCAGATCGCGCAGCTGGTGCTGTTCTGCTCGGTGACATTTTTTCTCGGCCTGTTTGCCATGGGCGGTCTGGCGCTGCTCTACGCACCGCCGACGTTGCCGGCAGAATTGCTGGCGGAAAAACAGTGGATGGCCGATCTCGGTGACGCGCTGTTTGTCGTGCTGGCCTGGAGCGGTATTGCCTGCGCGATTGCCTACATTGCCATTCCGCTGTTCTGGCGCAAACCGCTGGTCGTGCGCGGCGTCGAGATCCGCTTTCCCGGTTTCGGCATGTCGCTGGCGCAACTGTTCATCGCCGGCATTGACTGGATGCTCGCCGCCGGCGTGCTCTATGCGCTGTTGCCACCGGACACGCGACCGGACTTTCTGCATGTGCTGACCATTTTCATGGCCGGCAATATTCTCGGCGTGATGCTGCACGTGCCCGGTGGTCTGGGCATTTTTGAAGCCGTCGTCACAGCGTTGCTGAGTCCGGTGGTGCCGACCGAACAATTGCTCGGCGCGCTCATCGCCTATCGCGTCACCTATTACGTATTGCCATTCATCACTGCCTTGCTGCTGTTCGGCGGTCACGAGATATGGCACGCGATCGGCAAGGCCAGCGCCGGCCTGCAACCGGCATCGCGCAGTCTGATGGCCTCAACGCTGGCGCTGGCGGTATTTGCCGGCGGTGCCATTGTCATGTTCTCCAGCGCCACACCGACACACGCACCGCGTCTGGAATGGCTGACGCAATATGTGCCGGCGGCATTGATCGCACTCAGTCATTTCTTCGCCGCGCTGTTTGCGTTTCTGCTGGTGTTGCTGGCGCGGCATCTGTCGCGCCATAGCGACAACGGTTTCCGCGCTGCGCGCCTGTTGCTGCCCGTGCTCGCCGTGCTGTCGGTACTGAAAGGCCTGCAGATCGAAATCGCCATTTATCTGCTGATTGTCTGGCTGGCGCTGCTGCCCTCCGGCGGCTATTTCACCCGCAAGCGATCGCTGCTGCGCGCACCATTCGGCAATGCCTGGCTGGTCGCCATCGGTACGGTGGTGATCGCCACCATCTGGCTGACCTATTTCTCCTGGCGCGTGTTGCCTACCGATCTGTCACCGCTGCTGCAAACCGAATTGCTCAGCGAACAATCACGCAGCCTGCGCGCGCTGTTCGCCGTGCCCATCGGTCTGGCCGCGCTGGCGCTGCTGCGCGTGCTGCGTCCGGCACGCACTGCATCAGTCACCGCAACACCGGAGCGCATCCAGAGTCTGGTGGCCGCCAGTCCGCAGCCGCTCAGCCAGCTGGCCAAACTCGGTGACAAACGTTTCCTGATCAGCCCCGATGGCAAGGCCTTGCTGATGTACATGCCGCAGGGCCGCTCGCTGGTGGCGCTCGGCGATTGCATGGGCGATCCGGCAGCGCATGAGGAATTGCTCTGGCAGTTCCGCGAGCTGTGCGATCAACGCAACCAATGGCCGGTGATTTATCAGGCGCGCGCGGAAAATCTCAGCGCCTATTTCGATCTCGGCCTTATTCCGCACAAACTCGGTGAAGAAGCCGTGCTTGATTTGCAGCAGCTGGATGTTCATTCGCTGCCGGAAACGCTGCGCCAGGCCCACGACGCGTTGGCGGCCGCCGGCCTGCAACTGAACGTGGTGAGCGGTGCGGAAGCTGCGGCCTTCCTGCCGCAAATGAAGCAGGTGTCGGACAGCTGGCTGCGCAGCCGGCAAACCGAAGAACGTGGTTTCGCGCTGGGTAATTTCGACGCCAACTACCTGATGCAGATCCCGCAGGCGCTGATCTACCGTGGCGATCAACTGGTGGCATTTGCCAGCCTGCTGGTCGGCGCCGGCAAACAGGCGTTTGCTGTTGATCTGCTGCGCCACACCGGCGAGCTCGGCAGCGGCTGGCTGGAGTACCTGTATCTGGAACTGATCCGCTGGGGACAGGCGCAAGGCTATCGCGAATTCCACCTCGGTCTGGTGCCGAGCCGGGAAGGCAGTGATCACCCGCTGACCGCTCTCTGGCAACGCATCGGCCGCACATTGTTCCTGCACAGTCGCGCGCTTGAACAGGACAGCGATCTGCGCAGCTTCAAACAGCAATTCGCCCCGCGTTGGGAAGACCGTTACCTGCTCAGCCCGGCCAATGTGAAGCTGCCGTTGGTGCTGCATGACATCGGTGATCTGATCGATCAGCGCGTGGGTGTTTGAGCCCGGGGTCGTGCGCTGTAGCGGGAGATTCCGGATAACGGCCTTGCCGTTTCCGGAATGACAGATTTTTCCGGAACGACAGCTTTTCCGGAGTGACAGTCTTTCCGAAGTGACAGCTATTCCGAAGTCACAGCTATTCCGGGATGACGGTTTTTCTGCAAGGCCGTGTCCGTTTCTGGATTGGCAGGGCCTGTTTCCGGAGCAACAGTTTTCTAACCCGAAGAAGCGCTGTCATTCCGGCCGAAGCGCAGCGCAGAGCCGGAATCTCCACCAGGAAACTGGCGTCGGTCGGACGACGTGGCGGAAAGCAGTCCGCATTTCGGCAGTCTGTGTCAGTCCGGCCAGTGAGCCGGAATCCCGGGCGGCAAACGAGCGCAGGCGGATGACAAACGGTACCCGTTGTTGCCTGATGTTTTTCGCCTGCAGTCCCGCATGTGCATTACGGTCTGAAAACAAAAGGGCGCCAGCGGCGCCCTTTTGTCTGGTTGATCACTTTGCCAAACCACCGGCTCAGGAAAACGCCAGCGCCAATCCTGCCGTCGCCAGATAGTCGCGTTCCTGTTCCAGATCGGCGCGCACCAGGGTGTGGGTGTCGAGCCAGCCCTTGGGGAATTGCAGGTGCATGGCTTCGCGATCCAGCAGCAGCTTGAAGCGCGGCAGGGCTTCGTCGCTGCGCCGGTGATGCAGCAGGGTGGCGAGACGCAGCAGGCGCGCCAGTCGTTTGGCTTTGCTGCGCCAGTATTTCGGTACGTTGGCGAATTCTTCGTCGGGGAATTTTCGGCGCTGGGCGCGCACCAGCAGTGCGAGCAGGATTTTTTCCTGCTGGGAAAAGCCGTCGATGTCGGAATGGTTGAGGATGTAGGCGCCGTGCCGCTGCATCTGGTTGTAGGAAATGCTCAGGCCGATCTCGTGTACCAGCGCTGACCATTCCAGAATCGAACGCAGCTCGGCTTCATCCAGTTCCCATTCGTCCTTCACTTGCGTATGCAGTTTCAGCACCGTGTCGCGGACGCGCTCGGCGTGTTCCTTTTCGACCTGGTAGCGGTGCATCAGGCCATAGATGCTGCGTTCGCGGACATCGAGATCGGTGAAGCGGCCGACCAGTTCGTAGAGCAGACCTTCACGCAGCGCGGCATCCGTGGCCGACATGCTTTCGATGCCCAGCGCTTCAAACGCGGCACTGAGGATGGCGAGGCCGGGCGCGAAAATGCTGCGCCGGTCTTCGCTGAGGCCGGGCAGGCGAATGCGGCTGGCGTGTCCGGCGGCGATCACGTGATCGGTCAGCTCGTGCAGGCGATCAGCGGTGATGATGCCGTCTTCATGGCCCTGTGCGCGCAGGATGTCGGCGATGCACATGATGGTGCCGGAGCTGCCGATGGCGCGTTTCCAGCCGAGTTTGCGATACGCCTGCTCGATGGTTTGCAGTTCGAGAAAGCAGGCGGTCTGCGCGGCCAGAAACCGTGTTTCGCTGATCTCGCCATTGGCAAAAAAACGCCGCTCAAATGACACGCAACCCATTTGCAGCGAGTCGAGCACCTGCGGGCTAAAGCCGGTGCCGATGATGAATTCGGTGGAACCGCCACCGATGTCGATCACCAGCCGGCGTTCTTTTTCCGCACGTGTGTGGGCGACGCCAGCGTAGATCAGCCGTGCTTCTTCCTTGCCGGCGATGACCTCGATGGGAAAACCGAGCGCGGCGTTGGCCTGTTGCAGGAAGACATCGGCATTGCGCGCCAGACGCAGGGTGTTGGTGCCGACCGCGCGCACCGCTTCCGGCGGCATGCCTTTCAGGCGCTGGCCGAACTGGTAGAGACAATCGACACCCCGTGCGATGGCGTCGTCGGAAAGCATGTCGCCGTCATAGAGGCCGGCAGCGAGCCGCACGCGTTCCTTGATGCGGCCGATGGTCAGCAAGCCGCCGTCGACCACGCGGGCGACGGTCATGTGAAAACTGTTGGAGCCGAGATCAACCGCCGCGACCAAATCAAATCGCGGCGGATCTTCGTGCAGCGGACGACGCGGCATCAGCAACCACTCCCGAACCGGTCAACCACTGATTCAGCGGCGACCGCGTGGCCGGCCGCCGCCGCCGCTACCGCTGCGGCGGGCGCGCGGACGGCTGTCACGCTGGGCTGCGCTCCGCTGCAGCATGTGGCGGGCCGAGACCGGTTCGCGCAGCAGCTCGCTGTCATAGGTTTCGGTCGGGATCTTGTGGCCGATGTACTGCTCGATGGCCGGCAGGTTGATAGCCGTGTCTTCGCTGGCGAAGGAAATGGCGATGCCGCTGGCGCCGGCGCGCGCGGTGCGGCCAATGCGGTGCACGTAATCTTCGGCGTCGTCGGGCAGGTCGTAGTTGAAGACGTGGGTGATGCCTTCGACATGCAGGCCGCGGGCGGCGACGTCGGTGCAGACCAGGCAGGCCAGTTCGCCGGCTTTCAGCTGATCGAGGATGGCGAGGCGCTTTTTCTGCGGCACGTCGCCGGTCAGCAGGCCGGCATTGATGCCGGAAGCGGCCAGATGCGCCCAGACTTCTTCGGACCCGCGACGGGTGTTGGAGAAGACGATGGCGCGGTCCGGTTTCAGCGTGTCGAACAGGCCGAGCAACAGCGGAATGCGCTCGTCGTTGGACGGGTAGTAGAGCGATTCGGTAATGCGCGCGCCGGTGACCTGTTCGGCCTCGACACGCACATGCCGGGCGTTGTTCAGGTGTTCGTAGGCCAGCTCCAGCACACGCTGCGACAGCGTCGCCGAGAACAGCATGTTCAGCCGGTCGTGCGGCGGCGGCATCTTGCGCAGCAGGTAACGGATATCGGCGATGAAGCCCAGATCGAACATGCGATCGGCTTCGTCGAGGATCACCACGTCGATGGCCTCGAGGCCGTAAACACCCTGCTTGTAATAGTCGATCAGGCGGCCGGTGGTACCGATCAGGATGTCAACGCCCTGTTCAATCTGCCGGCGCTGTTCGTCATAGCCGGCGCCGCCGTACACCACTGCCAGTTTCAGGCCGCAATACTTGGCCAGCTGCAGGCCGTCGTTGTAAATCTGCACCGCCAGTTCGCGCGTCGGCGCCATCACCAGCACGCGCGGATCGCAGCGCCGGCGACCGGCGGTTTCCGGCAGGCAGAGCAGATCGTGCATGGCCGCGAGCAGGAAGGCGGCAGTCTTGCCGGTGCCGGTCTGGGCCTGTCCGGCAATGTCCTGGCCCTGAATAAGCAGCGGCAGGCTGGCGGCCTGGATGGGTGTGCAATTCTCGTAACCGAGATCGTCGAGAGCCTTGATAAGGTCGGGGTGCAGCCCCAATTGGTCAAAGCGCGTGGCGGTAAGGTGTGTAGCCATGCTGTGCTGTTCTCTTTTTACCGGCGCGCCCGTCGTGGCAGCGCGCAGCGGCTTGTCTTAAACTGCGGGCCTGCCCCGTGCGCACTGGTTGCGCACACGCCGAGCATCCTGCGAGGAGTTTTCCATGAGCAAGAATATCGTCCACCTGTCCGATGCCAGCTTTGAAGCTGACGTGCTGAAGTCGGAACTTCCGGTTCTGGTGGACTACTGGGCCGAATGGTGTGGCCCCTGCCGCATGATTGCGCCGATCCTCGATGAGGTCTCGGGCGACTATGCCGGCCGTCTCAAGGTCGCCAAGCTTAACATCGACGAAAACCCCGCGACACCGCCGAAGTTCGGCATTCGCGGCATCCCGACCCTGATGCTGTTCAAGAACGGCCAGGTGGCAGCGACCAAAGTTGGTGCCCTGTCCAAGTCGCAGCTGGCGGCGTTCCTCGACAGCAACCTGTAATGTCCCGCAGCCAGCCGTCCGGTTTGACCGGGCGGCTGGACGAATCCTGAACAGCCTGCTAAGTTAGCGTCCCAAGCGGTATTCAACCGCCTTTTTATTTCCCGACGAATCCTCGTCTCCCTCCTGAAAATTGACGCCAGTGACACGTCCGTGTCCGGCCTCTTGGCTTCCGCCTGACCTAGAAACCATCCATGAACCTGACCGAACTGCGACAGAAGTCCGTCGAAGAGCTGCACGAGATCGCCCAGACCTACAACCTTGAAGGCACGGCCCGGCAGCGCAAACAAGACATCATTTTTGCCATCCTGAAAAACCACGCCCGCAACGGTGAACCGATCTGGGGCGATGGCGTGCTGGAGATCCTGCCCGACGGCTTTGGTTTCCTGCGTTCTGCCGACGGTTCCTACCTCGCCGGCCCTGATGACATCTACGTTTCGCCCAGCCAGATCCGCCGTTTCAACCTGCATACCGGCGACACCATTGCCGGCCAGATCCGGCCGCCGAAAGAAGGCGAACGCTATTTCGCGCTGCTGAAAGTTGATCACATCAACTTCGACAAGCCGGAAAACGCCAAGAACAAGATCCTGTTCGAAAACCTCACGCCGCTGCATCCGAACCAGCGCATCCGTCTCGAACGCGGCAACGGTTCAAAAGAAGATTTGACCTCGCGCATCATCGATTTGTGCGCGCCGATCGGCAAAGGCCAGCGGGCCTTGATCGTCGCGCCGCCGAAAGCCGGCAAAACTATGATGTTGCAGAACATCGCCCACTCGATCACCGCCAATCATCCGGAATGCCAGCTCATCGTCCTGCTGATCGACGAGCGTCCGGAAGAAGTCACGGAAATGCAGCGCAGCGTGCGCGGCGAAGTGGTGGCCTCAACCTTTGACGAACCGGCCACGCGCCACGTCCAGGTTGCGGAAATGGTTATCGAAAAAGCCAAGCGTCTCGCCGAACACAAGAAGGACGTGGTCATCCTGCTCGACTCGATCACCCGTCTGGCGCGCGCCTACAACACCGTGATCCCGTCGTCCGGCAAAGTGCTCACCGGCGGTGTCGATGCCAACGCCCTGCAGAAACCGAAACGTTTCTTCGGTGCGGCGCGCAATCTTGAAGAAGGCGGCTCGCTGACCATCATCGCCACCGCGCTGGTCGACACCGGTTCGAAAATGGACGAAGTGATTTACGAAGAATTCAAGGGTACCGGCAACATGGAGCTGCATCTCGATCGCAAGATCGGCGAGCGGCGCATCTGGCCGGCGGTGGCGTTCACTCGCTCCGGTACCCGTCGCGAAGAACTCCTCACCTCGCAGATCGAACTGCAGAAAATGTGGATTCTGCGCAAGATCATCGCCCCGATGCAGGAAATCGAAGCGATGGAATTCCTGGTCGACAAACTCTCGATGACGAAAACCAACGACGAGTTTTTCGACATGATGAAAGGCAAGTAATCCGTACAGCAACAGGCCCTGCGGGGCCTGTTTGCTTATGTCATCACGTCCGCACGCTGTGACGCTGCGGTGAACTGTCCCTCCGAACCGGAACTGAACCATGAGCACCCTGCCGCCCGAGATGCTGCAACCGTTTTCCGATGCCGAACTTGCCGAACTCGAAGAATTGACCATGCAGGAAGGCTGGATCGAAAAAGGTCTGCCGGTGGAAGGTATCGACGGCGTCTTGTGCGCCTTGTCGCTGGCAGCGGCGCGCGTCGGGCCGGCGGAATTTTTGCCGTTGGTGCGTGGCGATGCGGACATCGACCCCCCGGTGCGCATGACCGACCTGATCGTTCGCCGCTGGATCGACATCAACAACAGTTTCTGGGGCGACAGCGAATACGCCTACTCGCCCATCCTGCTGGAAGCCGGCGAAGGCGAGGCCTGGACGCCGGAATTGCAGAAACTGTTCGAGGACCACTACGGCACCGACTGGGCGGTGGGTTTTTCGCTGGGCGTGGAATTCCTGAGCGCGGACTACACTGCCGCGACCGAAGCCGACGAGGGCATGGACGAGCTGCTGCTGGCCATTTACTCGCTGGGTACCGGCCAGGACCTGCGCAGTGACGATCCCGACAACACGCCGCTGCGCTACGACCAGCGTCAGGTGATCATCGAGGCCTTGCCGGCGCAACTGGCGCAGGCCGCTGAGTATTTCAACGAGCATCCGTCGAAATGGCGCAAGCAACCGCTGCGCGTCGAGAAGATCGGCCGCAATGATCCCTGTCCCTGCGGCAGCGGCAAAAAATACAAACAATGCTGCCTGCAGTCCGGCACGTGAAATCCGCGCCTCACTGGGCCAGAATTCACGCAGACGCGTAACAGCGGCCAGCGATGGCCGTTACGGGATAGCCGCATGAAATATCAGGACTTGCGCGATTTCATCGCGCTGCTCGAACAACGCGGATTGCTGAAACGCATCCGCACCGAGATCGATCCGGTGCTGGAAATGACCGAGATCTGCGATCGCGTGTTGCGTGCCGGTGGTCCGGCGCTGTTGTTCGAAAACGTCAAGGGCCAGTGCCTGCCGGTGCTCGCCAACCTGTTTGGCACACCCGAGCGTGTGGCGCTGGGCATGGGCCGCGAATCGGTGCGTGAACTGCGCGAAGTCGGTGAAACCCTGGCCTTCCTGCGCCAGCCGGAACCGCCCAAAGGTTTGCGCGATGCCTGGGATCAGTTGCCGCTGTGGAAACAGGTGCTGAATCTGGCACCGAAAGAAGTGCGCAGCGCACCCTGTCAGGACGTGGTGCTGGAAGGCGATGCGGTGGATTTGTCGCAGCTGCCGATCCAGACCTGCTGGCCGGATGACGCCGCGCCGCTGATCACCTGGGGACTGGTGATCACGCGCGGGCCGAACAAGCCGCGGCAGAATCTCGGCATTTATCGCCAGCAGGTGATTGGCAAAAACCGCGTCATCATGCGTTGGTTGTCGCATCGTGGCGGCGCGCTGGATTTCGCCGAATTCCAGAAACAGCATCCCGGCAAACCCTATCCGGTGGCAGTGGCGCTCGGTGCCGATCCGGCAACCATCCTCGGCGCCGTGACGCCGGTGCCGGACAATCTCAGTGAATATGCTTTTGCCGGTTTGCTGCGCGGATCGAAAACCGAGGTCGTGAAGGCCATTGGCGTCGATTTGCAGGTGCCGGCGTCAGCGGAAATTGTCCTTGAAGGTCATATTTATCCCGACGACATGGCACCGGAAGGTCCGTTTGGTGATCACACCGGCTACTACAACGAGATTGACAGCTTTCCGGTGTTCACTGTCGAGCGCATCACCATGCGTCGTGACGCGATTTATCACAGCACCTACACCGGTCGTCCGCCTGATGAGCCGGCCGTGCTGGGTGAAGCGCTGAACGAAGTGTTCGTGCCCATCCTGCAAAAGCAGTTTCCGGAAATCTCCGATTTTTATCTGCCACCGGAAGGCTGTTCGTATCGCCTCGCCGTGGTGACGATGAAAAAGCAGTATCCGGGACATGCCAAGCGCGTGATGCTGGGCATCTGGAGCTTCCTGCGCCAGTTCATGTACACCAAGTTCATCATTGTTACCGATGACGACATCAATGCCCGCGACTGGAAAGACGTGATCTGGGCGGTGACCACGCGCGTTGATCCGTCGCGCGATACTGTGCTGATCGACAACACGCCGATCGACTATCTTGATTTCGCTTCGCCGGTATCCGGTCTCGGTTCGAAAATGGGCATCGACGCCACGCACAAGTGGCCGGGTGAAACCACGCGCGAATGGGGACGGGCGATCGTCATGCGTGAAGACATCAAGACGCGCGTTGACCAGATCTGGTCATCGCTGGGGCTGTAAATGAAATACCAGTTGCAGATCCTGCCGTCCGGGCATCGCACGCAGATTGATGATCAGTGTGGTCTGGTTGAAGCACTGGAACAGCAGGGCTTCGTCACGCCGCACAGTTGTCTGGCGGCCAGTTGCGGCGTTTGCCGTGCGCGTCTTGTCAGCGGCCAGGTCAGCTACGACAACGATCAGGTCCTGCACGCGCTCAGCGACGAAGAAATGGCCGCGCATTACATTCTGCCCTGCGTGGCGCGCGCGCAATCGGATCTGGTGCTGGAGTGGCCGGATGTATTGGCCCCCGGCGAACGCGCCGTGCAACGCCTGTCACTGGCGGTGCTGGGTGTCGAGGCGCTGAATGCTGATGCCGGAGCTGGCGATGCCGGTGTTGCCGACACGTTCCGTGTGCGCATGCAATTGCCGCCCAGTACGCGTCCGCGCTTTGATGCTGGCCAGTATTTGTTGCTGGTCATGCCCGATGGCAGTGAACGCGCGTTCTCGATTGCTTCGGCGCCGGAATCATCCGAACTGGAATTGCATATCCGCGCCGTGCCCGGTCACCAGTCGGCGCTGGATGTGGTCGAACATTTTCGCCGGCGCAGCATCGTCACGGTGAAACTGCCGCTTGGTCGTGCGCGTTTGCCGGAGAATGATCAGCCCCTGTTGCTGATCGCTGGCGGCACCGGCCTGTCGCCGATGAAATCGGTGATCGAATCGCTGATGGCGCGCGGTGTGTCGCGACCGGTGTACCTGTACTGGGGAGTAGCCGAAGCGCAGCAACTCTACTTGCACGAACAGTTGCAGGCCTGGGTGACAGCGCACGACTGGCTGCACTACACACCGGTACTGGCAGGTACTCATGCAGACTGGACGGGGGCGCGCGGTTTTCCGCACGAACATGCGCTGGCTGATCACGCAGGTGGTCTGACGCAGATGGCGATTTTTGTCAGCGGCTCGGAACCGATGGCGCGGGTCGTGTACGCAGCGCTGAAGGCACTGCAGATCAGCGATGAAAACATCTACTGCGACTGGGTCGATCTTCTGAAAGCACAAAACCGGCTCTAAGGCCGGTTTTGTGTTTTTGGGGTAGCAATGATCCTGTTTCCCGTTCGTCCTGAGCCCGTCGAAGGACAGAACGGCGCACCACGGTCAGAACTTTCGGTTCCGCTTGATCGGCAACATGGAGTCGCATAACGAAGGGCTTCGTGGGTTTGTCCAGGGCTTCCGTGAGGGTAGGGTGAACTGATATCGGGCAACGTGCCTGCTCAGCTCTTGATGCCCAGTTTTTTCAGTTCATCTTCCAGCTTTTCGCTTTTCAGGGTTTTGTTGTCTTTGGCCACTTCCACAAGCAGCGCTTTTTCGGCTGCTTCGTTTTTCTGGTGACGGTAAATCTGCGCCAGCCAGAACTTGGCCCAGGTGTGGTTGCTGGCGGATTTTTTCTTGCTGTCGCTGGCAATATAGGTTTTCAGCGCGGTTTCGCCCTCGCCGAGATATTTGCCGGATGCAGCGGCCAGTCGCCCGCGATCAAACGCCACTTTGATTTCGTCCGGAAAATCGCTTTGCAGTTGCGTCAGCACCGCGTTGGCCTCATCCCATTTTTCGCTGCTGCTCAGCACGCTGGCCAGCGTATAGCGATAGCCCGGTTTATCCGGTCGTGCGGCGATGGCTTCCTGCAGGGCGGTCACCATGGGCTGGTAATCCCTGGTTTCCTTGAGCGTGATTTGAGACTGGGCCAGTTTGCCTTCGATGGCATCGACCGCCATCAGTGTTTCGGCTTGTTTTTTCGCTTTGTCGATACCGCCGCCGACCATTGAGGGGGCGCCCATGTAAAAACCGAACAGTGACAAATGGGCATCGACCAGTTTCGGATCCAGTTTCAGCGCTTTTTCGTAGGCTTCGCGGCAGTCGCCGGCATAGGATGCCGCACTGATCAGGTTGGCCTGCTGGGCTTGGGCGCAGGACATGTTGCCAAAGCTGAGCTGGTATTTTGCGTTGTTTGGATGCGCCTCGATCAATTCTTCAAGGATGTCCTCTGCCGCATCCAGATCGCCTTCACGCAGGGCAATGCGGGCGAGAAAATGCTGGGCTTCATGGCCGCGCGCTTTGTCTGCGGCAAGGCGTGTGAACAGTTTTTTTGCGGCGGCGTAGTCAGCGCTTTCGAACAGTTGTTCACCGGTTTGCCAGTCATCGGCGCGGACCGGTGTGGCGAGCAGCAGAGCGGGGAGCAGGGCGGCAACGAGCAGTGAGGGTTTCATGTGCGTCTCCATGTGCATGAGCGCACCCAGTGTGCCGCAGTTCCATAACTGCCGGCTGAACGGAAACAGCTGTTTACCGGAAATGCAGGGGCGGACAAATGCAGTCTCGCCGGCGTCACAATCAGGCGGTGACAGGCACTCAGAACTCCCACTCCAGTTGCGCACGCAGGGCGCGGCGCGCACCGGGAATGCCGCAGGCATACGAGGTGGTGGTGGAGCCGGTATCCCAGCTGTCTTCGTCGCCGATGTTTTCCAGCTGCAGGCCGAGCCGCAACTGTTCATCCAGCCGGTACAGCACATTCAGCGACCAGATCCGGTACGCGTCCTGCCGGATGTAGTGATCGCCGTCAGCGCGGGTGTTCAGGTGTTCGCGTTTGCCGCGCGCGACCAGCGTCAGCGCGCTTTGCCAGTCGCCCTGATCGAACATCAGTGCCAGTGATCCGAAGTTGCGATCAAAGCGTTGCGGCGCCGGCTGATCATCGAGCAGATGCGTCCAGGTGGCGCGCAATTGCCAGTGACTGTCGAACTGCAGCAGGCCTTCCCATTCCAGTCCGCGCATGCGTTCGCTGGCGGCATTGCGTGTGGTGGTCAGGCCGGGCAGCGCGCCCACCGGCACTTCTTTTTGCACGTCTTCGAAACGGCTGTCGAACGCGGTCAGTGTCGATTGCAGCCAGTCGGTTTTTTCCGTCCAGACCATTTCCAGTGTGCGCACGGTTTCCGGTTTCAGTGCCGGATTGCCGATGCTGACCGGACTGTTGACTGCCGACAGCCGGCGCACTGATGGCGCGCGGAACGCTTGACCGTATTGCAATTTGAATTGCCGATCCGCGCTGCGGCGATGGATCAGCGCCAGTCGCGGATTGCTGGTGCTGCCGAAATCATCGTAGTGATCGCCGCGCCAGCCAATCACGACATCGGTATCCGCTGTCAGCGCCCAGCGATCCTGGGCGAACACGCCGACAATATCGCGGGTGCCCTGATCGCCCAGCGGCCGGTAAATGCCGTCAGCGTCGTAGCGGATGAAACGCGACTGGCCGAAGACATTGACGTCGACAAAGGCTTGGATGTCATAGCTGTGCGAGGAAACGGCGCGGACGATGTCTTCGTGACGGTATTCAATGCCGGTGGTGAACTGGTGTTGATCATGCCAGTTGCGGTGCGCGACCAGACGCCATTGCTGCTGGCGCAGATCGTAACCGGGGCCGCCGGTGAAATCGGCGACCACGTCGATCAGGCCGCGGTTGTACAACGCCTGCATGCCGGCGGCCGGTACCAGGCGCAGGTGATTCTCCTGTTCGATGCGCAGCCAGTGACCGTCGAAACGCAGATCCCATTCACCCACGCGCAGCGGCCAGCTGGCGCTGAATGCCTGCTGTTCACTGTCGCTGCGGTTGTGGCGATCACTGACGCGACCAAACAGGTAGAAGCCGTCCGCTTCGCGCTGCAGCCAACGTGCCGACAGCTGCACATCGCCCAGTTGCGCGCGCAAACCCAGTTCGCGCCCGGCGCGCGCATCGCGCGTGCGACCTTCGGGCGTGTCGTAGAGTTGTCCGTCGTAGGAAAACTCGCGCGCGTGGAACGCGAACGACTGCTCGCCGCCCGCCAGTTGCGTATGCAGGTGTGCGGCGACAAAGACATCGCGCTCGCCGTCTTCGCCGATGCGCAGGCGTGCGCCGCTGGCATCGGGATCGGTGACGATATTGATCACGGCGGCAAAGGCATTGGACCCGTACAGCGCCGAGCCGGGACCGCGGATGATCTCCACCTGACGGATGTTGTCGGTGGTGAGCAGAAAATTCATGAAGGTGGCGCCGTCCGACCACGGATCGTTCAGACGCTGGCCGTCGAGCAGCAGCAGGATGTCCACGCCGGCGCCGGGCATGCGTCCGCGTGCCGAGAGCGTGTAGCCGAGATTCTGTTGTTCGTTGCGATCGGCGCGCAGGCCGGGCACGAAATTGACCAGCGCTTCGACGCTGTGCACGCCGAGACGACGCAACTGATCGCGACTGAAGACGCTGACCGATGACGGCGCATCGAGCGGATTTTCGTCGCGCAGGCTGGCGACTGACACACGCACCTGGCTGAGTTGTTCCAGGCCGAGGGCAAAGACATCGTCGCCGGCGTTGTCGCTGGCGAGTGCTGAGGCAGGCAACACGCTGCACAGGCAAAACCAAACCGCAAGGCTGGAGCGGTCAGTCATGTCGGATCCTCGTCTCGCGGTCAGCGCGGTGTGCTGCCGGGTTTTGTTTTGCCGGTTCTGCATGGGGCAGGCCGGAGGAACTCAGGACGGAGAACAGGGATACGGGAGCCGGCGCGGAAATGCAAGCCTGCGCGCGCGTTTCATGCGGAGGATGGACAAATGGCAGACAGCAAAAAGCCCGGACCAGCCGGGCTTTTTTTACGCGTCGCTCTGTGACGAAGTGGCGGCGCTGCGGCGTTGTGGCTCAGCAGCGCATAAGCTCAGGCGACCAGTGCCGTGCGCAGTTTCTTCATGGCATTGGCTTCGATCTGGCGGATACGCTCGGCCGACACGCCGTAGTGATCAGCGAGATCCTGCAGTGTGGCTTTGTCGTCATCCAGCCAGCGGCGTTTGAGAATGTGCTGGCTGCGATCATCGAGCGTGCGCAGTGCATGACCGAGGCGCTCTTCGTGATGCGCGTGCCAGTCGCCTTCTTCCAGGGCGGTGGCCGGATCGTAACGGCGATCTTCCAGATACTGTTCCGGTGCGAAGGCGACGCTGTCGTCGTCATCAACCGGCGCATCGAACGAGGCATCGCGCGAATACAGGCGCGCTTCCATGCGGTGCACTTCTTCCACCGGCACATTCAGATCGCGGGCCACGACTTCGGCTTCTTCGCGGGTCAGCCAGTTGGAACCGGTTTTCGCGCGGCGCAGGTTGAAGAACAGTTTGCGTTGCGCCTTGGTGGTGGCGACTTTGACGATGCGCCAGTTCTTCAGCACGAACTCGTGAATTTCCGCCTTGATCCAGTGCACCGCGAAGGACACCAGACGCACGCCCTGATCCGGATTGAAGCGCTTCACCGCTTTCATCAGGCCGATGTTGCCTTCCTGGATCAGATCGCCCTGCGGCAGGCCGTAGCCGGAATAGGAACGGGCGATGTGCACGACAAAACGCAGGTGCGAGACGACCATCTGGCGAGCGGCGTCGAGGTCGCCCTGCTCGGTGTAGCGACGCGCCAGCGCCTGCTCTTCCTCGACCGTCAGCAGCGGGATGGCGTTCACCGTCGAAATGTAAGCCTCCAGGCTGCCCTGGGGAACGACAGGAACCATGGCCATGCGGTTGCTCATCTTCGGCACTCCTCTGGGCGGGCCGCCGGACCTTCCGGCCACCCGCGATTGGGGCAATTTAGCACTCGCCCCCTGAGAGTGCCAGCGATCGGGAAAAGTTTCCGACCGGTCGTCTTGTTTCGGAATATTTCTGTTCTTTGGCCGTCCAGACGTAAGCAATGCACTCTGAGGCACATGCCGCTCAGTCACGACCTCCTGAATGACGAACCGGAAGAAATTCCGTTCGCCCGGAGCGCTTCGTCAGGCCCGGGACAGGCCAGGTCAAAGAGGGGGGCGGGATGGCAACGGCTCGCAAACCAGAAACCCCGTTCGGCAGGCCCTTCGACGGGCGCAGGGCGAACAGGGTTTTCTGGCCTGAATGGCTTTGGCCTGAAGCGACGTTTTCAGACCCGGCAAGCGTCTCAACGCGGCTGGATGGCGCGCAGGTGGCGGTTGACCGAGAGCATGGCGCCGACCAGACCGAGCAGCACGCCGAACAGCAGCAGCGCCGCGACATCACTGAAGCGCAGGCCGGCCAGCCGGAACTGGCTGTCGTAGAGGCCGGCCAGCTCGGCCACCGGCGTCGCCAGCGACAGCAGCAGCAGGCTGACCAGCAGGCTGGCGAGCAGGGCGCCGCCCATGCCGAACCACAGGCCCAGGTAAAGGAAAGGCCGGCGGATGAAAGCGTCGGTGGCGCCGACCAGCTTGATCACTTCGATCTCGCTGCGCCGGTTCTCGATGGTCAGCCGTATGGTGTTGCTGACAATCAGCACCACCGCGGCGGCCAGCAGCAGGCCGAGCCCTTCGGCGGCCCGGCCGGCGATGCGCAGCAGGGCATGCAGCCGGCGCAGCCATTCCAGATCCAGCGTCGCCGACTCGACTTCCGGCAGGGCACGCAGCCGGGTCAGCAACTGCTCGGCCTCGACCGGCGTCTGGTAGTGCGCGGCTGGCAGCACTTCTATCGTCGCCGGCAACGGGTTGCCGTCCAGATAGTCCAGCGCCACGCCCAGCCCGGACTGGGCGCGGAAGCGGTCGAGGTTGTCGGCGGCGGAATGGAACTGCGCTTCGCTGACGTCGCCTTCGCTGAGCAGGCGCGCGACCAGCGCGCGGCCACTGTCCTCACTGACCGTGCTGTTGAGATAGAGCGTGACGCGGGCGGCATCGTCCCAGTTGCCGGCCACGGCGGCGCCGTTGCGCAGCAAGACCTGCAGGCTCATCGGCAGGGCCAGGGCGACGGCGATGACCAGCAGCGTGAACAGCGTGCTGATCGGCGCGCCGAGCAGATCACGCAGCGAGCGCTGGGCGTCGAGCTGGTGGCTGTGCAGCCACATGCCCAGTCGCGAGGCGAATGTCGGTTTCGAGATCACCGCGCCTGACGGCGCGCCGCTCGGAGTGTCAAACATGGCCGGCCTCCTGCGCCTGTTGCGCGCTCGATGCCGGACCGGACTGTGGCGGCCAGGGCTGAAGCTGGCCCTGCCTGAGCACCAGCTGGCGCTTGCCCATCGGTTCGATGAGGTGCAGGTCGTGGGTGGCGATCAGCACCGTGGTGCCAACCTGCTGGAACTTCTCGAACAGGCGCATGATCTCCACTGACAAGTCCGGGTCGAGGTTACCGGTCGGCTCGTCGGCCAGCAGGATGGGCGGCCGGTTGACCACCGCGCGGGCGATGCCGACCCGCTGCTGCTCGCCGCCGGAGAGCATGATCGGCCGCGATTTTTCCTTGGACAGCAGGCCGACCATGTCCAGCGCCGCGCGCACGCGCTTGCCGATCTCCTTGTGCGGAAAGCCGCTGATCACCAGCGGCAGGGCGACGTTGTCGAACACCGTGCGATCAAACAGCAGACGGTGGTCCTGGAAGATCAGGCCGATCTGCCGGCGCAGGAAGGGAATGTCGCGCCGCGTCATGCTGCCCAGATCGTGGCCGCCGACGAACACCCGGCCCTGACTGGGCCGCTCCATCAGCGCGATCAGGCGCAGAACCGTGGATTTGCCGGCGCCGGAATGGCCGGTCAGAAAGGCCATGTCTCCGGCCTGCAGCTCGAAGGACAGGCCGCGCAGGGCATCAAAGCCGGTGTCGTAGCGCTTGGCGACAGCATCAAAACGGATCACGCCAGTCCGGCCTCCCTGTTGAAGAGGGCGCCATGATGCATGGCGGGACGGCGGTCGGAAAGCCTGAATGCGGGCAACGGCCCCGGCAGAGGCAGCCGGTCGCGACGGGCGCAGGGTTTGCACCCGGAGCGGGCTTACGCTGGCGTCGCAACTCCAGTCCTTTCCGAGGTGACGTCATGCAACGCTTGCTGTTTGCTCCTGCCCGCCCGGCACGTCAGCGCCGGCTTCCGGCCCGGTCCATCCCCCTGGCCGCCTCGCTTTCTTCCAGCGAACGCGAGCGCCGCCGCCTCGCGCTCGAAGACCGCCTGCTCGGCCTCGGCCTCGCCTTCTGCCTGCTGGTGCAGGCCGGGGTGATGCTGTCGCAGCTGTAGGGGTGACACCGTCCACGGCTGCGCCGTGCAAACCCGCTCCCGGCGGGTTTGTCGAACGGGCACGTTCTTCGGCCGGACACACCAGAAATGCAAAAGCCTCCACAAGGGAGGCTGTCGTACGTGTCGCGTGCGCCCGACACGATGCACGCGGCCCATCCCCGGGCCGCGCCCTGCGGGCGGCTGCGCCGTGCAAACCCGCTCCCGGCGGGTTTGTCGAACGGGCACGTTCTTCGGCCGGACACACCAGAAATGCAAAAGCCTCCACAAGGGAGGCTGTCGTACGTGTCGCGTGCGCCCGACACGATGCACGCGGCCCATCCCCGGGCCGCGCCCTGCGGGCGGCTGCGCCGTGCAAACCCGCTCCCGGCGGGTTTGTCGAACGGGCACGTTCTTCGGCCGGACACACCAGAAATGCAAAAGCCTCCACAGGGGAGGCTTTTGCATTTCTGGCGCGCCCGACACGATTCGAACGTGCGACCCCTGCCTTCGGAGGGCAGTACTCTATCCAACTGAGCTACGGGCGCTGGAAAACGGCTGGGCTGTGCCGGGCGCAGGGCGGGGTTGCAGGAGCGAACCACCGCCGCGGCCGGCGTAGCGTACGGGCTACCTGCATGGAGGCAGGGCTACCGGACAGCGTGCGCATCTTACCGGCGAGGCGGCGGGTCGTCCAATCGCTTTGTCTGGCCGTTTTGTGGCCGCGAACGGAAAAAAAACGGCCGATGCAAAGGCATCGGCCGATGAATGGATTGGGTTGCTGAAGAACCAACCCCTACCCAGGAGACCTGTGCGCCTCGCGCAAGCTCAGAGCGCGCACGGCAACTGTGACTGGGGGCGGGGGACAGGGTTCCGTGGTTCACGTAAATATTTCCGTGCCGAGCCTTATCGCCTCGCCGCTGGCGGGTGTTCCGGCCCGGAACAGCACAAGGCCCGCATCAGCGGGCCTTGTGTCGGGAGTGGACAGGCTCAGTGGCGTTCGACCGCCACCGCCGGTGTCCGGCCGCCGCCGGTCAGCTTGAGCACCAGCCATTTCAGCGCCCGGTAAATCGAGCGGATGAACACCAGTGTCAGCAGCGCCTCGACCAGCGTGAGCAGGAAACCGGTGGCCGGATTCCAGCGCTCGGCGCGGTGATGGAACTTGGCGAGGGCGCGGTCGCGGGCAATCTCGATGCTGTCATAGAAGGTCGGCACGACCAGCAGTGTCAGCAGTGTCGAGGTGATGGTGCCGCCGATGATGGCAATCGCCAGCGGCTGGTAAAACTCGCCGCCCTCGCCGGCGCCGATCGCCACCGGCAACATGCCGGCGATCAGCGCAAATGTGGTCATCAGGATCGGCCGCAGACGCATGCGCCCGGCATACATCAGTGCCTCTTCGCGATCAAAACCCTCGGCCTCGCGTTTGCGCGCGCAGTCGAGCAACAGGATGGCGTTTTTCGCCACCAGTCCCATCAGCATGATGACCCCGATCAGGCTCATCAGGTTGATGGTGCTCTTGGCGATCAGCAACGCAACGACCACACCGATCAGTGACAACGGCAGCGACAGCATGATCGAGATCGGCGCGAAGAAGGAACCGAACTGGATGACCAGGATCAGGTACATCAGACCGATGCCCATCACCAGCGCGATCAGCATGCGCGAGAACACTTCCTGCTGATCGCGTCCGGACCCGCCGAGCTCGATGCCGTAACCGCTCGGGAAATTGATCTGGCGCGCCAGCTTCATCGCATCCTGGATCACTTCACCCTGCGAACGGCCCTGCACGTTCGCCGACACGGCGACCATGCGCTTGCCATCCATGTGCTGGATCTGCGCCGGGCCGCGGCCCATGGTGATTTTCGCGATCTGCTCCAGCGGCACCACGGCGTTGCTGCCGGCCGGAACAATCGGCAGACGCTCCAGATCTTCGGCGCTGATGCGATCATCCGGATGCAGGCGGATGGACACATCGCGCGTTTCACCGGTCGGGTCCACCCAGTCACCGACCTCAACGCCGGCAAAGGCGACGCGCAGCGCTTGTGCCGCATCGTTGACCGAAATGCCGAGACTGTTGGCCAGACCGCGATCCAGTTCAATCTGCAATTCCGGTTTCGGATCCTGCTGCGACAAACCGACATCGACCGCACCCGGCACTTGCCGCAGTTGATCCATGTAAGCGTTGGTGATCTCCATCAGATGCCGCGAATCGGGTCCGTAAAACTGGATCTGCACCGGCTTGCGCGTGCCGTTGTTGATGTCTTCCAGCACGGTGTATTCGGCGCCGACCAGGCGGGAAATTTTCTCGCGCAGTTTCTGGGCAAATTCGCCGGCGCTGAGCTCGCGATCCTGCTTCTTGCCGATGTCGATATAGACGCGGCCGCTGCCCACACTGATGGTGCTGTTGGTCGCCTTGGTTTCCGGGAACTCGCGCGCCAGTTCAGCGGCTTGTTCGGTTTTCAGGCGCGCGTATTCCAGACTGGTGCCGGCCGGGGTGCGAATGTCCACGGCGATGAAACCGAAGTCCGACGTCGGCAGGAAACTGGTCCCGCCAAACTTGCCCTGCAGCACCACGGCAGCCACCAGACTCATCACTGCGATCAGTGTCATCGCCTTGCGATGGCCAAGCGCCCACTGGATCACGCGGCTGTAACGCGTTGCTTGATGATCAAACCAGTGATTGAATTTTTCCAGCACGCGGCTGATGCCTTTCTTCGGCATCTCGTGGTAACCCACCGGGTCGCCCCAGTAGGCCGACAACATCGGGTCAAGCGTGAAGGAAATGAACAGACTGACCATCACCGACGAGGCGACGGTCAGCGCGAACGGCCGGAACCATTCGCCGGCGACACCGTCCATGAACGCCACCGGAATGAACACGGAAATGATCGAGAACGTGGTGGCGGCAACGGCCAGACCAATCTCGGCGGTGCCCTTGCGTGCGGCGGTCATGCGATCCGCGCCGTGCTCCATGTGCTTGACGATGTTTTCCCGCACCACGATGGCATCGTCGATCAGCACACCGATGGCCAGAGACAGGCCAAGCAGGGTCATGAAGTTGAGCGTGAAACCGCAGGCCCACACGGCAATGAATGCGGTCAGCACCGAGGTCGGCAGCGCCAGCGAGGTGATCAGTGTTGAGCGCCAGGAATTCAGGAAGGCATAGACGACCAGAATGGTCAGGCCGGCGCCGAGCACCAGCGCTTCGATGACGTTGTTGAGACTGTTCTGTGCGTCCTCGCCGCCGTCCTGGGTGACTTCCAGCGTGGTGCCGCTGGGCAGCGTCTTGCCGAGCTCCTCAACTTTCTTGCGGATCTCGTTGGCCACCGAAACGGTACTGGCATCGCGGCTGCGCACCACATGAATGCCGACATTCGGTTTGCCGTTGCGCAAACTGAAGCCGCCGATTTCGGCAAAGCTGTCTTCAATGCTGGCGACCTGCGACAGGTAAATCACTTCATTGCCGCGGCGCTTGACGACGATCTGGTTGAACTCATCCGGCGATTCAATGCGACCGACCAGACGGATGCCCTGTTCTTCCATCGGTCCCTTGATCTTGCCGACCGGTGCGGTCATGTTCTGTGAGCGCACCGCATTCAATACTTCCGACACCGACACGTTGTATTCGCGCAGTTTGCCACTGTGCAGCAGCACGGTCAGTTCGCGTTGCAGCGCGCCGCGCACGTTGACCACGGCGACGCCATCGATGGCGCGGAATTCATCGGCCAGTTCGTCTTCGGCCATGCGCGACAGCTCGGCATGCGACAGCACGCTGGAGGACAGCGCCATCTGCATGATCGGCTGCTGGCTCATGTCGAAGCGGCGCAGGATCGGCTCGCGCATTTCCGTCGGCAGTTTGTAGCGCACCGAGGCAATGGCGTTGCGAACTTCATCACCGGCTTCGATCAGATCCTTGCCGAAGTTGAAAATGATGGTGATGTTGGCGCTGCCTTCATTGGCGCTGGATTGCACCTGGTAAACGCCGGTGATGCTCTGCATGGCTTTTTCGACGCGATTGATGATCTCGCGTTCGACGGTTTCCGGTGACGCGCCCGGATACGGGATCGACACCGACAGCACCGGTTGTTCAACGTCAGGATTCTGGTTGATGCGCAGTTTGGACAGCGCCATCCAGCCGAGAAACATCAGCGCAACGATCACCACAACCGTGGCAACCGGGCGCTTGATACTGAATTCGGACAGAAACATGGATCAGTTCCCCACGGTGGCGACAGCCGGCACTGACATCTGCACTTGCGCGCCGTCTTTCAGTGCACCCTGCGGATGGCGCAGGACCTGTTCACCGTCGGCGATACCACTGCGCACGGCGTAATCGCCGCGACGCACATCGCGCGGTCCGAGTTCGATGGCGACTTTCTGCAGCAGGTTGTCTTTCACGCGCCAGACGAAGGCCTTGTCGCCTTCGCGGACGACGGCGCTTTCCGGCACCATCAGCGTGTCGCTGCTGCGCGTCTGGACACGGCCTTCGGCATACAAACCGGAGACAGTCGGCGCCGAACCGCTGTCGAGCGCGACCAGCACTTCAACCTGGCGGGTGGCGGCGTTGGCAGTCGGATTGACGCGCTGGATCTTGCCGTTGAATTCCTGGTTGTCGTAACCGTTGACGCGGAAGCTGACCGGCTGGCCGCTCTTGACGCTGGCGATCTGATCGGCGGCGACAAACCCTTCGAAACGCATGCTGCGCGGGTCGATGACTTTCAGCAGTTCCTTGCCGACCTGTGCGGTGTCACCGGCCGAAACTTTGCGCTCGCTGACCACGCCATCAAACGGTGCTTTCACTGCGGTGCGTTCCATTTGCTGACGTGCCTGCACCACGCGGGTACGGGCGGCGGCGAGATCGCTCTGGGCGTTGTTGCGGCGGATTTCGGCCTCTTCCAGCGCCTGCGCCGACACGGCACCTGATCCCGACAGCGCTTTCAGACGCTGGAACTGACGCTCGGCCTGATCAAAGGCCTGTTCGGCGGCGCGCGCCGCTTCGCTTGCCGAGGCGAGGCTTTCGCGGATGGCGGTTTCGTCGAGTTTGACCAGCACATCGCCCTTGCTGACTTTGTCGCCGTTGTCTTTCAGCACCTGGACGACCACGGCCGAGACTTCGGCGCGCAAGTCGGCGCGACGTTCCGGTTGCAGCGAGCCGGTGATCACCGGACCGGAGGCCAGCGCGTCACTGCGCACGGCCATCAGATCTTCCTGGGTGATCAGCAGCGGTTGTTGAGCCGTCGCGGCGGCGGTGGCACCGGCGTCCGGGCCCGGACCACCTTGGCCACAGGCGGCCAGTGTGGTGGCCAGCGCGAGCGAGATCAGGGTAAGGCGCAGCATGTTGTTATTCCCCGGGGCATGAAAAGAAACTGGTGACAGGCTGGCATTGTCGATGGCGGCACGTTGCCACTTGTGCGGGAATCGTTTCCGAGTGTTACCGGTCGGCCACGGACGCGGGCCGGCGACCGGCTTGTACGGCCGGGCGGAGTGGTCGGATGCATGCCGTGCTCTCCTCGCTGCCGGGGCGAAAAAGCCCCGCCGCGCGGGCGTCGTTGCCGCCCTACGCCCTGCAGGGGCTTTTCGCTATACTTGCCGCCCTTTTACGGCGAGCCCCGGCGGGGCCGCGTTTGCTGATGATTCGAGACGAGGTTTGACCATGTCGTTGCTGCGCCACGCGCTGATCGCGCTGACAGTTGCTGCCCTCACCGCCGGTCTGGCTGTCCAGGCCTCGGGCGATGCCAAGACCAAGAGCTGGCGCTCGCCGGAAGCGGTCAAGGAACGTACGGCGCCGGTCGGCAAAGTGTATGTAGAAGGTGACGATATTCCCAATCCGGCACCGGCCGTCGCGGCAGTGGCCTCGGGCCCGCGCAGTGGCGAACAGGTGTACAACGGCGCCTGCTCGGCCTGCCACGGCGCCGGCGTCGCCGGTGCGCCCAAGCTGGGCGACAAGGCGGCTTGGGCGCCGCGCATCAAGACCGGCGAAGCGGCGCTGATGAACAGCCTGATGAACGGCAAGAACGCCATGCCGGCCAAGGGCATGTGCATGGACTGCTCGGACGACGAGTTCAAGGCCGTGCTCGCCTATATGGTCGATCAGGGCAAATAATCCGTATCCTGCCGGTCGCCGTTTGCGCGACCGGAGCGGACAAAAAGGGCTGCCCGGCAGCCCTTTTTGCTGGCCGCGATTCGCCGCCTCCCCCAACGATCCCGAGGGCAACGATGAAACCCGTCCCGCGACTTTTATCGAGCGTTTTGCCGAGGCTCTCGCCAGCCCTGCTGCTGGCCGGCCTGCTCGCCGGCTGCGGCCACGAGCCGCGCCCGGACACCGTGATGAGCGGCGAGCAGGTGTACCAGAAGTACTGCGTCGCCTGTCACGGCCGCGGCCTGAACGGCGCGCCGGTGTATGGCGACCGGGAGGCCTGGGCGCCCAAGCTGGCCGAGGGCGAAGAACATCTCTGGCAGGTGGTGCTGAACGGCGAACAGGCGATGCCGCCGCGCGGCCTGTGCCAGCAATGCAGCGACGCCGAACTGCGCGCCGCCTTTGACTACATGCTGGCGCCGGTGCGCTGATCCGTCGCCCGGCTGACCCGGATGCCCGACCCGCGTGTCGGGCATTTTTTTGCGTACCCGAAACGGTCTGTGCGCGGTTAGGCTTGGCGACCTGCGCGCGGACCGGTCCGGTCCGCAGATAAAGAGAAGGGGACAGACGCAATGCATCCATGGCGCTTCGGCCTGCTGGCCTGTGCGATCAATGCGGTCGTGGCGACCGCTGCGGCCGGTGAAGAGGAAAAGAAAAAATGGGACGTCAACAATCCGCCCGGTGACGCGGCGACCGTGACGCTCGATACCCGCACCGGCACCTGGATGAGTGTCGATGTCAGTCCCGACGGCAAACAGATCGTGTTCGATCTGCTCGGTGACCTGTACCTGCTGCCGATCGAAGGCGGCAGCGCCAAGGCCCTGACCCATTCCATGGCCTGGGAGATGCAGGCGCGCTTCTCGCCGGACGGCAAACAACTGACCTTCATGTCCGATGCTGCCGGCGGTGACAATGTCTGGGTGATGGACGTTGACGGCCAGAATGCCCGCGAAGTCAGCAAGGAAAATTTCCGCCTGCTGAACAATCCGGTCTGGCATCCGAACGGCCAGTACATTGCTGCGCGCAAACATTACAGCGGCACGCGCTCGCTCGGTTCCGGCGAGATCTGGCTGTATCACGTCAGCGGCGGCAGCGGCGTGCAACTGAACGAAAAACCGAACTGGCAAAAAGATCTGGGCGAACCGGCGTTTTCACCGGATGGCCGTTACCTGTATTTCTCGCAGGACACCACGCCCGGTCGCGCGTTCGAATACAACAAGAATTCCAACGATCAGATTTACCAGATTTTCCGCATGGATCTGCATGACGGAAAAACCGAATCGCTGGTCAGCGGCCCCGGCGGTGCGGTGCGTCCGGTGCCGTCACCGGATGGCAAGCATCTGGCGTTCGTGCGCCGGGTGCGCAACCAGAGCACGCTGTTCCTGAAAGATTTGCAGACCGGTGTCGAAACGCCGGTCTGGGGTGAACTGGAACGCGACATGCAGGAAGCCTGGGCGATCCACGGCGTGTATCCAGCGTTCGACTGGATGCCGGACAGCAAGGAAATTGTTGTCTGGGCAAAAGGCAGGATCTGGCGCGTCAATCCGTTTGCAAAGAATGGCGCGGAAAAAGCCCGCGAGATCGCGTTCCACGTCAAGGACACGCGCGATGTGCGCAAGGCACTGCGTTTTGCCACGCCGGTGGCACCGGAGCAGTTCGACGTCAAACAACTGCGCTGGGTAAATGTGTCGCCGCAGGGTGACAAAGTGGTGTATTCGGCACTCGGTCATCTTTATGTTCGCGAGCTGCCCAACGGTACGCCGAAACGGCTGACCAAACAGAACGAGCATTTCGAGTTCTATCCAAAATTCTCCCGTGATGGCAAACAGATTGTTTACAGCACCTGGCATGATCAGAAACTCGGCAGCGTGCGCGTGCTCGATCTGCGCAGCGGCAAGGACACGCTGATCACGAAAACGCCGGGCAAATATCTGGATGCGACGCTGACGCCGGATGGCAAGCAGGTGGTGTTCAGCAAATCACGCGGCGGTTACCTGACCACGCCCTGGCACGGACTGGAAACCGGCCTGTTTGTCGCCAGCGCTGATGGCAAGGGCACGCCGCGCAAACTCACCGAGGATGGTGAAGCGGCGCAATTCGGTCGCGACAGCGATTACGTCTATGTGTCGCGGCGCAATTCCAGCGGTGAAGTGGACTGGTCACAGCAACTGGTGCGCCTGAAGCTGGATGGCAGCGAGCCGGAGTCAGTGGTGGCAAAAAGCGATTTCGCCAGTGAATTCGCCGTGTCGCCGGACGGCAAATGGCTGGCCTTTGCCGAGCGTTTCCATGTCTATGTCACGCCGTTCCCGGCCACCGGCAAAACGCTGTCCATCGGTCCGAAAATGGACAATCTGCCGGTCAAGCAACTGGACGTGAACGCCGGTGAATATCTGCACTGGGCCGGCGACAGCCAGACGCTGCATTTCGCCCTCGGCGATGAATTGTTCAGCCGCGAACTGAAACATGCCTTCCCGTTTGTGCCCGGCGCGCCGAGTGAATTGCCCAAGCCGGCCGAGAATGGCATCAAGATCGGTTTCACGCAGCAAGCGGCCAAGCCGTCGGCGACGACGGTGATCTCCGGTGCGCGCATTGTCACCATGAACGGTGACGAAGTGATCGACGATGGCCGCATCGTCGTTGAAGGCAATCGCATCAAAGCCATCGGCAAGCGCAGTGATGTTGCCGTGCCGAATGGCGCCACGCAGATCGATGCCAGTGGCAAGACCATCATTCCCGGTCTCGTGGATGTGCACTGGCACGGCGGCATGGGCGAAGACGAAATCATTCCGCAGCAAAGCTGGGTCAATCACGCCTCGCTGGCCTTTGGCGTGACGACGATTCACGATCCGTCCAACGACACGTCGGAAATTTTCACCCAGAGTGAAATGCAGCGTGCCGGGCACATTGTCGGTCCGCGGGTATTTTCCACCGGCACCATCCTGTACGGCGCGAAGGCCAATTTCTCGGCGGTGGTAAACAATCTCGACGATGCGCTGACGCACCTGAAACGCATGAAGGCGGCCGGCGCGATCAGCGTCAAGAGTTACAACCAGCCGCGTCGCGATCAGCGTCAGCAAATTCTCGAAGCGGCGCGCCAGACGCAGATGATGGTGGTGCCGGAAGGCGGCTCGTTGTTCCAGCACAACATGACCATGGTGGTGGACGGTCACACCGGCGTTGAACACGCCATTCCGGTGGCCAATGCCTACGATGATGTGAAGCAGCTGTGGTCGCAAACCCAGGTCGGTTATACGCCGACCCTGGGTGTGGGTTACGGCGGTCTGGATGGCGAACATTACTGGTATGCGCGCACCGATGTCTGGCGTCATCCGCTGCTGTCGCGTCATGTGCCGCGCAGTGTGCTGGAGCCGCGCGCGGTGCGCCGCGAAACCGCGCCGGAAGAAGATTTCAACGTCTTCAATATCGCCCGCACCGCGACCGAACTGCAGCGCGCCGGTGTGCCGGTCAATCTCGGTGCCCACGGACAGCGTGAAGGTCTGGCCGCGCACTGGGAAATGTGGACGCTGGCGCGCGGTGGCATGACGCCGCTGGAAGCGATCCGCAGTGCGACGCTGAACGGCGCGCGTTATCTCGGCATGGATCAGGACATCGGTTCGCTGCAGGCAGGCAAGCTCGCCGATCTGGTGATCATCAACGGTGATGTGCTGGCCGACATCCAGCAGTCGGATCGCATTACCCAGGTGATGGTCAACGGTCGCCTGTATGACGCCGGCACGCTGAACGAGATCGGCGCAACGCCGAAAACACGTGCGCCGTATTTCTTTGAAGCCGGTGACGGCGCGGTGGTGCCGGTGACCACGCGCAGCCACGGCGAGGGCCACGGCCACCGTCATTGAGACGGAAGCGGAGGCCCTCGCCTGTGGGCAGCGAAACGTGAAAGCGCCAATGCCCGCCTGACCTGCGCACGCCGTTCGCACTGAGCCCGTTCAGCGGGTCAGCGAACTGCGTGCGGGCCGGTGAGCCCTTTGTGGCGCGCTGGCGTGACCCTCGTTCCTGAGCCTGACCAGGGGATTGGGGCGAACCGGGCTTCCGCCGTTTCATCCTTGCAGCCGGCCTCATGGGGCCGGCTTTTCATTTTTGGCGCGTTCACCACGACCAGCCCGGGCGTAAATCCCCCGTTTACCGGGGCTGGAGGGGGCAGCGCCTACCGAATTTTGTCCAAGACAACTATTCTGGGCTGGATATTGTTCCGGTATTTCTTGATTTGCCGGAATATTGGTCGAATAATATGCGGGTTAGTAAAACCTTCACCGGACAATCTTCCTCGGGAGCACCGCCATGCCGTTACGCATTCTGCGTCAGTTCCTGCAGCTGGAATCCGCCTCTGGCCTGCTGCTGATGCTCATGGCCGTGCTGGCGCTGCTGGTGGCCAATTCGCCGCTGGCCCATATTTATGACGCGCTGCTCGGGCTGCGCTTCGAGGTGCGACTCGGTGACTGGGCGCTCGGCAAGCCTTTGCTGCTCTGGATCAACGACGGCCTGATGGCGGTGTTCTTCCTGCTGGTCGGGCTGGAGCTGAAGCGCGAAGTGCTGATCGGCCAGCTCTCGTCGCGCTCGAAGCTGATGCTGCCGGGCATGGCGGCAATTGGTGGCATGGTCGCGCCGGCGCTGGTTTACCTGCAGGTCAATGCCACCGACCCGGCCAGCATGGCGGGCTGGGCCATTCCCTGCGCCACCGACATTGCCTTCGCACTCGGTGTGCTGGCGCTGCTGGGGCGCCGGGCGCCGCTGGCCCTGAAGTTGTTCCTGCTGGCGCTGGCAGTGATTGATGACCTGCTGGCCATCATCGTCATCGCGCTGTTCTACAGCAGCCAGCTGAGCATCATCCACCTGCTGCTGGCACTGCCCTGCATCGCCGGTCTGGCCTGGCTGAACCGGCGCGGCGTACAGCGGCTGGCGCCCTACATCCTGATCGGCAGCCTGCTCTGGTTGCTGGTGCTGAAGTCGGGCGTGCACGCGACGCTGGCCGGCGTGATCACCGCCTTCTTCATTCCGCTGCGCCATGCCAGCAGTGGCGATGCGCCACTGGAGCGGCTGGAGCACGCGCTGCATCCCTACGTAGCGTTCGGCATCCTGCCGGTGTTCGGCTTTGCCAATGCCGGCGTGTCGCTGACCGGGCTGTCGGCGACCGATCTGCTGGCACCGGTACCACTCGGCATTGCGCTCGGCCTGCTGCTGGGCAAACCGCTGGGTGTGCTGCTGGCGGTGGCCATCGCCCGGCTGCTGAAACTGGCCGAGCTGCCCGAGGGCACGCACTGGGGACACATGCTCGGCGTCAGTCTGCTGTGCGGCATCGGCTTCACCATGAGTCTGTTTATTGCCTCACTGGCCTTTGAGGCCGGCGGCAGCCATGCGCCGGGCACCGACCGGCTGGGCATCCTGATCGGCTCGCTGCTGGCGGCGGGCGGCGGATATCTGGTGCTGCGTCTGTGCATGCCGGTGTCGCGCCGGCCCGGCGCTGCTGCGGAGGGGGCGGGCTGATGTGAACGGCCGGACATGATCGACATACTCCGACACAGAAGCGGCGAAACGATCACAGAGTGGTGATGTACAACATCAACACAGCAACGGCGGACAAGTGGTGAGGCCGGTTGCCGAATATGCCGGCCGCCTCGATACGTGACCGGCCTGCATTGCCCGACACACATGCCAGGAGCATATCCATGAAACGGACCCTGATCGCCAGCGCCCTGCTGCTGATGACCGGCGCCAGCTTTGCCGGTGACGAAAAATGCAAACTGAATATCGACTACGGCATCAAGCTGCACAGCGACAAGGTCGAACTGACCGCGCCGGATGGTGAAAAACTGTTGCTCAGCAACGGCAGCGTGTCGGTGGATGGCAAAACGCTTGCCGTCAACGACAAGGAAAAACAGCTGCTGCGTGATTACGAAACCCATTCGCGCAAGGTGGTGCCGCAGGTGTATGCCATCACCACCGATGCACTGGCGATCGCGGCCGATGCCAGCACGCTGGCGATAGGTGCGTTGCTCGGCAAGGATGATCCGGCACTGAAAAAACTGCAGAGCCGTTTTGCCGAGCTGAACAAGGAGATCAGCACGCGCATCACGCCGACGTCGCTGCCGGTGACCGATGCCGGCTGGGAAGGTTTTGATGCCGCCGTGGAAGAGGCCGCTGAAGACATCGCGGAGTCCGTCACCAGCGCCACGTTCGCGTCGATGGGCAATGTCATGCGTCTGGTCTTCGACGAAGATTATCGCGAAGACTTCGAAGCACGGATGAAGAAAATGGAAACGGAAATGGATGAGCGCATCGAAAAACGCGCCGAGGCCATGGAGCCGCGGGCACGCGAACTGTGCGACACCTTCCGTGCGCTGGACAGCATCGAAACCACGCTGGTGGCCACCCGTCCGGAACTGAAAGCCCTGAACATGGTGCAGCCGTCGGAAGGCAAGGGCAAAAAATTCGTCACTAAATAAACCAGTGATATGCAAACGCGCAAAAGGGCGTCCATGACGCCCTTTTGCTTTGCGGGCGAACCGGTCAGCCGGTCCGTTTGTCATTCTGCGCTGCAGGGCGGATTCTTTTCAGCCGCGAAGCGATTCAGTGACGTCAGGCCCCGGTGATCGGGTACGGGAGCCTGGCCGAATACATTCGGCCACCACATCAGGGCCATGCCGAAAATCGCGCGGCGAGCGGGCGGGTTTTGAAGCTGTTCGCAGCGGCGTGATTGATCTGGGCCTGAACAGGAAAAACCGGTTTGCATCGACGAGCGGCGCCCCGTGCCTACTCGAGCAGCAAGGCGCGCAGGTTGGCGATGCGGTTGCCGGCTTCTTTTTGTTTTTCTTCCTTGCTGAGCACGATCTTGTCGGCCCAGATCAGATCTTCTGCCGGCACTTCAGCGAGAAAACGCGACGGTTCGCAACGCACCACTTCACCGAAACGCTTGCGGTGCGAACAGAGCGTGAAGGTCAGGGTTTCGCGCGCGCGGGTGATGCCGACATAGGCCAGACGGCGTTCTTCCTCGATATTGTTTTCGTCAATGCTGACCCGGTGCGGCAACAGTTCCTCTTCCATGCCGACCATGTACACATGCGGATACTCCAGACCTTTCGCGGCGTGCAGCGTCAGCAGCTGGACTTCATCAGCATTGGCTTCCTCTTCCGCGCTGCGTTCCAGCATGTCGCGCAACAACAGTTTGCTGACCGCGTCGTCGAAGCTGCGTTTGTCGCTGGCGTCATTGAGGCTGCGTTCCAGCCAGGACACCAGTTCCTGGACATTGCCCCAGCGCGCCATGGCCACTTTCGGGGCGCTGGCATGTTCCAGCAGCCAGGCCTCGTAACCGATGGCACGCAGCAATTCCTGGACCCCGGCAACAGCATCGCCGGTGCGGCAATAATCGCGGTAGCGTGCGATCAGTTCGGAAAACTGGCGCACGGCCAGCAGTGAGCGGCCGGTGAGTTCGCTTTCCAGTCCCAGCTCGCGGCAGGCCGGCAGCAGGCCGATATGCCGGCGCTGCGCATAGGCACCGAGTTTTTCCAGCGTGGTGGCGCCGATCTCGCGACGCGGCACATTGACCACGCGCAGGAAAGCCGCGTCGTCGTCTTCGTTGATCAGCAGACGCAGATAGGCAAGCACGTCCTTGATCTCGGCGCGGGCGAAGAAGGACTGGCCGCCGGACAGTTTATAGGGCACGCGTTTTTCAATCAGCGCTTTTTCAAACAGTCTCGCCTGATGGTTGCCGCGAAACAGGATGGCGAAATCGCGCCACTTGCCGCGCAGATTGATGCGCCGGGCGGCGATCTCGTTGACCACGCGCGTGGCCTCGTCTTCGTCATCGCGGCAGGTGAGCGCGCGCAGCGGTTCACCGAAATCTTTTTGCGACCAGAGCTGTTTTTCGAACAGGTGTGAATTGTTGGCGATGACGGCGTTGGCGGCTTTCAGCACGCGACCGCAGGAACGGTAATTCTGTTCCAGCTTGATGACCGTGAGTTTGGGAAAATCCTGTTGCAGCAGATTGAGGTTTTCCGGGTTGGCGCCACGCCAGGTGTAGATGCTCTGATCGTCATCGCCGACCACGGTGAGATTGTCGTTGCCGCCAACCATCAGCTTCAGCCATTCGTACTGCGCGCCGTTGGTGTCCTGGTATTCGTCAACCAGCAGATAGCGCACGCGTGACTGCCAGCGCTCGCGGATCGCGCCGTGTTCGCGCAGCGCTTTCACCGGCAGACCGATCAGATCGTCAAAGTCGAGGGCATTGCAGGCGCGCTGGGCGCGTTCGTAGGCGGCATAGGCGCGGGCGATCTCGCCTTCGCCTTCACTGCTGACCAGATCCTGGGCCATCGCGGCATCGACCAGGGCATTTTTCCAGCTCGAGATCTGGCCGCGGATCAGCTGGATGCGCTGCTTGTCGAGATGCTCGAGATGCGCCGCATCGCGCAGCATGGCCATCGAATCGTCTTCATCCAGCAGGGTGAAATTGCGTTTCAGGCCGATGTGCTTGTGTTCGAAACGCAGGAAGTTCAGGCCCAGCGTGTGAAAGGTCGAGACGTTCAGTCCTTCGGCGTCACTGCCCAGCAGCTTGCCGGCGCGCTCGCGCATTTCGCGCGCTGCCTTGTTGGTAAAAGTCACCGCATACACCGATTCGGCGCGCAGTTTCCGGTCGCGGACCAGATAGGCGAGCTTGTGGGTGATGGCCAGGGTTTTGCCCGAACCGGCACCGGCCAGCACCAGCAGCGGACTGTGGACATGGCGGACGGCCTGTTGCTGGGCGGGGTTGAGGCTGGACAGCGAGGACACGGCGGGCAGGGCTTCGGAAACAGGGGACTCATTCTAGCCGGCTGGCGCCGGCGCGGCAGGGCTGGACGGGAAATAGGCCTCTGTGGCGGAGCAGGTCGCGCCGGATCAGGGCACGCTGGATCAGGACGCGCCGGGGAAAACGGCGGAAAAAACAAACGGCGCCAGAGGCGCCGTTGAATCGTTTCGCGGATCGCCCGGTTTCAGGGCGTATCCAGCGGTCCTTCCCACTGACCGTTGGCCAGCCAGTTGCCCACCGGCAGGGTCATGCCGGCGCAGCGCAGACGCAGGGTCTGCGGGGAATAGACCGAGTCTTTAACCAAACGCACTTGCAGCCAGGGCAAAAGCGAATGCGCTTTCAGCCGGTAACTGCCGGGTTGGCTCGGGATGGTGTGTTGCATCGTCACGGGTACGTCCTCCTTGTGACTCACAGCGCTTTTTGCCCCTGCCACAGCAGGCTTGGAGACAGTGAGCAAGGGGCGTGCCCACTGTCGGGAAATTTGATCCTTGTCAGAACTATTTACGTTTTTCCGCCATTATTGCCCATCTGTGTAAAGGCTACGTTACAGATTTTAGCCGTTCAGGGCGTTTTGCAGGCGTTCCAGCCGTCGATAGGACAGTGCTTCGAGCAGATGGGGGTGCCCTATTTTGTCAGTTCCTGACAAATCGGCGATGGTTCGCGCCACCCTCAGCACCCGGTGCGTGGCCCGTGCCGACAAGCCGAGTTTGTGCATGGCCTGCTCCAGCAGCGCCCGGTCTTCAGCGGCCAGCATGGCCGGATCGGTGAGCTGGCGGGTCGCAAGCTGGCTGTTCAGCGCGCCGCGTTGCTGCTGGCGTTCGCGCGCCTGCAGGACCAGCGTCCGCCAGCTGGCGCTGTCCGGGCCGCCGGGCGAGGCCGAGAGCAGTTCGCCCTGCGGCAGCGGCGGCACTTCGACATGCAGATCGATGCGATCCAGAAACGGCCCGGACAGTTTACCGAGGTAGCGCCGGACGTCGCCGGGGCTGCAGCGGCAGCGGTCGCCGAAACCGAAATGGCCGCAGGGACAGGGATTCATCGCCGCCACCAGCTGGAAGCGGGCCGGAAACTCGGCCTGCCGGGCGGCGCGGGAGATGGTCACCCGGCCGGACTCCAGCGGCTCGCGCAGCACTTCCAGCACCTGTCGGTCGAACTCCGGCAGCTCATCGAGAAACAGCACGCCGTGATGGGCCAGCGAGATCTCGCCCGGTTTCGGTTGCGCGCCGCCGCCCACCAGCGCCACCGCCGAAGCGGTGTGATGAGGGGAACGAAACGGACGACGGCCGAACTGGCGGGCATCGAAGCCCTGGGCGCTGATCGAGGTCAACGCCGCCACTTCCATCGCCTCCAGCTCGTCCAGATCCGGCAGCAGACCGGGCAGGCGGCTGGCGAGCATGGTCTTGCCGGTGCCCGGCGGGCCGATCATCAGCAGATTGTGGCCGCCGGCGGCGGCGATCAGCAGCGCGCGCTTGGCGGTGGCCTGACCGCGCACGTCGGCCAGATCCGGCGGCGCATCGACGCTGGCCGGCAGCGTTGGCAGATCCACGGCCGGGAGCCGTTCCTGACCGGCAAGGTGAGCGCTGACTTCCAGCAGATGGGCAGCCGCCACGACTTTGCCGCCGGCCAGCGCGGCCTCATCGGCACTCGCCTGCGGGACCATCAGCGTGCGCCCGTCGCGGCGCGCCGCCAGAGCCGCCGGCAAGACGCCCGGCACCCGGCGCAGCTCGCCGGACAGCGCCAGCTCGCCGACAAACTCCATGCCCTCGCAGCTTTCGGCCGGCACATGACCGGCGGCGGCGAGAATGCCGAGCGCGATGGGCAGATCAAAGCGGGCGCCGTCCTTGGGCAGATCGGCGGGGGCAAGGTTGACGGTGATGCGCTTGTTGGGAAATTCGTAGCCGGCGGTGATCAGGGCAGCGCGGACGCGATCCTTGCTTTCTTTTACTGCGGCTTCCGGCAGGCCGACGATGTTGAACGCCGGCAGGCCGTTGGCGAGATGGGTCTCGACCAGTATCGGTGGCGCATCCACGCCGAGCGCGGCGCGACTGACTATGCGTGACAGGCTCATGCCCGGCGTCCCTGCAGCGTAGCGTAAGGAGGGCGGGCATCCCGGCCCGCATTGCAGCGCATTGTCCGCGCATCAGCTGGCTGGCGCGAGCGGCAATGTCTCACAAGGCTGAGCGAGATCGGCGTGGGGGGAAGAACAGGAGCGTGCAGGAGACCTGTGAACACGTTGACGCTAATCGTACGTACGCTACCGGTGTCACAAGCCCGGCAACGATGGCGACAGGTGGGCTGCACAGGCCGGAATCAGGCTGAGTAGGTCCGATTGGCGCCGCGCAATCGGACCGCCTTCATTCGGGATCGCAACAATCAGGCCCGGCAAGCGTCCCCGTTTCACTCCTTAGCTTTGTCCAGCGCATCCAGCCTGGCCGCCAGGGCATCGAGCTTTTCACGGGTGCGGGCCAGTACGCGGGACTGGGCGTCGAATTCTTCGCGGGTGACCAGATCGAGTTTGCCGAGCTGGGCGGCGAGCAGGTTGCGGAAGCCCTGTTCGAGTTCAGCCTGGGCCGCTTTCAGTTGCGGCGGCAGGCTGTCACCGAGACGGCGTGCCAGATCGGCGATGATGGCGGGGTCTATCATGTGCGCAATTCCCGGACGGGACTGGATTCGGAGGACGGCATTATGCCGCTGGCAACGGGGCCTATCACCTCAAAGGCCATGGGCGTGCTCCTGCTGCTGCTGGGCGCGGCGGCGGATGCTGCCGAGGTGCATCGCTGGGTCGACAGCAAGGGCCGGGTGCATTACGGCGACCGGCCGCCGCCGGATGCCAAAACCCAAAAAGTCGAAGTGAAAACCACCGAGCCGCTTGCTGAAACCAGCGTCGATGCCGCCATGGAAAGCGGCGCGCAGGATGGCGGTGATCCGCAGGCGCGCATCAAGGCGGCGGCCGAGCAGGCGCGCGAGGCCCGCGTTGATCGCCAGAAACGCTCAACCGAACAGCGCGCCGACCGGCAGAAGCGCGAAGCTGAATGTACGGCGGCGCGCAATGAACTGGCACGCTTCGAACAGGCCAACATCAAGTCGGTGCGCGCCGAAGGCGGCCAGCTGCGCGACATGTCCGACGCCGAGGTCGGCCAGGTTGGCCAGCGTCTGCGTGAACGGGTGGCCGAAACCTGTCGCAGCGGTGACCGGCGCTCCTAGTCCGGGCGCCAAAACCGGGCCAAAACGCCGGCCGGAACCGTGACCAAAACGGTGTCCGGATAGGTGCCGGAAACACGGGCAAAAACGCGGTATCCGTCGCCGGTTGTTTTCCGTACAATCGCGCGCCTCAAACCGGGCTGGGTAAGCAGATGAACGACATGGCCGCCAATCCCGCGCAGAAAGCGCAGGCGATTTACAACATCCGGCACTGGTCGGCCGGTTACTTCGACATCAATGCCGGCGGTGAAGTCGTGGCACTGCCGCGGCGCGGTGACAGCGGCAAGGGGATCGCCCTGAACAAGCTGGTTGCCGATGTCGAAGCGCGCGGTCTCAGCCTGCCGGTGCTGATGCGTTTCGCACATGTCTTGCACGACCGCCTCGATTCGCTGTGTGGCGCGTTCAACGATGCCATTGCCAGCTACGACTACAACGGCCGCTACACCGCCGTGTATCCGATCAAGGTCAATCAGCAACGCGCCGTGGTGGAAGAACTGGTGCGTCACGGTGGCGGCGAGCGCTTCGGTCTGGAAGCCGGCTCGAAACCGGAACTGATGGCGGTACTCGGCGTGTCGATGCCGGCCGGCTCGAAAGTGGTCTGCAACGGCTACAAGGATCGCGAGTACGTTCGTCTGGCGCTGATTGGCGAAAAGCTCGGCCGTCAGGTGTACATCGTGGTCGAAAAACTCAACGAACTGCAGATGGTGCTCGAAGAGGCGGCCAAACTGGATGTCTCGCCGCGTCTCGGCGTGCGCGTGCGCCTGTCGTCGATGGGCAAGGGCAAGTGGCAGAACACCGGCGGCGAAAAATCGAAATTCGGTTTGTCGGCCTCGCAGGTGCTGGACATGGTGGAGCGCTTGCGCGCCGCCGGCAAACTCGATTGCCTGCAACTGATCCATTTCCATCTCGGTTCGCAAATTGCCAACATCCGCGACATCCAGCGCGGCATGAAAGAATGCGCGCGCTATTTCAGCCAGCTGCACGAACTCGGCGCCAGCATCCGTCTGGTCGATGTCGGTGGCGGTCTGGGCGTCGATTACGAAGGCACGCAGACGCGATCGTATTCGTCGATGAACTACTCGGTGCAGGAATACGCCAACAACGTCGTGCACGCGCTGCTGGAAACCTGCAAGGAAAAAGATCTGCCGCATCCGGACATCATCACCGAATCGGGCCGGGCGCTGACCGCGCACCATGCCGTGCTGGTCATGAATGTCGTCGACATGGAAAGCGCGCCCGGTGAAACCGCACCGGAGCCGGCCTCCGAAGACGAACCGAACGTGATCCGCGAATTGTGGGATGCCTACGCCGGCCTGAACCGTCGCGCCGTACTTGAGGCCTATCACGATGCGGTGTACCTGCTCGGCGAAGCGCAAACGCTGTACGTGCACGGTCTGCTGACGCTGCCGCAATGGGCGCGCGCCGAACAACTGTACTTCACCATCTGCCGTCAGGTGCGCGGCCTGCTCGATCCGTCCTCACGCGCCCATCTGGAAGTGCTGGAAGATCTGAACGAGAAACTCGCCGACAAGATGTTCTGCAATTTCTCGCTGTTCCAGAGCCTGCCGGATTCCTGGGGTATCGATCAGGTATTCCCGGTGATGCCGCTGGCGCGTCTCGATGAAGAACCGAGCGCGCGTGCCGTGCTGCAGGACATGACCTGCGATTCCGATGGCCGCATCGAGCGTTACGTCGATGGTACGGATGTCGAAGCCACGCTGCCGCTGCCGGAATTCCACAAGGGCGAGCGCTATCACATCGGTATTTTCATGGTCGGTGCATACCAGGAAATTCTTGGCGACATGCACAACCTGTTCGGCGACACCGATTCGGTCATGGTCGTCACCCAGCCGGACGGCAGCTACCAGCTGACCCAGTGCGAAGAAGGCGACACCGTCGCCGACGTGTTGCGCTATGTGCATTTCGAACCGGAAAACCTGTTGCGCTCGTATCAGGAACAAATCATGAGTTCGGCCATGCCTGTCGATCAGAAAAAGCGCTGCCTCGACAGCCTGCGAGCCGGCTTGTCCGGCTATACCTATCTGGAAGAATGAACCAAAACAAACGGGCGCCTTGGGCGCCCGTTTGTTTCTGTGCGAACAGTTTTTCCGGGTGGACTGTTTTTCTCAGGTAGCCATACTCTCTGTTGTGGAATGACTCTTTGTTGTGGAACGACTCACTGTTGTCGAGTGATTTTCCGCAGTGAACTGCTTTTCCCGGAGCCTGCAGGTAGGGCGAACATCGAGACAGAATGCAGAACGGCTGGTCGGAACGTGAAAGCGGCGTGCCGAATGGCCAATTCGTCACTATCTTCCGAAGCACGAAATGAAATGCGTTCCGTTCGCCCTGAGCCTGTCGAAGGGCTGAACGGCAAACCGATACCTCCAGGGCGCAATTTTTTTCGCAACACCGACACGCAGGAGCGATCATGAAAGTGAACATTTCCATCGACGGTACGCCGGATGAAGTGCGCGCCTTCTTTGGCTGGCCGCCGGTCGCGGCCGTGCACGAGGAATGGCTGAAGAAAATCCGCGAGCAGATGGCGGCGGGCGCACCGGGTTTTGATCCGGCCAGCCTGATGAAAGCGATGCCGGCCGCGGGCATGCCGCCGCAGATGAGCGAGCAGATGCAGCAGTTCATGACCATGCAGCAGGCGTTCTGGCAACAGATGGCCGCCGGCGATACCAAGAAGGATTGAGCGTCCAGGCTGTGCGGGTGCGCACGCGACATGCGTGCGTGGGCTGCGCCTGTGGAGGGCGACGATGGGCGGATACGCGACGCCGGACGGGGGCACTGCACCGGCCCTGCGGCTGGTCAGCATCGATCTGCTGCGCGGTCTGGTGATCGTGCTGATGGCGCTTGATCACGTGCGCGATTTTTTTGCTCCGACGCCGTACTGGCCGGACGATCTCTCGCAGACCTCAGCGGTGTGGTTTTTCACCCGCTGGATCACGCATTTCTGCGCGCCGGTATTTGTTTTGCTGGCCGGCACGTCGGCGTTTTTGCGCGAGCAGAAAACCGGCAAAGCAGCATTGGCACGCTGGCTGGCCAGTCGCGGCCTGATGCTGATTGTCCTCGAAGTCACCGTGATCAGCCTGAGCTGGCAGTTCGCTTACGATTTTGTCTTCCTGCAAGTGATCTGGGCATTGGGCTGGAGCATGCTGATCCTCGCGGCGCTGATCCGGTTGCCGCTGGCCTGGATCGCGGCGCTGTCGCTGCTGCTGATCGGCACGCACAACCTGCTTGATCCCTTGCGTGCCGGGCAACTCGGCAGCTGGTGGCTGTTCGTGCACGAGTCCGGTTACATCACGCTGGCGGAAAACGGTTTCGGATTGTTTGTCGGTTATCCCTTGCTGCCGTGGTTTGCGGTGATGGCGGCAGGTTATGTGCTGGGCAGGGTGTTCCTGATGCCATTCGCGCAACGCCAACGTTGCCTGCTGACGCTCGGCATCGTGCTGACGCTGCTGTTTGCGTTGCTGCGGGCCGGAAATTTCTATGGCGATGCCCAGCCCTGGGCAACGCATGAACGCGGTCCGTTGTTTACCTTCATGTCCTTTTTGGCCACCAGCAAATATCCGCCGTCGCTGCTGTATCTGTGCATGACGCTGGGGCCGTCGCTGCTGCTGCTGGCCGTGTTCGAACGTTTGCCACAACTGCACTGGCGTCCGCTGATCGATTTTGGTCGCACGCCGCTGTTTTTCTATCTGCTGCATATCCCGCTGATCCACGCGCTGAGCTGGCTGTGGTTCCAGTGGCAATACGACGGCGTGCAACCGTTCGTGTTTGCCGCCGAGCCACAGTATCCGCCCGGTTATGTCGCCAGTGTCGCGGTCTGTTATGGCGCCTGGGCGGGCGTGCTGGTGCTGATGCATGTCGCCACCCGCATCTGGCTGCGCCGGCGCACAGCGCGCACCGGTTCAGCCGCGCGTCCGGGTGCACGCACATGAGCAGCGATCATTTTTCCAGCGTCGCCGCGGCCTATCGCGCTGCGCGTCCGGCCTATCCACAAACCCTCTACGACTGGCTGCGCAGCCAGTGTCCGGCGCAGGCGCGGGTCTGGGATGTCGGCTGCGGCAGCGGTCAGGCGAGCGTCGATCTGGCGCGTCATTTTGCGTTTGTCGAGGCGACGGACCTGAGCGCCGAACAACTGGCGCTGGCGCCGCCGCGCGCCAACATTCATTACCGGCAGGCGCCGGCAGAAGCCAGCGGGCTGGCCGACGACAGCGTCGATCTGGTGACGGTTGCGCAAGCGTTGCACTGGTTCGATTTGCCGGCCTTCTACCGCGAGCTGGCGCGCGTGCTGCGACCCGGCGGGCTGTTTGTGGCCTGGACCTACTCACCTATCCGTCTGCGTCCGCCAGCCTTGCAGACAGTGCTCGCCGACTACTACCAGCGCGAAGCCGGACCGTGGTGGCCGCCCGGACGCGAACACGTCGACAACGGCTATCGCGATCTGCCGCAGCCCTGGCCGGCCCTGCCGGTGCCCGCGCTGGAACTGGAGCAGACCATGAGCCGCGCCGCGCTGCTCGACTACGTGCGCAGTTGGTCGGCCAGCGCCCGCTGCCTGAACGCGACCGGCGCCGACCCGGTGCTGAAGCTGGCGGCCGCGCTGGCGCCGTTATGGCCCTCCGGCGATGTGGCGGTGGTCTGGACGCTGACCCTGCGCGCCGCACGCCGGCCCTGAACACACGCCTCAGCCGGTGAATATCCCTGATGATCCGCATCCGGCCTTCAAGGATAATGCTGCCCCGCGTCACGGCTTGCGGCCGGTCAAGACCGCAAGGCTGAAAATATTTTGTAATTTCCCCGCGCCCGCCGCGTGGCGGTAGAACGCCGGCGCCGAAGTGTTTCGGCCGCCGCTACAGGACTCCGGAATCATCATGGCTGCATTCGAAAAAGAACGCGTGCTCAGTGTCCATCACTGGAACGACACCCTGTTCAGCTTCAAAACCACGCGCGATCAATCGCTGCGGTTCGAGAACGGCCAGTTCGTGATGATCGGTCTGGAAGTCAACGGCCGGCCACTGCTGCGCGCCTATTCCATCGCCAGCGCCAACTACGAAGAAGAGCTGGAGTTCTTCTCCATCAAGGTGCCGGACGGTCCGCTGACGTCACGTCTGCAACACCTGAAAGTTGGCGACGAATTGCTGGTCGGCCGCAAACCCACCGGCACCCTGCTGCTCGACGATCTGCGTCCCGGCAAACGCCTGTGGTTCCTCAGCACCGGCACCGGTCTGGCACCGTTCATGAGCCTGATAAAAGATCCGGCCGTGTACGAGCGCTATGAGAAAGTCATACTCATCCACGGTGTGCGCTGGACCAGCGAGCTCGCCTACGCCGACTACATCGAAAAAGAACTGCCCAACAACGAATACTTCGGCGAAATGGTGCGCAACAAACTGGTGTACTACCCGACCGTTACCCGCGATCCGTTCCGCAACCAGGGCCGCCTCACCGACGGTCTGCTGAGCGGCAAGATTTTCGCCGATCTCGGCCTGCCGCCAATGAATCCCGACGACGACCGGGCCATGATCTGCGGTAGCCCGAGCATGCTCACCGACACCAGCAGGATCCTCGACGGCTTCGGCCTGAAGATCTCGCCCGGCATCGGCGAGCCCGGCGACTACGTGATCGAGCGCGCGTTTGTCGAACGCTGAGCACAACATCCGCAGGCCAGCCTTGCCGGTAAGGCTGGTCGGAAAAGAAAGCCCCGTTCGCCCTGAGCCCCGTCGAAGGGAACAAGGAACGGGGTTTTCTTTTTCTGCGAGTTGCTGCCTGTGCGCCGTTCCTGTCTTCGACAGTCCCGTCCCGAGCCTGACGAAGGGCGCAGGACGAACGGAAATCCTGTCGTTTCGCAGCGCTCAGCACGTCCAGCGAGCGGGCACGGCCGGCGTGCATTTTCCCAATAAATTTCCCCCGCGACGCGGTATCGTGAACGTCTCATCCCGCAGCACACGGATTGCGCATATGGCCATCACGTTCACGCCACTGACCCGCAACGATTACGCCATCGTCGCCGCACTCGGCCAGACCATCTGGCACCAGCACTACAGCCAGATCATCAGCCATGAGCAAATCGATTACATGCTCAAGGGCCGCTACACCGCCGAAAATCTCGAACGCTACCTGCAAGCCGACAGCAAGCGCCTGTATCTGGTGCGCGATGGCGAAACGGCCATTGGCTATTTCAGCTACGCCCGGCAAAGCGATGCGGAAATGAAACTCGAACAACTCTATCTGCTCGCCGACTACCGCGGCCGCGGCATCGGTCGCGACATGCTCGCCTTCGTGGAAAACGCCGCGCGCCAACAGGTTTGCACGCGCCTCATGCTGACCGTGAACAAGCAAAATCGTGATTCAATACGGGTTTACGAGAAAAACGGATTCAGCGTACGTGAAGAAGCGGTGTTTGATATTGGTAACGGGTATGTGATGGATGATTATGTGATGGAGAAACGTTTGGCGTAGTTTGCGGTCTATAGCCATTCCGTCAGAATTGGCCGACAAGGAGAGAATATGGTCGAGTACAAATGTACACCGGGGCATCGTGAATTCCTGTCCATGACAGATGCCGGAAATTTTCGGTCGTTCCGTTATCCCGGATATTGTGTTTGCTGTGAGCAACATGTCCTGTTTGAGGTGTCTGGTCCCTATCTGAGGGACACGTTACTGTGCGGTCATTGCCGGTCTATTCCCAGGGAGCGCGCAATCACTGAAGTTTTTACGCGTGTACTGAATCAGAGCGGGCCGGTTGCGGTGCATGAAACTTCACCGGTAGACCGGGGCTTCAGCGCGTATTTGCAGCGCCATTATGGTGACAACTACATCGCCAGCCAGTTTTGGCCTGAGCGCGCGCTCGGCGAAATGTTCGGGACATTCAGAAACGAAAATATTGAGCATTTGACGTTTGCGGATCAATCAGTGGACGTTCATGTCTCGCAGGATGTCTTTGAGCACGTATTTGATCCTGGTGCGGCGGCCAGGGAGATATTCAGAACGCTTCGTCCGGGCGGATTTCATATCTTTACCACGCCACTGATCGCCCGGAGTGGCCCGACCCGCCGTCGGGCCAAAATCCACCATGGTCAAGTCGAGTTGATTGAACACCCGGCCGAGTATCACGGCAGCCCAGTCAGTGAGGAGGGGGCGCTGGTGACATTTCACTTCGGGCATGACTTGCCGGCTCTAATCGATGCAGAGAGCGGTCTGCAGACCAGCTTGTTTTCGATTACAGATGTTGCAAAGGGAATCGTTGCTGACCTGAACGAAGTCATGGTGTCCTGGCGCCCGCATGATGGGCCACGAGCGCGGTTTCCCTAGCCCGAGGCGCGCACGCTGTTCAATGCGCAGCGCCGTAGGATGGGTAGAGGCGAATGCCGAAACCCATCGCTTTGTACCATTGTGAGTGTCGATTGCTGGTGAGACATCTCGTTTCGGTGAGCTTTGCTCAACCTGCCCGGCACCTCCAACTTGCAGCTATTCGCATGCAGCTGGCGATTTCTGGTGGCGAAACTCAGAATCTACTGTCGTTTTCACATGGAATACCATCATGGTCGCCGTCCATTTTGGTGTTGGGGCAATTTCTTAGAAAGTACTCTGCCTCTGCTCTTGAATTCATCTGGCTGCAGTGTTGCCGGCCATCGCAAGAGAAGGTAATTGCCTGAGCCTGAATTTCTTGTGTGGATGTCTGCGAAGACTGATGCGTATCAAACGCCGAAATTTTTTCGGCATTGCGGTGGGTCTGGAAATAGTTCCACGCCGCAAATGCAATCAGTGCAATCAGTGCAAGCTTTTTCATGATTTCTCCGTTTCCTTTCGTATTGCTGTCCGCAGTTCTACTATGCCACAGCGCCGTAGGATGGGTAGAGGCGAATGTCGAAACCCATCGCTTGATGATGGTGCAAGAGCGACTGCCGGGCAGCAACGCTTTACGCTGATGGGTTTCGCTGCGATCTACCCATCCTACGCAAATTTGCCGCCGGCCGTTCAGGTCCGGCGTGTTTTTCTGATCACGGTTACTCCGTCACAGTTCGGCGAACGCCTCGCGTGTCAGGTTTCGGTGTCCGCTTGCAGTGACGACGACGTTGTCTTCGATGCGGATGCCGCCGAAGGGACGCAGTTCGTCAACGCGCTTCCATTGCACCATGTTCGCCGCCGGTTTTGCTTTCAGTTCGTCCAGCAGCATGTCGATGATGTACAGACCCGGTTCGATGGTGAACACGAAGCCGGCGTCGATGTTGCGTGTCAGGCGCAGGTAGGGATGTGCGGCCGGGGGCGGGTTGCGGGTGCCCGTGGCGTCAAGGAAATGGCCGCCGATATCGTGCACCTGGATGCCGAGCAGGTGGCCGAGTCCGTGCGGGAAAAACGCCGAGGTGATGCCGGTTTCGATCAGGCTGTCGCTGCTGCCGCGCGCCAGATCAAATTGCTGGAGCAGATCGGCCGTGTCGCGATGACAGCGGACGTGCAAATCAATATAGGACTGCCCGGGTTGAATGCTGGCGATCAGCGCACGCTGCTTTTCGTCGAGTGCCTGGATCAGATCGGCAAACAGGCCGGGATATTTGCTGTAGCTGCGCGTGATGTCAGCCGCGTAGCCGTTGCAGCTGGCGCCGGCGTCGATGAGAAAACTCAGTGAATCTTCCGGCGCCCGGACCTGCATTTCCGTGTAGTGCAGCACGGCGCCGTGTTCGTTGAGGCAGACGATATTGCCATACGGCAACTGGCTCTCCTGACTGCCGGTGGCGGCGACGTAAGCGTGATGTATGGCCAGTTCGCTGTGACCGGCAAGAAACGCATCACGTGCGGCGTTGTGGGCGCGCGCGGCGATGCGGTTTGCTTGCGCAATGCAGGCAATTTCGTAATCCGTTTTCCACGCCCGCTGCCAGTGCAGCGGCGCCAGCAGCTCCTGCGGATTGACGCCGGCAAAGCCCCAGTTGTCGAAGCGCTCGCTCGATTCGCCAATCAACGCCGTGCGCGCCGCCAGGTTGAGCAGGGCCTTGGCTTCGTCAGGCGTGCGGATGATGCGGATATCGAAATGTTCGACCCAGAAACCTTGCGGATCTTCCGGCACGACATGCCAGTAATCATGCGGCTGCAAAAACGCCAGCAGCGGTTTGCGGCCGTCGGCATGGATCAGCACAAAGCAGTGCGGGTGTGCCGTCAGCGGCAGCAGGTGGACGAAGTTTGGATTGGCCTTGAACGGGTAGTGGTAGTCGTCCTGGAACGTCACTTTCGGTGCGCCGGAGTGGATGGCGATCTGCTCGTAAGTGCTGGTCTTGAGCACGCCGGCAACGCGTGCGAGCACGGTGCGCAGATGGGCGGCGTAGTGTTGTGCGATCAGATCCTGGGTCATGAGCGTGTCCTGCAGTGGGGCAGACGGCGTGGTCGCCGTTTCAAGGCCGGTATTCTGCCTCAGCAGGGGCGGGCCCGGCATGGCGCGGCGGCATGTCGGGGAAGGGCGGGGCTGCGGAGAGAGGCAGCGGAGAGGGCCGCGGGATGGTTGTCCGGCTTGTCGTTGCCAGAGAAGCGCTGGAGCTGCCCTGATGGCGGCCCGTCGTGGCGGTACGGCCCGGCTTTCCAGAAGGCAGGACCGGCATTCGCCGGTTTGACCGCAAGCGGCGCTGGCGACCGGGCGCGCGGCCTATACTTGCCGCCCACCCCGGACTGTTCCCGTCCCCGCGCTTGCTAACTGGTCGGGCCAGCGCCTACCATCGGGTTTTTCCGCAACGCGTCATGGCGTATAACGACGCTTCAATCTTCCCCGCAGGGAGTCACGCTCATGCTGTTCCAAGGCAAGTCCATTACCTGCACGCTGCATGAAGGCGGTATCGCCGAACTGCAGTTCAATCTGCAGGATGAATCGGTCAACAAGTTCAATCGCCAGACGCTGGAAGAACTCGCCGCCGCCACCGCCGCGCTGAAGGCGGCGCCGGGCGTGCATGCCGCCGTGGTCACCAGCGGCAAGGACGTGTTCATCGTCGGCGCCGACATCACCGAATTCCTCGGCCTGTTCGCCCAGGGGCGCGACAAGCTGATCCAGTGGACGCGTGAAGCCAACAGCATCTTCACCGCCTTTGAAGATCTGCCATTTCCGACCGTCTGCGCCATCAACGGCATCTGCCTCGGCGGCGGCATGGAAATGGCGCTGGCCTGCGACTACCGCGTGCAGTCGGTGAAAGCGCAAATCGGCCTGCCGGAAGTCAAACTCGGCCTCATTCCCGGTTTTGGCGGCACCACGCGCCTGCCGCGCCTGATCGGCTCCGACAACGCGCTGGAATGGATCGCCAGCGGCGGCCAGCAGAAAGCCGATGCGGCGCTGAAAGTCGGCGCCGTCGATGCGGTGGCCGACGCCGAAAAATTGCGCGACGTGGCGTTTGCCATGGCCCGTGAAGCGGCGGCCGGAAAACTGAAATGGCAGGCCCGCCGCGCGCAGAAAACCGGCCCGCTGAAGCTCAACAAAATGGAAAGCCTGATGGCGTTTTCCACCGCCAAAGCCTTTGTGGGCGGCAAGGCCGGTCCGAATTACCCGGCGCCGCTGGAAGCGGTCAGCGTGGTGGAAAAATCGGCGCGCCTGTCCCGTGACGACGCGCTGCTCATCGAGCACGAAGGCTTTGCCAATGTCGCGCTCAGCAGCCAGGCCGAAGCGCTGATCTCGATTTTCCTCAACGATCAAATCGTCAAGAAAGTGGCCAAAAAAGCCGCCAAGCTCGCCAGGCCGGTGAAATCGGCGGCGGTGCTCGGGGCAGGCATCATGGGCGGCGGTATTGCCTATCAGTCGGCCAGCACCGGCACACCGGTGGTGATGAAAGACATCAAGCCCGAGCAACTCGATCTCGGCATGCGTGAAGCCAGCAAGATCCTGCTCAAGGGTATCGAGATCGGCAAAGGCACGCCGGAGCAAATGGCGAAAACGCTGGCCGCGATCACGCCGACGCTGGACTACAGCGCCATCCGTCACGCCGATGTCGTGGTTGAAGCGGTGGTGGAAAATCCGAAAGTCAAAGACGCCGTGCTCTGCGAAACCGAGGGGCTGCTGCGCGACGACGCCATTCTCTGCTCCAACACCTCGACCATTTCCATTGATTTGCTGGCGCAGAATCTCAAGCGTCCGGACAAATTCTGCGGCATGCATTTCTTCAATCCGGTGCACAGGATGCCGCTGGTGGAAGTGATCCGCGGCAGCAAAACCTCAGATGAAACCATTGCCACGGTGGTGGCCTGGGCGAGTGCGATGGGCAAATCGCCGATCGTGGTCAACAACTGCCCCGGCTTTCTCGTCAACCGTGTCCTGTTCCCGTACTTCCACGGTTTCAGCCTGCTGCTGCGCGACGGCGCCGATTTTGTCGCCATCGACAAGCTGATGGAAAAATTCGGCTGGCCGATGGGCCCGGCCTATCTGCTCGATGTGGTGGGTCTGGATACCGCCGTGCACGCCGCCAACGTGATGGCCGACGGTTTCCCGGATCGCATGAAGAAAGATTTCACGGACGCTATCGACGTGCTCTACAAGGCCGGTCGTCTGGGCCAGAAGAACAGCAAGGGTTTTTACGCCTACAGCGAAGACAAGAAAGGCAAACCGAAGAAAGATGCCGATCCGCAAGTTTCGGAATTGCTCAAGGGTGCCGTGGCCAGCGGCCGCGAATTCGACAAGCAGGAGATCATCGATCGCATGATGATTCCGATGGTCATCGAAACCGTGCGCTGCCTCGAAGAAAAAATTGTCGCGACAGCGGCCGAAGCCGACATGGGTCTGGTGTATGGCATCGGTTTCCCGCCTTTCCGTGGCGGCGCGCTCAAGTATCTCGACAGTGTCGGCATCGGCAATTTCATTGCCCGCTGCGAGCAGTTCGCCGCGCTGAGCAAGCTCTATGAGCCGACTGCCGGCATGCGCGACATGGCGGCAAAAAACGCCAGGTACCACGCATAACGCGCAAACGGCTAAACGAACGAATCGCAGCCCGGGTAGAGCACAGTGAGTCTCAACAGCGAACCCGGCAGCGAAACCCAACAGCGGAATGATGACCTCGGGTTGGTCGCGTGATCGGGTGTTGATTTACACGCGCAGATCAACCTACGGAGAGCAAGCATGAAAGATGTCGTGATTATTGATGCCGTGCGCTCGCCCATGGGGCGCAGCAAGGGCGGCATGCACCGCAACACCCGCGCCGAAGTCTTGAGCGCGCGCCTGATCGAAGCGTTGCTGGATCGCAATCCGGCGCTGGACCCGGCGGAAGTGGAAGATGTGATCTGGGGCTGCGTGCAGCAGACCCTTGAACAGGGCTTCAATGTTGCCCGCAACGCCGCGCTGCTGACGCGACTGCCGCGCAGTGTCGGCGCCGTTACCATCAACCGTCTGTGCGGTTCGTCGATGCAGGCATTGCACGATGCCGCACGCGCCATCCGCAACGGCGACGGCGAAGTGTTCATCATCGGTGGCGTTGAACACATGGGCCATGTGCCGATGATGCATGGCGTTGATTTCGCGCCGCAGCTGGCGCTGGTCACGGCCAAGGCTTCCGGCTCGATGGGCTTCACCGCCGAACTGCTTGGTCGTTCGCACGGCATCACCCGCGAACAGCAGGATCAGTTTGGCCTGCGTTCGCACCAGCGCGCCTGGGCGGCAACACAGGAAGGCCGGTTCAAAAACGAAATCGTCGCCATGGAAGGTCATGACGCCGATGGCGCGCTCAAGCTGTTCGACTTCGACGAAGTGATCCGCGGCGATGCCAATATCGACGACATGCGCAAACTCAAACCGGCGTTTGATCCGGTAACCGGCACCGTGACGGCAGCAACGTCATCGGCAATCTCCGACGGCGCGTCCGCGATGCTGGTGATGAGCGCGGATCGGGCCAAGGCGCTGGGCCTGACGCCGATGGCAAAAATCCGTTCCATGGCCGTGGCCGGTTGCGATGCCGCGATCATGGGCTACGGCCCGGTGCCGGCCACGCAGAAAGTGCTCAAGCGCGCCGGCCTCGGCATCGGCGACATCGATCTGGTTGAGCTCAATGAAGCATTCGCCGCGCAGGCCTTGCCGGTGCTGAAAGATCTGAACCTGCTCGACAAGATGGACGACAAGGTCAATCTCAACGGCGGCGCCATCGCCCTCGGTCATCCGCTCGGCTGCTCCGGCGCGCGCATCAGCGGTACGCTGCTGCACCTGATGCAGCACAAACAGGCGCGGCTCGGATTGGCGACCATGTGTATCGGTCTCGGTCAGGGCATCGCCACCGTGTTTGAACGCGTGTGAGTGACAGCTGAAAGTCAGACAGGGCGGTCCGCAGTGGCCGCCCTTTTTGTTGGCCCGGCCTGTTGCTCTGACTTTTTGCTCGGTCTGCAGCCCGGTCTTGTTGCGCCGGCCACGCGCGGACGTTGGCTACACTTCGGTTGATTGCTCGTCCTTTTGCCCTCCGGACTGTTCATGCTGCCACTGCTGTTACTGCTCCTGATTGCTGCACCGGTGTTGGCCGGTGAATCGCCTGCCGACGGAAAAGTGTGCGAGCGGCCGTTGCGCTTTTCGGAAATCGACGGTGTCTCGGAAAACTACCTGGCGCGGGTCATCGCCATGGAGGTGGTACCGGCCATGGGCTGCGTGCTCGAGCCGGTGAAAATGATCGGCGCGTCGCTGCGTCATCAGCAGATGCTGCAGAAAGGTGATCTGGACATGATGGCGGAGGCGTCACGGACGCCGGAACGGGAACGCCACGCCTGGTTTTCGCTGCCTTATCGTGTTGAGCGCATTGTCCTGATCCGCAGCCGCAATTCGGAGCGCGCGCGTCAGGTGCTTTCGATTGATGATGTGCTGGGCCGGAAACTGAAAATCATTGATGCCGGCACGAACTGGCTGGGACCGGAAGTCGCACGGCTGCGACCGCAATGGCGGTCGGCTGGCTTGATGGTGGCAGAAGACAAGCCGGATGTGGCGATGAATGCGCTGCGCGATGGCCGTGTCGATCTGGCGATCTCCAGCGATGAATTCTTCCATTCAATCCGCGCCGAGTACCCGACGCTGGAAATGGTGTTGCCCCCGGTTTACGAGGCGCCGGTACATTTCATGTTCAGCAAGCGCAGCGTCAGTCGCGAACAGGTGGACAAGTTTGATGAAGCCTTGCGTGGCTGGCTGGCGCGTCATCCGCAGGGCGTCGAGTCAGCACAGGGCGCTGCCCCAGAACAGGACACGCCGGCCCGGCAGGACCGGAAAAACTGAATTGCGCAGCTCCGGACAGGGCGGAACTCATTCGCACGCAACGTATTCACACAACGCAGCTTCACACAACGCAGATTCACACAAAGCGGATTCACCACAAACTCACGTACATGAAAAACGCCCCCGGCACCAACAGATGCCGGGGGCGTTTTTTCAGGTCAGGATCAGCGGGACGTGTGCCGGGTGATCAACGTTTCTCTTCATTGCCGACATTGATGAACGGGATCGCGCCGCCGCCGGTGTAGGTCGGCAGTTTTCCGTCCCATTTCTGTACCGCTTCCAGTTGCACCAGCACCGGATTCTTTTCCAGCGCTGCGGCGCGGATCTGGATGGACTCGGCTTCGGCTTTGGCCGCGATCAATTTCTGTTTGGCCTGTTCCTCGATCTGGCGCGTGCGGTTTTCTTCCTCGATGGCACGCTGGGTGGCGATCACTTTCGCCTCAATCGCTTTCTCGAACTGATCGGTGTAGGACAGATCGTTGAATTCAAAATTGACGATCTGGATGCGCTGCGCTTTCAGCGATTCGCTGAGCTCGGCGATCACTTCTTTCTGGGCGACAGCGCGGTTGGTGATCAGCGCTTCCGCAGTCTGCTTGCCGATTACTTCCTTGATGCTGGCGTAGACCACTTGCGGCAGCAGTTTCTGGTCCCAGTCGAGACCGACCTGCTGATAGGTTTCGTGCGCGGTGGCGGCTTCCAGACGGTAGTTGACGGTGAAGCGCACATCGGCTTGTTGCACGTCCTTGGTATAGCCCTGCGTGGTTTCGGTCCAGGATTTCACTCGCGTGTCGATCTCGACAATGTCGGTGGTCAGCGGGTTGTACCAGTAGAAACCTTCCGGCAGCGATTCCGGCTCCACTTCACCGAAGCGCACCTTGACGCCGCGGTGACCGGTGTCGACCACTTCGGCGCAACCGCCAAAGGTGAACAGCGCGGCCAGACCCAGGGCGGCGATGATCAGTTTGATGACATAGCGCATGACGCACTCCTGTAGCGTGAGGGGGATAAAGCAGTAAGAAGAATTGCTGCGGCCTGATCGGCGCGACCAGGCCGCGCACCATCGCGCATTGCGCTTAGTGGCGCACGAACATCTGCATCAGGCGCTGGCGACCTTCGCGGGACAACAGGGCCAGCGGCCAGAGCAGCGCCACCGGCAGATGCAGCAGTGTCGATTTGATCGGCGCGCCAAACAGCATGCGCGACAGCAGCAGCACGACCAGCAGCGCCGCGCCACCGAGCCAGATCTTCCAGAACAGGTTGATCAGTGCCACCTTGACCTCCAGACGGACAGGATTGTCCTGCAGACGATTATGCCAGTTCCGTTTCGCGCGTCTGTGTGTTTATGTAGTGCGACGGCCGTCACCGGGCCGCGCATGTCGCAGTGGCGGCATGCTCTGTCAGCAGATGTTTCCGTCGCCGCTTCTGCTGCCGCTGCAGCGACGTTCAGCGGGGCCCGTTTGCGTCATCAAGCTTGCTGCCTTCAGGAGGGCGCTCATGCTCAGTGCAGAAGAATTGGATCGGCTGATTGTGCGTGCGGGGCGTCGTGTCCGGCTGGCGGAATTTGCCACCGACGGCGATGGCTTTCCGTCGCTGGCGGCGCTGGATCGCAAGGCGCTGAAAAACCGTGCCCAGGATGTGCTGGCCGAGAGTCGCGAACAACTGGGCAAGGCCCAGGAGTTGTTGTGGGCCAACGATACCTGGTCGGTGTTGCTGATCCTGCAGGGCATGGACACCAGCGGCAAGGACGGTGTGATCAAGCACGTGTTCTCGGGCATGAATCCGCTCGGTTGCCAGGCGGTCAGTTTTCGCGCCCCTTCCGATGAAGAGCTGGATCACAATTTTCTCTGGCGCTACATGAAACATTTGCCGGAGCGCGGTCGCATCGGCATTTTCAACCGTTCCTGGTATGAGGAAACGCTGATCGTGCGCGTCGTGCCCGCCGTACTGGCCCGCCAGAAACTGCCGCCGATCGCGGATGCCGATGCGTTCTGGGCGGCTCGCCACGATGACATCAATGCCCTGGAACAGCATCTGGTGCGCAACGGCACGCAGGTGCTGAAATGTTTCCTGCATCTGGGCAGGGACGAACAGAAGGCGCGTCTGCTGGAGCGCATCGACAATCCGGACAAACACTGGAAATTCGATCCGGCCGATCTGCAGGCGCGCGCGCAGTGGGACCGTTATCAGCACGCCTACGAAACCACGCTGTCGGCAACATCCACCACGCACGCGCCCTGGCATGTGATCCCGGCCGACAACAAACCGCTGGCCCGGGCACTGGTCGCGATGCTGCTGTGCCGGGTGATCGGCAAGTTGCCGCTGCACCTGCCAACCGGCAGTGCCGAAAAAGAACAACAGATCGCGCAGGCCAGACGGGATTTGCTCGCCGAGTAAGGTGCGAACGCGCACCAGGGCTGTCACGCGGCTGTCGCCTGCCCGTCACGCCGCTGACATGACCGGTCTCCAGACTCGCCGCATCCTGCGGTCCGCGTCTCTGGAGCTGTCATGTCCCCGTTGTCACTGCATCACACCGCGCGTGCGGTCGGTCTGGCCCTTGGCCTGTTGTCCCTCTCTGCCTGTGATCTGGGCGGCGATGATCCGCAAGTGGTCACCCTGAGCAAGAAAGCTGCCATCGCCATCGGCGACAGCCAATGCTGGAACGGTGGTGATCTGGTGCAGAGCGGTGGCGACAGGAATTTCAACGGTACGCTCGACAACGATGAAATCACCAGCAGCGAAAAAGTCTGCAAGGCGGCACTGGCACCGACCTGGTTGCAGCGCAGCTTCACGATCAATCCGGCGCTGAAAACCGTCGCCATTCCCGGTGGCAAGACGCTGAACCTGACGCTGGGTGTCGGCAGCGGCGCGTTCCGTCGCGCCAGCGACGCGCCGGGCATGTTCTGGACCGTTTCGGATCGCGGTCCGAATCTCGATTGCGGCGCCTCGGAAAAACTGGCCGGCATCAAGGACCTGTGCAAAACCAGCGCCGGTGCCGTGGACAATCTCGGCAAGATCTTCCCGACGCCGGATTTCACGCCGTCGATTTACCAGTGGCAGATCGAACAGAACAGCGCCGGCAACGCCCGTCTGGTGCTGAAGAACACCATCACGCTGAAAGACAAGGATGGCGCGCCGATCAGTGGCCGCTCCAATGAACTGAAAGTCACCAATACCGAAGTCAGCTACGACGTACAGGGCAAGCCGCTGGCTTTTGACAACGAAGGTCTCGACACCGAAGCACTGGCGGTGCTCAACGACGGCAGCTTCTGGCTGGCCGAAGAATACGGCCCGTCGATTGTCCGGGTTGCCGCCGACGGCAAAATTCTCGAACGCATCGTGCCTGCCGGCATGGAAAACGATCTGAAGAATGCCAACTATCCGGTGCGCGGTTTGCTGCCGGCAATTCTTGCCAGGCGCACGCTGAATCGTGGCGCGGAATCCATCGGCGTTACCGCCGACAACAAATACCTGTACGTCGCCATGCAGAATCCGCTGTCGAACCCGGACGGCGCGACGTATGCCACCGCGCGCAACACCCGCGTGCTGAAAGTGGCGCTGGCCAACGGCGCGTTTGATCGCGTGGTCGGCGAATACCTGTATGTGCTCGACAGCGCGCAAACCTACGGCAACCTTGCCGAGAAAACCGGCGACCTCAGCAACGGTCTGCCGATGAAACAGTCGGATGTCAAAGTCAGTGAGTTGCTGGTCCTCGGCGAAGATGATCTGCTGGTGCTCGAGCGCATCTCGAAAGTCACCAAGCTGTACCGCGTCAACCTGAAAACCGCCGACAACGTGCTCGATGGCGCCGCCGATCAGCTGACCCAAACCCCGTCAGTGGAAAGCCTGCTCGACACGCGTCGCGTGTTCAATGCCAAACCGGTGGTCAAGCAACTGGTGTTCAACAGCCTGACCGATGCCGGCAGCCTGAATGTGCCGGAGAAAATCGAGGGCGTGGCGCTGCTCGACAACAACAACCTGTTGCTGATCAATGACAATGATTTTGCGATTGAAGGAGCATCCACCGGCGTGCTGGTGTACCCGCTGGCGGCCAATCAACTGGGCAGCACGCCCAAACGTCTGTCGCTGAGCCAGTTGGGTCGCTATGACTCCGGCGTCTTCGCTGAAGGCGCCGCGGAAATCGTTGCCTACGACGCTGCCAGCAAACGCCTGTTTGTCGTCAATGCCAAGGCTGCGACCGTCGATGTGCTGGATGTCAGCAACCCGGCCGCGCCGTCGCGCGTGCACCAGATCAATGTCGGCGCGGTGGCGGCAAATCTCGGCGCCGCCAATTCGGTGGCGGTACACAACGGCGTGCTCGCCGTGGCGATCGAGGCCAGTCCGAAAACCGCCAACGGCCGCGTCGCGTTTTACAACACCAGTGACTACCGTCTGCTGAACGCGGTGACCGTGGGGGCGCTGCCGGACATGCTGACCTTCACGCCGGATGGCAAGCGCGTACTGGTCGCCAACGAAGGTGAGCCGGCCGATGACTACAGCGTTGATCCGCAGGGCAGCATCAGCATCATCAACCTCGCCGGCGGTGTCGCGGCTGCAACAGTAAAAACGCTGGGCTTTGCCGACTTCAACGTTGGCGGCGCACGCGCTGCCGAGTTGCCGGCCGGTGTCCGCATCTATGGTCCGAACGCCAGCGTCGCCAGCGATCTGGAGCCGGAATACATCACCGTCAGTGCCGACGGCAGCAAGGCCTGGGTCTCGCTGCAGGAAGCCAATGCCGTGGCCGTTCTGGATCTGGTGTACGAGCGCATCGCCGGCATCAGCGCACTGGGCCTCAAGGATCACGGCGCCGCGTTCAACGAACTCGACGCCAGTGATCGTGACAACACCACGGCGCTGAAAAGCTGGAAGAATGTTTTCGGCATGTATCAGCCGGATGCGATCGCTGCCCTGCGTGCCGGTGGCCGTGACTATGTGGTCAGCGCCAACGAAGGTGATGCGCGTGACTGGGCCGGCTACTCGGAAGATGCGCGCGTGAAAGACCGGGCGCTGGATCTGTCGATCTTCAAGAACAGCGAAAACCTCGATGCCAACATTGGTCGCCTGAAAACCACCAAGGCAAACGGTGACACGGACGGCAACGGACTGATCGACAAGGTGCACGCCTACGGTGCGCGTTCGTTCTCGATCTGGAATGAAGCCGGCAAGCTGGTGTTTGATTCCGGCCACGAATTCGAGCGCATCACGCTGGAATACCTGCCGGCCGGTTTCAATGCCAGCAATGACAACAGCAAGAAAGATGACCGCTCGGACGACAAGGGGCCGGAACCGGAAGGCGTGGCGATTGGCGTGATTGACGGACGCAGCTATGCGTTCATCGGCCTTGAGCGCACCGGCGGCCTGATGGTCTACGACATCAGCAGCCCGTTTGCACCGCAGTTCATCGACTACGTCAACAATCGTGACTACAGCAAGACACCGGGTGTCGGTGTTGATGCCGGTGACCTCGGCCCGGAAGGTGTGCTGTTCATTCCGGCCGACAAATCACCGAATGGAAAACCGCTTATCGCGGTTGGCAATGAAGTCAGCGGCACCACCACGCTGTGGCAGGTCAACCTGCAGTAAACGCTGGCACGGGAGGCGGAGCGCGTGCCGCTTCCCGTGCGTTCTCATTGCCCTGACACCGTCACCGCAATATTGGTTTGTGCCGGTGTTCAACAGAACTGGCTCGTTGCGCGCGGCAGAAAAACAAAACGGCAAACTTCCGGCCGCTCAGTTTTCGGTGTGCCAGGTGTCAGTCTGTCCGGATTCGCCTGGCTGATCGTCGGCCACTGTATCGGCACGCAAGTCTTCACTGATTTGCGTGCTCCCGCATAGCGCGCGTTTGTCGTAGGGAAAATCATTGCCGTTGCAGAGCCGTGCAAAATCCTCATCGCTGAAGTAGCGGCCGCCCATGCGCAGCAGCAAGCGCACGGTTGGCGCCAGCGGTGCGGGGCCGAAGCTGTTGGCGAACTGGTAGTCCAGCCGGACCACCTGATCGGCAATGTCTGCACTGAAGCGCGGCGTCAGCGGCAAACGGAGTTTCGGTCTATCGCCATTCCAGAGTTGTTGCTGATAGCGCTGCCAGGTTTGCAAGCCGATATCGCCGAGCGCAAAGACATGGTGATGCACCGGCTCTGGTGGGGCAGTGCTGCTGTCCGCTGGTGCCGATGCCGTTTCAGCGTCCGCTGACGCCACTTCCGGCGCCGCCAGAAAATCATCGCTGTGACGGCTGATCAGGCGTAGCGGACTGACGACGGTCTGCCATTCCTCGCCACTGTGGACAAGAATTTCCACATGCGCGGTGTCGATCACTTCCGCAGACAGTGGCGTACGGGTGTCGAGAAAAAATCGCCAGTCAGCCGCATCGCTGACCATGATCTCGGCGTTGAAATAGACGCCGCGGACAAAATCAGGTTGCGCATCACGCAGCGCGGCCGGTTCGAGTTTCCAAAGTCCGACGCTCGCCTGCAGGAAGCTTTTTTGGGCGCCGCCGATCAGGCTGCAGCCGCTGCACAGGGCGAGCAGCAGCAAGGCCAGCGACGCGTGCAGGAGACGGAAAGTGATCATCGTCAGCAACTCCAAAAAAAAAGGGACCGCGCCGGACAAACGGCGCGGCCAGTGGTGACAGGAGTGTTGGTTGCCGCGCGCAGCAGCTCAGAACAGGAACATCACCCCCATCGCGGCGACGTTCTGATCTTTTTCACCGCGCAGGCGGACAATCGGACTGTCGGCGACGGTTTTGCTGAGCTGTGACACGCCGACCATCATGAACAGGCTCATGTCCGGTGAAATGCCGTAGCTGGCGGTGAATGTGCCGCTGCGATCCTTGACGCCTTCTTCGGGCGTGTAGCGCGCCAGTCCCGCGCGTCGCGCGTTGTCGGCATCAATCGCGAAGTAGGTGTCCATATAGGCGCTGTCGGCCCAGCTGTGTGCGTGTTCGACACTGAAGCGCCAGCGTTCACCGATCATCCAGGAGTAGCGGCCACTCAGTGTTGCGATGCGGCCCTCGTGGGCTTCGCGCAGATCCTGGACTGTGCTCAGTTGCACGGCAATTTCCCCGGGCACGCGCCGGCCGACCTGCCAGCGCACTTCCGCGAAGCCGCCGGCCTCCACTGTGGCGTCGATCTCGCGCAGCTTGGCGATCACCGGATCATCGACTTCGTCATCGCGGCCGAGACGCCCCTGGATCAAGGGGCCGGCGGAAAAATGTGCCGTTTCGATCAGGTGCAGGCGCAGGCCCATGCCGGTCATGTCGATGCGCGTACCGCCGATGCGCTCGTCGAACATCACCATCGGCAGCGTCATGTCGGCTTTCGCACCTTCATACTCGGGAAATTGCGCCACGCCGATGCCGAAGCTGCGTGTTGCTGCCGGCGCGTTTGCCGGCGCGGCTGTGTGGTGTTCGCTGGCGCAACTGTCAGCAAATGCGAATACGCCCGCCAGCAGCGTGGCGCTGCGCCAGAAGCGTGGCAATAATGAAACGCTCATGAGTCCTGCTCCCTGAAAGTGGAAAATCAGCAGGCATATTTTTCCGGCCGGCAGCCGGTTTCACTACTCGCATGGCAGACGATGAAAGAAGCGAAGGAACTGGCGCTGAAGCCGCGAAAACAGCCACGTCAGGCGCGCGCGGCGTATATGGTGGACGTGATCCTGGAGGCGGCTACTCGCGTTTTGGCCGCCGACGGTCTGGTGCGCTTCACCACCAATCATGTCGCCGAGGCGGCCGGCATCAGCATCGGCTCGCTGTACCAGTATTTTCCCAACAAGCATGCGCTGCTGGCGGAACTGGCCTGCCGCGAGTACGAACGTTTGCTGACCATGATGCGGGCGGCGTTTGCCGCCGCTGACACGCTGGCGCTGGAAGACGGTGTGCGCGGCATCGTTACCGCCACGGTCGATGCCATGCCGGCGCAGGCCGGGCTGGCGCGCTTGCTGATGACTGACATGGCCAGCCTGCAACTGAGTCAGCAATTGATGCTGCGTCTGGATGCCGTGCTCGGTGAATTGATGCAGCTGTCCATCCAGCACAGCAGCCGTTTCCAGTCGCCGCAGCTGGCGCGCGATCCGGCGCAGACCGCAGCGATGTGCATGAGTATCAGCCGCGCGCTGGTGTATGCCGCGCAAGTGGACCGGATGCTGCCGATGTCGCGCGCGCAGCTGATCGATGCGCTCACCGATCAGCTGCTGTTCACGCTTGGCTACGTGCAGCGCGCGGGGTGATGCGCGCTGAACCTGCCCGGTCTTCAGTCAAGCTTCTGCACTGACTGGGCGACGATCAGGTATTCGCGCGGCGAGACGAACTTGCTTTTGTCGTCGCGGGCCAGATGTTCCTGCATGGCCTTGTCGTTCACTTTTTCCGACAACACGCCGAACACTTCGACGCGGCCGGCCAGATCCTTGTGCACCAGAAACGCGTGATCCTTGGTGCGCACGCGCGCCCAGTGCGTGCCATCGGCGAGGATCAGCCAGCAGCCTTCCTTCTGGCAGACTTCGCGCACCTCGCCGCTGATCTTGCGTGCTTCACCACCGGTGCCGGCGGCAATGGCGGCGGCCAGCGGCGTCGCCGGGCCGGCGGGCATGGCGCTGCCGAACAGCCGCGCACCGGGCGCTGGTGCGGCCGTGTGTTTGCCTTCATCGGCGGCCGCCGTGCCGGTGAACAGGGACGAAGTGAACAGGCTTGCGGTGAACAGGGCCGTGCAGAACAGGCCGGCGGCGGGCAGTGCACGGCGGCGCAGGAAAGTATGCGAAGTGGACATGGGCGATCTCCCTGGAAAAACGGCGCTACCATAGCCAGCCGTGGCCGTGTCCGGCCAGCGTTGTCAGCAAACACGATGCGATCAGGAGCAGAAAAAGTGAAAGCGGATATTGCCGACCTGCGCAAGGACTACAGCAAGCAGGAGTTGTCGCCGGAACAATGTCTGGCCGATCCGCTGGCGCAGTTCCGCGTCTGGCTGGATGAGGCACTGGCCTCCGAGCTGCCTGAACCGACGGCGATGCATGTGGCCACTGTCGATGACGCGGGCCGGCCGAGCGCGCGCATCGTGCTGCTCAAGGGCATCGAGCAGGATCGCTTTGTGTTTTACACCAATTACCAGAGCCGCAAGGGCACGCAGATTGGTGGCAATCCGTTTGTGGCGCTGACGTTTTTCTGGCCCGAGCTGGAACGTCAGGTGCGTGTCGAAGGCCGCGCCGATCCGGTTGCGGCTGCGACGTCCGATGTCTATTTCGCTTCGCGTCCCTATCAGAGCCGGCTCGGTGCCTGGGCGAGTCCGCAGAGCCAGGAAATCGCCAGCAAAAGCGAACTGCTGCAACGCGCGGCGGCGTTTGGTTTGCGTTACATCACCGAGGTGCCACGTCCGCCGCACTGGGGTGGTTATGGCGTGTTGCCGTCGCGGATCGAATTCTGGCAGGGCCGGCCGAGCCGTCTGCATGATCGCGTGCTCTACCTGCGCGACGGTGAACAGTGGCGCAAATCGCGTCTGGCACCGTGAGCTGGACGCCGGGTACGCAGCACAGGAATTACCCCATGCGGAGCGCGCTTCATGCTGAAAAATGATCACCTGCCGTTTGCCGAACTGCCGCAGGTGCAGGATCTGCCCTTCGAAGCATTTCCGGCGCAGGCGGTGAAAGTCAGCCGTTTCAGTTGGCTGGTGTTCTGGGCCATTTTCCACGTTTCGCTGATCACGCTCGCGGTGCTGATCGCACCGGCGCGTGTGGTATTCATCGCCGTGATCCTTGCCGCACTGCCGCTGACAGCTCTCAGCTTCTGGTGGGCGAAATGGAGTTGGCAACACCGGCGCATGAGTTTGCGCGAACACGATGTGTTATTGCAGAGCGGCGTCTGGTTTCGCGCCACGCGCGCGCAAAGCCTGCAGCGCGTGCAGCACGTGAAACTAGCGCAGGGGCCGTTGCAGCGACGCTACGGTCTGGCAACGCTGACGCTGTACAGTTCCGGCAGTGATGATGCCGACTTCACGCTCGCCGATCTGGATATGAACCGCGCCACACAGTTGCGCGATTACATCCTCGGCCACGGCAAGTCCGCAGCATGAGCACAGAGGAAAGCGGAACCGCGGTCAGCAACGACGCGGCAGTCGAACACTGGCAACGTTTGCCGCTGCGTGCCTTGCTGCATCTGTGTCTGGAAGTGCTGCGCGAAAACTGGGCACTGATCGCCGGCGGCGCGGTGGGTGGTGGCTGGCAGATTGAAAAATACACGCACATCGATTTGCCCGCCTGGGCGCTCGGTCCGCTGGCCATCGTCCTGATGCTGCTTGCCGCACTGTGGCGCTGGTGGCATTTGCGCTACGCGATCCATGCGCATCATGTGCACGCGGTGCGCGGTCGCTGGTCACGCGAAGAACACCTGTTGCCGTTCGCGCGCGTGCAGGGCGTGCGTGCCACCCAGCCGATCGGTTTGCGCTTGCTGGGGCTGCATGAAGTGGCGCTGGAGTCCTCCGGCAGTGAAAGCGAAGAGGTGAAACTGCCCGGCGTCAGCGATGCAACGCTGGCGCAACTGCGCGCGGCGGCGCGACGCGCGCGCAGTCCACAAACGCCTGCATCGCATGTGTCATTGCCGGCAGACGCGGATTCTGTCAGCACAAATGCAAATGCGCCGTTGCACGCGCCGGATGCCGGACAGGCTGAAGCGGAACCCGACAGCGATCACGCTGCGCCGGTGCTGCACAGGCTGAACTGGCGCCAGATCATGCTGGTGGCGCTGACCAGTGGCCGCACGCTGGCAATTGCACCGCTGCTGCTCTATTTCGCCAATCGTGTCGGCGATGACGCGCTGGATCGCTGGCTGTGGAAGCCGCTGAAAGTCTGGACAGAAAATCACAGCGACACCTTCATGCACGCGCTGGTCGGCGGTGTGATCAGTGCGGCAGTGATCGTGCTGGTGATTGCGGTGCTGGCGATCGCCTGGGGACTGTGGCGCTACTGGGATTTTCGTCTGCAACAGTTGCCGCGCGAATGGCATCAACACAGCGGACTGATCACCCGTTATGCGCAGACGCTGCGACCGGAACGCGCCTGCGCCGTGATCTGGGAACAGGGCGCGTTGCAACGGCCGTTCGGCCGTGGCTGGTTGCGCGTTGCGGTGGCCGGTGAAAACGAAACCCAGGCGGCGGCCGAGGGCAAAACCTCGCGCAGTTTTCGCGTGCCCTGGCTGGGTTTGCGCGCGGCCCTGCGACTGCGCAATGAAGTGTTCAACCGACATCCGGAGACGCTGAAAAAATTCGCCCGTTTTCAGGGGATTGATCGCTATTACATGGAGCGGAACCGGCGCTATTTCATCGTTGCGCCCTGCGTGCTGGCCGCGGCGACTCTGGGCGTACTGTCGATCTGGCAATGGCCACTGGTGAAATTGCTGCTGATGTTCGCGCTGCCCTTGCTGCCGCTGCTGATCCTGCACGCCGAATGGCAGCTGCGGCGTCGCTACCGGCATTGGCGTTTCGCAGTGTCTGCGCAGGCGCTGCGCATCCAGCAGGGTATGGTGTCGCGACAACTGGCCTTCATTCCCTGGTCGGCGGTGCAGGGCGTGGTGCTGGAACAATCACCCGGCGAACGCAAACGCCAGCTCGCCAGCCTGCAATTCATTCTGCCGCACGCCAGCGTCGAGCTGCCCTGTCTGCCACTCGCCGATGCGCAGGCGCTGTTCAACTATGCGGCAGCGCAGGCAGTGATGCCGGCGACCACGGCATCCGGCAGTGCTTGAAGAGAAAGGGCATATCAGGCGTCCGGTTTTCTGAAGCGGTCGCTAGCTGTAGCGGGAGATTCCGGATAACGGCGTTGCCGTTTCCGGAATGACAGCGCTTCATTTTTTGTGAAAAGACAATTGTCATTCCGGCCGGAGCGTAGCTCAGAACCGGAATCTCCGTCGTAAAGCACACAGCGTCAGAAGTTGTTCTACTGGCCAGTAAACCTGTTCTGTCTGATGCACAGATCACAGCGCCTGCAGGCACGCACGCTTGAGCAGTTGCGCTGACAAATCTGCGCCTGCCGGTTCGGGCGTCAGTGCCTGCATTTGCAGCGGCAGCACGCCGGTCCACGGTGTGTAGCCGGCTTCGTCATCACTGCCTTTTTCGCGTCCCGGCGGGCCGCTGCGGATTTTCGCCACGGCGTTTTCTATCGGCAGTGCCAGCAGCAGTGTGGCGTTGCGTTCCTTGTCATCGACCGGAACGACTTGCGGCCAGCGATCCGGCAGTACCGTGTCGAAGAAGTGGCGGAAGGCGTGTTGCTTGTAGTCGTCATCATCGATGCGCGTGAAGCGGCCGTAGAGATTGACCGAGCGGTAATTCGCCGAGTGATTGAAAGCGCGTTTGGCAAACACCAGTCCGTCGATCAGCGTGACATTGACGCAAGCCGGCGCGCCTTCGGCGAGCGCCAGCAGCATGCGGCTTTGCAGGGCGCCGTGTATGTAAATCCGGTCGTTTTCGCGCCAGTAGATCGTCGGCAGTACGTGCGGACCGTGCGCGTCGTTGAACGCGATATGGCAGAGCCAGTGGCTGTCGAGGATGGCGTGGACGGTGGCGCGATCATGGCTGCCGCGCTCGGGATGGCGTTGCAGCGTGGTGTGTGGCGTCGGTGCAAACCTTGGTGCAACAGTCGGTGCAGTAATCGGCGCAGCAATCGGTGCAACAGTCGGATTCATCGTGGTTACCAGTGCAGGGGCGATCAGGATGGGGTCAATCAGAACGGGCGCATTCAACCGCCAGTGGCTGGCGGCAAAAGTGAACTGCTGGCTTCAACAACATTGGCCGGCGCGTACACATCGGGACGATGTTTTTCCATCACCTGCGCCGGTGAGGCCAGCGCGCGAAAAGCAAATTTTTCATACAGGCCGTGGGCATCGCGGGTGACCAGCATTTGCCGGCGCAGGCCCTGCAGATCCGGATAGGTGTCGATGGCCTGCATCAGTGCCGCGGCGATGCCCTGACCGCGAAAGGCCTCGGCAACGATCACGTCGCAGAGATAGGCAAATGTCGCCCGGTCGCTGATCACGCGCGCGAACCCGCAGCAGTTGCCGTCCGGGGTCAACGCCGCGAACAGCAGCGAGTGGCGCGCCGCGCGTTCGAACAGCGGCCAGGGAATGTCGCGTGCCCAGTAGGTGCCGGCGATCAGCGCGTGCACCTGACGCAGCGGAATGGCCCCGGCGTCGGTGCAGATCCGCCAGCCGGGCGCGGGCGGCTTGACTGCAGGTGTTGAGTCGGCGGTTGAGGCCTTGGCTGTAGGGCTGTCGGCGGCTGCGGTGTGGGTCATGAATCCGGCTCCGGGCGGGGCGGTGGTGACGGGTACGGGCGGACGGCTACTGACCGGCTGGCGGACTGGGCGTGCCGGCAATCGTGGTCCCGGGGCTGACATTAGCCTGACAATGGCCCTATGCTTGGCGCCGATTCAAACTTCACAAGGGAGCCAATATGGCGACCGCCTGGCTCACCGAGCACCCGCTGGTGGCGCTCGACAAGTCCGCGCCGCTGCCGCTGCAGCAACAGCTCTACCGCGCCATCCGCGGTGCCATCGTCGCCGGCGATCTGCCGCCCGGCCGGCGCCTGCCGGCATCACGCGCGCTGGCCAGCGAACTCGGCATAGGCCGCAACACGGTGGTCGCCGCCTACGCCCAGCTGGAAGCCGAGGGCTGGCTGCGCAGCCGCGTCGGCGCCGGCAGCTATGTCGCCTACGATGCCCAGCTCGCCGCCAGCCAGCGCGGCGAGCGCAAAACGCCGCGCCATGAGGCCGGGATCATCACGCCGCCGGCGGCGCAGCTGTCGCAGCGGGCACTGAGCCTGGTCGGCACCGCGGTCGGCGGGCGTGCCAGCATCGGTGCGTTTGTCCCGGCACTGCCCGATGTCCGCGAGTTTCCGGCCGCCGATTTTGCCCGCCGGCTGGCCAGCTATTGGCGTGCGCCGCAGCTGTCCTGGCTGTGTTACGGCCGCGACGCCGGCCTGCCGGAACTGCGCGCCGCCATCGCCGACCACCTGCGCGTTGCCCGCGCCGTCACCGCCGACGCCGATCAGGTGCTGGTGCTGCCGAGCGCGCAGGCAGCGCTGTCGCTGCTGGCCACCGCGCTGGCCGATCCGGGCGCCTGCGTGGCGCTGGAAAATCCCGGCTACACCGGCGCCCGCGCGGCGTTCATCGCCGCCGGGCTGCAGGTGCTGCCGGTGCCGGTGGATGACGGCGGGCTGATGGTCTCGGCGCTGCCGGAGCGGGCGCCGCCGCAACTCATCTACGTCACGCCCTCGCACCAGTTTCCGCTCGGTGCTGTGATGGACGTGTCGCGCCGTCAGGCGCTGCTCGACTACGCCCACCGTCACGGCAGCCTGATCATCGAGGACGACTACGACAGCGAATTCCGCTACCGCTCGCGGCCGCTGGCTTCGCTGCAGGGCCAGGATCGCGACGGTCGTGTGCTCTACATCGGCACCTTCAGCAAGGTGCTGACGCCGGCCCTGCGCACTGCTTATCTGGTGGTGCCGAAAGCGCTGGCGCCGCAACTGAACCGGCTCGCGCAGCGATTGATTGGCGAAGGTCATTACCCGACCCAGGCGGCGCTCGCCGACTTTCTGCGCGCCGGCAAACTGGTGGCGCACATCCGCCGCACCCGCGCGCTCTACGCCGAGCGTCAGGCGGCGCTGCGCGAGGCGCTCGACGGTCGCCTGCCGACCGGCTGGCGGCTCAGTGGCGGCGATGCCGGCCTGCATCTGGTGCTGCACGCGCCCGCCGATGTCGATGATCGACAACTGGCCGAACACGGCGTCGCCTACGATCTGCTGCTGCGCCCGCTGTCCGCCTGCGACATGCTCGAACCACCACAACGCGGCTTCATGCTCGGCTACGCCAGCTGCGATCCCGATGATCTGCGCGCGGCAGCGGCGCGACTGCTGGACTTGCTGCACGCGCGGCGATGATGGGTGTGCTGAGTGTGGTGCTGTGCCGTGTTGTGTTGTGTGTTGTGTGCTGTGTGCGGCGTTGCGTGCGTTGGGCTGTGCTGCGTGGTGTGGTGCGGGCTGTGTTGTGTACCGTCTTGAGCAGTGTTTGAGTCAGCTTGCTGAAGTGTGTGTGCCGAAACGGGGCAGGGCGACTCCGGTGCCGGAGCGGAATGGGCAGATTGCTTTTTTTACCGCGTCAGCTTCGCAGGCCTGCAGTTTTGCCAATGCCAATACGCTGTCATTCCGGAAGCCGCATCGCGGCTATCCGGAATCTTCGCGGGGCCTGTGCTGCGGGACGATCCGGAAACCTGCAGCACCAGTACCATCGGCCAAGCGTGCATGAAAGCTGATCCGCGGCCAAATAAATTCGGCCCCACAATTTCTGCATCGGCCGCAGATGCCTGCGAGAGAATGCCTGCGCAGGCTATGGGGACGAATTGATCCGGCCTGCGTGACCTTACGATCCGGCGCAACTGAGACAAGCGCACTTCAGCGGCGCAGCACTGAATGCGCAGTACACTTGTCATCACCCACGCTGATCGCGCCGGAAAACTGCTTCGCTGCGCCGCCGTGCGCGAGGAGTGCCGCATTCGTGTCCGGGACCACGCTGCAACTATCCGACTGCGCATTCCGTCGTCTGGCGCTGGCGCTCTGCCTGCTGCCGGTGTGCGCGATCAGCGCGGCGATGGCCCTGAATATCTGGCAGGGCAGCATCGCGGCATCGCTGCCGTTCATCGACGGTTCGCTGTCGATCTCGCGCGCCTGCCGGCAACTGCCGGGCCTGTACCTGTTCCGCCTGCTGATGATGCCGGCCGCCGTGCTGATGGCAATTTTCTGGCTGGTGCTGCGTGCGCGTTTGTCGCTGCACGATGCGTCACCGCGGATCACGCAGGCGATGAAATACAGCGGCCTTGTTGGTGCAGCGTTCCTCCTGCTGTACGCGAATTTTCTTGGCACAGACGGCGAGATCTACGCCTGGCTGCGCCGCTTCGGTATCACGCTGCATTTTGCCGGTACGCTGCTGGCACAACTGCTCTGCCTGCTGGCGCTGCGCCGCGGGCAACGGCGACGGCCGCCCGCACTCTGGTATCTGAGTCTGGCGATCTGGTTGCTGGCGCTGGCGCACGTTTTACTGAGTGTGTTCACCGGCAGCAATGAGGTGCGGGAAAATCTGTTTGAGTGGTGGCTGGCACTGCTGATGACGCTGTGGTTTGCGGCCGTGCCGGCGACGTTCGTGCGCCGGACGCAAAGCTGATTCAGATAGCGACACTTTCAAGGCGTGATGGCAGCGCCGGAGTTCTGCGCGGTTGGTGCGCAGAACTCCGGCGCTGCGGCGGGAAAACGGTCAGTGCAGGGGCTGGCCGCGCTGCAAACCGTGAGTGCTCAGCGTTGCCGCGAGGACCATTGGCGTGGGCTCTGATACGGTTGTGCCAGCATCTGGTAAAGCTGGTCTTTGAGCAGGCAGCGGCGCTTCTTCAGATCTTCGAAGTAGTAGTCGGATACCGGCATGTTGTTCATTTCCAGACCACGGATCTGCTTGTCCAGCGCGTGGTATTCCTCGGCGGCGCTGGCGAAATAATTGTCCTCCTGCCAGAGAAATTCGATGCGGTCGGAGTACTCGGGAAACTCATTGAACAAATTGTGATCTTCAACCAGCTGCATGGCGGCATCCTCCTTCATCCGGGGCTCGCCTGTGCAGCCTAGTCCGCCCGTTGACGTCGCTCCATGCGGGTTTTAGAACGAATGCTTGTTCCCGCACATCTGCTCATTCCGCAAGGGACTTTAAGGGCGGCAGCGAACTGGCCATGTTGCAGGCGCCATCGCGCCAACAGTGAGCGGCACCGCTACACTGCGCCGGACGGGCGGGCGCAGTCCTGACGCGATTGGACTGGCAGCGACGCGGCCCAAAGCAAATGCCGTTGTCCCGTGTTCACGAATGAGGATCTTTGTTGATGTCCGATGCGGAAATCGCCCGTCGCGGACCGTTTCCGGTGCGTGTCGAACAGGGCAAGACTTACTGGTGGTGCCGGTGTGGAAAAAGTGCCACGCAGCCGTTCTGCGATGGCTCACACAAGGGCGGATCGTTCACGCCGGTGAAGTTTGTTGCCGATGACACCGAAACGGTGTTTTTCTGCGGTTGCAAACGCACGGACGATCAGCCGCTTTGCGATGGCAGTCACCAGAAACTGGGTGGCTGCTGACAGGCGCCTGCTGTCGTTGAAGTTGTTGCCGGGTGTGCTGCAGATCAGCGCCCCGAAAAAATGCCCATCCGGGCTTAGGCGAACTCATCGATTTGCACCGACGAAAAAAGTGCAGGAACAATTGCAAAAAATCGCGCACTGTTCCCGGACAATTTTCCGTTGCGCGCAGGTTTGCTGAAATCGGCAAACCTGCGCGATAGTTCAGCGATTGCCGACGGCGCGTGGCGGCAGGCTGCGCAGATATAATTGCATCGCATCCAGATCGGTATCGGTCAGTTGCCCGAGGCTGGAAAATGGCATCACTGCACTGACCGCACTGCCATCCGGCCGCCGGCCGCTGCGCATCATGCTGCGGAAACTTTCCGCATCGGCATAGCGCGGCCAAATGCTGCCTTCGCCCGGCGTCAGGTTGGCGGCGGGTGGCCATTCCGGCGGTGCGCCGGGAATGCGGCCACCGGAAAATTGTTCGCCGTGACAGCCCATGCACATCGCCGCAACATAGGCACCGTATTCAGGCGTAACGGCAGCGGTGACGGCTGGCGCAGGCGGCAGATGGTGATCAACTTTTTCCGCGCCGTCCCTGATCACGCCGAAACCGTACAGCGTTTTGACCAGCGTGGTCAGGCGGATCTCGGTGCCCGGACTATTGCTCGCCGGTAACTGGCGCAAATATGCGATCAGTGCAGCGAGATCGGTATCGGAGATCCGGTTGTAATCTTCGGTCGGCATGATCAGCAGCGGCCGGCCATCCGGTTTCAGACCGTGACGGATCGCCGCCACCCAGTCTTTTTCCGTGTACTGGTTCACCACACCGCCTGGCGTGATATTCGGTGCGCGCACAAAAAATCCGTCCGGCGCGTCGATGAACACTTTGCCGGCGCCATCGTTGCCGTGGCACTCGGTACAGCCGCGCGATTCGAACAGGTATTTGCCGTGCGGCAGAATCGCCGGATCGGTGTTGTAGGGCAGTGCGGGAATATCGACGCGTACCACGCGTCCGCGTTTCTGATCAGCAAGGAAATTGCCGGCCAGCAGGGCGCCGCCGATGACCACGGCGATCACGCCGACGCCGACCAGCGGCCATTTGATGATCCGCTTCATGACACGCTCCATCGTGTTGTCTGAGCTTCTGAATATCGGCAAACGCGACGTTCCGGTAGCGTTTGCCGGTTCCCGCGGTGGCGGGTCGCGCGCAAGGCCCGGGTGGTCATGCGCAGCGCCCGCGCATGGTAAAGCAGGCGCGCTGGCGAAGCATCGCCGGCACGGTCACGGGTGTAAGCGGATGTGTGTCTGCAGATCAGTGGCGGGGAAGCCGTTGCCACAGGGGAGTGGCACAGTAGTGCGAAAACGCAAGATAAAAAAATGCGCACCGGAGTGCGCTTCTTTTAAATCTGGTATCTGCAGTTCGAGCGGCGATCAGCCGGCCAGACCGACGTACACGTGCTGCACATCATCATCGCCGTCGAGCGCTTCGAGAAACGCTTCGACTTCGGCGAGCTGCGTGGCATCGCTGATGGTGACCGGATTTTTTGGCTTGTAACCGAGCTTGGCGCTCTGCACCGTGAAACCGAAATTCGGCAGTGCGCGCTGCACGGCGTCGAGATCGGTCGGCTCGGTGTAAAACAGTGTCGCGCCGTCTTCGCCCGGCTCGAAATCCTGGGCGCCAGCTTCGATGGCCGCCACTTCGGCGTCGGCGTCCTTGTTGGCCGGCGCCGCTTCGATCATGCCCAGATAGGCAAAATCCCAGCTGACGGCACCGGCGGCGGCGAGCTGGCCCTTGCGGAACAGCACGCGCACCGAGGAGGCGGTACGGTTTTTGTTATCAGTCAGGCATTCGACGATCACCGGTACCTGATGCGGGGCAAAGCCTTCGTAGGTGACCAGCTCGTAGTTGACGACTTCATCCAGCAGGCCGGCGCCTTTCTTGATGGCGCGTTCCAGCGTGTCGCGCGGCAGCGAGGCTTTTTTCGCCGCTTCAATGGCCAGACGCAGGCGCGAGTTCATTTCCGGGTCGGGACCGCCACGTGCAGCGACCGTGATTTCTCTGGTCAACTTGGTGAAGATGCGACTTTTCGCGGCCGCTGATTCCAGCTTGCCCTTCGTCTTCCACTGTGCGCCCATACCTGCAATCTCGCTTGTTCAATGAGGCCCGCCTCGCGGGCTGTAACGGCCGTCCGCGCGGCGCGCGGAGCGGGCGGCGAGTATAACTGCCGGCCACGCGGGCGGGCAGCGGGGCGGGGTCAAAAAGAAGGTGGGGAGGGCGTGACGTCGCCAGCGGGCCGGGTACTGGCGGACGTGGTGATGGTTGAGGAGGGGGCGTGTACCCGTAGGATGGGTAGAGCGCAGCGAAACCCATCAGGGTAAAGCGCTGAAGTCCAGGCTTTGTTTCTCCAGCCGGCCGCAGTGCTTTACGCCGATGGGTTTCGGCGCCTTGCGCCTCTACCCATCCTACGTTTCACGTTTCACGTTTCACGTCTCACGCTCCGCACCGAGCTCCTTGTGCTCAGCTTGCACTGGCCGGCAACGACAGTTTGTAGAATCTGGAATCGACGGCCATGACGGGGAACGTGGCGGGCAGTCCGGATTTGGCGACTTCGATGAAACCGTTCTTTTCGTAGAAGCGGTGTGCGGCCAGAAACTTCGCGGTGGTGCCCAGATAAATGCGTTCGAGTTGATGCTGTGCGGCCCAGTCCAGCAAGGTATGCAACAAGCGCTGGGCAACGCCAAGGGTTTGGCCGCGGAACGGCGCGGCGACGAACATCTTGCGCAGTGCGGCTTCTCTGTTGCCGATATCGAGCAGGGCGATGGTGCCGACGATCTGCTGGTCCACTTCCGCTACCCAGAAGTTGCCGCTGCCGTGCTGGTAAAACTGCGCGATGTTGCTCAGGTCCGGTTGCGCATCCAGTGTGATCGGAATACCAAATTCGAGTTGTTGTATGGGCAGGATGACGGCAGCGATGGCCTGCGTGTCCTGGGCTTCACTGGGACGAATATGCGTCATGTGCGGGGCACCGGCGTTTGAACTGGTCGGGTCCAGTACATCCGGCTGGCAATGCCGGCGACTGGTTTGGTAGTGCGTGATTTTTCAGTTCGCCGACCGTTCCGGCAAGCATGCAAACGTTACAGGATAAGTTTCGGCGCCGGGCGCCGAAACTTATCCTGCTTTGCGCTGCGTTCATTATTCATGTTGTGCATTGCACGCGAATGCTGCGCTTTCATTCCTCTTCATGGCGTTTGTATTTGCCGGCCAGTTCTTTTTGCACGGCCGGCGGTACGGCTTCGTAGTGGCTGAGTTCCATGACGAAGAAACCTTCGCCGCCGGTTTGTGCGCGCAGCCGGGTCTGGAAGGCGGGCAGTTCGGCGATCGGCAATTGCGCGCGGATACGGGCGCGGCCGTTGAGGCCGCTGTCGGTGCCGTTGATCAGGCCGCGCCGGCCGGTGAGTTCGCCGGTGATGTCGCCGACGTTGTGCGCCGGCGCGTCGATGTCCAGTTGCGCGATCGGTTCGAGAATGATGGCCATGGCCTTGTCGATGGCATCGAGCATGGCTTTGCGTCCGGCGGCGACAAACGCGACTTCCTTGGAGTCAACGGAATGGTGTTTGCCATCAAGGATGGTGACACGCAGATCCTGTAACGGAAAACCGGCGATGGCGCCGCTGTGCAAAACCTCGCGCACGCCTTTTTCCACGGCCGGCATGAACACGCCGGGAATGGCGCCGCCGACCACGGCATCGACAAAGACAAAGCCTTCGCCGCGCGCCAGCGGTTCGATTTTCAGCGCCACTTCGCCGAACTGGCCGGCGCCGCCGGTTTGTTTTTTGTGGCGCGCAAATCCGTCGGCAGCAAGGCTGATGGTTTCGCGATAGGGCACCGAGGGCGGCGTGATCTGCAAGGCGACATTGGCGCGTTCACCGAGGCGTGCCTGGGCAATGCGCAGGTGCATATCGCCGAGTCCCCAGAGCACGGTTTCATTTTGCTGGGCGCGGTGTTCAACGCGCAGGCTCGGATCTTCCAGGGCGAGTTTTTGCAAGGCTTCGCCGAGCCTGGCTTCGTCGCCGGGTTTGGTGCAATGCAGGGCAATGCCGTGCAGCGGCGTCGGCAGTGCCGGCTCGGCGAGGTGATGGTGATCTTCATCGTGACTGTCGTGCACCACGGCGCCGTAATGCAGTTCGTCAATCTTGCTGATCACCACCAGTTCTCCGGGGCCGGCACTGGCGATCTCCTGTGCCTGTTTGCCGCTGCCGTTGAGCAGATGCGCCAGCCGGAACGGTTTGCGCGCGTCGCCGACGAACAGGTTCTGGCCGCTGCGCAGGCTGCCCTGCCAGATGCGCAAAAACGCCAGTCGACCAACGTAGGGATCGAGCGTGAGTTTGAACACATGCGCGAGCGCGTGCGCGTTGGCATCGACGGTGACAGGAACCGGTTTGTACGGTGGCTGTTCGCCTTTGACGAAGTGCGGCGGATTGCATTCACCGGGATGCGGTGCCAGTGCCATCAGCACCTGCAGGGTTTCGGCGATGCCGATGCGCGGCCGCGCGGCGGCAAACAGCACCGGCACGACATGACCTTCACGCAGCGCACGTTCAAACGGATCGTGTAGCTGTTCCGGTGTCAGCGCTTCGCCCTGTTCCAGATAGCGGCTCATCAGGGCTTCATCGAGCTCGATGATTTGATCGACCAGCGCGTCGTGGGCGGCGCTGATGCGACCGAGATCGCTGTCGCCATCGACCGGGGCAAAAAACGCATCGGCAACGCGCGCGCCGCGTCCGGCCGGCAAATTGATCGGCAGGCATTCGCTGCCGAAACGTTCGCGCACCTGTGCCAGCACGGCGCCGAGATCGACGCTCGGCTGATCGATGCGGTTGAGGACGATGAACACGTCGAGGCCGCGTTCGCGCGCGGCGCGGAACAGCCGTTCACTGTGGTAGTCGACGCCGGTGCCGGCATTCAGCACCAGCAGTACGGCATCGACGGCGGCCAGCACGCTGAGTGTGCGGCCGATGAGATCCGGCAGGCCGGGTGTGTCGAGGATCTGGAAGCGCACACCCTGGGCGGTGAAGGTGTGCAGGCTGACGTCGAGGGTGTGGCCGAGTTCGCGGGCCAGCGGATCGGTTTCGCTGACCGTGACGGGACTGCCCGTGTGCTGCTGCAACTGCTCCAGCAGCGTGGTCTTGCCGGCGCCGGCGGGGCCGACCAGCGCCAGCGTGCGGTGGCTTGCCAGGGTGGTTCCGTTGCGTGGGGTGTCGTTCATGGCGGTGCTCCTGCTTGCGGCCGTCGCGCAGGCGGCGGCGGACAGGCCGACGGGGTCGGCGTTCGGCAGCGACAGGCAGGGGGATGGCGGCAGGACTGCAGCACGTGTGCCGGCTGCACGGGGCAGGGCAGGCGGAACGTGCTCGGGCCGTGCATCCCGGGGTCTGGGGCCGGTGGGATGAGGCGAGTCTGAGTATAGACAGCGACGGCTCGCGCTCCTGACAGTCTGCTGTCAGCATGGCGCCCGTAAGCTGCGCAAGCGGCCGGCCATCACACCCGGCCGCATCAGTTGTCCCGCTGCAGTAGCCCTGCAGCAGGCGCCCCTGTAGCCGAAACCCCGCTGCATCAGTAGCCCCGCTGGAGATCGCCGTTCATGACCCGTCGCGCCGACCGGCTGTTTGCCCTGTTGCAGCAATTGCGCGGCGGCAAGGTATGGACGGCGCAGAAGCTCGCCGAAGCGCTGGAAGTGTCCGAGCGCACCATCTATCGCGACATTGCCGATCTGCAGGCCAATGCCGTGCCCATCGACGGCGCCGCCGGTGTCGGCTATCGCTTGCAGCCGGGCTTTGAACTGCCGCCGCTGATGTTCACCCGCGACGAGATCGAAGCGCTGGTGATCGGCGCGCGGCTGGCGCGGGCGGTGGTCGGCGATGCGCTGGTGCCGAGCATTGACCGGGCACTGGCGAAAATCGAAACCGTGCTGCCGAAAGAGCGGCGCCGTGATCTGCAGCGTCCGAAAGTGTTTGCGCCGGCGCCGGTGGTGGAAAAAGCCGTGCAGGACACGCTGCACCAGCTGCGCATGGCCATCGACACCCGGCACGTGGTGCATGTCCGTTACACGCGCGAAGACGGTGAACAGAGCGAGCGCGATCTGCTGCCGCTCGGCCTGTATTTCTGGGGCAAGACCTGGACGCTGGTGGCCTGGTGCGAAATGCGCGACGACTTCCGGCATTTCCGTCTTGATCGCATCAATGCCCTGACACTGAGCGCGCGCACTTTTGTCGATGAACCCGGCCGCACCCTGCAGGATTTTCTGCGCGGCATCGGCGTGGAGCAGGACGTCTGATGAACCTGATCAGGTAGCTGTCCCGGCACGGTTTGCCGTTCAACCCTTCGACGTTGCTCAGGGCGAACGGAATGAGAGGAGTGCCCAGGCTGATGAAAGCGGACGGGGCGCGCAGCGTTCATCGATCGCCGGAGGGCGGCCGGGACGGCATTCGACGTCAGCCCGCCTGATACGGCTCCATGCGAATGTCGCTCACCGTGCGGCCGCGGGTGGTGACTTCGCCCTTGTAGCGGAAGGCGCCGTTGGGCGTGAATTCAAAACGGTAAACACGCACGAAACAGGCCTGACCGCGTTCATCGCGGCCGAAACCGATGCGGATGCGCTCGACAGTGTCGTCGATGAGCTGGACGCCGAAATTCTCGCAATGCCGTTTCGCCGCCTGACGCGCCAGTTCGCGCGCCCACATGCTGCTCCACCAGAACCAGGCGAGTGCCGCCAGCGCGGCGAAAAACAACAGACGTTTCATGCAAATCCCGTGAGTCGGTAGAAGGCGCGGCACTCGCCGCGCGGCGGTGTCAGTCGAGCTGCAGTTGCGCGCGCAGTTTGCGGCTCAGCTTGCTGGCCACCAGCGCATGGGAACGGCGGATCAGTGCTTCCAGTCCGGCGGCCGGCAGGGCGTCGGCTGCGGTCAGGCAGACCCAGTGATGGCGCGCCAGATACGGTGCCGGGATCAGGCCGGGTTGATCGGTGAGTTCGAGAAAACGCTCGTCATCAACCTTGAACGACACGCGACCGAACGGGCCTTCATCGAGCGCGAACGCACAGAACATTTTTTCCGCGACGGAAAACACCCGCACGCCGCTCCATTTGATGTCGGCGGTGCAGCCGGGCAGCGACAGGCACAGGGCTTCGATGCCGGCGTTGTCGATGCGTTTCAGTGTCGCCATGGTGCCGGTCTCCGGAGCCTGCGGCCGAGCGTTTCATGATGCGGGCGATGACGATGAAAGCAAGTGGCGGTCGGCGGCTTTTTGTCTGCCGGCGCGGCCAACTGCCAGAAAGCAAAACGGACGACCTGGGTCGTCCGTTTCGGGGCGTTCGCGATCGCGCTGCGGATCACGAATCCTTGTCGTAGGTGGCAACCGAAGCCTTGGCGATGCCGGCTTCCTTGGTGGCGTTGACGACGGCGATCAGCGTGTCGGTGGCAGCGTCCTTGTGGGCCTGCACCATCACCGAAGCGTCCGGCGACTCGGCCAGCACTTTTTCCACGTTCGAACGCACCAGGCGAATGTCCACCGAGCGACCGTCCATGACGATCTCGTTCTGGCTGTTGACGGTGATCAGGACCACCTGTGACTTCTTGGTCGATGTCGCCGCCGACTTGCCGGACGGGCGCTGGATGTCGATGCCGGCTTCTTTCACGAACGAGGTCGTGACGATGAAGAAGATGAGCATGATGAACACGATGTCGAGCATCGGTGTCATGTCGATTTCGGCCTCGTCGGCACCACCTGCGTGTTTCTTGCGCATGATTCTGTCTCTGCAATTTCTTCGCGGCCGGCCCCCCCAACAGGACCGGACGGCCACTATACGGAGTCGGTCGGGGAGCGTCCAGATCGGCCCCGGCCGTGAAAATGATCACTGCGCCGGGCCCGGATCGGCCTCAGTGGCGGCCTTCGGCAGGGGGCGGATCGGGCTGGATCAGCACCCGGCTGGCGCCGGCCAGACGGGCCCGTTCGCTGATCTCGCGGGTCAGGGCCGGGCTGCCGTGGCGGTGCGCGTCGATGACCACTGGCCGGGGCTGGCGGGCCAGCTGTTGTTCCAGCTGCGCCTGCAGGGTGGGCAGGTCCACCGGCACGCCGTCGAGGTGGATGCGGTTGCGGGCATCCAGGCGAACATGGATCTCGGCGCCGCCGGCCGGCGCCGGCTCACGCAGGCGCAGCAGGGACAGCGCCACGCCGGCCATCAGCAGCAGCACGAACAGCAGCTCGGGCAGACTCTGGCGCAAGGGCCGGGTACGCGAAGACGGCGACATGAACGGATCTCCTGCTGTCCTGCCTGCACAGGTGCGGCCCGGCTAAGGGCCCGGCACCGCTGGCCGGTTCACAGCTCCAGCGTCCGGGCTTGCTGTGGCCGGCCGTTGGCATCCAGCCAGCGCTCGGCCACCCGGACGCGACCGCTGGCATGAACCGCGACCAGCGTCTGGCAGACCGTACCGTAGTCCTCGCCGGTGATCAGCATCGCTGACAGCCGGCGTTCCCAGTCGCGCGGGATGCCAGTGTCGGGCAATTCATGATCGGCGGCCGGCTGGGCATCGGTAAGCGCATCCAGCCAGTGACCGTGCGGCGCCTCCGCCGTGGCCAGCAGCGCTTCGAGGGCGGCTTTGGCGGCCAGGGTTTTCGGCCAGGGCGTGTCGAAGCCGGCGTTGCTCAGCGCCCACAGGCCCGGCCCCGCCGGCTGGGGCGGCCGGCGGTTGGAGCCGCAGGCCAGTTGCAGCTGATCGCCGCGCCAGACAGCAGCCAGCAGATTGAAGCCGTTATACTCGCCGGCCGCCGTCAGACCGGCGGCATGGGCCAGCGGATCGCTGTCGGCCTGCAAAAAGGCCAGCGGCAGTTCGCCACGGCTGCGCCGGTCCGGCTCCGGCCGGCCCTGACGGATGTTGGTGACCAGCGCCAGACGGCCGGCGTTGGCGGCGGTACGGCGCAGGCCGAGCCAGGTGCCGCCGGCCTGCAGATCACGGCCGGCGTGGACGCCGTCCCGCTCCGGCCAGGCCTGCAGTGGCGCGCTTGGTCGGGCGCGAAACTCGTCACGGTTGGCGAGCAGGATCAGCGGCCAGTCGGCACGCTGACCGACCGCAAACACGACCAGACACATCGGTCTTCACCTTTTCTTTATCTTCATCTGCACAGTTTGACGGACGACGGAACCCAGAATGCTGTTTCCGGGGTGGGAATTGCCCGCTTATCTCGCCGCCGGCGCGCTCTCCGGCCTGCTGGCCGGCCTGCTCGGCGTCGGCGGCGGCCTGGTGCTGGTACCGGCCTTGTTGATGCTGCTGCCGCTGGCCGGCGTGCCGGCCGACTGGCTGATGCATGTTGCGCTCGGCTCCTCGCTCGGCGCCATCGTGCTGACCTCGGTGGCCTCGGCGCGTGCCCATGCGGCGCGCGACGGCATTGACTGGCGGCGTGTCCGCCAGCTCAGTCCCGGCCTGCTGATCGGTGCGGTCGCGGCCGGCCATTTCGCCGGCGCGCTGCGCAGCAGCCAGTTGAGCGTGCTGTTCCTGGTCTTTGCGCTGGTGATGGCCTGGCGGCTGTGGCGCGCGCCGGCCGTCAAGGTGGTGGCGACACTGCCGCCAGCGCCGGCCTGGTGGGGATTTGGCGGCATCATCGGCGTCATCTCCGGGCTGGTTGGCATCGGTGGCGGCTCGCTGACCGTGCCGCTGCTGCTGCACTACGGCCAGCCGATGGCGCGCGCGGTCGGCACCTCGGCGGCCTGTGGCCTGCCCATTGCCGTGGCCGGTACGCTTGGCTATCTGTGGGCCGGCTGGGGCGTGCTGCCGCTGGGCGGCGCGGCCGGTTTTGTCTATCTGCCGGCGGTGCTGGCCATTACCGTGGCGGCGTGGATCACGGCGCCCTTCGGTGCCAAACTCGCGCATCGCTGGCCGGCCGCGCGGCTGAAAAAAATCTTTGCGCTGTTTCTGTTGCTGGTAGCCGCCAAGCTGCTGTGGTCGGTTGCCGTTTGAGGGGAATGCAGGATGGAGTTGCCGGTCATCGACCCGATCATTTTCCAGATCGGGCCGTTCTTTGGTGTGGGACCGATTGCGCTGCGCTGGTACGGCCTGATGTATCTGGCCGGCATCGTCGTCGCCTGGTGGCTGGGCACGCGCCGGGCGCGTCAGCCGGGCAGTCCGCTCAACGCGCAGCAGGTCAGTGATTTCCTGTTCTGGGGCTTTCTCGGCATCGTCCTCGGCGGCCGTCTCGGCTACGTGTTTTTCTATCAGCTCGACGCCTTTCTCGCCAATCCGCTTTACCTGCTGAAAATCTATGAAGGCGGCATGAGTTTCCATGGCGGCCTGCTCGGCGTGCTGGTGGCGTTCTGGTGGTGGGGACGCACGCAACAACAGAAGTTGAGCTTTTTTCAGGTGGCGGATTTCTTTGCGCCGCTGGTGCCGCCCGGCCTGTTCTTCGGCCGCATCGGCAATTTCATCAATGGTGAACTCTGGGGCCGCGAAGCCGATGCCTCGGTGCCCTGGGCTTTCCGTTTCCCGACCGATCAACTGCAGTTGCTGCGCCATCCCTCGCAGCTCTACGAAGCGCTGCTCGAAGGTCTGCTGCTGTTCATCATTCTCTATGCTTACTCGGCCAAACCGCGACCGCGCATGGCGGTGTCCGGCGTGTTTGCGCTCGGCTATGGCGGGTTCCGGTTCATCGTTGAATATTTCCGCGAGCCGGATGCGCATCTGGGGCTGCAGGCGCTCGGCCTGTCGCGCGGCCAGTGGCTGTGCCTGCCGCTGATCGCACTCGGCATCGCGCTCATCGCGCTCGCCTACCGGCGCGCGCGTCACGAACTTCCGGCGGGGAATTGATCACATGCAGGCTTATCTGGATTTGCTCCGTCACGTGCACGATCACGGCGCCGAAAAAACCGATCGCACCGGCACCGGTACGCGTTCGGTGTTCGGTGCGCAGATGCGTTTCAAGCTGCGCGACAGTTTTCCGCTGGTCACCACCAAGAAGCTGCACCTGCGTTCGATCATCCACGAGCTGTTGTGGTTTCTGGCCGGCGACACCAACGTCAAATACCTGCAGGACAACAAGGTCAGCATCTGGGACGAGTGGGCCGACGAAAACGGCGATCTCGGCCCGGTGTACGGCTACCAGTGGCGCTCGTGGCCGGCGCCGGACGGCCGGCATATCGATCAGATCACGCAGGTGATGGAGCAGATCAAACGCAATCCGGATTCGCGCCGCTTGATCGTCTCGGCATGGAACGTCGCCGATCTGGAAAAAATGGCGCTGCAACCCTGCCACGCGCTGTTCCAGTTCTATGTTGCCAACGGCGAACTCAGTTGCCAGCTCTACCAGCGCAGCGCCGACATTTTCCTCGGTGTGCCGTTCAACATCGCTTCGTATGCGCTGCTCACCCACATGGTGGCGCAGCAATGCGATCTGCAGGTCGGTGACTTTGTCTGGACCGGTGGCGACGTGCACCTGTACAACAATCATCTTGAGCAGGCGCGCGAACAACTGGCGCGCACACCGTATCCGGGCCCGCAACTGCAGATCCTGCGCCGGCCGGATTCGATCTTCGATTACCGCTTTGAAGATTTCGTCATCAACGGCTACCAGAGTCATCCGGCGATCAAGGCGCCGGTGGCGGTCTAGGCCCTTGCCGATGCGCGCCGTCCGCCGTTGTGCACCACTGGCCCGTGTGCTGCTGGCGCTGCTGTTGCCGGCAGCGGTCGCACAGGCGCAGCCACAAGTGCAGGCGGCAACGCAAAACGCCGCAACCGCCGTGTTTGCCGAACCGGGCGCGGCGGCGGCCAGTGTCAAGGCGCACCAGCGCGCCCGCGCCGAACAGTGGGCGAATGCGGTGTACGCGCCACTGAAAAATCCGCAGGCAATGATCGACCGGCTGGCGCAACTGTCCGCGGCGGAACGCATGCCGGATCTGTACCGGCTGATCGAACATTTCCTGCTCACCGAACCGCAACGGGCGCTGCAGTTTGCGCAGCAGCTGCAGGCACTCGCCGCAGCAGAAAACGATGTGCTGCTGCAGGCGCTGGTCAACCTGCGTTCAGCGCGTGCGCTGATGGTGGCCAGCGACAAAACCACCGCGTCGATGCGTATCGAAGATGCGCTGTTTGCGGCCCGTGCCGAACAGTCACCGACACTGGAAGCGCAGGCCCTGACGCTGAAAGCGCTGGTTGCGCGCGAACTCGGTCAGTACTCAACGGCCATCGAACTGCTGCAGCAGGCACTCGACATTGAGCGGGCACTGGCCAGCGTGCGCCGTGTCGCGTTGCTTTATATCTACATCGGCCTGATCAACATCGATTTGCATCATTACGACGAAGCGCGCGCAGCATTTGCCGACAGCGCGCGGCAGGTGAAACTGCTCAACGACGGGCCACTGCAAGTGATGCTGCATGTCTACGGTGCCGAAGTGGAAACCCGCACCGATCACGCCGACGTGGCACTGGCCATGCTCGATCTGGCCGATCGCCTGCCCGAAGCGCGCGACCGCGCGGACCGGCGCGGTTACATTGCCCATCAGCGCGGCCTGGCCAATCTGCAACTGGGCCGTTTTGATGCCGCCGCCCAGCATTTGCAAACCGCGCTGCAATTGCGCCGCGACACCGGTGATCACAGTGCCCAGGTCAGCACGCTGAAAGCGCTGGCCGATCTGGCCATGGCCCGTCGTGCCGTATCCGAAGCGCGGCAATTGCTGCAGCAGGCAGTGCAATTGGCGCGGCAATTCAATCTGCATGGCCAGTTGCCGGAATTGCTGCCGGCTCTGGCGTCCGTCGCCGAACAGCAGGGTGATTTGTCGGCCGCGCTGGCGCTGGAACGGGAACTGACGCGCGTACAGGCAACGCTGTTTGATGAACGCACGGCGGTCAGCGCGGCGCAGTTGCAGACACGCCTGAATCATCAGGAGCAGCAGGCGCGACTGGCGGCGCTGGAAAGCGAAAACAAGATGCAGAGCCTGCACGTGCGCCAGCAGCAACTGATCCTCTGGATTGGTCTGGCGACGGTGCTGCTCGCGGCGCTGATCACCTGGATGCTGACCGGCCGCCTGCGCCAGCGCCGGCTGATGGCCGAAGCGGCGATGGCGGCGCGCGGACGTTTTCTCGCCCAGATGAGCCACGAGATCCGCACGCCGATGAACGGCATCATCGGTGTCTCGGATTTGCTGGCGCAAACGCCGCTGAATGCCGATCAGCGTGAGCTCAGCAACACCATACGCAGCAGCGGCGAAGCGCTGCTGGCACTGATCAATGACATTCTCGATTTGTCGAAACTGGAAGCTGGCAAACTGGTACTGGTGGACGGCGAATTTGATCTGCGTGAGCTGATCGAGTCAGTGCAGGATCTGTTCGCCGCGGAAGCCGAGCGCAAGGGCCTGATCCTGACCACGCATTTTCCGCTGCAAATCAATTCCCGGGTGCGTGGCGATGAAATGCGCCTGCGCCAGATCCTGGTCAACCTGCTCGGCAACGCCATCCGTTTTACCGATCGTGGCAGTGTCGAAGTCAGCACCAGTCTTGTGCTGCTTGCCGATCAGAACGTGCGCTTGTCAATTTCAATCGCTGACACCGGCATCGGCATTCCCGAAACCTTGCGCGAAGTCTTGTTTGAACCTTTCGTGCAGGCCGAAGCCGGCGCAGCGCGACGCGGCGGCACCGGTCTGGGTTTGTCAATCTGCAAACAACTGGCGCGACTGATGCACGGTGATATCCGTGTCAGCAGTGTTGAAAACGAAGGCAGCGTGTTCACGCTCGATGCCGATTTGCGCGCCGGCAGCCCGTCGCCGCGCCGGCAGTGGTTGCCGCCCGGTTCACTGTTTCCGGTGTACGGGTTTGCGCTGCCGCCGGCCCTGCATCGCCAGTTGCGGGCGTTCTGTCTGGATGCCGGCCTGCCGTATGTGGCCCTCGATAGCGAAGAGAGCCTGCTTGCCCAGCTGGGTAGTCAGGCCCAGCCGCGTGTGCTGCTATTTGCCGACAGCGAACAGCAATTGCGCGAACAACAATGGTTGCGCACGCGCGTGCCCGGCGTGCAACTGGTGCACGTCATGGGCATTTCCCGCCGCGGTCCGCGTCATGCCGGACTCGATGCGCGCAGCAATGTGATCCACTGGCCGGTGAAAGCGGAAAGTTTTTTTGCCGCACTGTTGCCGCCGTCGGCCGGGACGGTAGCGCGCTTGCGCGATGCGTCGGCTGAATCCGATGCGGCCGATGCGCCCGGGGGCGTGCAGGGCGGTGCCGGAAACGGTGTATCGGCAAACAATTCCATCGCAAGCAACTCGATCACAAACAATTCAGTCGCAAACAATCCGGTCGCAAACAATTCAGTCGCGGTCAATAGTCAGACTGCATCGTCCCAGTATCCGTCCAGTTTCGACAGCACGGACGCCAGCCACAACGCCGAACACGGCGGCACAGCGCAGTTCAGCGGCCTGTCGGCGCTGGTGGTCGATGACAACGAGATCAATCGCCGTGTGGCGGAAAAACTGCTCGGCAAACTTGGCCTGCAGGCGGCCAGTGCCGACAGCGGTGAAAGCGCATTGGAACGTTGTCAGCAACAGCACTTTGATGTTGTGTTCATGGATTGCCAGATGCCGGGCATGGATGGCTATCGCGCCACCGAAGCGCTGCGCAAGCAGGAGCATGAACAGGCGCGCGCGCGTCAGCTGGTGATCGCGATGACCGCCAATGCCCTGAAAGGTGATCGCGAACGCTGCCTGGCTGCCGGCATGGATGATTATCTGGCGAAACCGGTCAAGCTCGATGTGCTGGCGGCGATGCTGGAACGCTGGTGCGCCAGCGGCATGTTGCCGCGGCGCGCCCAGTCCTGAAGTCCTGAGCCGCACGCCCGCGCCGCAAGCCGGCGCACAGGCGGCGAAAAACCATCAGCCGTTCAACGTGCGTGACTGGCCAGCCACTGCATCAGCTGATTGAGCGGCACGGCGCCGTTCACGCGATCAATCTCGCGGCCGCCCTGCATCAGAATCAGCGTCGGAATGCTGCGGATATTGAACGCCGCCGCCGCGTCCTGATGCGCTTCGGTGTTCAGCTTCAGCAAGCGGAAATTCGGCGCCAGACGCTGGGCAGCGTCGGCAAACGTCGGCGCGAACATTTTGCAGGGCCCGCACCAGGGCGCCCAGAAATCAATCAGCAGCGGCAACTCTTCGCGGCTGACGAATTGCTGCAGCGCCGGGCCATCGACATCAAGCGGAACGGGCGGCAACAGCGCCTGCTTGCAGTGTCCGCATTTCGGATCGTCGTCGAGTCGCGCATCCGGCACGCGATTGACCTGCTGGCAGTGCGGACAAACCAGATGCACACTATCGCTCATTGCCGTGTTCCCCCTCGCCCTGTGTGATGACCGTGTGTCTGCCGCGCAGGACATACCGATCGGAGTGTTGATGATGAAAACCATTTTACGGGCGACGCTGCTGCTCGCCAGTGCTTTTCTGGCAACCAGCTTGTCGGCCGAAGAACAGACCTGGCCGGCATTGCCCAACCTGCACGTATTGTCGCCGACGCTGATCACCAGTGGCCAGCCGAAAGCGGACGACTTCGCGGCACTGAAAGCCGCTGGCGTCACCACGATCATCAATCTGCGTCCGGAAAGCGAGCACGCTGATTTCAACGAAGCACAACTGGTGCAGCAACTCGGTCTGCGCTACATCCACATTCCGGTGGCCGGCGCCGGTGACATCAGCGCTGAAAACGCCGCACGCCTTGACGCTGAGCTGAAAAAACTCAGCGGCAAGACGCTGGTGCATTGCGCGTCCAGCAATCGCGTCGGCGCCCTGTTTGCCCTCGCGGCCGCCGCGCGTGGCGACACACCGGAACAGGCGATCAGCGCCGGCCGCAGCGCCGGCATGAAATCGCTGGAGCGCGTCGTGCGCGAGAAACTCGCCGTGCCCTGTCCGGCAGCAGCGACCAGCTGCTGAACGGCGTTTCTTTTTACGCCATCAACACCTGCTCATTGCGCGGCCGGCGTGCTGACCACGAAAGCGCCGCGCAACTCGCCTTCTTCATAACCGGTGGCGCGATCAGCCGGATAATGTTCACGTAGCGCCTGCTGCACGGCAGGCGCCAGTGTCTTGCCGTGACAGGCCAGACACAGGGGCTGCGTGCTGATTGCCTGCAGATAGTGTGACTGGCGCGCGCCGCCGCCCGGCTCGCCACCGGTCTCGATGCGCGCATGCACAGCGCTCACCGGTTCGCCGGCCTGCAGGCGAGTGGCGAACTGATCCAGCAGTGGCAGGAATACCGCATCGGCGGCGTTATCCGGATTGCGGTTACGCGAGCTGATGCGACGCAGTTGCACACCAAAACGCGCGCTGGTTTGCGCGGCAATTTCGGGTGCCTGATTGCGACAGACCGCGATGGCAACTACCGGACCGCCGGCCTGAATGGCGCTACGCAGCGCCTGCTGCAATTGTTGCTGGAATTCGCTGATCGCCTGCTGTGCGCGCTGATCAGAATCGGCAACTTGCTCTGCTGCGTGGCCGCCGAAGGAAGCGGCCAGTAGCGCCAGCGTGCAGATCATGCGTGCCAGCGTGCGCGGCGTGCGGAAATGGCTGCGAATCATTTTTCCATTCTCCGCGGAGTCAGGCGGCTTCGTGCATCGCCGCGAGCAGCGTCGCTTCAACGTCACGGGCAATGTCGCGCAGTGCCGGCTTGTCCGACAACATGGCCAGCGTCGCTTCCGGTCGCATCATCGCGATACGCGTGCCGTCATCAGCCTGATACACCGACACGCGGCAGGGCAGTGCGACATTCATCAGCAATTCCTCGCTGAGCACGGCTTTCGCCTTGTGCGGATTGCAAACCTCCAGCACCCGTACATCGCGATCAAACTCGACGCCCTTCCTGGCCATCGTCGCCTTCAGATCATGGACATGCATGACCCCGAACTGGCGGGCGGTGATGGCCGCTTCCAGCGCCGCCGTCGCATCAGCGACGCTCTTTTTGCTGTGTACTTCAACAATCATGTCACGAGCGAGCGGATTCATGATCAGGCGCCCTGTTGCAGGCCGAGCTTGCGCAGGATGCGCTCCATCAGGCACCACTGCGTCAGCCCGCTCTGCAGCAGATTGACGCCGACAAATGCGGTAAACCACAGCCAGTTCGGTGAATGGAACAGCGGGCTGCCTTCGACGCCGAGCGACAGCGGCAGCAGGATAAACAGGCCAGCAATTACACGGGTCAGTTGCCAGGATTTCATTTCTTTACCTCCGGTTGGGATCAGGTATGCCGCGACGACAGCTATGGCGCGACGACTACTGCGGGATGATAGCCATGCCGCTGCCGTCACGGACCTGCACACGCACGTCGATGCCCTGACGCACACTCTGCGTGACGACGCAGAAATCTTCGAACTGTGCCAGCGCGCGCTGCAGGTGCGGCAGGGCGTCGGCGGTTTGCGACAGGTGCAGGACGACATCGATATGGCCGATGCGCCAGCGGCCCTGTTCGTTGCGTTGCAATTCCCCGCTGACGTCAGCGCGCAGACCCTGCACCGGGTCCTTGTATTTGCGCAGCGCAAACAGCAGCGAGGCGGCGAGACAGTTGGCGACACCGGCGGCGAGCAGGCGTGACGGATTCGGTCCGCTGCCTTGGCCGAGCGGTGCCGGTTCATCCGTCAGCAGCACCGGCAGATCGTCAGCAAAAGCGACCGCGAACTGGAAGTCTTCGCGCTGGGTCAGGGTGAAGCGGAAACCTTTTTCCATTTTTCTCTCCGGAAAGATCCGTGAAGCAAGCGCCGCAGATTCAGCAACCATGACGGCGGCGATAGACGCTGAAGTAGAGCAGCGGGATCACCACCAGCGTCAGCAATGTCGAGATCAGCACGCCGAAGATTAGGCTGATGGCCAGACCGTTGAAGATCGGATCATCAAGAATGAAGAAGGCACCGAGCATGGCCGCGAATGCGGTGAGCAGGATCGGTTGTGCGCGGGTGGCCGCCGAATCGATCACGGCGCGCCGGAAGTCAACGCCCTGCGCCAGCTGCAGCTGAATGAAATCAACCAGCAGTATCGAGTTGCGGACGATGATGCCGGCAAGCGCAATCATGCCGATCATCGAAGTGGCGGTGAACGGCGCGCCAAGCAATGCGTGACCCGGCATGACTCCGATCAGCGTCAGCGGGATCGGCGCCATGATGATCAGCGGTGCGACATAGGATTTGAACTGCGCGACGACCAGCAGATAGATCAGGATCAAGCCAACGCCATAGGCAGCGCCCATGTCACGGAACGTTTCATAGGTGATCTGCCATTCGCCGTCCCATTTCAGCGCCACCGATTCCCAGGCGGTTTCCGGCTGGGCAATCCAGTATTCGCCGATGCCCTGCTGCGAACCGACGCGGATATCCGCCAGTGTGTCGCGGACACGGAACAGGCCGTAGAGCGGGCTGTCGGTGTGGCCGGCTTCGTCAGCCGTGACATACACCACCGGCAAACCATCCTTGCGATGACGGCGTTGTTCGCGATCACGGTTGACGACATTGACCAGCTCACGCAGCGCCACCAGCCGGCCGCTGTTGCTCGCGATCTGCAATTGCAGCAGATCATCAAGACGCGCCTGACGTTCCAGCGGCAAGACCAGCCGCACCGGCGCCGCATATTTCGATACGCCGTCGTGCAGCCAGGTGACATCTTCACCGCTCAGGCCGGCGCGCAGCGTGGCGGCAATTTCCGACAGCGGCACGCCCAGTGTCACCGCCTTGCTGCGATCAACCAGCAATTGTATGCGCGGTGCGCGATCCAGCAGGCTGTCGTTGACGGCCGTCAGTTGCGCATCCGCCTGCATCGCGGCGCGTAATTGCTGCGCGGCCGCTTCACGCTGTGCGGCATCCGGGCCGTAAATTTCCGCGACGATCGGTGCCATCACCGGCGGGCCGGGCGGCACTTCGACGACATTGACTTCGGCGCCGTGTTTTTTCGCAATTGCTTCCAGTTGCGGCCGCAGGCGTACGGCGATCGGATGACTTTGTTCCGCGCGCTGGTTCTTGGCCAGCAGATTGACCTGCAAATCAGCCATCGCACTGTTGCGCCGGTAATCGTACTGGCGCACGAGGCCGTTGAAATTGATCGGCGCGGAGCTGCCGACATACGCCTGGATGTCGGTGACTTCCGGTTGCGCCGCGAGCAGCTCGGCCATTTCCGCGGCGACGATGTTGGTACGCTCAAGTGCCGTGCCGGTCGGCATGTCGATGACCACCTGGAATTCCGACTTGTTGTCGAACGGCAGCATTTTCAGCACCACGAATTGCGCCACCGGCAACAGCATCGACAGCATCAGCAAACCGGCCACGCCGGCCCAGAGCAGATGCCGGTTGCGGCGTGCCCGTGTGGCATGCAGAAACGGTGCGAAGATTTTTTCCGCGATCGAACTGGCGCGCTGGTGCTGGCCGTCACTGTGCGCGGCCGGATGTTTTGCCAGCCAGCGATTGGCAAGCCAGGGCGTGAGCACAAAGGCAATGGCCAGCGACAGCAACATGCCCATGCTGGCGTTGATCGGGATCGGGCTCATGTACGGGCCCATCAGGCCGCTGACGAAGGCCATCGGCAGCAGGGCCGCAATCACGGTCAGTGTGGCGAGTATGGTCGGGCCGCCGACTTCATCGACGGCGCGCGGAATGATCCGTGCCAGCGGTTCCTGCGGCGACAGCAGGTGATGACGGTGAATGTTTTCCACCACGACAATCGCGTCATCAACAAGAATGCCGATGGAAAAAATCAGCGCAAACAGCGACACGCGGTTGAGCGTGAAGCCCCAGGCCCAGGATGCGAACAGCGTCGCGGTCAGGGTCAGGATCACTGCGACGCCGACGATGGCCGCTTCGCGCCGGCCGAGTGCGAACAGCACCAGCGCCACCACTGACAGGGTGGCGAAGATCAGTTTCTGGATCAGCTGCCGGGCTTTGGCGTCGGCGGTTTCGCCGTAATTGCGCGTGACGTTCACCTGCATGTCGTCAGGGATCAGCACGCCCTGCACGCGCTCAAGCTGGGCGAGCACCTGTGCCGCAACCTCAACGGCGTTGGCGCCCGGTTTCTTGGTGATTTGCAGCGTCACTGCCGGATGCGTGCCGGCGACATCGCGTTGGCGATGCCAGACATAGGCGCGCGGCGTGGCAGCGGTTTCGCTGACCTCGGCGATCTGGCCGAGATAAACCGGCAAGCCGTTGTGCACACCGACCACAAGTTCGGCGACGGCCTGCGCCGAGTCGAGAAACGGCGCGGTTTCGATCAGCAGGGTTTGGTTGTCGCTGACCAGTTCGCCGGCTGGCAGATGCGTGTTGGCGCTTTGCAGGCGGTAACGCAGATCGGCGACCGACAAATTCGCGCGCGCCAGTCGCGCGGCGTCCAGACGCACTTCAACGACACGGCCGGGACCGCCCAGGGTTTTGATCTCGCGCGTGCCGGGCACGCGCTTCAGTTCGTTTTCCAGATTGTGCGCGACGCGTTCGAGATCGTAGCTGCTGCTGTCTTCGCGATCGCTCCACAGCGTCAGCGTCAGCACCGGCACATCGTCGATGCCGCGTGCCTTGACGATTGGCGGCTGGGCGCCGAGCGAGGCCGGCAACCAGTCGGCATTGGCGTGCACGACATCGTGGATGCGCACCAGCGCTTCGCTGCGCGGCACGCCGACTTTGAACTGCACGCTGATCATCGCCAGACCGGGTTCGGCGGTGGTGTACACGTGCTCGATGCCGGCCAGTTGCGACAGCACCTGCTCGGCGGGTATCGCGATCAGTTGTTCGACATCATCGGCGCTGGCGCCCGGCCAGCCGACGATGACATTGGCCATGGTGACGTCGATCTGCGGTTCCTCTTCGCGCGGTGTCACCAGCACGGCGAACACGCCGAGCAGGGCCGCTACCAGCGCCAGCAGGGGCGTCAGCGGATTGTTCTGGAAAAACGCCGCGATGCGCCCGGACAGGCCCATCGCGTCAGTGCGCGCGTCGGTGTGCATCACTGGCCTCCGGCAACGGCGGTTTGACGGCGCGCGCGTGCGGCGGCGGCCGGATCGAGGGCGATGCGTTCGCCGTCGAGCAGGCCGGCATTGATCTCGATGCGTTCGCCTTCGCGGGCGCCGGGCCGCACCTGACGCAATTGCGGACCACTGGCGCCTAGCACATAGACGGCGCTCATCTCACCGCGCCGGATCAGCGCCGTGGCCGGGATCATCAGCCGCGATTCGCCGGCCAGCGGGAACTGCGCCTTGACGAACTGGCCGGGCAGCAGGCCGTTCTCGCCGGGCGCCAGATCCAGACGCACCGACACCACCTGCGAGGCGGCATCGGTCAGCGGCAGGACGGTGGCGCTCTGCGCGGTCAGCAGCCGTTCGCCGTTGCCGTCGCGGATGCGCAGCGTGACCGGCGCTTCGCGCTGCCAGCTGCCGAGCACGCTCTGCGGCACGGCGGCGACGACGCGCATCTGCGCCGGATCGTAGAGCGTGAACAGCGGTTTGCCGGGCACGGCCAGATCGCCGACCTGGACATGGGCGGCAGCGATCAGGCCGGCGTAGGGCGCGGTGACTGTCGAAAAGCTGCGTTCGGTGCGGGTGACGCCGGCGGCGGCACTGAGCGCCTCGACCTGGGCGCGGGCGGCGCGTTCAGCGGTTTCGGCACGGTCGAGCACGGCGCGGCCAACCAGCTGCTTTTCGAACAGGGCGCGGGTGCGTTCCAGTTCGGCTACGGCATTGGCCAGCTGGGCGCGGGCCGCTGCCACCTGGGCTTCACCGGCGGTTTCTGCCTGGGCGACGGCGCGGTCATCGATGCGGGCCAGCAGATCGCCGGCCTTCACCGCCGCGCCGGCATCGACCCGGCGCTCGACAATGCGGCCCGACGACTGGGCGGCAACGGTGGCCTGACGTACCGCTTCGACGATGCCGTCGGCGCTGTAACCGGCACCTTCGGTGCTGCGGCTGACTGTGATGCTGTCCAGCTCGGCAGCGTGCAGGGCCGGGATCAGCGTCGACAACAACAGCAGCACAGGCAGGCGAGCGCTACCGGCACAGTGGGCACTGACGGGACGACGGCGAGGCAGGGACACGGACATGACAAGCTCCTTTGCTTTCGTGTATAACCATATAGTCATATAGTCATTAAATCAAGTGGTGTTAAGATGGCACGCCCCTCCGAAGCCTGTCCGCTGGTTCTGACCGGCGGCGTCGCAACCGCAGCAATCCAGCCCGGAACCACTCAAACCGGAACCGCCCAGCCCGGAACCACCCAGCAAGGAGTCCGCAACAGTATGGACAAGCTCAGCGATTTGGCCCTTGAGCGCGTCGCCACCGTGTTCAAGGCCTTGTCCGAACCGCGCCGTTTGCGTTTGCTCAACGCCCTGCGCGACGGCGAAAAGAATGTCGGTGAACTGGTCGAGCTGGCGGAGACCTCGCAGGCCAATGTTTCCAAGCACATGGCGGTGATGATGCAGGCCGGTATCGTCAGTCGTGAGCAGCGCGGCACCAGCGTGTATTACCGCATGGCCGATCCGGCGACCTTCCAGCTTTGCGACATCGTTTGCGGGCAGTTGCTGCGCCGGCTGATGAGCGAGCAGGAGTGGCAGGCGGCGTTCGCGCAGCCGTGGTCGCCGGCCCAGGACTGAAGCGGTCGCGCGCATGGGGGCGCGGTGTACAGCCGCTGCGTAAATAAGCGCAGTCGGCAGCATCCGGTGCCGCAGCTATAATCCGCGCCCGCCGCCACCGGTGAGCCCGAACCGGCCCGGCGTTACCAATGGCAAGGAGCCATGCATGTCCAGCTCGACTTCATCCGGTCGCGATGTCACCAGCGCCTCGCGTCCGCGCATCGCGATGATCGCGGCCATGGCCGCCGGTCGCGTGATCGGCGCCGGCAACAAGATGCCCTGGCATCTGCCGGCCGACCTGAAACACTTCAAGCGCCTGACACTCGGCAAGCCGGTGATCATGGGTCGCAAGACCTTCGAATCGATAGGCAGCAAACCGTTGCCGCAGCGGATCAATATCGTCATCACCCGTGATACGAAATTTCACGCGGCGGGTGTCGTGGTTGCCCACGATCTGCAGGACGCGCTGAAGAAAGCGCAGCCGCACGCGGCCGAAGAGATCATCATCATGGGCGGCGCGTCGGTGTACGAGCAGGCGCTGCCACTGGCGGATCGCCTGTATCTGACTTTTATCCAGCTGAATGTTGCCGGTGACGCCCACTTCCCCGATTTCTCGGTGTTCAGGTGGCAGGAAATCGAATCGAAATCGCACACGCCGGATGTCGAAAATCCCTACAACTACAGTTTCGTCACGCTGCAGCGCTATGAAGGCAAGAGCCAGGAAGTGAAAGCAGCGCCGAAGATGAAGCAGGTGGAGTGGGATCGGTTCTGAGTCGCACGCATCTTCGCGTTAAAAAAGCACGGGCGCCGCAGAAACCATCGGCGCCGAAAAAAACAAAAAGGGCCCTCAGGCCCTTTTTGTTTTTGCAGAGTTGTTTTGTCGAAGGGCGTGCCGGATCAGAACGACCAGTTGACGTGGAAACCGATGGCATTGCCATCCAGCGTGCCGGTGCCTTTCACCTTGACGCCATCTTCGTCGATGGTGTCCAGATCGTATTCGGCGAAGGTGTAGCGCACACCGACCGACAGCGACGAGTCCCAGCGGTAATCCCATTGCAGGATCGCGGCGACGGTGTCGTCAAAGGTCAGGTGGCTGACGCCGCCGGGGCCGTCGAGATTCTGTGACCACTCGGGATCGATATGCGCGGCGAGACCGAGGCCGACGCGGCCGCGACCGCGATTCCAGTAGGGCACCACTTCAACGATCTTGCGCTTGAAGTTGCCCTTGTCGGAATTGACGTTGCTGGTCAGGTTGCCGTACAGGATGCCGCCCAGCACTTCCAGGCTCCAGTCGGACTGGCCAAGCGCGAAATTGCCGCCGAGGCCGATGCGCCAGTAACCGCCGCCGCGTGCCGAATCCGAGACATCACCGCTGTCGACATCGACCAGCCGCTGGATCTCGTCACCGCCGTTCTGCAGGCCGATGTTGATCACGAACTGGCTCTGTTTTTGCCAGCTGGCGGATTTCACTGTCGGGCGATAGGCCTCGAGTCCGGCTGCCGAAACCTGACCGGCGAAACCGGCCGTGCAGAGCAGGGTGAGGGCAAGTGCTTTCATGCGGGCAATTCCTTGTTGATAAACGCAGGCGGAGTGTAGCGCTGGCGGAGTGTAAGGGAGCGGCGGGGCAAGCAAAAGCGCGCCGGCCCGCAAAACTGCTTGTCCGCGAAACCGTTCGCCGTGTGCGCCGCGTTCAGGCTGGCACGCTGCAGCGTTCTCCGCTGTCCAGATCCATCGCCGTCAGCCGGTTGCCCCAGACACAGCCGGTGTCGAGGCCGACCAGCCGGGCATCGTCTGTCTCGCCGTTCAGCGCTGCCCAGTGGCCGAACACGATGCGTGCGCTGACCGGCCGGCGTGGCCGGTAGCGGAACCAGGGCAGGTGGCCGGGCGGACCGGCTTCGGGCGTGTCTTTCGATTTCAGATCCAGCGCGCCATCCGGCGTCAGCAGGCGCATGCGGGTCAGGGCATTGACGGCATAGCGCAGCCGGTCGTTGCCGCTCAACGCCGGCGACCACAGCGCCGGTTCATTGCCGTACATGGCGCGGAAAAATCCGGCCGGGTCGGTTTCCAGCGCCGTCGCTACCGCCTGCGCTTCGGTTTGCGCCTGCGCCAGATCCCAGCAGGGCGGAATGCCGGCGTGCACCAGCACCGCGTCGAGCGCGGCATCGTGATGCAGCAGCGGCAGGTTCAGCAGCCAGCCGAGCAGGGTGCTCCGGTCGGGCGCGGCGAGTATGTCGGCCAGCGTGTCGGCTTTTTTCAGCGCGCTGCCGCCGTGGGCGATGGCGAGCAGATGCAGATCATGATTGCCGAGCACGCTGATGAGGTTGTCGCGGCGTGCGTGCAGGAAGCGCAAGGTTTCCAGCGAGTCCGGACCGCGATTGACCAGATCGCCGGTCAGCCAGAGCTGATCGCGATCAGTGCGGAAATTCAGCCGCTTCAGCAGCCGTTGCAGCGGGTCAAGACAACCCTGGATATCGCCTATGGCGTAGGTGCTCACGGAAACGGTGTCGTAGCAAAAAGCGGGGTGGCCATGTTCGCAAATCTGCGTGACAAAGACAGCGTTCGCACCGGCCTATGCGGCGGCCGCTTCGCCCGTCATCCTTCGACACGCCCGCGTTTGCGGGCGGTTCAGGACGAACGGAACAGATTGCGGAGTGGGTGATGGGAAAAAACATTTTCCGTTCGTCCTGAGCCTGTCGAAGGACGTGAACGGCGAGCCGGCTTCGCAGGTGTCAGCGCGGTGTGCTCGTCAGTGCAACTGTCCCGGCTGGACCAGCGCGAAGGCGGGGATCTGGGCTTCGACGGCTTCGCCGTCATCGCCTTTCATGTGGTAACGGCCTTCCATGCAGCCGACCGGTGTCGCCAGCACGGTGCCGCTGGTGTACTCAAAACTTTCGCCGGGGCGCAGATAGGGCTGCTCGCCGACCACGCCGAGGCCTTTGACTTCCAGCGTCTCGCCGTTGGCATCGGTGATCACCCAGTGCCGGCTGACCAGCTTGGCTGCGCGCTGGCCGTCGTTCTTGATGGTGATGGTGTAGGCAAACACAAAGCGGCTGTCGTCGGGATCGGACTGATCGTCAACGTATTGCGTGCGGATGCGGATATCGAAGTGGTAGGGCGCTCTGTCCATGCAGGACTCCGGAAATACGCGGTCAGGCGCTGCGTGCTGGCATTGTCGGCGCAAGCACCGGGAGCGGCAAGAGGCGCAAACGGACCGGACATCTTTCATCACCATTCCCGCACCGGCGCCAACAATTGTTGGCGCACGGGTCGATGACAGGAGCCCAATGCGGGCTGTGCCGCAGCGGCGGGTTCAGGCGCCGGAAACGCCCTTGCGCGCCAGCGCTGTCGGCACTGGCAGGCAGTCAGTCTGCACTGCCGGTGGAAACGCCCTTGCGTGCCAGTACTGACGCTCAGGCGGCGCTGGCCAGACGGCGCGGCTGCACCGGCAGCGGCGCGGCACCGAACCAGTGCAGTTCGTCCGCCAGCGCAGTAACTTCGCCCACCACCAGCAGGGCCGGCGTCTGCACGCCGTGCTCAACCTCGAAACCGTCCACCAGATCGGCAAGCCGGCCGCGCAGCACGCGCTGGTGGGCGGTGCTGCCGCGCTCGATGATGGCAAACGGCGTATCGGCGTCGCGGCCGTGGCCGGTCAGTTGCGTGCCGATATGCTGCAGGCTGCTGACGCCCATGTAGAACGCCACCGTCTGGCGCGGCCGGGCCAGCGCCGCCCAGTCGAGTGTGTCCGCCGATTGCTTGCAGTGGGCGGTGACGAACTGCACCGCCTGGGCGTGATCGCGGTGGGTCAGCGGAATGCCGGCATAGGCAGCGCAGGCCAGCGCCGCGGTAATGCCCGGCACCACACGATAGGCAATGCCCGCTTCCCGCAATACGGCGATCTCCTCGCCGCCGCGACCGAAAATGAAGGCATCGCCGCCTTTCAGCCGCACCACGTGCTTGCCCTGACGGGCCAGCTCGACCAGCAGGCGATTGGTGTCTTCCTGGGCCACCTGATGGCCGCCGGCACGCTTGCCGACGCTGATGCGCTCGGCGTCACGACGGGCCAGGTTCAGCACCTCGTCGCTGACCAGCGCGTCGTAAAGCAGCACGTCGGCGCGCTCCAGCGCCTGCAGGGCGTGCAGGGTCAGCAGGCCGGGATCGCCGGGACCGGCGCCGACCAGCGTCACCGACCCGGGTTGCGGCTCGTTGATGTCGCGGCTCAGCGTCGCCAGCAGCGCGGCGTCGGCATGCAGATCGCGGCCGCTGCGCACATGTTCGGCGATGGCGCCGTCGAAGGTGGCATCCCAGAAGCGGCGGCGGACATTGACGTCGGGCAGCGCCGCTTTGACTTTTTCGCGCCAGCGGGCCGCAAAGGCCGCCAGCTTTGCCAGTGCCGGGTCCAGCGCCCGCTCGATGGCGGCGCGGGCACGGCGGGCCAGCACCGGCGACACACCGCCGGTGCCGATGGCGACCGTGATGTCGCCGCGCTCGACCACGGCCGGCACGATGAAGCTCGACAGCGACGGCACATCGACGACATTGACCGGTATGGCGCGCGCCCGGGCATCGGCGGCGACGCGGGCATTGGTGGCGGCGTCATCGGTGGCGGCGATCACCAGCGCCACGCCGTCGAGCCAGTCCAGTGTGTACTCGCCCGGCAACAGGCTGATGCGTGCAGCGGCCGCCCAGTCCTGCAGACCGGGGCTGAACGCGGGGGCGCCGACGCTGATCTGCGCGCCGCTGCCGAGCAGGGCGCGGGTCTTGCGTTCGCCGACCACGCCGCCGCCGACCACCAGCACCCGCTGGTCGCGCAAATCAAGAAACACCGGGTAATAGCTCATGGCCCGCCTCCGCATATGGACGTCCAGATTAGGAGGGCCGCCGTCGCGGGCGGAAATGGCCGGCAGCGCTTTGCTTAGAACGGCCGGGCATGGTTGGCAGAAGATCGCCCGAGCGCGAAGGAGCCGGGGCGGTACGCCGGGGGCGCCGGTACGGACCGCGCCCGTTCAGGTGGGCCTGTTCAGGTCGGACAGTGCAGGTCGTTGCTGGCCTTATGGTCGCGAATTTGGCCTGACCAGAGATGCAGAAGGTGCTGACGGTGAAAATTAACGGACTGACCTCAGACCAGTTAGCTCAAATTTCAACCAAGCCTCCGATCCGTCCCAGCAGGCATCAGCGGTGTGGCCAGAAGCCTCGCCGCAATCCTTATGCCGCGTGCTAAGTGGCTTATCCGGAAAGAGTTTTTCCGCATATGCCGGGCGCCCTGCCGAACCCTGCCGGCGTACCAGTTGATTAGGCCGCAAAGCCGCGTCGTTACTGGGTTTTTCGCCAAGCCCATCTGACCAGATGGTTATATGCTGGTTTGCAACAAATAGCGGTTGACGGTTGCATATAACTCAGTATTATCGGCCGTGTGGATGGCCAAACGGCATCTTCATCCACGTTCGCGAACCCCAATGAGAGATCACAACATGACCATCAAAACCGTAGGCATGACCTGTAAACGCACCGGCTTTTATCTCCCGACCACCCAGATCGCCACCGAGCAACGAGAACAACGACGGATACTGCAATCATGACACTGCAACAACTGCGCTACCTGATCGCCATCGCCGATTCCAATCTGAACATCACGCTTGCCGCTGAACGCGTTTACGCCACCCAGCCGGGTATCTCCAAGCAGCTCAAACAACTCGAAGAAGAACTGGGTCTGCGCGTCTTTACCCGCAAAGGCAAAAGCCTCGACAGCATTACCCCCGCCGGCCAGAAAATCATCGACCGCGCCCGCATCATCCTGCGCGAAGCGAACAACATCAAAGCCCTGGCGGCCGACATGCGTGCCGATGTCCGCGGCACCATCAACCTTGCCACCACGCACACGCAGGCACGTTTTTTCCTGCCGGAAACCCTGGCCCGCTTCCGCCAGCGCTATCCGGACGTCAGCCTGAACATTTCCCAGGAGTCGCCCGGCGACGTCCTGACCCGTGTCCGTGCCGGCGAAGCCGAATTCGGTATCACCAGCACCAGCGGCGCTGCACCGGAAGGCCTGATCAGCATTCCGATCTACCGCTGGAGCCGCGTCGTCGTGGTGCCCCAGGATCACGCACTGGCCCAGCTCAAGCGGCCGCTGACCCTGCAGGACCTCGCCAAATTTCCGCTGGTCAGCTACGAATCCTCGCTGACCGTCGATTCCTCACTGTCGCAGGCCTTCCGTGATCAGGACCTGTCGCCGCGCTACGCCTGCACCGCACGCGATGCCGACGTGATCAAGACCTACGTCCGCGCCGGCCTCGGAGTCGGCATCGTGGCCGAGCTGGCGCTCACCGCCGAAGACTATGCCGACCTCGCCGTGCTCGAAGCACCGGCCGCCGTACCGGTCTGCGTCACCTGGGTGGTGCTGCGTCACAACGCCCTGCTGCGCCGCTATGGTCGCCAGCTGCTCGAATGGCTGGCGCCGCACGCCGGTCACGAACAACTGGAACGCATCATCGCCGGCCAGTCGCCCGCCGAAGTGCTGCATGACACCACTCCGGTTTGGCAGCGCGCCAAACCGGGCAACCTGCGCGCCGCGTGATCAGCGCCGACGGGCCCGATCAACGCGTCTGCACCGGTCAAAACAGAAGGCCCCGCCACCGCGGGGCCTTCTGCTTTTTTGCAGCCTCTTTTTTCCGGGCAAGCAGAGTGTTCGTGCATGCGGCCAGCTTTTTTTTGCACTTGCCCGCGGGGCGGCGAAGGCGGGCCTGAGGGACAGAAAAGTGCTTGCCTGAACTGCCCGAAGTCCTGAAGATGCGCCGCCGTTTCCGGCCATGGAATCCGGACAAATTTCAATCAGGAGTGACTGATGTTCAAGCAGGTATTTACTGCAGCGATGCTGCTTTCTGTCGCGGCATGTTCGACATCCACCTATATCAAACTGCCCGAAAACGCCGTGCTGAAAATTGAGCGCGGTGATCAGCGTGCGCATCAGGAAGGCCTGCTCAAGCGCACACCGCTTTCCTGGTCGTCTGCCGGTGGCGCGCCGTATCGCATCGAAAAAGACGGTGAAGTGATTGCCAGCGGCCGGATGCGTACCCGTTTCCGTCCGGCTTCGATCTTCTGGCCGCCGGCCGGTGCGCTTTACTGGCCGATGGGTTTTGCCCAGACCTGCTACGACTTCACCAAACCGTCCGCGCCGCAATGCTCGGCAGAAACGCTGACGGAACTGAAGACCAAAGAAAAACAGAAGAACTGAGTCAGGTAAATCCAGCGTGTGTGGTGAACAACCGCACCCGCTGTGATCACAACACCTGGTGCGCCCCGTGTTGCCAGGCACATGTCCGCCGATTTAAACCGTATTTCCACGCATCACAGTGTTCGCGCAAGGTGGACAGCGCTGCGCGCAACGCGCAGGTCACACGCATCGTTTCGCAACGCGGCCGCCGGCGATACGGCGCGCTGATGTTCTGTCTGAACGGGTCGTCCGCAAAGCAGCGTTTGATGCGTGTGGCGGGGAATTCGCTATCGCTGCGCCGCGTCGCGCAAGCGTTCGCGATAGCGCCGCGATACCGATATCAACGCGCCGCTGTGGAGCAGGGCTTCGGCATCGCCGCTGTCTTGCGGGCGGATCTCGCGGATGCGATCCAGATTGACCATTACCGAGCGGTGCACGCGCAGAAACTGGCGCGGGTTGAGCCGGGTTTCCATGGTCGCCATGGTGGCGCGCAGTGGATAGACGCGATCACCGACGTGCAGGTTCATGTAATTGCCGGCGGCTTCCACCCAGTCGATGTCGCTCGCGGCAACCAGAAACTCCTTGCCGAATTTGCGCACCAGAAAGCGCTCGACCGGTGCCGCCGCTTCCTGCTCCGGATCGCCGGCCTGATCTTCGCCGCTGACGATGGCGTGGGCTTCGCCGCGCAGCCGTGACAGCACAAAGCGGTACACATAGAAGGTGGCCAGAACGCCGCCGTAACTGAATACGTCCTTGCGGTATTCGTAAACCAGCTCGTGCGCCCAGTCGCCGAAATCATAGTGCTGACCCTGCAACGCATAAGCGAGCTGGCGCAGCGCCACCATGCCGCCGACATGCAGCAGCGAATAGATGACGGAAAAGCCGGCGTGGGCGAGCAGGCGCCAGGGCCAGCCGGCATAGCGCAGCGGCACGCGACGATCAGCCAGCCACACCGCCGGCACCAGCAACAGCAGCAGCAACTGGCTGCTGCCTTCCCACACCCAGGGTTTCCAGCTCGCGTAGGGCAGCTGGTGGCGGGCGATATCGTCCAGCACCGTGAGTGTGTCGAACACGCAGTGGAGCAGCGCCTGACCCACCCAAAACAGCACCAGCAGCGTGCGCTCATGCCGGTTGAACCATTGCAGCATTGCGACTCCCATGACCCGCGTACGTCGATCCCGGGCGCGGTTCCGCGGCGCGTCCAGGCCGGGCGGCATGATAAAGGATGACGCCACGTGCGCAGGGAGCGTGCGGCCGGTCACTTCGTCCCGCAATTCCACCGCTGGTCACAAACGCAATGCAATCAGGCACTTGAGGCTTGAACAGGGCTGCGACGGGCACTGAGATGGTGCACCTGTCCGCCGTGAAGCCGGTCTTGCCACCATGCCGCATACCTCTGTGCGAAACCCTGCGTTACCCCTGTTCCTGCACCGCCTGCAGGCGCCGATTGCCCGTTTCACGCAGCGCTGGACGAACGTTTCGCCGGCCACGCAGCCGGCCACGCGCCGCCCCGAGCTCGACGCGCTGCGCGTCATCGCCTTCGGCCTGCTCATCCTCTACCACATCGGCATGCTCTACACCGCCAACTGGGACTTCCACTACAAGAGTGCCTACCGCAGCGAAACGCTGGAGAGCCTCATGGTGCTGGTCAATGTCTGGCGCATGCCGCTGCTCTGGCTGATCTCGGGCGTAGCCCTGCACGGCGTCCTCACCCGCTTGCCGCCGCTGAGGGTGCTCACCGGACGTTCGCTGCGCCTGCTGTTGCCACTGCTGCTGGGCGTCTGGGTGATTGTGCCGCCACAGCTCTATGCCGAGATGACCCAAGCCGGCGTTGTCGACATGGACTACCTGCGCTTCTATCGCCACTTCCTCAACCTGGACGACCCGCTGTTCGCCGATTACCAGCCCGGCATCTGGCCGCATGTCGATGTCAATCACCTCTGGTATCTGCGCGAACTGTGGACCTACTCGCTGCTGCTGCTGCTGTTGCATCCGCTGCTTCAGACGGCCCCGGTACAAGCCGTCGCCGACCGTGTGTTCGCACGCGGCGGTGCGGCGCGTCGCCTGCTGCTGCCGGCGCTGCCGATGGCGCTGGTGCTGATCGCCAGCGGCATGGATCGCGAACTTGAAGGCTTGGCATTTCTGGTCTTCGGCTACCTGATCGGCGGTCGCTCCGGTTTCTGGTCGGCGCTGCCGGCGCTGCGCAAACCCTTGCTGCTGACCGCGCTGGTTTTGCTGCTGATCGTGCTCGTTCTGTATCAGCAGATCTGGAGCGACCCGGAACTGCGCCGCGCCTCACACTGGCAACTGATCGGCGCCGCGCTGCTGGCGCTTACCGCCTGGAGCTGCCTGCTGGCCATTCTGGCCGTCAGCCAGAACCGGTTCGCCACATCGCACCCGGTTTGGCGCTATCTCCAGGACGCCGTGCTGCCTTACTACGTCCTGCACCAGACGGTATTGATCGTCGCCGCCATGTGGCTGTCGACGTATGCCCTGGGGCCGGTACTGGAGCCCTTGATCGTGCTCGGCTGCACCATACTGAGTTGCGCACTCGGCTATGAATTGATCCGCCGTGTCGGCCTGCTGCGACTGGTGTTCGGGCTGAAACCGGCAGTATCCGGGTCGCTGGCCGGCTCGTGGATATACCGCATCGGTCAGGCCGTCCTGACGGTCGTGCTGGTTTTGTTCGGGCTGGAAATTGTGTTGTGACGCGCTGTGCGAGTGTCTGATGTTTTTGTCGTCGTGTGGCAAATGCAATGGTCGCGTTTCAGGTTGTTGGTCGTGTGCCTGATGCCTGTCAGGCACATAAATCTGCTGCCGCGTTGGCAACGAACTGGAAAAGAGGATCTGCTCATGCGTGAACCTGTTTACGGCACAGCAAAGCAAAATGAAGCGGGATCACTCGCAACAGGACAAGACACCGCAGAACAAGACACCACAGGACAAGACTCCGCGCGAGCAGAACATCTGGCCCGCGAATTTTTGCGCCGGGTGTGGGGCGCACAGCCGGACCTGTCAGCCATCGACGAATTGATGACCGAGGACTATCGCATCACCTCCGCCGGCACCGTGGTAAGCGGGCGCGACAACTTCAAAGCCTGGGTGGCGGCGTTTCAGGAAAAAATGCCCGGCGCCCACAACGACGTGCTCGAGGTATTTGCCAACGCACAAGGTGATCGTGTTTGTTCGCGCTGGATCTGTCGCGGCCTGAACAACGGCATGTTCGGCTGCCCGGCCGACGGCCAGCCCTTCGCCTTCAGCGGCATCAGCATCTGGGCCGTGCGTGACGGCCGTTTGTCGGAATGCTGGGTAGAGCGCAGCGGCCTTGAAGCTTTCCGCGAACTCAGCGCCCGCCGCTGAATCTGCAAAACCGGCCGGACGAAAACCTCGCGAAAATTTCGCAGGGTGGATTCGCGCAGCAATCCACCGTCAATCATTTGGCTTGACAGGGTGGTCGATGTTTGCGGTGCAAATGTCGACGACGAACTGGCGGATTGTTGCTGCGCGCCGAATCCGCCCTGCGGGAGCAACCCTGATGAGTTGCTGAGCGTTTTGCCTGCGCGTCAAACGCAAGCACTGCGTTCATGCATTCCCTGGCCGAAAAAAACAGTCCGGGTTGTACAACAACCAACCAGGAACGCACTGAAAAAGATCCAGTTTTTCTGACTGCGCGCCGGCTCGCCGTTCACCCGTTCGACTGGCTCAGGGCGAACTGAATTTCTACGGCCCGGAAGCATTACACAACGGACCCGGGCCCGTTCGTGGTGAGCCCGTCGAACCATTGAACGGCGAGCCGTACAGCATGATCCAGACTCGATGCGCTTCTGGCTAAAACGCCCGCACAAAGCGGGCGTATCTGTTCACTAAAATCAGCTTACCAGCCCACGGCGTTTCAGCAGCCCGAGTATCTGTTCCGTTAACACCGCCACGCTTTCATGGCTGGTGTCGAGTTTCAGCTCCGGGTTGACCGGCTCTTCATACGGATCGCTGATGCCGGTGAATTGCTGCAGTTTGCCGGCGCGGGCCTGTGCGTACAGGCCTTTGCGGTCGCGGGCTTCGCAGGTTTCCAGCGGTGTTGCGACATGGATCTCGATGAACTCGCCGTTGGCTTCCGCCACCCATTTGCGGACCTGATCGCGCGACGAGGCATACGGTGCAATTGGCGCGCAGATGGCGATGCCGCCGTGACGGACAATTTCTGCCGCGACGTAGCCGATGCGCAGGATATTGGTCTCGCGATCGTCCTTGCTGAATCCCAGTCCCTTGGACAGATTCTTGCGCACGACATCGCCATCGAGAATGGTGATCGGCCGGCTGGAGGTTTCCTGCAGGCGGGCCGTGATCGCTTGTGACAGCGTGGATTTGCCGGACCCGCTGAGGCCGGTGAAAAACAGGCAGAAGCCGCGCTTTTCACCCACGGGATACCGCTCGCGCAAAATCGCTTCCACTTCCGGGAAGGTGAACCACGACGGAATCGATTCGCCGGTGTGCAGTCGGCGGCGTAACTCAGTGCCGGAAATATCCATCACTTCGTCGCCCGGGTGGATTTCGGTTTCCGGGAAATAGTCCTGTTTGTTCGCCACGTACACCATGGCCGGAAACGTCACCACCTCTATGCCGATCTCGGCCGCGTGGCGCGCAAGCAATGCTTGCGCGTCGTAGGGACCGTAGAACGGATTGCCGTTGCGATCTTTTCCGGGGCCGGCGTGATCACGGCCGACAATGAAATGTGTGGCGCCGTGATTTTTGCGAATGATGGCGTGCCACACCGCTTCGCGCGGCCCGCCCATACGCATGGCCAGCGGCAGCAGCGACAATTTGATCTCGCCTTCCGGGTAATGCGGCAGCAAACCCTGATAGCAGCGCACGCGGGTGAAATGATCGACATCTCCCGGTTTGGTTTTGCCGACCACCGGATGCAGCAACAGTCGGGCATTGGCCATTTTTGCCGCGCGCAGCGTCAATTGCTGGTGCGCGCGGTGCAGGGGGTTACGCGTCTGGAACGCCACGATGCGCGTCCAGCCGTTGTGCGCAAACCAGTCGCGCAGCGCGCGCGGCGTATCGCGCAAGCCGGCGAAATCGATGTGCTGCGGATGGGCAATCCCCTCGATGCGACCGCCAATGTATACCGGATTGCTGTGCATCAATTCGGCAACGCCGGGATGGGTCAAATCGGTGGTGCCAAACACTTGCTGCGCTTCACGGATGCGATCCGGCCGGTAAATGCTTTCGACGGTCAGAATGGCCAGCGGCGCGTTCTCGACATCGATCAGCGCCACGCGCGATCCGGTAGTGAGTTTGTCGGCAAATGCTTCGCTGACATCGAGTGTGATCGGCATCGGCCACAGCGTGCCATCGGCCAGCCGCATCGCATCGACCACGCCGTGGTAATCGGCTTCGTTGAGGAAACCTTCCAGCGGCGAAAAACCGCCCGAGATCAGCAGCTCCAGATCGCAGATCTGGCGATCGCTCAAGAGCCATTGCGGCAGGTTGGCGGCTTCGCTGCGGGCGGCCTGCGCCTGCGGTGCGGGCAGCAGCAAATCGCGCAACGCACCGCCATGGGCCGGATAGGAAACAGACATCGGAGACTCCCTGAACCCGCCGGACCGGGGCGGGCAAACACGGCGCGTACCTTACGCGCGCCGGGCCGGGGGCGTCCAGAAATGGCAAAAAGGCCGCCCGAAGGCGGCCTCTTGCTGGTTGCGGCGAGCGGCGGACAAGCGTGCCTGTCAGCCAATCAGCCCGCGTGCGCGCAGCGCGTCGAGGATCACGTCAGTCAGGGCAAACACCGACTGGTCGGTGGTATCCAGACGCAGCTCGGGTTGTTCCGGCACTTCGTAAGGATCGCTGATGCCGGTGAACTGCTGGATCTTGCCGGCGCGGGCTTGTGCATACAGGCCTTTGCGATCACGTGCTTCGCAGGTTTCCAGCGGTGTGGCGACGTGGATCTCGATGAACTCGCCGCCATTGGCTTCGACCCACTTGCGGGTCTGATCACGCGACGCGGCGTAAGGGGCAATCGGCGCGCAGATGGCAATGCCACCGTGCTTGACGATCTCCGAGGCCACGTAGCCGATGCGCAGGATATTGGTTTCGCGATCTTCCTTGCTGAAACCGAGACCCTTGCTCAGGTGACGGCGTACCAGATCGCCATCAAGTATGGTGATCGAACGGCTGGAGCTTTCCAGCAGGCGCGCTTCAACGGCTTGCGCCAGTGTCGATTTTCCGGAGCCGGACAGACCGGTAAAGAACAGCACGAATCCGCGTTTGTTTTTCGCCGGAAAGCGTTCGCGCAAAATCGCTTCGACATCCGGGAACGTAAACCACGACGGCAGTTCTTCGCCGCTGACCAGACGACGGCGTTGCTCGGTGCCGCTGATCGAACGCACTTCATCACCGGGCTGCACTTCCGGTGATGGCACGTAGGTATCGCGGTTGGCGACATAAACCATTTCCGGGAAGAACACGGCGGTGATGCCGATCTCGTCGGCGTACTGTTTGAGCAGATCCTGGGCGGCGAACGGTTCATAAAACGGTTTGCCGCTGCTGTCATTGCCGGGGCCAGCGTGATCGCGTCCGACAATGAAATGCGTGACGCCGTGATTTTTGCGGATGATGGCGTGCCACACCGCTTCGCGCGGACCGCCCATGCGCATCGCCAGACCCAGCAGCGACAGTCTGACGCTGCCTTCCGGATAATGCGGCAGCAGTGCCTGATAGCAGCGCACGCGCGTGTAGTGATCGACATCGCCCGGCTTGGTGCGACCCACCACCGGATGAATCAGCAATTTGGCATTGGCCTGTTCAGCGGCACGCAGCGTCAGTTGCTGGTGGGCGCGGTGCAGCGGATTGCGCGTCTGGAACGCAACCACGCGATCCCAGCCGTTGGCGGCAAACCAGTCGCGCAGTTGTTGCGGCGTGAAACGCTGCTTGGCGAAATCGGCGTGTTCAATCGGTTGCAGGCCGTGCACGCGACCGCCGAGATAAACCGGATTGCCCTGCAGCACATCACTGACACCGGGGTGGGCGAGATCGCTGCTGCCGAACACCTGCGTCACTTCATGCACGCGATCCGGACGGTAGATGTCCTCGACATCCAGCACCGCGTGCGGCACGCCTTCGTTGTTGCGCAAAACAATGCGTGAACCCAGCTTGATGGTGTCGGCAAAATTCTCGCTGACATCCAGCGTGATCGGGATGGGCCACAAGGTGCCGTCGGCAAGACGCAGATCATTGACCACGCGCGCGTAGTCTTTCTGGTTCAGAAAGCCGGTGAGCGGCGAGAACGCGCCGTTGATCAGCAATTCCAGATCGCAGATCTGGCGCGTCGACAAGATCCATGACGGCCAGGCCGAGCTGTCACGGATCAGCGTCGCGGCGTCGGCTTTCGACAACTGCAGGTTGACAAGTTTCCCGCCGTGGGCGGGGATCAGCGCCGTGGCGCCTGATGTGTTGGTGGTCATCGGTGAGTTCCGTTTGTCTGTGATGTGAAAATTCTGTTTGGGTAGTGGTCTGATGGAAATGTGGACGGTGAACCGCGAGCGCATCGCGTAATTCCCAACCACCCCTGCCCCCTCCTTGCGAAGGAGGGGAAGAAGCGTTTGCTTCGTCCGGGAGATGTTGCTTTTGTCCCCCTCCTCACCGAGGAGGGGCAGGAGGTGGTGCGGAATTACGCGATCACATCCCGGACACTCAACTCACCTTCAAATCTGCCAGTCCCCACCATGCAGTCCGCATTCGCGCTTCAGGCCGAAGAAGCGCGTGTCTTCTTCGCGCATGCCTTCGCTCCACGGCACGGTGGTATGCCAGTCGCCAATCGAGACATAACCTTTTTCCCACAGCGGGTGATACGGCAGTTCGTGCTGCTTCAGGTAGTGCCCGACATCGCGATCCGTCCAGTCGGCGATGGGATGAATTTTGTAGCGACCGTTGGCCAGCTCGTAAAAGTCGATTTGCGCGCGGCTCTCGGATTGCTGGCGGCGCAGGCCGGCGAACCAGCTGCCGACATGCAATTCGCGCAGCGCGCGTTGCATCGGTTCGACTTTGTTCAGCTTGTTGTAGCGCTCGATGCCGTCAACACCCTGGGTCCAGAGCTGGCCGTAACGCGCCTCCTGCCAGGCCGGTGACAACGGTGCGCGATAGATTTGCAGATTGAGTTGCAAACGCTCGCGCAGCTGATCAATGAACTGGTAGGTTTCGGCAAACAGATAGCCGGTATCGACCAGCACCACCGGAATATCCGGTCGCTGACGGGTAACCAGATGCAGCATCACCGCAGCCTGCGCACCGAAACTCGATGACAGCGCGAACGCGCCCGGCAATTGTTCAAAGGCCAGCGCCACGCGCGCCGGCGCATCGAGCGCGGCAGCGCGGGCGTTCAGTGCGGACAGATCGGCGCGCCGTTCCTCGATCACTTCGCGCGCCAGTGCATTGGCACTCATGCCGCCTCCTTGCTGACCACGCCGGCGCGCCAGACCCAGTCACCGAAACGCTCAGTGGCGGATTTCTCCTTCGCGTAGCGCGCGAACAACTGATCCAGTTCGTTGAGGATCTGGGTCTCGTCGATGTTCTCGCGATACATCACGTTCATGCGCGTGCCGGCGGCGTCGCCACCGAGATACAGGTTGTAGCGGCCGGCGGCTTTGCCAATCAGGCCGACTTCCGACAACCACGGCCGCGCGCAACCATTCGGGCAACCGGTGACGCGCAGGTTCAGCGGCTGCAACAGCAAGCCGTGTTTCTGCAGACGTGCCTCAACCTTTTCAGCCAGTTCCGGCAAGTAACGTTCCGCTTCGGCGAAGGCCAGCGAGCAGGTCGGAAAACTCACGCAGGCCAGTGCGTCACGGCGCAGCGGATTGATGTGTGCGTACTGGTTCAGGCCGTGTTGCAGCACCAGTGCATCAATGGCCTGCTTCTGGCTGGCCGGGACATCGGCAATGACCAGATTCTGGTTGGCGGTGAGACGGAAATGTCCGCGATGGATTTTTGCGATCTCGCGCAAACCACTCAACCATTTCGCCTGCGGCAGATCGACCACGCGGCCGGCGTCCAGGTGCAGCGTCAGGTGCCAGCGATCGCCGGTGCCTTCGACCCAGCCGAACCGATCACCGTTGTGGTCGAACTGCACCGGCTTCGCGGCCCCGAATTTCACACCGGCGCGCTTTTCCACTTCCGCCTTGAAGAATTCAACGCCGCATTTGTCGAGCGTGTATTTCAGTCGCGACAGTTTGCGATCTTCACGGTTGCCGTAATCGCGCTGAGTGGTGACGATGGCCTCGGCCACGTCCAGCACCTTGTCCGGCGTGACAAAGCCGAAGGCGTCGGCCAGACGCGGATAGGTGCGGGCATCGCCGTGCGTGCTGCCGAAGCCGCCACCGGCTGTGACATTGAAGCCGATGAGATTTTCGCGTTCGTCGAGAATGGCGATGAAACCCATGTCATTGGAATACACATCGACATCATTGACCGGCGGCACCACCACGGCGGTCTTGAATTTGCGCGGCAGATAGGTGGAACCGTACACCGGCTCGACATCATCGCCGCCGATGCGGTGTTCGGTGTTGCCCTTGCGCTCGTGCTCGGACAGCGTGGCGCTGATGTCTTCGCCGTCCAGCCAAATCTCGCGGTATGCGGCTGTTTTCGGCAGCAGGCGTTCGCTGATCTGCACGGCATAGGGATACACCTGCTCCCAGGCTTTGGATTGCGTGGGATTGGCCGAACTCATGACGTTGCGGTTGACATCGCCGCAGGCGGCGATGGTGTCCAGCGACACCTTGTTCAGGTGCTGGATGGTGTGCTTCAGGTTGCGCTTGACCACGCCGTGCAACTGGAACGCCTGACGCGTGGTCAGCTTGAGCGTGTGATTGCCGACCGTGCGCGACAATTCATCGAGCTTCAGCCATTGCTCGGGCGTGGCCACACCGCCGGGCATGCGCACGCGCAGCATGAAGCTGTACAGCGGTTCGAGTTTCTGGTCGCGGCGCTCGGCGCGCAGATCGCGATCATCCTGCTGGTAGGAACCGTGGAATTTTATGATCTGTGTATCGTCGGCACGAATGGCGCCGGTGTGTTCGTCGGCCAGACTTTCGATCAGCGTGCCGCGCAGATAGCGGCCCTTGACCTTGATGGCTTCGACGTCACTCAACTTCTTGTCAGTCATGTTGGCATGTCTCGTCTGCCGTTCGCCGTTGCCGGCGCGCGGTGGGCAATTCCGGTATCAGTACACGTCGCGCTGGTAGCGACCCTGTGCTTTCAGTTCGTTCAGGTAATCGTCGGCTTGTTCGTCGCTACAGCCTTTGACGGTTTTCAGCGCATTGCGCAGAGCGGCGTGCACATCGGGCGCCATGCGCGTGGCATCGCCGCAGACATAAAGATGCGCGCCGCCGTCCAGCCAGGCGACCAGTTCGGCCGCGTGCTGGCTGATTTTGTGCTGCACATAAATGCGTTCGGCCTGATCGCGCGAGAACGCGGTGTCGAGACGAGTGAGCGCGCCGGATTTCAGCGCCGCCTGCCATTCGGTCTGGTAGAGGAACTGCGATTCAAAATGCTGCTCGCCGAAGAACAGCCAGTTGCGGCCACTGGCGCCACTGGCGGCGCGTTCCTGCACGAAAGCGCGGAACGGTGCGACGCCGGTGCCGGGACCGATCATGATCACGTCTTTCGCGGCGTCGGCCGGCAGACGGAAGTGATCATTCTTCTCGATGAATACCGGCACGCTGGCGCCGGCTTCAAGCTCATGGGCAAGGCTGAAGCTGGCCGCGCCGACGCGGCGCGCGACGCTGTCCTGCGCATCGACCACGGCAATGGTCAGATGCACTTCTTCGCCGACTTCACTTTGCGACGAGGCAATCGAGTACAGGCGCGGTGCCAGCGGTCGCAGCGCTGAAACGATTTGTTCGGCGCTGACGCGGGCCGGGAACAGGCGCAGCAAATCGCTGAACTGGTGGCTGCGGATAAACGTTTGCAGATCGCTGCGCTGGCCTTCGCCGAGCAGGGCATTCAGCGCATCGTTTCGTGCCAGCGCCGCCCAGGCTTTCAGCACCGGCGTTGACAGTTGGGTGATCTCCAGCCGCGTGCGCAATACCTCGCGCAGCGTCAGCTGTTCCTTGCCGAGCGTGACGGTTTCATCACCGCTGAAACTGCCTGCACTCAGCACCGCATCGACCGCCAGTTGCGGGTTCACCGGCCAGACGCCGAGCGCATCGCCCGGCTGGTAATGAATGCCACTGCCTTCCAGCGACAGCTCGATATGGCGGACATCCTTGTTGGCATTGCGGGCGGTAATTTTCTGCGCCAGCAACAAGGTGGCGGCGAAGGGCTGTTCACGCGTGCCGGTGCTGGCCGCCGTTGGCAGCGCGACGATATTGCTGCTTGCTTGCGGTGCGGCCGACGGCGCCAGCGCCGCGACCGCCGCGCTGACTGCCGATTGCCATTGCGTGGCCGGCGTTTCGAAATCGACGTCGGTATCGACACGGGCCAGCAGCGACTGGGCACCGAGCGCGGCGAGGCGGGCATCCAGCGCTTTGCCATAGGCGCAGAACTGCGCGTAGCTGGAGTCACCGAGACCGAACACGGCGTATTTCAGCTGCGGCAATTTCGGCGCCCGCGCCGAATTGAGGAAGTTGAAGAACGTGACGCTGTCTTCCGGCGGCTCGCCTTCGCCCTGGGTGCTGACCACGACCAGCAACAGCTTTTCGTCTTTCAGATCGCGAGTGTTGTAGTCACTGGCGCGCATCAGGCGCAGCTCGCGGCCGTCGGCCTTCAGCCGCGCCGCCAGTTGCTCGGCCACGCGCCGGGCATTGCCGGTCTGCGAACCGTAGAGCAGGGTCAGGCGCGGCGTGGCCGGCAGCGCTGCCGGTGCGGCACTGGCCACCACGCTCAGCGCCGGATTGGCCGCAGCAGGATTCAGTTCGCGGGCAACAGCCGCGCTCAGCGGCCGCTGGGCAAGGCCGGCGGCATAGCCGGACAGCCAGTACAGCTGGTGGCTGTCGAGGCCATCGACGACGCGCGCCAGCAACTCGCTGCGCGAGTCGCCGAGCAGCGTCGCCGGCAGGTTGGGGGCAGACATGAGGACATCCGGTCAGGGTGAACGATGACCGCGATGCTAGGTTTTTGGACGTCCAATCAGGAAAGGACCGCCGGTGGTATCGGCATAACCGGCAGGCATGTCGATTGCCGGCGTGCGTGAAGAACGCGTGCGTGAAGAAGGGGAGATGGACGGCAGTGCGGCACTGGCCCGCCCGACACGCAGGGTGCCGGGCGGGTAACAACGGTTCAGGGGGTGGAGGCGGGCGCGGCCGGCGACACCGGCGCCGGTTCGGCGCTCACGGGTGGTTGCCATTGCGCAGCTTGGGTAGCCGGGTGCTCATCAAGGTAGTCCTCGGCGTAATCGCGGATCTTGCCTGACGTCGAGGTGCTGGCCAGGGTCTGTAGCAGGTGCCGGTAACGTCCCTGACCGTGGACGCTGAGGAATCTGACCAGATAGGCCATGGCGTCAGCCTCCTGACTACTGATGGCATTCCGGCCCAGCCACAGGCGAGCGGCCATGACCTCAAGCAGGGCGGGCTCAAACTGCTTGCGGTGCTTGGCGAGCTGGATGAGCTGGATACGCAGGGCGTCGTTACCGGGCAGCATCAGATTGTGCGCGACCAGCGCATCCGAGCCTTCGTAGCGCTGCGATGTCTGTTGCAGGCTGTGCACCGTATGCAGCAGTCGCCACTGGTGCTTGTCATCGAGCCGCACGGCGCCGGTGCCGAAGTACATCAGCTGCACCGTGTACTGGTAGAGCGTCGGGAACGGGCCGGGCACATCGACCGTGGCGCGGGTCGTGTCAACGGCGTCAGGCGGCCCCCAGGCGGCCAGTACCTCGTGCAGGCCGGCGCCGGGCTGCAGACCTTGCAGGTCGGGACGGCCTATGCGTTCACGTTCCGCTTGTTGGCGGGCCAGCACCTGCTCGCGCAGCGCCTGCAGATCGACGCTGTCGGGCACAAACTGTTCAATAGCAGCAGGCGACATCTGCCGCATTGCTTCCTGCACGTGTCTTTGCAGTTTGCGGTCAGCACTGCGGGTCTGCACCGCACCCAACAACTCGCGGTAACGGGCCTGACGACTCTCGCCCAGCACCCGCGCCAGCCAGGAAACGGCATCGCGCGTGCGCTCGTTAACTTTCGGTGCCTCCTCCCAGAGGCGCTGGGCTACAACGTCCAATACCTCGGGATCAGACTCCTTGGTGCTGGCAACGGCCTTGGCGCCGAAGCGCAGCTGGTCGGCTTCCGGGTGCAGCAACAGTCCGTGATAAAAATCCTGCTCAAGGGAAGAAGCGGCGTGCACCGGCACTGCCAGTACGCTCAGCGCAGACAACAGCAAGGCGGAAAAAAACGCGATGGAAACCGCCGGGCGGGTACACAACGGTTCAATGAAAACAGGTCCAACGAAAACAAGCCTGACAAAAACAGGCCGGCACTGCGCGTCCATGACGACATGACTACCTCTTGTTCCGGATGTTGCGTGCAGCACCTGACGTGGCGCCGACGCGGCTGCCGAATGTAAAAGTGGTGCGCCGGATTGCCCAGTCAGCTGCGCGGGATTTTTCGTAGAAATTTGTAGCCTCCGGTTCACATCCGCTGGCTGCGCGGGCGAAACATTCCCGTCCGCCATATCCCCATCCGCTCGCCTCATTTCCGCCGCCGGCTCGTGGTCCGGATACTCCCCGCCCTCTGCCTTCCAGACGTCTGTTGCCATGGAGTTCACATCCGACATTGCCTGGTTCATCCTCATCGGCCTGGCTGCCCAGCTGGTCGATGGCGCGCTGGGCATGGCTTATGGCGTCACCACCTCGTCGTTGCTGACCGGCATGGGCGCGAGTCCGGCGGCGGCCAGTGCGGCGGTGCATGTCGCCGAGGTGTTCACCACCGGCGCGTCCTGGGCTTCGCATGTGTACAACGGCAATGTCCGGCGCGATTTGCTGATCCGGCTGGCGATTCCCGGCGTGATCGGCGCACTGATCGGCGCGACGCTGTTGTCGCTGGTCAATGGTGATGCGCTGAAACCGTTCATCAATCTGTATCTGCTGGCGATCGGTGTGCTGATCCTGTTTCGCGCCTGGCGTGGCCGGGTGATCAAGGAGCGCATCCGCGGCACCACGCCGCTCGGCTTGTCAGCCGGATTTCTCGATGCCGTGGGCGGTGGTGGCTGGGGCTCGCTGACCACCACGCAATTGATCGCCCAAGGCGTCGAGCCGCGCTATGCAATTGGCACCGTGCACGCGGCGGAGTTTTTCGTCAGTCTGGCGGCGACGATCATTTTCCTGATCGCCTTCGGCCTGCAGCATCTGGAGATCATTCTCGGCCTGCTGATTGGCGGCCTGATCGCGGCGCCGTTTGCCGCCTATCTGGTGAAGATCATCAAAGCGCGCGTGCTGATGGCCATGGTCGGCAGCCTGATCGTTGCGCTCAGCATTTACAAATTGCTGGCCTGAGATCCGCCGCCGGCCATTGGCACGTTATTGGTGTGCTTACAGCTCCACCTCGCCACGGATCACGCTGCGCGCCCGGCCGCCGAAATACACCTGGCCGCTGTCGGCATCGACACGCAATTGCACGCGTCCATCGCGCTGCAGGTTGTGGCCCTGACTGGCGGTGTAACAGAACTGGCGTGCACGCAGCAAAACATCTTCGCGCGCGTGCAAATACGCAGCGACGCTGACATTGCCGCTGCCGCACACCGGATCTTCCGGCACGCTGCTCCCCGGCACGAAACTGCGCACCACCAGTTGCGCGTCATCATCATTGCAGCGACCGAATACCGTGACGCCGGTGTGGCGGACATGCCGGCTGAGTGCGACAAGCCGGACCATGTCCGGACACAGCGCTGACACCGTTGCAGCATCGCCCAGATCGGCCACGATCCACACCGGACCGACATCAATGGCGAGCGGCGCCGCGGCAAGCGACGCACAGCCGAGCGCGTCGGCAAGCGCCTGCCGGGTTTCGCTGTCCAGTGCGTGCACCGTGCTGGCCGGTGCCTGCGCTTCCAGCGCACCGTCGTCACCGATACGGATCGGGATCAGTCCGCTTGCACATTGCTGCACGATGGTGGATTTTCCGGCCTCGATCAGACCGGCTTCGCGCGCAGCATGGGCACTGCCCAGTGTCGGATGGCCAGCGAAGGGCAATTCTTCTTCCGGCGTGAAAATGCGCAAACGGTAATCGGCACCAGACACAGTGGCCGGCAAAACAAACGTGGTTTCAGACAGATTGGTCCAGCGCGCAAACGCCTGCATCTGCGCATCATCAAGATCGCTGCCATCCAGCACCACGGCAACCGGATTGCCGCCCAGTGGCGAGTGGGCAAAAACATCAACCTGCAGGAAGGGGCGTTTGCGCATGAAAGTCGTCCTTTGTGTTCGCAGAAATGTTGGCCGGGTGCGGAGGGCGAGAGACGTCCTGAACAAATTCCCGACATTTTTTTGGGGGTGATTTGCCGGATGTGGCGATGCTTCGTCTGTGGCGATGCTCGCGCAGGTTCAGCAGCAAACGCGACTCAACCACAAAGCGGCATGATCCCGCGCGATGCCGCTCATCCGTCGACAGGCAAAGGACGAACGGCGTGCGGATTCAGCGCTATCGGCGGAACTGGCAACTGCGCGTTGCGTGCATGCAGCATGCGCGAACGCCGCATTCAGATCTGATCATCCGTCACGTTCAATACCTGCTGGCGTCGCCGGTCGAGTTGCAGTTGCAGCACATCCGGTCGCGCATAGTGGCCACAGACATCGAGATTCTGCCGTTCTTCGCGCACGCGTGCGTGATCAATATTCACCACGCGCAGGCCTTCTTCGTCCAGCCAGGGCGGCAGCAGCCATTCGCCGTCCGGTCCGGCGATGCAGGACGCGCCTCGGGCCATGGTTTCCGGCAGCGCGGCGCGCAACTCGGCAGCGAACGGCAAGCTGTCGGGAATGTCCGCGCGCCGCAACAGGCCGCTGACCGCGACCACATAACTGCGCGCTTCTTTGGCGATGAAACGCGGCAAGTCGCTGGTGTTGTGCGGATTGCCCGGCCACAACGAAACATGCAAATCCTCGCCCTGCGCGTACAGCGCCGTGCGCGCCAGCGGCAGCCAGTTCTCCCAGCAATTGAGCATGCCGAGCGTGAACCGGCCGAGAGCAAACGTGCGCAAGCCGTGGCCGTCGCCTTGCGCCCAGACCAGCCGCTCTTCGTAAGTAGGCATCAGCTTGCGGTGCACATTGGCAATGGCGCCGTTGCGATCAATGTACACCGCGCTGCAATACACACTCTCGCCGCGCGCCGCCGGCCGCTCCATCACACCCAGCACCACCGCAATCTGCAGATCTCGCGCCGCGCTGCACAGAACATCCAGATCGCCGTTCTCGATGCACACTGACTGTTCGACATAGTGCGCATAAAGCATTTTCTGGAACGCGGCATTGAAGCGCGCGCCGTCGGTGTGCTCAATCCAGAACGGATAACCGGGCAACAACGCTTCACCAAAACAGATCAGATCGGCGCCCTGCGCACGGGCCGGCGCCAGCTGGGCAAGGATCTTGTCCAGCGTGGCCTCACGTTGCAGCCAGATTGGCGCGATCTGGGCAATTGCCAGACGCAGCTTGCCGGACGCGTTTCCGGTGAGATCAGTGCACTGGGTCATGCGGCATTCCTTTGGCAATTCACGATTGGATACCCGGTTCGTCCTGAGCCTGTCGAAGGATGAGCCGGGTTAAGCGGAGATCTCGACCTGTTGTGATTCGAATCGCACATGTCGCTGCGTCTGCCGAAGCCTCATCACCACCGTTGTGGCGAGTTTCCCGGTGTGCTGCAGCGTCAGAATGTGCACAGCATTGCACCACCGACCGCGAACGTTTACGGCTGCCAACGCCCCAATGCAGGCAGCAGGACGCGGTGTTCGCCGATGCGCAGGATGGCGCCTTTTTCAACCACGGTTTCCAGCTGGATGTCGTCGGTCAGGTGATCGCCGGGTGTGAGGTGGCGGTCGTTGATCATGACGGAGGAATTGCGGGCGTCTTCGGCGAACAAATGCGATTGCATACTCAGTACCGGCAGGCGGGCGCGCAGATCGGCGGGCAATTCGTTGGCGCTGATCACCGGCGCATCGCTGGCGGCGAGGCTGGCGCGCGGCCGTGAGGGCGAGATGGTTTCCCAGCCGGCACTTTCGGCATCAACGCTGCTATTGGTGCCGTTCGCCGTTGCGTTGTGACGCGCCGGTTTGGCTGGCGTGTTGACGGCGTCGAGCAGTTGCGGACTGGGTGCCGCTGTGTTTCGGTCGTGTACGCTGTTGCTGTCGCGCACGGCAAAGCCGTCCAGCAGTGTGTTGCTGTTTTCTTCCGCGCCGGCATTTGCTGGCATATCGGTTGCGAGATCAGTTGCGGTGGCGTGCGCTGTATTGGTCGCGGTGCTGGCTGGCGCCGGTACCTGAATCGGTTGCACGATCACGGTTGGCGGCGCTGCCGGCGTGTCCTGGCGCAGGGCCAGCCAGATCACCAGCGCGGTGTTGATCAGCAGCGCGGCGATGGCAACAAATATCCACGGCGAAATGCCGTGGTCATCGCGGGCAAATTCGGCAGGCGGTGCCGACAGGGTGGCGGCGCCCGGTTGTTGCTGGCGTTCCTGTTCGGATTTCTGCAGGGCTTCGAGCAGATAAGACAAGGGATTTACTCCTGTGCGGCGCTGGCGGTGAGCGGCAGCGTCGTGTCGAGCAGGCGGGGATGATCGGTTTGCGCGCGGCTCATCAGTGCGGTCAGCGTTTGTGCGCCAGCTATGCCGTCGGCATTGAGGCCGAGGCGCTGCTGCAGCGCTTGCAGATCGGCGCTCATTTGCGCGCTGAAAACATTGCCGGTGCCGGCCCGGCGACCGTTGAGTGTGGCCAGCATTTCGGCCAGTTCGCGCACTGGCGCACCGCTCATGCCTTCGCTCAGCGGTTTCTGGTAGCCGCGCGGCGGTTGCCAGAACCATTGCACATCGCCGGTCCAGAGATTGATCAGGCGCTCATGCGGCCAGAGCAGCACTTCGCGATCACTGACGCGCAGCACGACGCGTTCGTTTTCGATGCCGATCAGCGCCACCCAGAATTCACCGAATTCATGGCTGTGCAGTTTCAGCATGGCCGGCACGTTTTGCGCCATCAGTTGCAGCCAGCTGGTATTGCCGGTTTCGCAGCGCAGGCCTTTGCGCGCGACGTGCGCGCAAAGTTCGCCATCGCGACGGGCGAGATAATCAATCTGCCAGCGACGCAGCACTTCAGCTGCAGCAAGGTCGCCCTTGCTGTCGGCAGGTTTGCCAGCCAGCAGCGCGCGGATCAGCGGCGCGTCCGTGTCGGTGCCGGTTTTTTCCGGCGTGTTGGCCGGACTGTCCGCGACCGGTGTGCTGTTCTGTGCCGCAGCGCCGCTGGCGGGAGTTTCTGCAGACGTTTGCAGCGATGCTGCCGGCGCACTACGCCACAGCGGTGCGGTCAGCAGCGTCAGGCTCAGTGTGGTCATCAGCACCGCGGCTGCGATCAGGCTGTTGCGGATGGCGGGGCGATTCAGGATGGCGGTGCGCAGGCGGGCGAACTGCACCGGTCCGTGCACTTCGCGCGCGGCCGCGATCAGCGTGGCCTGACCAACCTGCATTCGATTGCGGGCATAGGCGCCGAGCAGTGCGCGATCGGAAATGGTATTGATGAGTCGCGGAATGCCGCCGCTGTAGCGGTGCAGGGCGCGGATCGCCCGGGTGGTGAACGGCAGTTGTTTGGCGCCGGCACGTTGCAGACGGTGACGGACATAAGCTGCCGTGTCGGCAAGACTGAGCGGCAGCAAGTGATAACGCGCGGTGATGCGCTGGGCGAGCTGGCGCAGATTCGGCTGGGCGAGTTTTTCCAGCAACTCCGGCTGACCGACGAAAATGATCTGCAGCAGTTTCTTTTCGTTGGTTTCCAGGTTGGTCAGCAGCCGCACCTGTTCCATTGCATCGTCAGACAATTGCTGCGCTTCGTCGATCAGCAACACCGTGCTGAGGCCGCGGCGGTGGTGTTCAAGCAGCCGTTCAGTGATGGCGTCGGTGAGTGCTTTCAGGCTGTCGCGGGCATCGGGCAGGGCGATGCGCAATTCGTCGCACAGGGTTTGCAGCAATTCGACCGGCGATAGGCGTGGATTGAGCACGAAGGCCAGCCGGACGTTGTCGGGCAATTCCTGTAGCAGGCAGCGGCAGAGCAGGGTTTTGCCGGTGCCGACTTCGCCGGTCAGCAGAATGAAGCCGCCGCCCTTGCCGACGCCATACAACAGATGGGCAAGGCCCTCGCGGTGGCGCTGGCTGAGATAGAAAAAGCGCGGATCGGGGGCAATCGAAAATGGATCTTCGGACAGCCCGTAGTGGCCCTGATACATGCGTGGCGACAGTCCCTGACGGCAGGGCGGCCACTATACCGCCTGCCCGCCGGCCGGCGACACCGGCGCCCGGCCGGGGGGTGGAAACGGGTAGAATGCCGGCCATGAACACCTACCTCGTTGGCGGCGCTGTCCGCGATCAGCTGCTCGGACGGCCGGTGCACGAACGCGACCATGTCGTCGTCGGCGCCTCGCCGGCGGACATGCTGCGTCTCGGCTACCAGCAGGTCGGCCGCGATTTCCCGGTGTTCCTGCATCCGCAGACGCGTGAGGAATATGCGCTGGCGCGCACCGAGCGCAAGCGCGGCCACGGCTACCACGGCTTTGTTGTCCATGCCGATGCTGACGTAACGCTGGAAGACGACCTGCGCCGTCGCGATCTCACCGTCAATGCCATGGCCCTGGCCGACGACGGCACGCTCATCGACCCCTGGGGGGGCCGGCGCGATCTGGAGGCGCGGCTGCTGCGCCATGTTTCACCGGCGTTTGCCGATGATCCGCTGCGGGTGCTGCGCGTGGCGCGCTTCGCTGCCCGCTATGCCAGCCTCGGCTTTGTCATCGCCGACGAAACCCGCGCGCTGATGACGCAGATGAGCGCCAGCGGCGAGCTTGATCACCTGACCCCGGAACGGGTCTGGATGGAAACCGCCCGCGCGCTCACCGATCCGGCGCCGGCGGTGTATTTCGGCGTACTGCGCGAGGTTGGCGCGCTGGCCCGGTTGTTCCCCGAGATCGACCGGCTCTGGGGCGTGCCGAATCCGCCGCTCTGGCACCCGGAAGTCGACTCCGGCGTGCACACCCTGATGGTGCTCGGGCAAGCCTGCCACTTGAGTCCTACACTGCCGGTACGGTTTGCGGCGCTGGTTCACGACCTCGGCAAGGGCGTGACGCCGGCTGAGCAATGGCCCAGTCATCGCGGCCACGAGGAAGGCGGCGTGCCGATCATCGAAGCGCTGTGTGCGCGGCTGAAAATTCCCAATGACTGCCGCGATCTCGGCGTGCTGGTGTCGCGCTTCCACCTGAACATTCATCGCGGCCTGACGCTGCGGCCGGGCACCGTGGTGCGCGTGCTGCAACAGGCCGATGCGTTCCGCCGGCCGGAACGCTTTGCCGATGTGCTGCTGGCCTGCGAAGCCGATTATCGCGGTCGCACCGGCTGGGAGGAACGCGCCTATCCGCAGCGCGCGTTCTGGAATGGCGCGCTGAAACTGGCGCGCAACGTCGCTGTGCAGCCCTTGCTGGCGCGTGGTTGGAAAGGCGATGAACTCGCCGAACGCATTTTTGAAAAACGCGCTGAAGCGGTCGCCGAATGGCGGGCCAAGCTGGCGCATGACAGTACGGAACTCGCATGAAAAAAACTGGCCGCCCGGGCGGACGCGATACGCGTCCGTCGTCGTTTTCTGAACGCGGTGAGCGCTCGCCGCGCCGCCATCCTGCCGATCGGCGTGGCCACGATGCACCGCACAGTCATGACGACGGCCGCGGTGCGCGCCGCGAGGCTTATGCGCCGCGCGGAGATCGTCCGCATGGTGACCGTCCGTACGGTGATCGGCCACGCGAAGATCGTCCGCGCAGTGATCGGCCGTATAGTGATCGGCCACGTGAAGATCGTCCGCGCAGTGACCGGCCGTATGGCGATCGGCCACGTGAAGATCGTCCGCGCAGTGATCGGCCATATGGTGATCGGCCGCGTGAAGATCGTCCGCGCGGTGATCGGCCGTATGGCGATCGGCCGCGTGAAGATCGTCCGCGCGGTGATCGGCCGTATGGTGATCGGCCGCGTGAAGATCGTCCGCGCGGTGATCGGCCGTATGGCGAACGCAGTGCAGGCGACTCGCCGCGCGACGCCCATCCGCGCAGCGCGCGCGCCTTCCGTGATCGCGATGCGCGTGACACGGAACGGGACAGCGGCGCGCGTGCCGACAAGTTCGACAAACCGCTGCGCAAGGACAACATGAATGTCTGGCGTCCGGCCGGTGAAGAACAACCCGATCCGCGTGGTCCGCGTTTCGATGCGCCGCGCCGCGACGACGACCGGCCGCCGCGCCGGTTTGACGAACGCGGTGAGCGCAGCGAGCGCCCGCGTCGCGAGGATCGTTTCCGCGAGGACCGTCCGCGTGAAGATCGCGGCAACTTCCGTGGTCAGCCCTATGGTGATCGGCCGCGTGAAGACCGCTTCCGTGATGATCGCGCGCCGCGTGCCGACGCCGACCGCCCGCGTCCGGCGCCCGAGCTGGATGAAAACGGCGAGCCGATCAGCAGCAAACCGCAAAACGCCCAGCGCAGTGACGAGACCCGCATCTATGGTCTCAATGCCTGCCTCGGCATGTTTGCCAAACGGCCACAGGATTTGATCCGCGCCTATTTCTCCCAGCGTGTGTTGTCGCGTTGCAATGACATCATGCGGTTCTGCGTCGAGAACCGGCTGGCCTATCACATCATTCCCGATGAAGAACTGAATCGCGTTGCCGACACCCAGCATCATGAGGGCGTTTGCCTGCTGGTGAAAAAACGCCTGACGCTGCGTGACAACGAATTTCTCGGCCAGTTGGCAGCAGGCGAAAGCTGCACCGTGCTGGCGCTGGAAGGCATCGGCAATCCGCACAATCTCGGTGCCATCGCCCGCACCGCGGCGCACTTCGGCGTCAAGGCGCTGCTGGTGCCGGAAACCGCTCCGATCCACGCCGGCGCGGCGGCGCGCATTGCCGAAGGCGGACTGGAATCGCTGCCGCTGGTGACCTTCCGTGATCTGGCGCAATCGCTGCAGCACTTTCATGCCGAAGGTTTCCAGTGGGTGGCCACCAGCTCGCACGAAAGCGAAAGCCTGTTCGATTACCAATGGCCGAAGCGCAGCGTCATCCTGTTCGGTGAAGAAGGCGAAGGCCTGAGCCGGTTTGCGCTTGAAGAAGCCGATGCCCGGGTCAGCATTCCCGGCACCGGCGCGGTGGAAAGTCTCAACGTCAGCTGCGCAACGGCGGTGGTGCTGGCCGAATGGTCGCGCCAGCAGGCCGGCAGCAAACGCAAAGGAAAATGAAAGACCGGCCGGCGCGCGCCGGCCGGAAAAATAATCCCGCGTGTTGAAGACACTTACTCGCTATCGCAACACAGGTTGCGGCTTACCTCAGAAAAACTGAGCTCACAGAAGAACCGAGATCATGACCGACGCCCCGAACAAATTTGCACGCGCGCGATTTTTCCAGGCCAGCACCCTGCTGGCCAACGTGCTGACCGCGCGCGAGCCGGCCGATCAGGTGATGGAGAAATTTTTCCGTCATCACAAACAAATGGGCAGCAAGGATCGCGGCTTTGCCGCCGAAACTGTTTACACCTGCCTGCGCCGCCAGCGTGAATTTTCGCGCCTGTACGAAAGCTTCGGTCCGTTCCGTGATCCGCACAATGAAGCTCGGCATCAGGTGGCAACGGCGCTGATCGTGGTGCTGGGCTGGAATGCCCGCGCTTTCGAGACCACCGATTTTTCCGACCGCGCCGAAGCGCTGGTCAAGGCGATCCGCACTTTTGATCGCAGCAGCCTGAGTTTTGCCGAGCGCAATAATCTGCCGGACTGGCTCGCTGATGCGCTGCGCGCGCAATACGGCGATGACGAAGCCGAAGCCATCGCCCGCGCACTGAATGAAGCCGCGCCGGTGGACATCCGCGTCAACACACGACTGAGCACGCGCGAAGCAGTGAAAGAAGCGCTCGATGCTGCCGGCTATGACTGCAAGCTGACGCCGCTGTCGCCCTGGGGCTTGCGCCGCGACACGCGCGGCCCGCTGTTTCACACCGACAGCTTCAAGGCCGGCCATTTCGAATTGCAGGACGAAGCCAGCCAGTTGGTGGCCTGGTTGCTGGCGCCGAAACCGAAGCAGACCGTGGTTGATTTCTGCGCCGGCGCTGGTGGCAAAACCCTGCATATCGCCGATCTGATGATGAATCGCGGCAGTGTCATCGCCTGCGATATCGCCAAATACCGGCTCGACAAAATGAAGCCGCGTGTGGTGCGCGCAAAACTCGACAATGTGCGCAGCATTCCGCTTGATGAAGCCAATGAAGCAGCGCTGCGCGCACTGCTGGGCACGGCTGATTCGGTGCTGGTGGATGCGCCGTGCTCCGGTTCCGGCACGCTGCGCCGCAACCCGGACATGAAATGGCGCGATCTGGATCTCGCCGATCTGAATGCCCAGCAGGCAGAAATTCTTGCCGCCGCCTCGGATCTGGTGAAACCGGGTGGCCGTCTGGTGTACGCCACCTGTTCCTTGCTGCAGGCGGAAAACGAAGCCATCGTCGAGGGCTTTCTGGCCGCGCACCCGCAGTTCGAACGCGAGCCGGTCAGTGACACCGAACGCGATGCACCGCCGGTACTGAACGCCATCGCTGCCATCGACGCGCCGCTGGCCGAGCGTCTGCGCCAGCACGGCACACTGAACCTGCTGCCGAACCGCCATCAGACCGATGGCTTTTTTGCCCAGCGGATGCGGCGGAAGAGTTGAAACATGCGGGTGAAGCGAGACTTCAGTGCTCGTCCTATATGTGAGCAGATCTGGCTCGCCAGCGAGACATGGTGCGATCACTGCAGGGCGGCCGATATCGGAATGCTACATCCGGTGGAGTATGAGGAGGGCAATAAACTGCTTGTCGAGGGGCACTGTCCGAAATGCAATCATCTTGTTGTCACGGAAATTATTGAACGTGACGGCAGCCAGGAGATGTAACGTGACTGCGCAGCAGCCTGCAAAGCGATACGTAACGGTGTGATTTGATTTTCAAACGGATGCCGCGGCAGAGCTCGATTGTCGCCGGCGTGTTTTAGTAGCAGACAGAAACCCACGTGCTATGCACGTGGTCATCGCCTGACAGGC